>NZ_JAFNNF010000004.1:0-254519 GCF_026536885.1 Gilliamella sp. B2889 | reverse complement strand
TGCCGAACTCAGAAGTGAAACGCCGTAGTGCCGATGGTAGTGTGGGTATTACCCATGTGAGAGTAGGGTGCCGCCAGACTTTTAAATTAGAGCGAAAGCCCAGCAGCAATGCTGGGCTTTTTTGCATTCTAAGGTTATTTAATTCTTCTGAGGATAGAATGAGTTCATTAATAGCTTTTAATAAACCATTTAATGTCGTGACACAGTTTTCTGCTCATGAAAAATATCAGACATTAAAAGATTATATATCCATGCCTAGATTTTATTCTGCTGGTCGTTTAGATACTGACAGTGAAGGATTATTATTACTGACCAATGATGGTAAATTGCAGTCTAAAATTAGTTCTCCAAAATTTAAATTACCTAAAACCTATTGGGTACAAGTTGAAGGGTTAATTGATAAGCAAGCGATTGATAAATTAATCAGCGGTGTACAATTGAAGGAATTTCACACCGCACCTGCAATCGTGGATTTTTTAGAAGAGCCTATTAATTTATGGCCACGAGTCCCACCCATTCGAGAACGCAAAACAATTCCCACTTCATGGATAAGTATTACTATAACAGAAGGAAAAAATCGACAAGTTAGAAGAATGTGTGCCGCCGTTGGATTTCCTTGCTTACGTTTAATTCGAGTTCAGATTGGCAAGTATAATTTATTTACTCACAACCTACCCCAAGGCGAATGGCGATCTATTACTCTCAACGATCTTTATATTAAATAATTAAATTTAATTCACGATCCTTAAAAGATTCAAGGATCAAATAGATCAATAATATGACTCTCTTTGATCGAATACGTTGGGCTTTATAATAAAATAAGATAAAATGATCATTGATATTGATCATGGGATAAGTTATTTATGATTGAACAAAAAAAAGAAGGTTTTTTTTCTCGTTTAAAAAAAGGTCTTTTTAAAACTAAACAAAATATAGGATCTGGTTTTCTTAGCTTATTTAAAGGAAAAAAGATCGATGATCAACTGTTTGAAGAATTAGAAGAGCAATTGATCATTGCTGATGTTGGTTTCGATACCACACAAAAATTAATAAGCACATTAACACAACAAGCTTCAAGAAAAGAATTAAAAGATGCTGATGCATTACATGATCTATTAAAAAATGAAATGAAATCTATTTTAGATGGTGCTCAACAACCTCTAAACATAGAAAGCCATAAACCTTTTGTTATATTGATGGTTGGTGTAAACGGTGTTGGAAAAACGACGACAATTGGCAAATTAGCTCGTCAATTTCAACAACAAGGTAAATCAGTTATGCTTGCAGCTGGCGATACTTTTCGCGCTGCTGCTGTTGAACAATTACAGGTTTGGGGTGAACGTAATAATATCCCAGTAATCGCACAACACATTAATGCTGATTCTGCATCGGTAATTTTTGATGCCATTCAAGCTGCAAAAGCGAAAAATATTGATGTATTAATTGCTGATACTGCAGGACGTTTGCAAAATAAATCACATCTGATGGATGAATTAAAAAAGATTGTACGAGTAATTAAAAAACAAGATGAAACTGCTCCTCACGAAATCATGTTAACAATAGATGCAGGAACAGGCCAAAATGCTATTAGTCAAACTAAATTATTTAATGAAGCTGTTGGTGTAACAGGGATGACATTGACTAAATTAGATGGTACTGCGAAAGGTGGTATTATATTCAGCATTGCTGATCAGTTTAATATTCCAATCCGTTATATCGGTGTCGGTGAAAAAATAGAAGACCTAAGACCATTTGTTGCTGATGATTTTATTAACGCACTGTTTGATGAAGCAGAAGAATAGAGATAAATCATGATTCGATTTGAACGTGTTAGTAAAGTTTATTCTGGTGGAAAGCCAGCTTTGCAAAATATAACATTTACTTTATCGCAAGGGGAAATGGCTTTCTTAACAGGCCATTCAGGTGCAGGTAAAAGCACATTAATGCGTTTGATTTGTGGTTTAGAAAAAGCGAATGATGGTAAAGTATTACTTAATGGTGTTGATGTTTCTCGTTTAAAGAAACATCAAGTGCCGTTTTTGCGTCGTACAATAGGTATGATATTTCAAGATCACCAATTATTATTAGATCATACTGTTTATGAGAATGTGGCTTTTCCATTAATCATTTTAGGAAAGCCAGCCGAAGAAATTAAAAGACGAGTTTCAGCAGCATTAGATAAAGTTGGATTGATTGATAAAATGAAATTTTATCCAATACAGTTATCTGGCGGGGAGCAGCAGCGCGTAGGAATAGCTCGAGCTATTGTTAATCGCCCAACCGTATTACTTGCTGATGAACCTACTGGTAATTTAGATGATAAACTTTCAAAAGATATATTGAAATTATTTGAAGAGTTTAACCAGACTGGTGTAACTGTACTGATGGCAACGCATAATATGGGGCTTATTCGTCGAAAACATCATCTAATACTCAATTTAAATCAAGGACGTTTAGAGGTTAAAAGTTGATGATAAAGGCCAAGATTAAACCATCTAAACAAAAAAAGAATAATAGCTTTTTAGGGCGTTGGAAAAGGCAGATTGGCTATGCATGGCATAATGTATTTAACTATTTTTATCAAAATATATTTGCCTCTTTGCTGACTATTTTTGTTATTGCTATTTCAATTACTTTACCGACAATAGGCTATTTACTATTGAAAAATGCAAATCAAGCAGCAGAGCAATGGTATCCAACTCCTAACGTAACAGTTTATATAAACAAAACACTAACGCCAGAGCAAACTAATAATTTAATTGACCAATTTAAAACGATTCCTGAAGTTCAAAATGTGACTTATCTTTCTCGAGATGAAACACGCGATGAATTCAAAACTTGGTCAGGATTTGATGATGCACTTGATTTGCTTGCTGACAATCCATTGCCTGCAGTTGCTATTATTTTTCCAGTTGAAGAAGCTAAGCAGACTAATAAATTACACGATCTACAAGCACAATTACGAAATATAGATGGTGTCGATGATGTACAGCTTGATGACAGCTGGTTTACGCGATTAACGGCATTAACCAATATGGTCAAATCAATAGTATGGACGATTTCAATCTTTATGATCATTGCTGTGTCACTGGTTATTGGGAACAGCATTCGGTTAAATATATTTGCTCGCAGGCAAACGATTACGGTTATGCAATTGATTGGGGCAACGGAAGGCTTTATTTTACGACCATTTTTATATAATGGTATTTTTACTGGATTAATTAGTGCTATTTTGGCTTTGGTTCTATCGAAAGTATTTATCCTTCAAATAGATTCAACCATGTTGCATGTATCGGATGTTTTTGGAACAATAGTTAATATAAATGGTCTTTCATGGGATGAAAGCTTATTAATTATTTTATTCTCAATGATTATAGGTTGGTTTTCAGCATTTATTGCTACTAAAAAGTATTTGAATAAAATGGTTATAGCTTCATAATGATGGATTAAATATTTGCCATTTTTACCAGATCCTACATAATAAAAATTATGATAAAAATGTGAACTAAATCACATTTTAGTGGTCTAAATTAAAAGAAAGAATTTAAATTGTTACACAAGTAAGATGTAACAAAATTAGTCTAATTTAAGGGGGGAATTAAATGAGTACTGATTTAAAAATGCAAGCAGGTGCTTTAATCCCACAAGGAAATATTGAATCATATCTTCGTATGATAAATACTTATCCGATGCTAACAGCTGAGGAAGAAAAGTCTCTAGGTGAAAGACTTTATTATCATGATGATGTTGATGCAGCAAGACAATTAATTTTGTCTCACTTACGCTTTGTTGCGCATATTGCGCGTGGATATTCTGGTTACGGTCTACCACAAGCTGATTTGATTCAAGAAGGTAACATTGGTTTAATGAAAGCGGTACGTCGTTTTAATCCAGGAATGGGAGTACGTTTAGTCTCTTTTGCGGTACATTGGATAAAAGCTGAAATTCACGAATACGTACTAAAAAACTGGCGTATTGTAAAAGTCGCAACCACTAAAGCGCAAAGAAAATTATTTTTTAATTTGAGAAAAAATAAACAACGTTTAGGTTGGTTTAATAGTGCTGAAGTTGATATGGTTGCTGATGAGCTTGGCGTAAGTCGTAAAGATGTACTAGAGATGGAATCACGAATGTCAGCGCAAGATATGTCATTTGATATTGATAGTGATGACGATGATAATTCAATTGTTGCTCCTGCGCTTTATTTAGAAGATGTTAATTCTGATTTTTCTAAATCAATTGAAAATGATAATTGGGAAAATGATGCAACTGATAAATTACATGATGCATTATCTCAATTAGACGAGCGTAGCCAAGATATTATTAAAGCGCGTTGGTTAGATGCTAATGATAGCAAATCAACATTGCAGGTTTTGGCTGATAAATATAGTGTTTCGGCTGAGCGTATACGCCAACTCGAAAAAAATGCAATGAAAAAACTACGTGTTGCTATTGAAGCATAAATAATTAGTTAATTTTTTGAAGCCTTGCCGTTAAACAGCAAGGCTTTTTTATAATCACAAATAAGTGAATAACGATAAATTATTATCGTTTTATTTTAATAAATTGTTGTTTTTTTATTTCCCTCAGCTTATACTCTATTTGGTAAATTTAACCAAAAGGAAATAAAAATGAACACAGATATAGCTAAAAATCAGACTCGCTTAAATCAATATTGTAAATTGATGTCAGTATTAATTTTGATCCCTATCTTATTATGTATGCTGATTGGAACGATATCGCCTTTGTTATTTTACTTTTTTGATAAGAACAATATTGGGTTTGGATCGGATGGATATTCTTTTTTCATTTCCACGACAATGGATGATAGCATCGACATTTCTACAGACCTAAACTTTTGGCAAGCTGCCTTAGCAACACTTATTGATACCGGCAGAATTGTTATTTTAATTTATGCTTTTAATCAACTACGATTAATGCTGGTTAATTTTGCGCAAGCAGACTATTTTTCTGTTAAATCAACAAAATACTGTTATAACTTTGGTAAATTTTTGGTGATTTGGGCGGTAATGGGTGTACTTTCAGAACCGGTAATAACGGCAATATTAAGTTACAATCAACCTGAGCGTTATTTTACGGTATCGTTTACTAGCGAAGATTTTATGACATTACTTTTAGCAATCAGTATTATGCTAATTGGTCAGATCTTAAAAAAGGCCTGTCAGATCGCTGAAGAAAATAGACAGTTTATCTAAATATGGCATATAAATAATAACGTTGAGTACGATACAATGACGTTAACCTAGAAAACGATTTAATAGGATCTTAATGTGGCAATTATTATAAATTTAGATGTAATGCTGGCTAAACGCAAAGTTAAATCCAAAGACTTGGCAGCCGCAATCGGTATTACTGAACAAAATTTATCATTACTAAAGCAAGGTAAAGTAAAAGGATTCAGACTGGCAACCCTCGAGGCAATCTGTAAACACTTAGATTGCCAACCGGGTGATATATTAGAATATACTGATAAAGAGTAAATGATTAACTTATTGCAAATAACGCGGCTTCCTCGGCATGCAATAAAGCGGTATCAAAAAATGGCGTCAGGCAATCTGCCTGTTGGATTAACAAGCCAATTTCAGTGCAACCCAGTATAACGCCTTGTGCTCCTTGCTTAACAAGTTTATCAATAATATCAAGATAAGCTTGTTTAGCACTTGGCTTAATTATGCCATGGCAGAGTTCATCATAGATAATTTGATTGATGATCATTCTATCTTGCTCATCAGGAATAAGCACTTTTAAACCTTTATTAATCAGTTTTGATTTATAAAAGTCTTGTTCCATCGTATATTTTGTTCCAAGTAAAGCAACGGTTTGAATATTTTCTTTGATTAAGTGCTGTGCCGTAACATCAGCAATATGAAGAATGGGAATATCAATGGCAGCTTTAATCTGATCTGCGACTTTATGCATAGTATTAGTACAAATCACGATGAAATCTGCCCCAGCTAATGCTAGTCTTTTCGCTGCATCAATTAAAATAAGCGCACTTTTATCCCACTCACCATTGGACTGACAATGTTCAATTTCTTGAAAGTCGACACTATATAAAAGCGTCTTGGCTGAATGTAATCCTCCTAATGATTTTCCTACCATTTGATTGATCACTTGATAATAAGTTACGGTACTTTCCCAGCTCATTCCACCGATTAAACCTATTGTTTTCATTTTATTCATCCTTAACGTACTAAATCATAATACAACTTCTTTAAGATAGATTTTAATTTATTATTAAAAGTTTATGTATCTCTTCTCTCAAAAAGATAGTACTAATGTTATAATTTATCTTATTGGAATTTAAGATAAAAAACAATTAATGTCTAAACCTTTATCCAGTTATCATCCCTTACTTTATTGGTTAAGGGTAAATCAGCGTCGCTTGTTTCGTCATTTGTTTTGGTATTGTTCTTCACGTCAATATAGCTTAAAACGTAGTCATGATTTACGTTTACCTTTTCGCTATAAAAAACATACCTCTAAATTAATACTTCGATTGGGTAACAGCGATATTCAGCTTCAATACAATAAAGTCACAAACCTAAAAATTGCCGTTGATTCGTTAAATGGAATCTTAATTAAACCTGGTGAATATTTCTCGTTTTGCCGATTAGTCGGAAAACCAACTAAAAAGCGAGGATTTTTGAATGGAATGGAACTTTCATTTGGTGTAGCTCGTTCCGGTATTGGTGGTGGTATATGTCAGATTAGTAATCTAATTCATTGGTTAGCTCTCCATTCAGAACTCCAAATAGTCGAACGAGCAAATCATAGCTTTGATCCTTTTCCTGATGATGGTCGAGTGTTGCCTTTTGGTTCGGGTGCCGCTGTTTTTTATAATTATATTGATCTTATTATTTATAATCCTACCGATAAAACATTTCAAATTATGCTTTATGTTGGAGAGCACCAACTAGAAGGTGAGCTATTATGTGATGAAGAAAGACTATACAGCTATCATGTTTATGAAAAGCAGCATGCCTTTATTAAAAGGCAAGGTGTTATCTATAGAAAAAATGAAATCTGGAGAGATACCATGACCAAAAACAATGTCGGTGGTGCCCCGGCATGTATTCGTTCTGAAATGATGTATAAAAATAATGTAATTGTAAAATACGAAGTGAATGGAGATTTGATAATAAATGGAGAAAATGAGTAAATATCTATTATTAATACCAATAATGTGTTTAGTTTTATCTTTTTCATGTTTTGCTGATTCAAAAGTGATTCATGTTGTTGTCGCTTTATGTGATAACAAATATCAGCGAATAGCTCCGGTTCCTAAAGCAATTGGTAATGGTCAAGATCCAAAAAATAATCTTTATTGGGGGGCGACCTATGGTTTTAAAACCTATTTTGATAAACAAAAAGAGTGGCAACAGATAAAAATAAATAAACCAGAGAATAGTAAAATTTTGGAAGAAATAATTTATAAACATAAAACAAAAGATGTCTATATTATAGCACAGGCTTATGATGGTAAATATATTGATGATGCTGTTAATGATTTTATAACCTATTCAGCTGGGAAGAAAGAAGCGTCTTATTCAATCGATAATACTCAAATTATCGCAGGGGGAAAAGCCAATTTAGTTATTTATATTGGTCATGACTCCTTAATGGAGTGGTCATGGCGAAATTATTTACCCGATAATTTACGCTGGGACACTTTGCCCAAAAATGTACAAGAAAAACAAAAATCACGCTATGCAGCAGTATTTGCTTGTAAAAGTCAGAAATATTTTACACCACCACTATCTCGTTTAGGTATTAACCCGTTGATCTTAACCTTGCACCGTATGGCGCCAGAAGCTTATAGTATTCATGCTATGATCAATAGTTGGTTGGATGGTAAATCAAAAGATGAAATAAAATTTGAAGTAGCAACAGCTTATAGTCAATATCAAAAGTTAAGCAAACCAGCCTTACATATATTTACGACAGAATATAGTCAATAATCTGTTTCATTGATAATAAGGCTTATTAATAAGAAGGAAGATAGATATGCTGCAAAAACCTAAATTTGTTATCTTAACTGGTGCGGGTATTTCTGCGGAATCTGGACTATCGACATTCCGTGCACAAAATGGATTGTGGGAAGGGTATGATGTTAATGATGTTGCAACCTATGAAGGTTATAGTCGCGATCCCATTGCGGTCCATTCTTTCTATAATATGCTACGAAAAAAATTACAAAGCCCTGAGGTAAAACCAAACTTAGCGCATTTTGCTTTAGCTGAGCTTGAACATAAGCTCGGCAGTGAAAATGTATTAATTGTGACACAAAATGTTGATAATCTTCATGAGCGGGCGGGTTCTAAAAATATTATTCACATGCATGGCGAATTATTGAAAGTTCGTAATGAGCAAACCGGGCAAATTATTGATTGTCATCAAGATGTGGATTATGTAAAAAATAAGCTTATTCGTCCTCACATAGTATGGTTTGGTGAAACCCCATTAGAGATGAATAAAATTTACCATGCGCTTTCACAAGCTGACTATTTTATTTCGATTGGTACATCGGGCAATGTTTACCCGGCAGCGGGTTTTGTAGAGGTTGCTAATCAATCGGGGGCAAAAACTGTTGAGCTCAATTTAGAGCCGAGTTTGGGGGAAAGTTTATTTCAAACCAAAATTTACGGCCCAGCAAGTAAAATTGTGCCTGAATTTGTAGAAACATTAAGCGTTAATTAATTAAGTTTCTTCAAATATTTTTTCGTATCTAAATTTTCCATTTGGCCTAGGATCCATTTTGCTTTTTTTTGTGTAAGGATATTAGGATTAACTGGACTCCATTTTCTAGGATTAGGTAAAATTGCAGCCAGTAAACTAGCTTGCTCTTTGGTTAATTGCTTTGCACTGACACCAAAGTAGTGGTGTGAGGCGGCCTCAATACCAAAAATCCCTTCCCCCCATTCAACGCTATTTAAATAAATCTCAAGTGTCCGTTGCTTTGACCAAATAAGCTCAATCCAAACTGTGAACCATGATTCAACCCCTTTGCGGATCCAATTTCGCGATGACCATAAAAAAATATTTTTCGCAACTTGCTGAGTGATGGTACTGGCGCCACGGATTTTTCTATTATTTTTATTATAATTTAGCGCACGGTTTATTGCCTTAAAATCAAATCCCCAATGATTGGCAAATTGCTGATCTTCAGCAGCTATAACGGCAATCTTAATATTATCTGAAATTTGATCCCAATCTTTCCAAATTCGTTGTTGATTAATATTCCAGTTAGCGATCTTTCTTTCGACCATCAGCATGGAACCCCAAGGATTAACCCAACGCATAAGCAGAATAAGAAAAACAGAGAAAAGCATTAATCCAATTAGGACTTTCTTGGCAATGCTTATAGTTTTTCTTAGTCGAAATTTCATAATGATAATATTAGTTAAAAAAACAGTTAAGTAAAATACGATATATTAACGGCAAAATAAATAATTATTTATAAAATTCACAATTTGCTCTGGTTGATTAATATCTAATACAGGTAAAGATGTTATTAACGGCTCATCGCTAGCAACAGCAATGGTAAAATCATCAATAAATAATGGTTTTTGACATTGTTTTAGATGACACATAATTTTAGGAATTTGTTCATCTTTAAATCCCTCAATTAATATCACATCAACATCGGTAAACCGATTAATAAGCGTTTTTAGATCTGCTGGGGTATCTGGTGTTTCTTCAATCAATGCGTAACGTTTATCGCAGGCAACAATAGTTTGTAATGCCCCCGATTTGCGTAGCTCATAACTATCTTTACCAGGGATATCTAACTCAATATCATGATGGGCATGTTTTAATGAACCTACTTTAATATTTTGCAAAACCATTAACTGAATAATCTTTTTTAGCAAAGTGGTTTTACCACATCCACTATATCCAGTAATACCAATAATTTTTTTATTATTCATAGATTCTCAACAATAACGTGCTATATTTAAACGTAAATATTATTTTATACAAGATTAATGATATGTACGATTTTTTAAATGATTATAATCAAACAGTACACCCTAAATTGTTAGAAGAATTTATCAATATCAATAATAAAAAGTTGATTGGATATGGCTTAGATGATTGTTGTAATGATGCAATCGATCAGATTAGGAAAAGATTAAAATCCCCGAATGCAGACATACATTTTATAGCTGGTGGGACAATTACCAATTTAACAACCATTTCACATATACTAAAACCATATCAGGCTGTGATTGCAGCGGAAACCGGACACATCAATGTGCATGAAACGGGTGCAATTGAAGCCACAGGGCATAAGGTTGTAACGGTGAAAACTGAAGATGGAAAATTAACACCAGAATCCATAAAACCTGTTTTAGATTATCATTGTGACGAGCACATGGTTCAACCAAAGCTCATATACATTTCCAACACTACCGAATTAGGTACCCTATATACCAAACAAGAGCTAAAAAAACTGTATCAATTTTGTCAAAAAAATCATTTATATCTTTATTTAGATGGTGCGCGTTTAGCTATGGCATTAGGCGCTAAAGATAATGACATTACTTTCCCTGATTTAGCCAAGTATACCGATGTATTTTATATTGGTGGCACTAAAGTTGGTGGTTTTGCTGGTGAAGCGTTGGTATTTAACAATCATACTATTAATCGCGACTTCCGTTTTAATATGAAACAAAAAGGAGCAATATTAGCTAAAAGTTGGATTATAGCTGTACAATTTAAAGCGTTAATGCAAAATAACCTTTATCTTTCATTAGGCAAACATAGCAATATGATGGCTGAAAAACTTACAAACTTATTTGAAAATGAGGGATTCACCTTTGCAGCCAAACCACAAACCAACCAGCTGTTTGTCAATTTACCGAATCAATTAGCCAAAAAAATTACTTCACGTTATGCTGTGGATAATTTAGGGCAAAGTGATCCAAACCATATTTGTTTACGTTTTTGCACTTCGTGGTCAACACAAGAAGTTGAAATAGAAAGCTTTGCTCAAGAATTAAAAAAATTGCTTAAAAAATGACAGTAAGTTTTTATCTATCAAACTGTTAATAATTAAAATATAAAAAAAGTTGAGGAACGGGGTTTTTAAACAAAAAAATCAATAAGCTAATGCATAAAAAGGCTCGATTTGTGATTTATTTATTCGCCTCAATTGCCAAATTGGCACTTTCTAGCATATCAACTGTATTAATATTGATAAAACTAGTAGGCGTATCGCTAAAATCAACAGCAGTTGCATGAATCTTCTTTAAAAACAGAATCAGTTTGCGATCACCGTTTTCTAAATATTTTTTTAGTTGAGCAATGACAGATTTATTGATTAATAAAATGGTTGGATGATTATCCTTACCATCAAAAGGAAAAATAGCTTGATGAGTAGCTGAAAATTTTGCTAATCGAGCGAGCAAATCATCTGGTAAAAAAGGGGTATCACAACTAACAAATAAGTTCCAATCTGTATTGCTTCGTAATAAGCCACTATAGATTCCGGCAAGCGGCCCTAAAAATCCTTTTAAATCATCACCAAAAATAGGGTAGTTTAGCGAGCCATACTGATCAGCATGCTGATTACAATTAATCATTATAAAATCGACTTGAGGTTTGATGCGATCAATTACATGTTGAAAAAGTGGTTTCCCAGCTAATAACATCAAGCCTTTATCCACACCATTCATGCGGTTACTCTGACCACCAGCTAAAATAATAGCAGTAATAGGCAGTTTTTCCATAAATTCTTTCTCTTTTACATTGCCAAAAAGCAAAATAACATTACTATATAGCAAAGTTATTTTTTAGACATAAAATATACTTGTTTATGAATCTTTTAAATGGACAATTTAAATTTAAAGCCGAGTATATACTAGAAGCTTATTAATATATAGATTGTAAGGTAAAGATTAACATAAAGGTTTATGTCATCATCTATCAACTTAGTTGAATAATTAAAAGGTAGTTATTATGAAATGTCATCGTATTGATGAGTTAATTGAGTTATTACAACCAGCTTGGGAAAATGATTCAGATCTCAATTTATTACAGCTTTTAGATAAATTGGGTAAAGAAGCTGGTTTTGATGGTAATTTAAAAGATCTTAGTGATGAAGTTTTAATTTATCATTTAAAAATGCGTAATTCAGATAAAAACGAAGCTATACCTGGATTAAAAAAAGATTATGAAGATGATTTTAAATCAGCAATATTAAAAGCTCGCGGAATTATTAAAGAATAAGGAGAATAAATTAAATGAAAAAAACGCTTATTGCTATTGGAGTATTATTAACTTCTATAACCTGTTTTGCGCAAGAAGCGCCGGCAGATAATAAAAATGATACTCAACCCGCTACAGCAAATGTTGCTGAGCAGCTAAAACCGATTGAACAAGGTGAACAATATGGAGTTTTACCATTTGAACCCTCTCCAGATAAAGAGGTTGTAGAGTTTTTCTCATTCAACTGTCCTAGCTGTTTTAAATTTGAAAGCGAATATCATGCAACAGACGCGATTGCTAAAGCTTTACCAAATGGTACTAAATTTAAACGTTACCATTTAGAAAATTTTGGTCCATTAGCTAAAGAGCTAGCTGAAGCATGGGCGGTGGCTAATGTATTAGGTATTGAAGATAAAGTGTCAGATGCTCTTTATAAAGCAGTGCAAACCGAGCGTAAATTAAAAACTGCTGATGATATTAAAGCTGTCTTTGCTGACTTAGGTGTTGATGCTGAACAGTTTGATAAAACCAAACAAAGTTTTTTAGTTAAAGCGTTTATGACACAACAAACTGAGGCCTATAATCAATTAACACCGGAGTCAATTCCAACTGTTGTGGTTAATCGTAAGTTTTTTGTGAACTCGCGTGGTCTTAATACTAAAAATACCACTGATTATGTCAAAGATTATGCGAGAGTTACTGCCTACTTAGTGGATTTAGATCCGCATGTTAAGGTAGAAAACGATAAAAAAACTGAAAGTGAAGAACAAAATAATTAATTTTTAAACAGTTATTAACAAATTGTCATCCCTTTGCAGTTTATCGTGCAAAGGGATTTTATTTTAACAGCGCTTTTTATTCTCTTTCTAATGCATAAATTGGATCAAGTTTTGCGGCTCGTTTTGCTGGAAAATACCCAAAAATTATGCCAATTATACTTGAACAGCTAAAGGCAGCAATAATTGAAATGATTGAAAAACGCATTGCAAATATTGTGACAAAATAATTAAAAATTCCACCGACCATAAATGATAATAAAATACCTAATGTTCCGCCGATTAGACACACTAATACTGCTTCGATTAAAAACTGTTGCAGTATATCACTTGAACGTGCACCCACTGCCATGCGTACGCCAATTTCTCGGGTTCTTTCTGTGACGGATACTAGCATGATATTCATAACACCAATCCCACCCACTAACAGTGAGATAAATGCAATGGCTGAGATTAATAATGTTAATAGCCAAGCCGAAGAATTAACTGTTTCGCGGATGCTATCTGAATTAAAGATAAAAAAGTCTTTAACACCATGCCGTTGTATCATGATTTTATTAATCGCTTGTTCAGCAACTGATAAATCAACATTATCATTAATCCGAACCGTAATACTTCTTAACGATGTTTGTCCAACCATGCGATTAATGACAGTGGTATAAGGTAACCAGATATTAAGACTCTCATTATTACCAAATCCCTGTTGTTGTTTGGCGGCAACACCAATTATTCTTACCGGTAATTGACCCACCATAAGAATTTTTCCAATTGGATTTTCATTCTTAAATAACTGTTTAACGGTATTTTCATCGATAACGGCATCTTGTGCTGATGATGCAACGCTAGCTTGGTCAAAAGCAATGCCTTGGGTGATGTTATAACCACGAACGGCAAAAAATTGCTCTCCCACACCATTTACTGTACCAGTCATCGCCAAATTTTTGACTCGAAAATAGACTGATGTTGCCAGATTTGGGGTTGTGCTATGAACAAAATTCTGTTTCGCTAAAAAGTCAGCATCGGATGAGCGTAGGGTGGTAATTTTATCTGCATTACGATCCCCAAATCCGCTACCGGGATAAATCTCTAGCGTGCTTGTTCCTAATGAGTTTATATTCGAGAGTATTTTTTGTTTTGTACCTTCTCCTAATGCAACCATGGAAACGACAGAGGCTATGCCAATGATGATACCAAGCATGGTTAGAAAAGTGCGTAATCGTTGAGAACGCATCGACAATATCGCCATATTAAAGGCGTCTCGAAAACGATTGTATTTAGCTTGAAAGTTGTCTTGGGTTTTAGTAGTTTCGATCTGTTTAACTTGGCGATTATCTTTTTTTTCTTCTACCTGATAATTAGGATTGATTGAATCTGAGATAATATTTCCGTCACTGATTTCAATAATTCGCTCTGCACTTTGGGCAATATTGCTATCATGCGTTACAATAATCACAGTATGCCCTTGTTTATGAAGTTCTCGCAAGATAGCCATAACTTCTAATCCGCTTTTACGGTCAAGTGCGCCTGTTGGCTCATCTGCTAAAATAACTTGTCCGCCATTTATTAAGGCTCGAGCAATACTGACACGCTGTTGTTGACCTCCTGATAATTGACTGGGTTTATTACTAATTTTATCTTCAAGCCCTAAACGCGTTAATATTTCAATAGCTCGTTTTTTTCGTTGTTCATTAGTGATTCCTGCATAAATGGCGGGAATTTCAACGTTACCTTGTGCAGTTAAGGCGCTTAATAAATGATAGCGTTGAAAGATAAATCCAAAATGTTCACGACGTAATTCAGCTAATTCATCGGGTGATAATTTATTGGTGGTACGACCTCCAATGGTATAGACCCCCGAGCTTGGTTTATCTAAACAACCTAAAATATTCATTAACGTCGATTTGCCTGAGCCAGACGCACCAATAATGGCAACCATTTCACCGGCATTGATCGTTAAATTGATATTTTTAAGCACTTGTATGGTTGAATCACCGGCTGGAAATTCACGAACAATATTCTCAAGTTTGATAAGTGGATTATTTGTCATATCAAAATCTTATCCTCGGCGTGCGTCCATTAGGATTAAATAATGCGCCATTGTTACTACCAATAATGACGACTTCACCTTCTTTAAGTCCCGATTTGATTTCCACATTGATATTATTATTGATACCTAGACTGACTTCTCGTTCTTCAACATTATTATGTTGATCAAGTAGATAAATAATCGCTTTATTATCTGCTAAATTTTTTTGAACAGCTTGGGATGGAATAGTCAGTACATTTTTCGCTTCAGCTAACACAATATATACTTGAGCTGTCATTGAAATACGTAAAAGATGATCAGGATTATCAACATCAAATAAACCATTGTAGTAAATTGCACTTTTGGTGGTAGATGATGCGCTTAACGTAGAGTTTTCAGTATTAATTGAGTCAGGTGCAGGCTCAATCGATCTTAATGTTAATCCCTCAAACCGCTTGTTTGGTTGTCCTAATATAGTGAAATAAACGGGCATACCTTTTTTAACACCAATAACATCGGCTTCCGAAATTTGTGCTTCAATGGTCATTTTATCTAATTGAGCGACTTTAACGATAGTCGGAGCACTTTGTACCGAGTTTACCGTTTGCCCTTGGTCGACAGGAATGGCAACAATAACACCATCAATTGGTGAGCGTATTTTGGTATAACCTAAATTAACTTTTGCAGTATCAACCGCCACTTGAGCGCTAACAATATCTGCATCAAGTGCTGCAATATCAGCTTTGATTGCATCAAGATCGGCTTTTGCTGAATCTAAATCTGATTGGACACCAACCCCTTTTTTAACCAGTTTTAATTGGCGTTCATAAGTTAGTTGATAGTTAACTAATTTTGCTTGCTTAGATGTACGCTGAGCTTCCAAGCTGTTTAATTTTGCTTCAGATTGTTTGAGATCGTTACTTTGTTTAAGATCATCAATCTCAGCTATCATATCTCCCTGCTTAACTTCATCGCCAAGTTCAACATACAATTTTTTGATTTGTCCAGAAACTTGTGCACCAACACTAACTTGTTTAAAAGCGCTTATAGTGCCATCAGCAAGAACCGTTTTCTCAACATTTCCTTTCGTTACTGGCGACGTAATATAATTAACGGCCTGCTCTGAAGGAAAAAAAATTAATTTTCCTAAATAAAGCACAACTAAAGTGGCAATAAAGATAACGATATATTTGAATCTAAAGAATTTTGCCAATTTTTCATCCTTTCGTTTTTGTTATTTTTTGAGCATTGTATCGTATTAATTTCATTTGCAATGATAACTAAAGATAATAAATTGTAATTTTTATGAAAATTTTTAACTGTATAACATATTAAAGATATTTCTGAATTGATAGAAAAATCACCTTTCTTTCAATATGTACTTAAAAATTTAATTATAAATATCATTAGATAATCATACATAGGAATACCTGTTTATTGCACAAAAAAGTAGGCAATTCCTAATTAACTTACTAATGAAAATTAGTGAAGCTTTGAGCCGTTCCTTTGTTCAATTTACTAATAAAACTATTTTCGCGTCAAGCTGATAAGTTTCTAAAATAATTCTAAAATTCCAATAACTATTTAGGTGGATAATCTGATTAGGAACACTTATTTTGATATGCATTAGGCTTTAATTTCCAAATTTATGCAATTTTAGACCTTCAAAAACCCCGTTCCTCAAAATTTTTTGCAAAAGTTTTGTCAATACTCAATGTAAATGTAGATCCGTATTAGGATTTATTTAGGATTGCGTTATAATGGCGCAAATTTTTTATTCGTTAAAGATATATTGTAGCAATGGCGTTAAAAATAACTGATAAGTGTATTAATTGTGATATGTGTGAACCTGAATGTCCAAATGAGGCCATTTCAATGGGGTTCGATACTTATGAAATTGATCCAAATAAATGCACTGAGTGTGTCGGTTATTATGATCATTCTACCTGTCAACGCGTTTGTCCAATTCAAAATGCGATTATTGCTGATCCAGAGCATGTTGAAACTCAAGACGAATTATTGCAAAAATTTAAGCAACTAACGCACTTTTCTTAATCAGTTGTTTTAACTTCTATACGTAACTCTTTGGGAATTTCAAAAGTAATATTTTCTGAAATACCTTCGGTTTCAATCATTGATGTGCAACCTAAACTTTTTAGATGCTCAATAACTTGTTTAACTAAAATTTCTGGGGCAGAAGCGCCAGCGGTTACGCCAATAGTTCGGGCATTTTCTAGCCATTTAAGATTAATGTCTGAGGCGTAGTCGATTAAGTAGGCATTTTTGCTGTTTCGTCTTGCAAGCTCTGCTAATCGACTGGAGTTTGATGAATTTTTAGATCCAACCACTAAGACAATATCGGCTTGAGATGATAACTGCTTAACTGCTTGTTGGCGGTTAGTGGTGGCATAACAAATATCGTTTTTACGAGGGCTACGAATATTGGGAAATCGATTTTTTAACGCTTCAATGATTTCTGCGGTATCATCAACCGATAAGGTTGTTTGTGTTGTAAAACAGAGATGATTGTCATTTTTTACTTGCAAGTTTTGTACATCTTTAATTGATTCGACTAAATAGATTCCACCAGCTGGATTACTATATTGTCCCATCGTGCCATCTACTTCAATATGGCCAGCATGACCAATAAGAATAACCTCTTCACCTCGATAGCTTGCTCTGGCGACTTCCATATGAACTTTAGTTACTAAAGGGCATGTTGCATCGAATATTCGTAGCTGGCGACGTTTGGCCTCATCACGAACTGTTTTAGATACGCCATGGGCAGAAAAAATAAGGATACTGTCGTCTGGGACATCATTGAGATCTTCGATAAATATTGCGCCAAGTTCTTTAAGACGGTTAACTACGTAGCGATTATGTACAACTTCATGGCGAACATAAACAGGAGCACCAAATAGCTCAAGCGCGCGTTCAACGATAGTAATAGCTCGATCTACTCCAGCACAAAAGCCACGAGGATTAGCGAGTATAATCTGCATATTAGTCAGTCTTTTTAGCATAATTGCTTAGGATGTAAAATCCAATACCTAAACAAATCGCACAATCAGCAATATTAAAAGTTGGGTAGTGCCAATCACCAAAATTGACATCTAGAAAGTCGACAACAAATCCATGGTAAAGACGGTCAAATAGGTTTCCTAATGCACCACCTAAAATTAATGCTAATGAAAAATTTTCTAATTTTTGCTTATGGTTACTGCGATATAACATATAAACAATTACGACACTAACAGCAAAAGCTACGGCAGCAAGTATCCATCGTTGACCTTCAAAAATACTGAAAGCTGCGCCAATATTATGTACATAGGTGATAGAGAAGAAGGGTAAAAGATTTACAGATTCAAATAAGTAAAAATTATTTATAATCCAGAATTTACTTGCGATATCGATAATAAAAACTACAACTGCAAATAATAACCAGTGAAGTCCGTTATCTTTTTTCATATAATTTATGCTCATTATTATAATACCGCCGACAATCGTCGGCGGTAAGTGTTCTTAATTGCTATAAAATTATTTTTATAGCCCTATTTATTTTTATATCACTTAGGCAAAATGTCTAACTTCACCATTACCATGAATGTTTTGTTCACAACGTTTACATAAGTGAGTGGTTGGGTTGTTATCAACTGTAAAATGCCAGCAACGAGGACATTTATCGCCTTGTGCTTTAGCAAGCTCAATTTTAAGACCTTGAATATCACTTTGTACCGCATGTTGTGGTGCATTTTCTAAAGGTTTCACCGTCGCTTGTGAAGTCAGTAATACAAAGCGTAATTCGTTTTCTAATTTAGCGAGTGCTGTTGCTATTTCGCTATTAGCATAAAGGGTTACCGCTGCTTCAAGTGATCCCCCGATAACTTTATCATTACGGCCTTGTTCTAAAACTTTATTGACTTCACTTCGAATAGCTAAGATTTGAGCCCAATAAGCACTGTTTAATGTTTCACTATCTGATAAGGTAAATAGCAAGGTATACCATTCATCTTCAAATACAAATTCAGATTTTCCAGAAGCAGGTAGATATTGCCAAATTTCATCAGCAGTGAATGATAAAACTGGTGCAATCCAACGAACCATCGCTTGAGCGATATGATATAACGCAGTTTGACAACTATGGCGCGCAACACTATCGCTTTTAGCTGTATATTGACGATCTTTGATAATATCTAAATAGAATGAGCCCATTTCGATTGAGCAAAATTGCATAATACGTTGTACGACTCTATGGAAATCGTAGTTTTCATAAGCTTGAATGATTTGCTCTTGAGCTTCTTTAGCTATACTGACAGCCCAACGATCAAGTACTACCATATCTTCTGGTTTAACCATATCTTTAGCTGGATCGAAACCATTTAAGTTAGCCAGTAAGAAGCGTGCGGTATTACGAATACGACGGTAGCTATCGGCTGCACGTTTAATGATTTCATCTGAATAACTCATTTCGCCTGAATAATCAGTCGATGCAATCCACAAACGTAAAATATCTGCCCCAAGTTTATTCATCACTTCTTGTGGGGTCACAATGTTACCAAGTGATTTAGACATCTTACGTCCTTGTCCATCGACCACAAAACCGTGAGTTAATACTTGTTTATACGGTGCTTTGTTATCAATTGCCGTTGATAGCATTAATGAAGACATAAACCAACCACGATGCTGATCTGAACCTTCTAAGTACATATCGGCTTCGTGTCCTGCAAATTCAGGACGCACGCCAACCACTGAGTAGAATGTTGAGCCTGAATCAAACCATACATCTAGTGTATCGGGCACTTTACGATAATCATCAGCATCAGGACCTAATAAATCTTTAATATCGGCATCCCACCATGCTTGGATACCGTTTTGTTCAACCAATTTAGCCACTTTCTCAACTAGTTGTAGTGTGTCTGGATGTAACTCTTCAGTTTCTTTATGCACAAATAGCGTCATAGGCACGCCCCATGTGCGTTGACGTGAAATACACCAATCAGGACGGTTCGCTACCATAGTTTCAATTCGAGCTTGTCCCCAATCTGGAATCCAACGAACTTGTTTGATCTCTTTTAGTGATTGAGCACGTAAACCTTGTTTATCCATACTGATAAACCATTGTGGTGTTGCACGGTAGATAACAGGTGTTTTATGTCGCCAGCAACAAGGATAGCTATGTTCAATATTTTCAAAGTGTAGTAAAGCATTGCGTTCTTTTAATAGTTCAACTACCACTTTATTGGCTTTGAAAACAAATAAACCATCTAAACCAACACCTGTTCCAGGTAAATAACAGCCATTGCCACCAACTGGGTTAGCAACTTCAAGCCCATATTTTTGGCCAACTAAAAAGTCTTCAACGCCGTGACCAGGCGCCGTGTGCACTGCACCTGTACCTGCGTCAACTGTCACATGTTCACCAAGTACAATTGGTTCATCAAACTCAAGGAAAGGATGTTTAAAGCGTAACAGCTCAAGTGCATCACCTTTACAGCTGCCAAGTACTTTCCATTCTGAAATTTCGGCACGTTTCATGACTGATTCGACCAGATCAGCGGCTAAAATTAAGCATTCTTTATCGTTTATTTGTACTAGTTGATACTCAAATTCAGCATTTAAGGCAATACCTCGGCTGGCAGGTAATGTCCAAGGTGTTGTCGTCCAAATCACGGCATAAATAGTTAGGTCGGTATTAACACCAAATTTACTTGCAACAGCTTGGTTATCTACGGCTTTGAATTTTACATCTATTGCGGGCGATGATTTATCATAATATTCGACTTCAGCTTCCGCTAAAGCTGACATACAATCTGTACACCAATAAACTGGTTTAGCACCTTTGACTAAATGCCCATTTTGAATCACTCTACCTAAAGCACGAATAATATTCGCTTCAGTATCATAGTCCATTGTACGGTATGGATTTTGCCAATCCCCAAGCACACCCATGCGAATAAAATCAGCTTTTTGTAATTCAACTTGTGAAGCAGCATAATCACGACAAATTTGGCGAAACTCAGCTGGTGTTACTTTTACACCTGGTTTACCGACTTGCTCCTCGACTTTTTGCTCAATCGGCAAACCATGACAATCCCATCCTGGAATATATGGGGAGTCATAACCACTTAAGCCTTTTGATTTGATAATAATGTCTTTAATTATTTTATTAACGGCATGACCAATATGAAGTTTTCCGTTTGCATAAGGAGGGCCATCATGCAGAATAAAAGCCTTTTTGCCTTTTTTGCCTTGACGGATCTTGCGATAAAGTTCTTTATCGTACCAATTTTGCAACATCGCCGGTTCACGTTTAGCAAGATCACCTCGCATAGGGAATCCGGTTTCCGGTAAATTCAATGTGTTTTTATAGTCTGTCATGCTGATTTATTCCAGTTAATTTTTGTTGAAACTACTTTTTAATTGGTTAATTTTGCACTGATCTGTTTCGCAGTGCAAACATCTTGTGCAATTTGTTGTTTTAAATCGGTTAGCGAATCAAATTTTTTCTCGTCGCGTAACTTATGAACGAATATAACGTCTAAATATTGTCCATAAATATCACCTGAAAAGTCAAATAGATTAACCTCTAAAATAGCCTTTTTGCCCTCAATGGTTGGTCTTATACCGATATTGGCAATGCCATGATAATGCTGATTACTACAACAGTTTTTGACTTTTACAAAATAGACGCCTTGTAAAGCGGGTTTTTTTCGATTTAAATGAATATTGGCTGTCGGTAATCCTAATTGTCTGGCTAACGCATTGCCATGAACCACTTTCCCCTCAATGGCGTAATCACGGCCTAAAAGGCAATGAGCCAATTTAAAATCACTATTAAATAATGCTTCACGAACAGCCGTACTGCTGATCCTTAAATCATTCCAAACAAACGTAGGCATACTTTCTACTACAAATTGATTGTTATGAGTATATTGTTGTAAAAGATTAATATCACCTTTACGCTCACGACCAAATCGGAAATCATCACCAATAACAATATATTTAGCTTGTAATTTGTTTATCAACCAATCTTGAATAAAATCTGGGGCTGACATATTGGCAAAGGTTTGGGTAAATGGCACCGCAATAATATAGTCGATACCCAATTTTTTAATTAATTCCACTTTTTCTTTAAAAGACGTTAACCTAGCGGGAGCATTTTGTTTGCAAAAAAACTCTAAAGGTTGAGGCTCAAATAACATAACCACTGTTGGTAAGTTTAATTTCTTACTTTGTTTTATTAAATGGTTAATTAATTGTTGGTGTCCTAAATGCACGCCATCAAAGTTGCCCAATGTAAGTACACATTGAGTAAATTGATTGTTTAAATTATCAATACCGCGAATGATCTTCATGAAAGCGTGCTATTAATTGTGATGTTTTAACTAAAATAGCTGTGAATTATACCAATCTTTCTTAAAGATGCACGTAATATAAAGTTGATTTTCGGTTGTATTTGATTTTGGGATTTTGATGAATAATCAATTCCCATACGACTGTCACAAAAATCCACTGAATTTAGATTGGCGTGAATTTGGTTTGTTACCAAAAAATCCGACAATAAGCCAGTTCTTTTGCCCGTTTTTTATATTCAGCTTGTTGCTCATTAGGAATAAAAAAACGGTTTTTTTCTATCTCTTCGCACTCTTTTACATCGCGTTTAATGTGCTCTGCTTCTTCTTTTGAAATTCGAAAGAAATGGGTATTAAATATACCGATTTTTGTATCATCATCCATAGTCACTTTGTTTTCTAAACCAAAATTTCTTTCTGATGGATAAGCCAGTCCGTCGAAATAGTCTTGTGATTTTGTGAGTTTTCGCATCGCAATGGTTTGACCATTACCATAAACGTAGTTTTCATTGATAAAGTAATTGTCTCCTTGTTTACTTATTTCAACAAGATTGGCGATCGACGCCGTATGTTTATAATCCGGACCGCCTTCAACCCAAAAACCAATAAATTTATCATTATGATTAGATTCCTGTTCAGAACATGCTGTAATAAACAGTATCATAAACATGAGTGATAAATATTTCATTCAATATCCTTATATTATTAATGATTTAATGCGCGCAAAAACTCTTGTCGGGTGCTTGGATTCGTTTTAAATCCTCCACCTAATGCGGTCGTGGTCGTTAAACTATTGGAATCTTTAATACCTCGAGCTTTAACGCAATAGTGTGTAGCGTCAATTGAAACAGCAACATTAACTGTTCCTAATAGCGTCTGTAGTGCCACCAAAATTTGTTGGGTTAATCTTTCTTGCACTTGCGGGCGCTGGGAAAAAAATTCAACAATCCGATTGATTTTTGATAAACCAATCACTTTATCTTTTGGGATATAAGAAACGGTGGCTTTACCGTCAATGGTCACAAAATGGTGCTCACAAACACTGGTTAAAGTAATATCACGAACGGTAATCATTTCATCAACCTGCATTTTGTTTTCAATCAGGGTGATTTTGGGAAAGTTATGATAGTTAAGTCCGGAAAATATCTCATCAACATACATTTTTGCAACGCGATGCGGAGTTTCAACAAGGCTATCATCACTCAAATCAAGTTCCATAAGTTTCATGATTTCTCGGAAATGCGCTTCTATTTTTGCTTTCCGTTCGCTATTGTCCATAGGTAAACGACATGATGGGGTTTCAAGATTTTTAGCTGCTAGTGCTTTTTTGACCTCTTGTGCTGCAGGACTTAATTCTGTCATTTATTTGATACTCAGACGAAAATAGATATCAGTATTATATAATAGTGATATAGGGATATACAGTATTTTTAATTAATCAATTTGACTTAAAGATCGATGCGATCTCGAATATTTTTACACTATATTATCGGTACTCACAAGAATATTGTTACTAATTAGGTTATACTAATAATAACTGTATTAAATAACATTTGGGTAACTATTAATGCCAAATAATACGCCAATTATTTTGATTGATGGCTCTTCTTATCTTTATCGTGCTTTTTTTGCATGCCCTCCATTAACTAATTCCAAAGGTGAACCTACTGGGGCTATTTTTGGTGTGGTCAATATGATACGCAGTCTAATAAATCAATATGATCCAACTCATATTGCTGTCGTTTTTGATGCAAGTGGCGGATCTTTCCGTAATGAACTTTATAGCGAATATAAAGCTACTCGAGAAGAAATGCCAGAAAATTTACGACCTCAAATCGAACCAATTCATACTATTTTAAAAGCGATGGGATTACCACTGCTTTGTGTAGATGGTGTTGAGGCTGATGATGTGATAGGCACATTGGCTAGACAAGCGGAAAAAGAAAATCTTGAGGTACTAATCAGTACTGGTGACAAAGACATGGCACAATTAGTCAGTGATAAAATCACACTAATAAATACCATGAATAACACAATTCTTGACCCAGAAGGTGTTATGAAAAAATTTGGTGTTCCACCAGAAAAAATGATTGATTATTTAGCACTAAGAGGTGATACGTCTGATAATATTCCTGGTGTTCCGGGAATTGGTGAAAAAACGGCACTAAATTTATTAACGCATTTTGAAAGTTTAAATGATATTTATAGCCATTTGGATGAAATTCAAAAATTGCCTATTCGTGGTGCTAAATCATTGAAAAGTAAATTGGCTGATCATAAAAAAGAAGCTGACCTTTGTTATTTATTGGCGACAATTAAAACGGATGTTCCATTAGATTTTACGACGGAACAATTGCTTATAGGTGATATCGATGCAACTAAATTAGTTGAATTGTTTGCTTATTATGATTTCCACCGTTGGCAACAAGAATTAATCACGGGTAACTTTTTAAATCAGCAAAGTCAAATTCATGTCGAAATTGAAGGGGAATTGTCCTCGATTGACCAAGAAGAGCTAGAGACTGAAGTACACGAAAAGGATTATCAATGTATTTTAACCGATACACAATTAGATGAATGGATTGCAAAATTAAATAGTTGCGAAGGCTTTGCATTTGATACGGAAACGGATAATATCGATCATTTCCATGCTAGACTTGTTGGGATATCGCTAAGTGTTACTCCACATCAAGCTGCTTATATTCCTCTAGCTCATCAATACCTTGGTGTTCCAGAGCAGTTACCGCTTAATCATGTATTGGCAAAATTAAAACCAATATTAGAGAATCCTCAAATCAAAAAAATCGTCCAAAATGCCAAATTTGACTACAGTGTATTGGCGAACTATGGCATTCAAGTGCAGGGTATTGCTTATGACACCATGTTAGAGTCCTATGTATTAAATAGCACTCAACGACATGACATGGATAGTATGGCAAAACGCTATTTGAAATATAAAACAATTACTTATGATGAATTAACTAAAGTTGGTAGAAAACAATCAAGTATTGATACTATTGATGTTGAAAAAACAACTCAATATGCAGCAGAAGATGCGGATATTACTCTTCAATTACATCAAAAATTATGGCCACAGCTAGAGAAAAATGAAAAACTCACTAAGTTATTTTCAGACATTGAAATGCCACTAGCAATTATTTTAGCTGACATGGAAAGAACCGGGGTTCTTGTTGATGCTGAACAATTAAAAGCGTATTCAAAAGAACTTAGCAAAATATTAAAGGATACTGAAGAAGAGTTACAATTCCTTGCGGGTGAAAAATTTAATCCGGGTTCACCAAAACAAATTCAAGCAATTTTATTTGATAAACACCAATTACCCGTACTCAAAAAAACGCCTAAAGGTGATCCTTCAACTAGTGAAGAAGTATTAAATGAATTAGCAAATACATATGTATTACCTCGTAAAATTTTATATTACCGAGGATTAGCCAAATTAAAAAATACTTATACAGATAAACTACCGTTGATGATTAGCCCAATTGATCACCGAATTCATACCAATTATAACCAAATTGGTACTGTAACTGGACGATTATCATCAAACGACCCTAATTTACAAAATATTCCTGTTCGAACCGAGGAAGGTCGCCGTATTCGCCAAGCATTTATCGCTCCAAAAGGTTATAAAATTATTTCAGCTGATTATTCGCAAATTGAGCTACGTATTATGGCGCATTTATCGCAGGATAAAAGTTTGCTAAATGCTTTTGCCCATGATAAAGACATTCATCGAGTGACAGCGAGTGAAATTCTAAGTAAACCAGAGCCAGAAGTTACCGCCGAAGAGCGAAGAAGAGCTAAAGCCGTAAATTTCGGATTAATTTATGGCATGAGTGCTTTTGGGTTATCTAAACAAATTAATATTCCTCGTAAAGAAGCAAAATTCTATATTGATCGTTATTTTGAACGTTATCCTGGCGTACAAATGTATATGGACAAAATTCGTCAACAGGCATCAGAGCAGGGCTATGTTGAAACCTTATCAGGACGACGATTATATTTACCAAAAATCACTTCATCTAGAGTTAATGAAAAACGTGGGGCTGAGCGTGCAGCAATTAATGCGCCAATGCAAGGTACAGCAGCTGATATTATTAAAACAGCTATGATCAAGATGAGTGAATGGATTAAAGCCCAGCCTAACGGTAATATCAGAATGTTAATGCAAGTACACGATGAACTTGTATTTGAGGTTAAAGAAGAGCTTGTTAGTGAATATAGTAAATCTATTAAATCTATCATGGAAAATTGTTATCAACTCTCAGTACCATTAAAAGTGGATGTTGGTATTGGTAATAATTGGGATGAAGCTCATTAATAACTTTGATAATTTATATTTTTATACTCGATTTTATATTGAGTAACTACTTAAATTAGTTGCTAATTTTGTCTATTACTGACGGCTTGCTCAAACCTTTTGACGTGTTAAAATAAGCAACTAAATTGAACTTATTGCAATTGCCTTTCCTATTGATGGAAAGCGGTTAAATAAAAAGAGCATAAGTGATAAATTGACATTTAGGGCTCTTTATTAATAGGATTATTTCATGAAAATTAAAACCCGTTTTGCACCAAGCCCAACTGGTTACTTACATGTTGGTGGTGCACGTACTGCGCTTTATTCGTGGCTTTATACCCGCCATGCGCATGGCGCCTTTGTATTGCGTATTGAAGATACCGACCTTGAACGTTCAACACCAGAGGCGATTGATGCGATTATGGAAGGTATGAATTGGTTAAAATTATCATGGGATGAAGGTCCATATTTCCAAACTAAACGTTTTGATCGTTATAATCAAGTTATTGACGAAATGTTAGCTAATGGAACGGCTTATCGTTGCTTTTGCTCAAAAGAACGCTTAGAAAAATTGCGCGAAGAGCAAATGGCAAAAGGCGAAAAAGCGCGTTATGATGGTCATTGTCGTTGTGATGAAGTACAAAAACAGCATTCACATACCGAACCACATGTTGTTCGCTTTGCTAATCCGGTCGATGGCGTTGTTATTTTTAACGATTTAATTCGTGGTCCTATTGAAATTGCCAATAAAGAGCTGGATGATTTAATCATTCGTCGCACTGATGGTTCTCCAACTTATAACTTTTGCGTCGTTGTTGATGATTGGGATATGGAAATCACCCATGTTATTCGTGGTGAAGATCATATTAATAATACGCCTCGTCAAATTAATATTTTAAAAGCACTAGGCGCACCATTACCTGAATATGGTCATGTATCAATGATTTTAGGTGACGATGGACAAAAACTCTCTAAACGTCATGGCGCAGTGAGTGTGATGCAATACCGTGATGATGGTTATCTGCCAGAAGCCTTGCTTAACTATTTAGTTCGTCTAGGCTGGTCTCATGGCGATCAAGAGATATTTTCCGTACCAGAAATGATTGATTTCTTTTCATTAGATGCAGTAAGTAAATCTGCCAGTGCATTTAATACTGAAAAATTACTATGGTTAAATCATCATTATATTAATCATTTAGATGCTGATTATGTTGCACAGCATTTAGTTTGGCATATGAATCAGCAAAGTTATGATTTAACACAAGGTCCTGATTTAATTACTATAGTGAAACTATTTGGTGAACGTTGTAAAACATTGAAAGAAATGGCTGAATCATGTACTTATTGTTATCAAGATTTTGATGAGTTTGATGCTGATGCAGCTAAAAAACATTTACGACCTGTTGCAAAAGAACCTTTAGAGGCAATCAAAGCTAAAATTGCAGCAATTTCAGATTTTGATTGGCAAATTGATAAAATTCATCATGCTATTGAGGCAACAGCCACCGAGCTTGAAGTCGGGATGGGTAAAGTAGGTATGCCACTTCGTGTTGCAGTAACGGGAATTGGGCAATCGCCTTCTGTAGATGCAACGGTTTATGCTGTTGGTAAAAAACGTACATTAGCAAGAATTGACAAGGCATTGGCTTATATTGCTAACAGAGAACAAGCATAATAATCGCCGATACTATTCGGCGATCCACTTGTTGAGAGTTTATTATGGCTCGCTTAAAAAAACGTTATTGGATTCCATCTCTTATATTACTCATAATAGTGATATTAAGCTTATATGGTTGGCGATATTGGTTATCATTCAAGGATGAACATAATCTTTCTATAGATTGGCAAGGTATTGATATCGGCCTCGGCGGATTATCTTTTGATGAACTAACTATTTCACAACAGCCACAATTATCGTTAAAAGCGAGCAATGTCAAACTATCGTTGTCAACCTTTACGGCAAAAAGTATTGATATTTACTGGTCCGATTCAACTGATAAATCAGGCTTGCCAAAGGTGACAGATACACAAGAGCTCAATCAATCTTCTCCTAATTCTTCCACTGTATCGACTATCATTTATTGGTTTCCAAATAATATCAATGTCGACTCTTTAACATTTTATCAACAGAAAAAAGAGTTAGTTAACCTGAAGGTTCAGGCCACTAAAGAACAAAATACAATACAACTTAATCTATCAAGTAATAATCAACACACATTAACTGCTAACCTTTCGTTTGATCAGTTAAATTCTTGCTTCGAAATCAAAGAGGGGGTCTTGACGACTTCCTTGAATCAATTTGGAATAGAAAAAGGTAATCTGACTTTACCATTTACAGGGGTTTTAACTAGCGATAAAGTTATTTTAAAGAGTTCAGACAACGCTTTATTTAATATTGAAAAAGCGAAATTTTCAGATGACTTAATTGTTAAACCATTAGTAGGGAAGCTGACCTTTGAAGTAACAATACCTATTTCGCTTGAATCGAAACAAATTAATGCAAAATCAACATTAACAATTAATAAATTTGATGGCATATTTAAAGCGACTGAATTTAAATCCGCAGTTGGCAACATCGATATTTCATTTAATAACAATCAATTTACTATTTCAACGCCCGCATTAACTATTCAACAAGTTAATATTGGTGTTAATTTCGAGAAGATTAGATTAGCAGGTAGTTATTCAGCATCGCTAAATGCTCCGAGTAAAGGGTTAGTGAAATGGACGAAAGCGCAAGCCGCTATTTTTTCTGGCTCAGTTTTTCTTGATCAGGGACAATTGAATTTAGCTAAATTACCCCAACAATTTAATTTAAGGCTAAAAAAGATACAATTGAAAGATATCTTGGCTAAATATCCTGCTGATGGTTTAGCTGGAGATGGGGCAATTGATGGCACGTTGCCAATAACATTATTACCGTCCAGTAAAAAAGGGACAGCTTTTAATGAAGTCGTCATAAAAAACGGCCAGTTAGTTACGGTTAATGAAGGATATTTACAGTTTGAAAATACGGCACTGAAAAATTATGCCCAAGCTAACCCGAATATGAAAATTCTCACTGATATAATCAAAAATTTTCATTATACTAAGTTGTCGGGTATGGTGAGTTATCAAAATGAAATTGCTAAATTAGGACTAAATATTCAAGGTAATAACCGTGATGTTGAAAATGGTAAAGCGGTGAATTTGAATATAAATCTTGAAGAGAATATTGCAAAACTATTAATAAGTTTACAACTTTCCGATCAAATTAACGAACCTATTCGCAAACGTATTGAAGCGTATTTAAAAAGGAAATCTTGATAGATAAGAGGTTATTCTATGATTAAAACTATTATTACAATTATAGTGTGTAGTGCTGTACTAATGGGTTGTACGCCAACGGTTAAAGTGCAAGCACCAAATGAACCAATTAATATCAATTTGAACGTTAAGATTGATCACGAAATTAATATCAAAGTGGACAAAGCGCTAGATAATATTATTAATAAATCAGGTTTATATTAATATTAATGAGTGCATAAACACGACTTTTATAGCAAAACATTTAACTTTCAACCGTTTTTACATATTTAATTCATCTTAATATGATGTATTTAATAAGGAGTCTGTTATGAATATCTATAAAAAAGCAACAGTAGCATTATTATCAATCCTATTAGCTTTGCCTGTTTTTGCTTTAAATTTAGATCAAGCGATTAATTCACTACCTCAAGCAAAAGCTAATGGTCTAGTGGGAGAACAAACCGATGGTTATTTAGGCGTTGTAAAAAATGAAGGTAATGCAAGCGAAATTGCCCAATTAATTAATCAGGCTCGTAAACAAGAGTACCAAAAAGTATCAGCTGAAAGTAACGTGCCACTAGTTGAAGTTCAAAACAAAGCAGGAAGTAAAGCTCAAGAAAAAACGCCTGCTGGTCAATACATCAAACAGCAAGGGCAGTGGATAAAAAAATAAAAGCAATCTTTATTATAGGAAAAGTATAACGATATTGTACTTTAATTGTTAATCAATAATGTGTATCCTGTTATTTTTGTGATTTGCTTGCAATAATATTTAAAATAAATTTTATTAGTAAATAGTATCGCTATAGCGATTTTAAATGGAGAAATTCAATGTGTTCGATTTTAGGTATTCTTGATATTAAATCAGATCCGGAACAGCTACGAACAAAAGCATTAGAGCTATCAAGCCTGCAACGTCATCGTGGCCCTGATTGGTCTGGTATTTTTGCTTCTGATAAAGCGATTTTAGCTCATGAACGTCTATCAATTGTAGATGTTAATACTGGATCTCAACCGCTTTATAATAAAGATAAAACATTAGTTTTAGCGGTTAATGGCGAAATTTATAATCATCAAGAACTCCGAAATCAGTACAAAGATCGTTATGAATTCCAAACAGGCTCTGACTGTGAAGTGATCTTAGCTTTATATCAAGAAAAAGGTATACACTGTCTTGATGACTTACAAGGCATGTTTGCGTTTATTCTTTATGATATTAATAAAGGCACCTATTTTATTGGTCGTGATCATATCGGTATCATTCCGATGTATATGGGACATGATGAAAACGGCACTTTTTACGTTGCGTCTGAAATGAAAGCATTGGTTCCGGTTTGTAAAACGATTGAGGCTTTTCCTCCTGGAAGTTACTTATCAAGTACAGAAGGTGAAATTAAAACCTATTACAAACGTGATTGGATGGAATATGATAACGTCAAAGATAATAAGACAGATATCAATGAACTTCGTGTTGCACTAGAAGAGTCTGTAAAAAGTCATCTTATGTCAGATGTTCCTTATGGCGTTTTATTATCTGGTGGACTTGATTCTTCTGTTATTTCAGCAATTACTAAAAAGTTTTCTGCTCGTCGCGTTGAAGATCATGAAAAATCAGAAGCATGGTGGCCACAATTGCACTCATTCGCGGTTGGTTTAAAAGGTGCCCCAGATCTTAAGGCTGCACAAGCAGTTGCTGATCATCTAGGTACTGTTCACCACGAAATTAACTTCACCATTCAAGAAGGTATTGATGCAATCCGTGATGTTATTTATTTTATCGAAACGTATGATGTAACAACGATTCGTGCCTCAACCCCAATGTATTTAATGGCAAGAAAAATTAAAGCAATGGGTATCAAAATGGTCCTATCAGGTGAAGGTGCTGATGAAGTATTTGGTGGTTACCTCTATTTCCACAAAGCGCCAAATGCCAAAGAGTTTCATGAAGAAACTGTCCGAAAATTAGCCGCGTTACACATGTACGATTGTGCACGTGCTAATAAAGCAATGGCTGCATGGGGCGTTGAAGCGCGTGTACCTTTCTTGGATAAAAAATTCTTAGATGTGGCAATGCGTATTAATCCGAAAGATAAAATGTGTGGTAGTAACGGTAAAATGGAAAAACACATTGTTCGTGAAGCATTTGAATCTTACTTACCAGCATCAGTGGTATGGCGTCAAAAAGAACAATTCTCTGACGGTGTAGGCTACAGTTGGATCGATACCTTAAAAGAAATTGCTGAAAGCAAAATTACGGATCAACAGCTAGAAAATGCAAAATTCCGTTTCCCATACAATACGCCAACATCAAAAGAAGCGTATATGTATCGTGAGATTTTTGACGAATTATTCCCTGTTGAAAGTGCTGCACATTGTGTACCAGGTGGCCCAACCGTTGCTTGTTCAACTGCAAAAGCGATTGAATGGGATGAATCATTTAAAAATCTAAATGATCCGTCAGGCCGTGCAGCAGTTGGTGTACATAATGATGCTTATAAAAAATAGCAATCTTAAATTTTATAAAGGGCATGATTGCCCTTTTTTATTATGTCTTGAACTAGCTAATGCTACATTCCTAAAGCTATATTCTTAAAGCCCTCCAGCATTATTAGTATATTTTCTGATAGAAAATAATTATCCCCTTATCAAAGCTGATTTTTATAATATTTGTTAAATATGTGATCTAAATTCACTTTTTTTTAAATCATATTAATTATAATCAATGTTACCTGTCACATTTAAGTCAGAAAAAGGATGAATAACGTTCATTTTAAATAAAAAGCAGTGACGTTTATCATTCATTGATTAGGAGTATGGAGTGGATAATTATAAAATTGCGATAATTAACTCAAGTAGTTTTGGAAAATATTTTCCAGATCATTTAAAACGATTAGAAAAAATTGGCGAAGTAAAGCATTTTACTTTTGATAATGACATACCAGGGAAGGAATTAGCAAAGGCTTTAGAAGGTTTTAATATTTTTATTGCTAGTGTTAGACCTTTTTTTAACAAAGATTTTTTTGATAATAAAAAAGACCCTTTGTTTTTAATTTCTCGTCATGGAATAGGTTTTAATAATGTTGATGTTGTTGCTGCAAGGGAACATGGAACGATTGTAACAATTGTACCGCCTCTAGTGGAGCGAGATGCTGTAGCCGAAAATGCAGTGACTAATTTACTTGCATTAATTAGGCAAACAGTTCAGTCACAAGCTGCAGTGAAATCAAATGATTGGAAAAAAAGAGCCTCTTTTTTGGGTATCAATGTTACGGGTAAAGTTGTTGGCGTTATTGGCTGTGGGAATATTGGAAGCCGTGTGGCAGAAATTTTTAAACACGGATTTAATACGCGCTTACTTGTTGTAGATCCAAACGTAAATAAACAATGGGCTAATCAACATAATATTGAAATTGTTGATTTAGAGTATTTGCTAAAACATGCGGATATCATTTCTCTAAATGCTTCATTAAATGAAACTAGTTATCATATCTTAAAAGATCACCAATTTTCTTTAATGAAAAAAGGTGTTTACATCACCAATACAGCTCGAGCTGAACTAATTGATGAAAATGCACTATTACATGCATTGAATGAGGGTATTGTTGCGGGTCATGCTACTGACGTAATGTATGTCGAGCCTTCATATAACGACAATCCTCTAGTTCAGCATCCAAAAGTTCTTGTTACTCCACATACATCAGCTTATGCCATTGAGTGTTTGCAGGGTATGGGTGAGAAATGTGTCGAAGATGTAGAGAAATTTGTCAATAAGCAAGAATTACAATCAATTGTTTCTTAAAATTTTTTAAATATTATAAAAAAATCGAGGAGTTTATATATGCAAGAAATGCATGTAACGTTTCTTCAAGCAACCATTATTTCAATATGGGTTGCAATGGTAATGTCTCGGGGGCTGGGTGGAGCAACATTAACACTCAGATTCTCACCGATGATGACGGGGTTAATTGTTGGAATAGTCTTTAATGATATTTCAAACGCGATGATAATAACCGCAGCAATACAGTTAATTTATATGGGTGTGTTTTCTCCTGGCGGACAAATGCCATCAGAACCCGCAATTGCAACAGCTGTCGCTGTACCTGTCGCATTACTCGGCGATATGCAACCAGCAGCAGCGGTGGCGGTAGCCGTACCTGTTGGTTTGTTAGGATCGTATTTATACCAATTAAGATTTTTCCTCAATACAATGATTATGAAATTAACTGAACGATATGCTGACGAAGCTAACAGTTCGGGATTAACTTTATCAATTATTATCTTACCAATCATTTGTAGTGTCGCACTCTTTTTACCATTTATGTTTGTCGCACTCTATTTTGGTGCGCCAATAATTGCAGATATCATTAAATCCAATGCTGGTGGACTTGTTTTCCATATCCTTAATGTAATTGGTGGTGGTCTTGCTGCAGTAGGTATTGCGCTAACTATTTATGTTATCGGTAAGAAAAATTACATCATTTTCTTCTTATTAGCTTACTTCATGGCCGTAATTGCAAAACCACTGAATATCACAATGGTTACCTACGCAATTGTCGGCGCTATTGTTGCGTTTATCTTTGTCCTTGCAAAGAATGAAGCGGTTAATTCTGCGGCTGAGCAACCTAGAAGTAATTCAAATAACCAAGTAGATGATGACGATTATTAATCTTTAATTGATTAATAAATTAAAAAGAGGAATTTATAATGACTGAAATCGTACAAGAAAGTATTGATCTCAAACCGGAAGCAATAACTAAAAAAGATATCACTATTGCATGGTTACGTTGGTATTATGCAAATGAAATCCCACACTCATTTGACCGCTATCTAGCCGCTTCTTTAATGTGGGGATTGATGCCAATTCTCAAAAAATTATATAAATCAAAAAGTGAGCTTTCAGCAGCTTATCAAAGACACTTATTGTTCTTTAACACTCAATTAACCTGGGGTGGGGGAACAATTTCAGGAATTATGGCGTCACTAGAAGCTGTAAGAGCAGATGAAGTTTATCAAAAGAAACCGATCAGTATTGATAACGACGTTCTCTATAATACAAAAGCTGGTTTAATGGGGGCTTTAGCCGGAATAGGTGACGCAATCGACTCTGGAACAGTGCAATATATCTTTATTGCAATTGCGCTTCCTTGGGCTCAAGAAGGCCTAGCAATTGGTGCTTTATTTCCTTTCATTGCATTTGTTATCTATCAACTTTTTGTTGGGTACTATTTTGCTCAGTTAGGATTCAAATTGGGTAGAAATGCAGCTACTGAAGTGGTTGGTAATAAAATGCAAATGGTCATTGAGGGCTTATCCATTCTAGGTTTATTCATGATGGGTATTTTAGCTGCTAACTACATAAAATTATCATCAAGTTTGAAATTCAATTTATCCGGTAAAGAATTTGTTATCCAAGATACCTTGGATAAAATCCTACCGGGTGTATTGCCTCTTATGGTCGTGATGGGATTATATTTCTATTTTTCTAAGAAAGGGTTAAAAGTAACTCAAGCATTAGTGGGATTAACCATAATACTTGGTGTATTAGCAGCCATTGGAATTTTATAAAATTAAAAAAATATAGAGGTAAAATTATGGGAAAAGTAGTGTTAGCGCGTGTAGATAGCCGCCTTATTCATGGTCAAGTTGCAACTAATGTCTCTAAAGCAGCTGGAGCAAATGCGTTATTTGTAGCCGATGATTACTCAGCAAATGATGAATTTACTAAAAATATTATATTAGGTGCTGGGGCAAGTACAGGACACAAAATAAGAGTATTAAAAGAAGATGGCGCGGTAAGATATTGGAATGATCGCCAGTATGATGATTTTAATGTTATTTTGATAACAAAAAATATAGAAGTTATGTATAAAATCATTAAAGCGGGTGTGCCAATAACTAATCTTAATATTGGGGGTTTACCGCTAGTACCTGGAGCAACTTCAATAATTAAAGAAGTATCGATTAATAAAGAACAACTTGATTTACTAATCGATTTACAAAACAGCTTCCCTAACATGGATATCTATTTTCAAGCGACGCCTTCGTTGAAAAAAGTCACATTAAACGAAGCGATTAAGATGTTTGAATAATATAGGTATCGAAAATATGATAGGTGTTTTATTAGTTAGTCATGGCAAAATGGCTGAAGGGATTAAAGATAGTGTATCAATGATTGTTGGAGAACAAGATAAATTTGAATCACTATCACTCAATCCAGGACAAGATATTGAACAATTAAAAGATAATTTATTTGATTGTTCAAAATCTCTAGACTCAGGGCAAGGTGTCTTAATTTTTGTTGATTTATTGGGTGCCTCGCCTTATAACGCATCAATGCGATGTTTGCCAGAATGGGAAAAATTAGGTATGAATGTCCGCGTCATTACCGGTATGAACTTGCCAATGGTAATTAATGCTGTATGTAATAGAGATTCATTATCACTACTTAATTTGGCAAAAGAGTGTGTTGAAACTGGACATGAGAATATCCAAGAAGCGATTAGCAATATGGCTAATTTCTCCCAATCTCAAAATGAAGATGATTATTGATTAAACTAACATCTTCTATAGATAATATTATTTGATAATCATTATTTTAATATTATCTATTTGTTTCGCTGTTAGTGTGACTAATATCGCACTAACAGTTTTTCTAAATTAAAATAATTATTAAAAATGGATAAATTTAAAGACCTTGTACTAAGATACTGTGTCATTTTTGGCAAAAGATTTACGTCTAAAGAAAAAATCACTTTTTTAAGAGTGATATCTAAAGAACTTACTCAATTGGGCTATATAGTTGATGCTAAATTAGCAAAATTAAAGTTAGCAACAAGACGGTATGAAAATTATTACAACGCTTATATTGGTAATTTAGATCAAGCTGAATTAATCATTTGTACCTATTATGATACTGGTATTAAAAATTTTAATTTTAATAAAAAATATGCATTCACGCCTCACTTTAGTAAATTAGGCTATTTTATAAGTATTTCGCCAATTATTTTCTTATTCATCACCTCATTGGTATTAAATTACTGGGTGTTCATACCAAAAATTCAGTCGCAGGGTTTTTTTAGTCTTCCCGGCATATCATCTATTGTTTCGACTATTTTATTATTTTTTATTATTTTGAAATACAAAAGTGGCATTCCGAATCAAAAGAATTTTGTTTGTAACTCTTCAAGTATTATTACAATTATCAATTTAATTAATAAATTAGATAAAAAAGAAAAGAAGAAAATTGCTTTTGTTTTATATGATGATGGTAATAATGGACAATATGGCCTAAAGATGCTGGAAAGCTATGCAAAACAATTGAAAAATAAAAAATTCATATTTATTGATAGCATTGGAAATGGTGATGAATTGATTTATTTAAAACCTGAAGAGTCAAACATTTATTTAGAAAATATTGTTTTTAAACAAGGAACAATGGATATCCAATTTCCAAATTACATTATGATGACATCGGGAACAATGGATAACAGTGGTAAAATTATGATAAATAACGCTTTTAGCTCAAAAGATAATCATTTATCTGAAGAAACAATAAATAAACATACCCAGTCTCTTTTAAATGTATGTAAGTCATTGATAAATTCAAATAAAAATTAAAAGCTAGATTTTTTATTTTCCTTTTCAAAAAAATCACATCTACCAATTTTGTTAGTAGATGTGATGTTCTTATCAATGCTGAGATTTTGCACCAACTGGTAAAATTGTACGTCCATATTGTTCATTAAGCACTTCAGCCATCGCTAAATAAATAGCACTGGCACCGCAAATAATACCCTCAAAACCGGCAATATGAATGATGTCATGGTTACCACAAATGTTACCAATTGCTAATAAAGCAAATAAAACAGTTAAACTTGCAAAAACAAATTGTAATACTCGATTACCTTTTAAAGTACCGATAAACATAAATGCGGTAAAAATTCCCCATAATGCCAGGAAGATACCCACAAAAGTTGCATCAGTTGGTGCTGTTGCTGGTGATGTCGGTAAATACCAAATACCAACAAGAGCGATCCAAAAGAAACCATATGAAGTAAACGCTGTAGTACCAAAAGTATTACCTTTACGAAATTCTAAAATTCCAGCGATCACCTGTGCCAGTCCTCCATAAAAAATACCCATTGACACAATGGCCGTCATGACAGGAAAAAAACCTGCGTTATGAATATTTAATAAAATTGTAGTCATACCAAAACCCATTAAGCCGAGAGGACCAGGGTTGGCTAATTTAGTTTGTTCCATAAAGATCCTATAAATTAATTCTCATAATAAAAAAGGCGGCAATAATAAGTGTAGAGAGGTCTATAATCAAGATTTAAGAAAAAATAATTTATTTTGCCCCTTGATATTAAAAATATTGTTCCCATTTATGTGAAAACAATTACATATCTTTGTCAAAATAAGGACTTGAAATTAAATATTTAAGACTTATATACAAAGAATAAAATACAGGTTTGAGGAGAAACGATTATGGGTAAAATTATTGGTATCGACTTAGGTACAACAAATTCATGTGTTGCAGTAATGGATAACGGCCAAGCAAAAGTATTAGAAAATGCCGAGGGTGATCGCACAACCCCATCGATTATTGCTTACACACAAGATGGTGAAATTCTAGTTGGTCAACCAGCTAAACGCCAAGCAGTAACCAATCCACAAAATACATTATTTGCGATTAAACGTTTAATCGGTCGTCGTTATGAAGACGCTGAAGTACAACGTGATGTTGGCATCATGCCATATAAAATTGTTAAAGCAGACAATGGCGATGCATGGGTTGATGTTAAAGGCCAAAAAATTGCTCCACCACAAATTTCTGCTGAAGTATTGAAGAAAATGAAAAAAACAGCAGAAGATTATCTTGGTGAGCCAGTAACTGAAGCAGTAATTACTGTTCCTGCTTATTTTAATGACGCACAACGTCAAGCAACTAAAGATGCTGGTCGTATTGCTGGTTTAGATGTTAAACGTATTATCAACGAACCAACAGCAGCAGCATTAGCGTATGGTTTAGATAAAGATGTCGGTAACCGCACCATTGCAGTTTATGACCTTGGTGGTGGTACATTTGATATCTCAATTATCGAAATTGATGATGTTGATGGTGAAAAAACATTCGAAGTATTAGCAACTAATGGTGATACTCACTTAGGTGGTGAAGACTTTGACTCTCGTTTAATTAACTATTTAGTTGATGAATTTAAACGTGAACAAGGATTCGATCTTAAAAATGATCCACTTGCAATGCAACGTTTAAAAGAAGCAGCTGAAAAAGCGAAAATTGAATTATCATCAGCACAACAAACTGATATTAACTTACCATATATCACTGCTGATGCAACTGGACCAAAACACTTAAATATCAAAGTGACTCGCGCTAAACTTGAATCATTAGTTGAAGATTTAGTTAAACGCTCAATGGAACCAGTTAAAACAGCATTAAAAGATGCAGGTCTTACTGTTTCTGATATTAAAGATGTGATTTTAGTTGGTGGTCAAACACGTATGCCAATGGTACAAAAAGCCGTTGCAGACTTCTTTGGCAAAGAACCACGTAAAGACGTTAACCCTGACGAAGCAGTAGCAGTAGGTGCTGCGGTACAAGGTGGTGTATTAGGTGGTGATGTTAAAGATGTATTATTACTTGACGTAACACCATTATCATTAGGTATTGAAACAATGGGTGGTGTAATGACTACCTTGATTGAGAAAAACACAACTATTCCAACTAAACATAGTCAAGTGTTCTCAACTGCTGAAGATAATCAATCTGCGGTAACCATTCATGTGTTACAAGGTGAACGTAAACGTGCAAGTGATAACAAATCATTAGGTCAATTTAACCTTGATGGAATTCAAGCTGCACCACGCGGTATGCCACAAATTGAAGTAACATTTGATATCGATGCTGATGGTATATTGCATGTATCAGCAAAAGATAAAAATACTGGTCGTGAACAAAACATTACCATTAAAGCTTCTTCAGGATTAAGTGAAGAAGAGATCCAAAAAATGGTAAATGATGCAGAAGCAAATGCTGATGCTGACCGTAAATTTGAAGAATTAGCTCAAATTCGTAACCAAGCTGATCATCTTGTTCACTCAACTCGTAAACAAGTGACTGAAGCTGGCGATCAATTATCAGCTGATGACAAAACCGCTATCGAAAGCGCCGTGAGTGATTTAGAAAATGCTGCACGTGGTGAAGATAAAGCAGAAATCGAAGCTAAAATTAATGCATTAATGGAAGCTTCAAAAAAATTACTTGAGTTAGCTCAACAACAAGCTCAAGCTGATCAATCTGCAAGCCAAGCAAATAGCGCAAACTCTGCTGATGATGTAGTTGATGCGGACTTCAAAGAAGTTGATGATGAGAAAAAATAAGCATTAACTAATATGTTTTTTAATGAGTTATTTCAACGAGTTTTAAACATGTAAAACATTAAACGGGCGCGAGGTAACTCAAGCCCGTTTAGTTGTTTATATAATGATTAAAGTTAAAGGTTAATTATGGCGAAGAAAGATTATTATGAAACATTAGGCGTAAGTAAAAGTGCTACTGAAGCTGAGATAAAAAAAGCCTACAAACGCCTAGCCATGAAATATCATCCGGATAAAAATCAGGATAATAAAGCAGAAGCTGAAGCGAAATTCAAAGAAGTCAAAGAAGCTTATGAAATCTTAACCGATCCACAAAAGAAAGCCGCTTATGATCAGTATGGACATGCTGCTTTTGAACAAGGTCAAGGTGGTGCTGGAGGCGGTGGCTTCGGCGGATTTGGTGGTTTTGGTGGAGGTTCTGCATTTGATGATATCTTCAGTGATTTCTTCGGTGGTGGGCGCGGACGTGGTCAAACCGCGTCACGAGGCGATGATTTACAATACAACATTTCATTAACGCTAGAAGAAGCAGCAAGTGGCGTAAGTAAAGAGATAAAAGTACCAACATGGGTAACTTGTGATGTATGTCATGGACAAGGAACAGAAAAATCATCTGATGTCGTAACGTGTGATACATGTCATGGCGCTGGTGTTGTACAAATGCGACAAGGCTTCTTTGCTGTACAGCAAGAGTGTCCAACCTGTCACGGCCGTGGAAAAATCGTTAAAAATCCATGTAAAAAATGTCTTGGTGAAGGACGTATTCAGAAAACGAAAACACTATCTGTTACCATCCCTGCTGGCGTGGATACCGGAAACCGTATTCGACTTTCAGGCGAGGGTGAAGCGGGACTTAATGGCGCCCCAGCCGGAGATTTATACGTTCAGGTACAAGTAAAACCACATGCAATCTTTGAACGTGATGGTACAAACTTACATTGTGAAATTCCAATTAACATTGTTTTAGCATCACTTGGTGGTGAAGTAGAAGTACCAACACTAAATGGTAAAGTCAGCTTAACCATACCAGCTGAAACTCAAACAGGTAAAATGTTCAGATTGCGTGGAAAAGGAATTAAATCATTACGCGGTAGCGCAGTAGGTGATCTATACTGCCACGTAGTGGTTGAAACCCCAGTAAACTTAACTGGCAAACAAAAAGAGCTACTAAAAGAATTGGGTGAAAGTTTCAAAGCTGACAAAAACTCAAAACACAGCCCAAAAGAAAAAAGCTTTTTTGATAAAGTGAAAAAGTTTTTTGGATAAAAAATATCACTTAATAGCGAAGTAGGGTTTCCTGCTTCGCTATTTTTTTGACACTCAAATAAGACTAAATGTATCTGTAAATATTGAATGTAAATTTGACACAGCGCAATATTTAACTTGGGTGCAATAAAACCTAAATTAAAAGTTAAAAAAAACCCAGCATAAAGCTGGGTGAAACTTATTGTCAAATAAGAAACTTAGATTTTAGTTGTAAAAGTACGAGCAATAACATCGCGTTGTTGTTCAGCTGTTAACGAGTTAAAACGAACAGCATAACCAGAAACACGAATAGTTAATTGTGGATATTTTTCTGGATGTTGAACAGCGTCTTCTAAAGTCTCACGACGAAGAACGTTCACATTTAAGTGTTGACCACCTTCAACTTTAATTGTTGGTGCTACATCTAATGGAATTTCACGATATTCGATTTGACCAAGTTCAGCAGTTGGGACAACTTGATCTTCTTTATAAACTGATTTAGCAGCAACACAACGAGCTTCTTTTGTTGAATCATCTAATAACCAGAATGAGTTAAGTAGTGCTTTATTATCAGCTTTAGTAATTTGGATACCTGTAATCATTTTAAATCCTCCTAATGGATCTGGACGTTATTGTCCTAAACTATTGAGACTAATATAGCACTTTCAAAATTTGATTAAAATCAAAAAAAGCTATTAATCTGATAAGTTTTACCGTTGATTAGCTTTTTAACAATTAATAAGGTATAAACTTCAATTATATTGGGGGGTTAATAATTGATATAAATATGTTCGGCTTGAAAGTGAACTTCATCTTTATCTATTTTTAACGATTCTGCTAGTGTAAAAGCGAATTTAAATGCCATACCCAGCCCTTTACCACTCAAAAGATTTCCGTCACAGACAACATCTTGATCAACAAAGATCCCATCTTGAACATTTTTATATAAATCACCAGAACAGACATATTTCCGACCATTTAATAGCTTATTCTTACTCAAAACTTTTGCTGCTGCCGAGCAAATCGGGCAAATCCACTTATTTTCCTTATCGTGGCGTTTAATAAAATCAATCACATTGGGATTATTGCCTAAATTAACTGTGCCATCTGGCCCACCCGGTAAAATCACTGCATCGTATAGCGTTGTTTGTTTATCCTTACCAATGCATGAGCTTTCATCTCAATACCATGGTAACTTTTAACCTCAATATCATCTTGGCAGGCTAATAGATGAACGGCTATTTTTACTCGGCAAAGTGCGTTATAGATAATAATGGCTTCAGCTTCTTCAAAACCTTCAGCTAATAAAATGGCTACTTTTGGGATCTTCATTATAAATACTCATAATAATGATTGAAATTTGAATCATTGTTTCATAAATTTTTTTACCAAATAAAAATTATTTTATAAAAATAAGATTTATGTGAACAAAATCACATCGACTTTCAAAATTTTGCCATTTTTATAAAAAGTTGGCATATATATTAAAGTTTAAGAAAAGCACCCACCATAGACTAGCTAAAGAATGTGAAAAGGATATTTATTTTTTGAAATAAGGAAAAATGAGTGGGGCAAATATGAAAAAGAGAGTGATAGGTTTAAAAAATTACTTAGCTTATGGCGCTGGTGATTTTTTAGGTGCGGGAACAACAGCATTGACTGCTGTGTGGTTATTATATTTTTATACAAATTTTTGTGGACTAACGCCTATCGAAGCCACATTTATTTTTGCGGTAGCAAGGGTTCTTGATGCAGTGATTAGCCCATTGATGGGTTATTTAACGGATAACTTTGGCCGAACTCGATTAGGTAAACGTTTTGGGCGTCGTAAATTCTTTATCTTACTTGGTATTCCACTCATATTTAGCTATAGCGTAATGTGGGCACCTGGTATGAATTATCTCTACTACTTAATCACCTACCTCTTCTTTGACATGGTCTACACCATGGTGCTGGTTCCATACGAAACATTAGTTCCTGAAATGACCGATGATTTTAAACAAAAAACCAAATTTTCCGGTGCACGAATTTCAATGGCACAATTATCGGCAATATTAGCCGGGTTCTTACCGGGGATTTTACTCAACTATTTTGGTAAAGATAATGCAATATCATTCTTCTATGCAAGTTTAGTCTTCTCAATCCTATGTTCTTTTGCCCTTTGCATGGTATACCTATTTACATGGGAAAGACCAAATGAACTAAAATCGAAAGAGGCTTTACAAGCAGAACAACTAGCTGCTTCATTATCATTTAAAGAAAGTATCCGCCATTTGGTTATCGAATTATTATCCACCTTCAAAATAAAAATCTTCAGACAGCATTTAGGCATGTATCTTGGTGGATATATTGCTCAGGATGTATTTAACGTCGTTTTTACCTATTATGTAATTTTCGTTCTATTACAAGAGCCAACCGTTGCTTCAATGCTAATTGGAACCATGTCTATCACCCAATTTATTGCTGTACTTTGTATGATGCCATTATGCATAAAATATGGTCCAGCGCTGGCATACCGAGCTGTCGTAACTATCTTTGGCTTAAGTTGCCTCTCTTATGGCATCATTTGGTATTACAACTTAAGCCACATTCACACTTTACTTGTTACCATCTCAGCAATAGCTGGATTAGGTCGAGGTGGTATCAACTACGTTCCTTGGAATATCTACACTTATATTTCAGATGTTGATGAAATTATTACCGGCAAACGCCGAGAAGGTATTTTTGCTGGCGTAATGACATTTACCCGAAAAGCTTCACAAGCGGGAGCAGTAATGTTGATTGGTGTGTGTTTACAATGGTCGGGCTTTGTGAGTGGCCAAAATCAGCAACCTGAACAAGTATCGCTAACTATCTTATTCTTATTAGTGATTGGAACAATATTCGTTCTCTCATTAGGATTTTTCATTTCGTTAAAATTCAAATTAAATCTAACCACTCATAAAATTTTAATCAATGAAATTAATAACATAAAAGGTATTGGAACAAGTTCTGAAAGACGAATTAGTGATGAAGGCAAACCGGTTGTAGAAATGTTAACTGGTATGCCGGTTTCCCAGCTCTGGGGAAATAACAATATAGGTTATAAAAATAAATAAAAAAAGAATTCAAATTTAATGATTAGTAGAGGTACAAAATGCAGATATTTCCTGTAAAACATAGCAAATTACTTTGTAAACCTGAATATATAATTTCACGTTCTGAATTAAAACAACTGATACATAAAATTATTAATAATCTAATTAATATCAAAGATGAAACCGGTGAATTTCTATTACGCTTAGATGATGGACGTGTAATAGACACTAAAGGTTGGAATGGCTGGGAATGGACTCATGGCATTGGACTTTATGGTATGTATCAATTTTATCAACAAACAGGCGACAAACCGACGCTCGACATTATTGACGACTGGTTTACACAGCGCTTATCAGAAGGAACACCAACCAAAAATGTGAATACGGTTTGTCCATTTCTAACGTTAGCCTATCGATATGAAGAAACCAAAAAACCTGTTTTTCTACCATATTTAGAACGTTGGGCTGACTGGGTAATGTATGAAATGCCAAGAACGAAATTTGGCGGTTTACAACATATTGTCTACAACAATGAAAATCATCAACAACTTTGGGATGACACGCTAATGATGAGTGTATTACCTATCGCCAAAATCGGTAAATTACTCAATAGACCAGAATATATACAAGAAGCCATTTATCAAATACTGATTCACATCCAATATCTAATGGATCGCCAAACTGGGCTTTGGTTTCATGGATGGACTTTTGACGGCAACCATAACTTTGCCAAAGCCAGATGGGCAAGGGGAAACAGCTGGTTAACCATCGTCATTCCCGAATTTATTGAACTACTTGATCTTGATCAAAATGATCCATTTAGAAAACTACTAATTGAAGTACTAAATGCCCAAATTCAGGCATTGGCTAAATACCAAAATGAAAATGGGTTATGGCACACAATCATCGATGATCCAGATTCCTATTTAGAAGCATCGGCAACCGCTGGATTTGCCTATGGTATTTTAAAATCGATAAGAAAACGTTATATCTCTGATGAATATACAGTAATGGCAGAAAAAGCAATTAAAGGAATATTAACAAACATAGATGACAACGGAACACTACTCAATGTTTCATTTGGCACTGCAATGGGCAGCGACTTAGCATATTACAAACAAATACCATTAACATCGATGCCATATGGTCAATCCATGGCAATTTTGTGTTTAACTGAATATTTAAGAGTGTTCATTTAATATCATCCAGCATTGATTAGCATTAGGTTTATTATTATTTTTAGGTATAATTATTATCAATGCAGTACCAGATAAAATAATAGTAAAGGTAAAATATGAGTAATCAATTAATCTGGAACGATGTTATTGGCTCTGAAAAAGAGAAGCCCTATTTTCAACATATAATGCAATTTGTTGCCACACAACGCGCTGAAGGTAAAACCATTTATCCTCCTCAGCGCGATGTGTTTAATGCATTTCGTTTCACTGAATTTAATAACATCAAAGTGGTAATCCTCGGGCAGGACCCTTATCATGGTCCAAACCAAGCTCATGGTTTATCCTTTTCTGTATTACCGGGAATCAAACCACCGCCATCACTACTCAACATCTATAAAGAACTCTCAACGGATATTGACGGATTTACTATTCCAAATCATGGTTACTTAGGTTACTGGGCAACTCAAGGCGTACTACTACTTAACAACGTATTAACGGTTGAAGCTGGACAGGCCCACTCTCATGCCAAAATAGGTTGGGAAACCTTTACCGATCATGTTATTGCTGCGATCGATAAACATTTGGAAGGCGTGGTATTTTTACTTTGGGGCTCGCCGGCTCAGAAAAAAGGTCAATTTATTGATCGGCAAAAACATCATGTATTAACCGCGGTACATCCATCGCCATTATCTGCACATCGTGGCTTTTTTGGATGTAAACACTTCTCAAAAGCAAATGCGATCATTACACAGCATGGTAAAACACCAATCGATTGGCAACCAAGATTACCGGAAAATAAACAATGAGTAAAAAACGTCGCCCTGGCTTACAAGAAATCGCCAACTTAATCGGCATCAGCAAAATGACAGTCAGTCGCTTTTTGCGAGATCCCAACCTAGTATCAGAATCACTCCGGTTAAAAATCTCATCGGCTATTGATAAATTAGGCTATATTCCAAATAAAGCGCCTGACATGCTATCTAACGCCAAAAGTTATGCTATTGGCGTGGTATTACCCTCATTAACTAACCAAGTATTTGCTGATATTTTAAAAGGTATCGAAATGGTTACTGATGTAAAAGGGTACCAAACCATGATCACCCACACTGGATACAGTGCGGATAAAGAAGAGCTACGGGTTCGATCATTACTCTCTTATAACATCGATGGACTAATATTAACAGAAAGAATACACAATCCGGCTACGCTCAAAATGATCGAAATATCTGGCGTACCAGTAGTTGAAATAATGGACAGTATCTCACCTTGCATAGATATGGCTGTTGGCTTTGATAACTTTACTGCCACCAAAAATATGATTCATCACATGATAGAGAAAGGGCGACGCAACATAGTCTACTTCAGTGCAAGGCAAGATCAGCGAAGCATCATACGTCAGCAAGGATATGAAAAAGCCATGCAAGAGGCAGGATTAACGCCTAAAACATTAGCAACCAAAGAAGCCTCATCCTATGAACTAGGCGCAAGATTTTTACACCAAATACTAAAAGAGTACCCAAGTGTCGATGGTATATTTAGTACTAATGATGATTTGGCGCTAGGTGTGCTACTTGAATGTCAACGTATTGGTATTAAAATACCGAAACAAATAGCCATCGTTGGATTCCATGGTCATAAAATTGGTCAATATATGAATCCCAAGCTAGCCTCAATTCAAACACCAAGAATCGAAATGGGCAAAATTGCTGCTGAATTACTATTAAAGCGTATCAATGGCGAAAAAATAGACCAAAAAGTTATCGATTTACCAGTTGAATACCTCGAAGGTGAAAGTTTATAAAAAAATGACAAGCAAGTATTCACATCATCAATAATAATGCCTTTATTGGGATTTCTGGTTTTCATGATTTGATAACTCTGCTATAATTACCTCTCAGTGGTTATTTATACCTACTAATTAGATCATCGAAAAATAACACTGAGGCCCCCATGAAAATTGTTGAAGTAAAACACCCTCTAGTTCGCCATAAAATCGGCTTAATGCGTGAACACGATATTAGCACAAAAGATTTCCGAGACCTTGCTAGTGAAGTTGGTAGCTTATTAACTTATGAAGCGACAGCCAATTTACCGACTGAAAAAGTCACAATTCAAGGTTGGTGTGGACCTGTTGAAGTAGAACAAATCAAAGGTAAAAAAATCACCGTTGTGCCTATTTTACGTGCTGGTTTAGGAATGATGGATGGTGTCTTAGAACATATACCTAGTGCAAGAATTAGTGTTGTTGGTTTTTATCGTAATGAAGAAACGCTTGAACCAGTCCCTTATTTCCAAAAACTAACTTCTGATATTGAAGAACGAATGGCATTAGTCGTTGATCCAATGCTTGCTACCGGTGGTTCAATGGTTGCAACTATTGATCTGCTTAAAAAAGCAGGATGTAAAAATATCAAAGTACTTGTATTAGTTGCTGCGCCAGAAGGAATCAAAGTATTAGAACAAGCTCACCCAGATGTAGAACTTTATACCGCATCAATCGATGAACGGTTGAATGAAAAGGGCTACATTTTACCAGGACTTGGTGACGCCGGAGACAAAATATTCGGCACTAAATAAAATCTCAAATTTTAGACCGGTTTTAACCGGTTTTTTTATGCCTACTATTTGATTATAAATAGATATGATTAACATTAAGTGGAATAAGAGAGGACAATGTGTCTAAAACTACCAATATCAATAATGATGCATCACAACATTCGTGGCAAGATATTTTTACCGGCGCTCAAATGCTATTTGTTGCATTTGGTGCATTAGTACTTGTGCCATTATTAACCGGATTAAATACCAATGTTGCTTTATTCACAGCCGGATTGGGCACACTATTATTTCAACTCACCACCAAAGGAAAAGTCCCGGTATTTTTAGCATCATCCTTTGCTTTTATTGCACCGATCTCTTTTGGCGTTGCACAGTGGGGAATTCCTGCAACATTGGGTGGACTTGTTGCAGCCGGTTTTGTGTTTATGTTTTTTGCTTTTTTGGTCAAAATTAACGGAAAGCACGTAATTGATCGCATTTTACCGCCAGTGGTTACTGGACCGATCATAATGGTTATCGGTCTATCACTTGCACCGGTAGCCGTCAAAATGGCAATGGGAACCGACAGTGGAATACCCGCCGAAAACTATCAATTAATTTTGATCTCAATGGCGTCACTATTAACCACCTTAATTGTAGCAATTTGGGCCAAAGGCTTTTTTAGATTAGTCCCGATCATTGCAGGTATTGTTGTGGGATACGCATTGTCTTGCATAATGGGCATAGTCAATTTTCAACCCATTATTGATGCGCCATGGTTTAAAGTACCAGATTTCACCTTTCCAGAGTTTCACTGGCAAGCTATCTTATATATGATCCCAATTGTAATTGCACCGACGATCGAGCATGTTGGTGATATTATGGCGATCAGCGCCGTAACCGGAAAAGATTATACCCGAGATCCCGGCTTACAAAGAACATTGCTTGGTGATGGATTAGCAACCTCAAGTGCAGGCTTCTTTGGTGGTCCACCTTGTATTACTTATGCCGAAGTTATTGGCGCGGTCACATTAACCCGTAACTTCAAAACACGAGTAATGACTTGGGCGGCAATTTGGGCGATTTTCATGTCATTTGTTGGAAAGATCGGCGCTTTTTTAAGTACGATCCCAACAGTTGTTATGGGTGGAATTATGGTGCTTTTATTCGGATCGATTGCATCAGTCGGTATTAATATATTGATCAAACATGAAGTCGATCTTTCTATATCACGCAATATGTGTATTGTTTCATTAGTATTAGTTTTTGGGATCGGCGGAATGATCTTTGATTTTGGATCTTATGCACTACAAGGCATTAGCTTATGTGGAATTTTAGCGATTTTATTAAATTTAATCTTACCTAAAAAATCAACTGACTAATAAATAGCTGTTAATCATCAAATTGATTAACGGCTAAAAAAATTACTGATTTTTACAAAAAAAGTGAGGAGTGGGGTTTTTGGCATTTCTCCCCCCCCTAAAATCAATAAATTGAAAAAAATTCCAAAAAAATAAAATTTTTCTAGAATTAAAAATTATGGTTTTTAAGGATTTGTAAATTTGATATTTATCAATTAAAACATAATTTAATTAACAATTGTTTAGTTCTTTTTCTGAAGAGCTTTACAAAGATTAACGATATAAAATGAAAAATTTATTGCGCCATATTTTTCCAGTTATTATACTCTCGAATCATTTTAGCTGAGTAGCTAAAATTCAACCAATAAATATAAATTAGTAAATAAATCAAATGTTTACTTGACAGGGTAGTCGAATATGTATTACAATTTGCAAAAGCCTAGGGCAACCTATAATTTAAATTTGCCTAAATTAAACTCTCAGTCTTTTTTTTTTCACTCTAGCTTATTAATCGACGAAAATTTAAGATCACGCATTAGATCGTCACGCGGATTATCATTCCGATCATCTCTCGGACCTAAATTATGCCGACAGATCTTTTTACCGCTTGGATTGTTACTAATACCTTTTTATTCTAGCCATGCATTAACCTCTCAAACCTCAAATATGATTCAGGGCAATGCGCCTTATTTAACTTTTGATGGTGGTAAGACTCGTGCTCTTAATATTGAAGCTTTGCTCGGTATTACACTATCTAACGGAAAGCAGTACACGCCTACAACTAATACTTCATCATCTTCAAAACCCATTGAGTTACCGGTTGCAGGTCAAAGTTTTACTGATATAGATATGATCGTTCCAACAAATGTAGATTCAATCACTTTAAAAACGCTTATTGGTTCGCCCAATAATTATTGGTGGGATGATGACGGTGATGGTGAGATTAATGTTAATGGTTTTTTAGAGTTATCTCTCCTTGATGAAAGAAATAGAACAGTATCACGTAATACAGTGTTAAGGCCTTGTAAAGCGCCTTATGAGGTTATATTAACTAGTACAAATGGTACATTAACAACGCGTTATGGTATTCCAAATAGTAGTGATTTCAATCCTAGTCGGGTCACTTATTTTGTCAAACCTAAGGGGCAGGAAATTTGTTTTGCCAGTCCAAATCTATCTTTCGAAGGCAATGGAGGTGTAAAAGCGGGTCCACCTGAAATTTTTGATCCATCTCTTGGTTTTTTGCCTCAGTCAACTGACTCATATGATAAGAACTTTCCGACTACAGCTGCTAACAACATGTACTTTGATTTAAGCATTGCAGGTAATAAACAAGCATTGTCTTGGTCTCCTGTCTCGCATGGTGGTATCACGGCGACTATGACCAATTCTACAGCGACAGGCGTACGGGTTACCTTAACTGGCCCTGTTGCAACTGAATCTCAATGGAATTCCAGCAATCCTGGTCCTATTACTATGCCTACTTTGCCCCAGACCTTCGAGTTAGTTGGTCGAGATAGTAGTGGTAACGCTATCGTTAAATATGGATTTACGTTAAAACAATGGTTTGTCAACCGAGGTAAAACTTATTACAGTTATCCTAGCATGGAATCCTGGTGTAACAGTATTGGTTATCGCTTGCCTAAAGTTAAGGATTTAACTAATGCAAAACGTTATGAAATTACTGGAGGTACACCTTCATCATCAGGTGATTATTATATGCGTACAATTGGTGCAGGCTTGCTTGCGGAGTGGGGTAATATAGGCAAATATAATCGAGCCAACTTTGACGCCGTCCGATGGTACTGGACCAGTGATATAAAAGGTTTAAGCCGGTTCGTTGTTTTTCCTCAAGATGGTCATGTACATTGGGCTGAGCCCTCGTATGATAAATCGGTAGGGCTTTGCACTTTGCCTTAGCATGGTCTTACAATAAAAGCAATTTTGTGGGCATAGTCCACATAAACCCCCACCTTGGTGGGTTTATTTTTGTCTTTTTTATAGCAAAAAAAGTTGAGGACCGGGGTTTTTGATATAAAAAAACTCACTTATTGGTGAATAAGTGAGTTTGATTAACTTTGTCGAAACTATTTAACTGGGCGCATTGTTGGGAATAAAATGACGTCCCGGATGGTATGGCTATTGGTAAATAGCATTACGGTTCGGTCAATCCCAATTCCTAGCCCTGCTGTTGGCGGTAAGCCATGTTCTAATGCAGTGATGTAATCTTCATCATAAAACATTGCTTCATCATCACCCGCGTCTTTTTGTGATACTTGGTCGGCAAAACGTTGTGCTTGGTCTTCGGCATCATTAAGTTCTGAGAAGCCGTTACCAATTTCACGTCCACCAATAAAGAATTCAAAGCGGTCTGTTACAAATGGGTTTTCATCGTTTCGACGAGCAAGTGGTGAGACTTCTGCCGGGTATTCGGTGATAAATGTTGGTTGAATGAGGTTAGCTTCAGCCACTTCTTCAAATATTTCAGTTACCACTCGACCAAGTCCCCAGCCTTTTTCCACTTTGATTCCCACTGCTTTTGCAATGGCACAAGCTTTGTCAAAATCATCTAAATCAGCATTATTGGTTTCTGGGCGATAATGGCAGATTGCTTCACGCATGGTCATTTTGATAAATGGTTTGCCGAAATCAAAAGTGTGTTCGCCATATTGCACTACGGCATTCCCCGTCACGGCAATGGCTAAACGACGGAATAACGCTTCAGTTAATACAATCAAATCTTTATAATCGGCATACGCCATGTACATTTCCATCATGGTGAATTCAGGATTATGTCTTGGCGATACCCCTTCGTTTCGGAAATTGCGGTTGATTTCAAATACACGCTCAAATCCACCTACTACTAGACGTTTTAAGTAAAGTTCTGGCGCAATTCGTAAATACATGTCTAGATCAAGCGCATTATGGTGCGTAATAAATGGTTTGGCTGATGCACCACCTGGGATGACTTGCATCATCGGGGTTTCAACTTCCATAAAGTGGTTTTCTAACATAAAGTTACGGATTTCAGTTACCACTTTTGAGCGCGCAATAAAGGTGTCACGTGATTGTTGATTAGTAATTAAATCAAGGTAACGTTGACGATAGCGCATTTCTTGATCTGCTAAGCCGTGGAATTTATCGGGTAATGGGCGTAATGCTTTTGTTAGTAGGCGGATTTCTTCACAATGGATTGATAGTTCACCTGTTTTGGTTTTGAATAAGTAGCCTTTAGCGCCAACGATGTCACCAAGATCCCATTTTTTGAATTGTTCGTTGTAGTAGTTTTCGGGTAGATCATCACGAGTGACATAGAGTTGGATTTGCCCTGCAACATCTTGTAATGATACAAATGAGGCTTTACCCATAATACGGCGCATCATCATTCGACCCGCAACGGTTACAATAATTTTGTTTTCAATTAACTCTTCGTTAGTTTTTTCATCATACAATTTATGAAGATCGCTTGAAATTGCGTCACGACGGAAATCATTCGGGAAAGCAATGCCTTGTTCGCGAATTGCAGCTAGCTTTTCACGACGTATTGTAAGCTCGTTATTTAACTCTTCAATATGGTTTTGTTGCTCTTGCTGTGTTGACATAATTTTACCTTTTATTTATCACCAGTTATAAACCGGCTTTTAAGCTTTCTTCAATAAATTGATCTAAATCGCCGTCTAATACGGCTTGAGTATTGCGTGTTTCAACGCCGGTGCGTAAGTCTTTGATTCGTGAATCATCAAGTACATACGAACGAATTTGGCTGCCCCAACCAATGTCGGATTTGTTTTCTTCCATTTGTTGTTTTTCGGCATTCTTTTTGTGCATTTCAAGCTCATACAGTTTTGCTTTTAACTGTTTCATGGCCTGATCTTTATTGCTATGTTGCGAGCGGTTATTTTGACATTGTGTCACAATTCCGGTTGGTACGTGGGTAATACGTACAGCAGATTCGGTTTTATTGACATGCTGACCACCCGCACCCGATGCCCGATAAACGTCGATACGTAGATCGGCTGGATTGATGTCGATATCAATATTGTCATCAACCTCTGGATAGACAAATACCGATGCAAATGAGGTATGACGGCGGTTTCCTGAGTCAAATGGGCTTTTTCGTACTAAGCGGTGCACACCGGTTTCAGTGCGTAACCAGCCATAAGCATAATCGCCGGTTACTTTGATTGTGGCTGATTTTATGCCAGCTACATCGCCGTCTGATACTTCCATCACTTCGGTTGTAAAACCTTTCGATTCAGCCCAGCGTAAATACATTCGCAATAACATTTCAGCCCAATCTTGAGCTTCAGTACCCCCTGAGCCTGATTGGATATCTAAGTAACAGTCAGCACTGTCATAATCACCCGAGAACATTCGGCGAAATTCAAGACCGGCTAGCTTTTTTTCGAGTTGTTCAACTTCTTGATTGGCTTCGTCAAAAGTGTCTTGATCTTCTGCTTCAATAGCAAGTTCAAGTAGACCTTCGACGTCGTCCAGACCTTGTTCTAAGGTATTGATGGTATTGATGATCTCTTCTAGCGCAACGCGTTCTTTGCCTAATGCTTGTGCCTTTTCTGGATCGGCCCAAACTTCGGATTGTTCTAGTTCGGCATTGACTTCCTCTAGACGCTCTTTTTTGAGGTCATAGTCAAAGATACCCCCGAATGACATTCGTTCGTTCGGTTAATTCGGTTATTTTTGATTTGATAGGATTAATTTCAAACATGTTTTGCTATTTTTGCTGTTTTTAACTAATCGTACATTGTAACGGATTTAAGTATAACTTAGCAATGACTTTGCTTTCGCGATTTGAGTAAATGCGATCGTTTAACGCTATGGTAAAAAATAAAAATGACGCATAAAGCGTCATTTTTTAGGTTTATTTGAGATGATTATTTTTTGGCTGCTGCATATAATTGAGCGACTTTGTCCCAATTGATGACATTCCAAAATGCACCAATGTAATCCGCACGGCGGTTTTGGTATTTTAAGTAGTAAGCATGTTCCCAAACATCAAGCGCTAGAATTGGTGTGCCTGACACGCCGGCAAATTTTTCGCCCATAATTGGGGTATCTTGATTCGCGGTTGACACGACTTCAAGTTTGTCATTTTTCAATACTAACCACGCCCAACCTGAACCAAAACGGGTTGCAGCCGCTGCTGAGAATTTTTCTTTAAAAGCATCAACCGAACCAAAATCTTTTTCTATTGCCGCTTTAAGTTCGCCCTTAAGCTCGGTTCCAATTTTTAGCAGTTCCCAAAATAGGGTGTGATTAACGTGACCACCGACATTGTTTTTAATTCCAGTCAATTTGTCTGCTGGTACTTTGTCTAAATTTTTTAATAATGTTTCTGGACAAAAATCGTTTAATTCAGCAGGTAGGGTTTCTAATAATGCGTTGGCATTGTTTACGTAAGTTTGATGATGTTTATCATGGTGTAAATGCATTGTTTCAGTATCAATATAAGGTTCTAAAGCATCATAAGCATAAGGTAGAGGGGGTAGTGTGTAAGCCATGGAATCGCTCCTTTCATCTATTCGGAATTATTAACTACATTATTTTATGAGTATACGAACTATCAATATATCTCACAAACTATTACTTAGATAGCTGGTGGCTATCCTAATTTTTGTTTAATTTTCGTTACTTATGATTTTTTGATGATATAGCTTTGGATTGTTTCTATATCATCATCAAATTTATTATTTTTGGGTCTGTGATAAAAGGCTTAACTTGTCTAGAAATACAAAAAGCTTTTGATTCATTTCAGAATAGTCATGTAAACGAAGTTGCTGGGGAGTATCAATAAAACGGTATTTCTCGGCTTGTCTTAGGTCATTTTCAGAGTGAGCAATAAGTTGTTCAACCACGTCATGGGTTAACTCCATATGACATTGGAAACCATACACGAATTGACCATAGGCAATGATTTGCCGTGGACAGCCTTCACTATAAGCAATGATTTGGGCATTTGGGGTTAAACCCGGCATATCATTGTGCCAGTGGCCGACCGCCAAACTATCACCGAAATGCGCAAAAAGCGGATTTTTTTTGCCTGCTTCGGTCAACGTAATTGGGAATTTACCAATCTCTTTTTCCGGACTATGCTCGAAATGTGCACCTAAGGCTTCACCAATTAATTGCGAGCCAAGACAGACACCGATGACTATTTTTTGTGATTTGATTGCCGTAGATATGATGGCTTGCTCGGCTAATGAGTCAAAATGTGGACACTCTTTTTTGGTCGTTGCTGGTGATTGAGGACCACCCATAATAATCAACATATCAATCTTATCTATCTTATCGGGAAGCGGCTGACCAAGATAAACACGAGAATAACTAATGGTGTGTTGATGCATTTTTGCCCATTGCTCATATGCGCCAGGTGCTTCGAAATCTTCGTGGATGATAAAGTGCACATGCATTGGTAAATCTCCTTTAATCTTATCGTTCTGGGTTCTATTTTATATCGAATATGGACAATTAAACGCGAAGTTTATTATGAATCTTTTATTATGAAATGTGAAGATTTGGCATTTTGTGGGAGATATTTGGCATAAAAATCTGCTTTAGTCGGATTTAGAATTCGTAAAATTGGTTCTTGTGAGAGATTTTATGGTTTTAGCGCGAAAATGACAGTCGCTTTTGTTTGATGATAGATGCACATAATTTCTAATACGTTATTTTTGGATAATAAATACTGGGACATTTAAAAAACAATGTCATTTTTTAATTTTAAACTTTTTCTTAAACACTTTTATCCTTTTGAATTTTTATTAATAAATTTTTTAATTACTAATTAAGGTACCTAATTTAGCTAGGCAAAAGAAGCGAAAGCCAATATAAAATTATTAGATAATTTTTCGATGAAGTTCGAGTAAAAATATTGGTCAAATACAACCAATTCATAAAATTGCAATTTTGTCAATAAATTTTAAAAAATATAGATATTTCATTTCACTAATAAAAAATAATGCTCTATATTTCCTCAATAGTTTGATCTTAACGATAAATAAATTAGTTGAAATTTCTTAATTAAAAAGACAAGGTGTGATTAGATGAAAAGTATAAAAATAACAGGAGCTCGCATTCACAATCTTAAAGATGTTGATATTACTATTCCCAAAAACAAATTAACCGTTGCTACTGGTATAAGTGGATCAGGAAAGTCTAGTCTTATGTTTGATATTGTGTTTGAAGAAGGACGTAAAGGGTATCTTCAATCATTAGGAATATTTCCGGGACTTGAAAATGAGAGAAAATTTGCAAGCATAGAGGGTATTGGCCCGACAATTGCAGTTAAACAAAGCGTTGTACGTCAGAATAACCCAAGATCAACAGTCGGTTCAAAAACAAACATATTCAACCTTCTCGCCCTACTGTATTCAAGTGAAGGGCAGGTTAAATGTTCAGAGTGCAACGAAACTATTGGACAAGATAGGGTCTGCGCTAAGTGTGGACATGAGGAAGAGCGCCTTGAATTAGGCTATTTTTCCTATAATAACCCTAACGGAATGTGTATGAAATGCGCTGGCAGAGGCGCATATTATCACGTTAATATGGAAAAGCTTATTGCAAATAAAAATCCCACCGTTCGAGAGTTATTTAATTTTATCGGGGTAACCCCCGGTATACTTCGCGTCTTGGAAAGGAATTTCAAAGGCTATATGGATCAGCCTTATTTAGAAATACCGGATGAAATAAAAGAAGACGTGGTTAACGGGCATTATGTCAGCAATAACAGTGCAAATCAAAGCTTCTGCTTATCAAGAATTTTGCAAGCTAAACACAAAAGAGGCGAATATTTAAATGGTCTATACGAAATAACCCTTTGCTCAGAATGTCATGGATATCGCATAGGTGAAGAAGCTCGCAACATATTAATTAATGATAAACATATTGGTCAAGTCGGCAAAATGACTTTAGACGAGGCTAAAACGTTTTTTGAATCGGCATTAGAACTAAACGAAATAACGCAATTTGGGAAAAATCTTCTTAAAGATATTTTGGGTAAAACAAACTCATTAATTGCTTCTCGTTTAGGGCATTTATCACTTTATAGAGAAATGTCCTCACTAAGTGGCGGAGAAATACAACGACTCTTCCTTAATTCGCATTTGGAATCGAAACTGGAGTCACTTATCTATATTCTTGATGAACCCACAGTGGGTCTACATGAATCAGAAAAAATTGAACTTTTACAATCCATAAAAGCGCTTAAAGATTTGGGCAACACGGTTATTGTCGTGGAACATGACAGAAGTACGATAGAAATAGCTGAACATATCATTGATATTGGCCCAAAAGCGGGGATTGAAGGCGGAGAAGTAATTTATGAAGGTGATTATGCTGGTCTGTTAAAATGCGATAAATCATTGACAGGACAATATCTTTCCGGTAAAGCAAAAATGCCGGTAAGGATGTTAAAACAAAATATCGATGATTCTGCTATTCCCCGTTTAGTCATTCGACACGCCAAAACCAACAATTTAAAAGATATTTCAGTCGCATTTCCATTAGGCATTCTTATTGGGGTTTCGGGCGTTTCCGGAAGTGGTAAAAGCTCCTTGATATCGAGCACGCTAACGCCCCTGTTAAAAAGTTATTTTCGCTTAGACGCCAATAAGAACAATACCAATGGAGAAGAAGTAGATTTTGAAGATGAATCACTATTAATCGAAACAATAGCCGAAAGGCTTGATGGTGCAGAAAATATTTCTGGCTTTGCTGAAGTATCGCAGGCACCAATAGGAAGAAATATAAATTCGAATCCTGTTACTTTTACCAAAATATGGGACAAGATACGCAGGTTATTTGCAGAACAACCCGAAGCAAAACGGTTAAATTTAACGGCTGGACACTTTTCCTTCAATTCCGAGGGCGCTTGCCGAGAGTGTAATGGTAGTGGACGTAAAGCTATTTTTCCTGAGGGTAGCTTAAAAATGTACGCAACGTGCGAAAAATGTAAAGGTAAAAGATATAACAACGAAGTTTTAACTGTCACGTATAAAGGGAAAAATATTTCAGAAATTCTTGATATGCAGATTTCTGAAGCGATAGCCCTATTTAGTGATAATGATTTCATCGTTCGTCCGTTACAGATAATGGAACGGATTGGTATGGGATATATAAAGCTTGGGCAACCCACTTCAACAATGAGCGGAGGGGAAACCCAAAGACTAAAACTCGCGAAGGAATTAGGACGGCAACGAAAAGGTCATATCTTGTATATCATGGATGAACCCACTACTGGTTTAAGTCTCTATGATACAGCTCAGCTGATAAAACTGTTGGATGAATTAATCAAAAGCGGAAACTCTGTGATTGTTATTGAACATAATCATGAAGTTCTTGAATCGTGCGATTGGATCGTGGAGCTTGGCCCTGAAGGAGGATTAAAAGGCGGTGAAATCATTGCCGAAGGAACCCCTAAAGACTTGGTGAAAAATCCAAAATCACTAATCGGAAAATATTTAACTCCTACGACTTGAAAAGTGGATACTTGATTATGGCTAATATAAAAGAATTGAAAACCATTGATGCAGAATTGGCGGATATGAATCCAGATAAATTGAGAGAGCTGGATGTCGCCTTGAATTTTCAACTAGGCATTATTAAAGGAATCGCTATTTTGCGAAAAGGCGGCATTGTGTTTGAAAAATATTTCAAAGGTTACCATGCTGAAAATACTCATCATCTCACTTCAGTAACACAAAGCGTTACTTCCGCTTTAGTGGGAATAGCCATTGATAAAGGATATATAAAAAGCGTCGATCAACCAATACTGGATTTTTTTCCAGAAGCGGAATCCAAAGCCAGTGATATGTTAAAGCGACATCTGACAATCAAACACTTACTTACCATGACTGCACCCTATTCTTGGAAAAAGAGTGAGCCATTAGATAGGTTGAGAAGGCAAAAGAATTGGACGATGTTTATGCTTGAAATGTTGGGACAAAAAGGCCTGCTTGGGGAGTTTCAATTCAATATGTCTAATGCCCACCTTCTTTCAGCGATTATTACGCGGAGTACGGGACTATCAACCCGAGAATTTGCCAATAAATCATTATTCAGCCATTTAGGGGTTAAAGAGATCGTTGACCAGCAGATGAAATCCTTTTCTAAAGAAGATGTCTATGGTGAAAGTATTACCGGTTGGATAAAAGATCCTCAAAATATCAATACTGGAGGCTGGGGACTGTCTTTAACTCTGCGTGATATGCTTCGTTTGGGATATTTGTATTTGAATAAAGGCCATTGCAATGACAAGCCGATCATTTCAGAAAACTGGATAACTGAATCGCTAAAACAGCATACGGAAGATTGTGGCTATATGTGGTGGCTTAGAGAAGATAAGGGTATTAACACTTTTCTCGCGGCAGGCATAGGCGGAACTTATCTCTATTGTGTTCCCGAAAAGGATCTGATAGTGGCAATCGTATCGAAAGTCGACAAAATGATAATCGATAGGTGGGAACTCATGGCGGATTATATTATTCCATCAATTACAGACAGTTAATTTTTTCGTTGTAAATAAAATATCCTTATTGCGATTCATTCCACCAAAAGGCAAGAAGGTTTTACCGCCATGAACTGTCTAACAAAACGTTTTAGGTTGGGATAGGTGCTGTTAGGGCAGGTGCTATAAAGTGAAAAATATAATGGATATTTTGCTCTCGATAACATGTCGATTAGAAGCTTTTTTGCGCTAGAGAAAAAATAACATCACTATTTAAAAAATAAACTTAAAGAGAAATCTATGTCAAATTTTCAAGAAAAATTGCAAAAAGGCATGTTTGAAGGGCCAATCATGCCAATAATTATAAAAATAGGGATTCCCATTCTCATTGGTCACTTATTAAATTATGCTTACTTAATAATCAATACCTATTTTATTTCATTGATCAATCCGACTTCTTCAGCCCCGTTGGCGGGAACCGGTCTTTTATTTCCATTATTTTTTGTCTTTGAAGCTATCGCCTCAGGTTTAGCCGTTGGACTCAGTACCACAACGGGGCGATTGATCGGCGAAAAAAGATTTAATCATTATCAAAATCTAGGTGTTACAGGTGTCGTCATCGCTTTACTGCTAACCGTGCCATTTATGATTATGTGTTATGCTTTTGGCCCACAAATTATTAATTTATTATCAGGTGATAAATTAAGCCTAGAAGCAACAGTCTATAGTCTACAGTTTTTATATTCATTAGCCCCTGGTTTACTGTTCATAATATTATTACAGGTTTATGGCGGTATTCTTATTGGCGAAGGCCTGACATATGTTACTGCAATATCATTTATGATTATGGTAACGCTCAATATCATACTTGATCCGATATTGATATTTGTACTCGATATGGGGGTGGCTGGTGCAGGTTTAGCCACAACAATATCGTTATTTATGGCTTATATCTATTTAATCCGCTTTATACACAAGGGAAAATCAAGAATTCCGTTAACATTTAACTTTGCTCACTTTAACGGAAAAATTGCCAGAGAAATCATACGGATTGGATTGCCTCAGTTTTTAATGACAGCCTCAACTTATATCATTATCGTTGCATATAACAAAATGATCACCAATACCTTTGATGAAAATGCAATGAATGCATGGACATTGGTTGGGAGAATTGATCAGATTTTAGTTATTCCGATGATTGCTATTGCTGGTGCAATGACGGTCTTTATTTCTCAAAATTATGGACGTAATCAACTTGATCGGATTAAAGAAGCTTTAAATCTAAGCTTAAGGACAATAATGATATTATGTAGCATCATTGCAGCACTTTATGTATTACTTTCTCCTTGGTTATTTTCAATATTTACTTCAATACCAGAAGTGATTGATCTTGCCAGAAAACAAGTGCTAATCGTATCATTTACCTTTTGTTTTATGGCAATAACGTGGATAATCGCATCATTCTTTCAAGCGACAGGAAAACCCCTACCTGCGGTAATTATCCTTTATATTAGAATGATCATTATTTTTTCTATAGGACTATATTTAGTCTATGTTCAAAAAATGGGAATGAATGGCATTTTTATCTCTATGGCAATCGGAAACCTAATTTCATGTTTATTGTCATTTTTGTGGGTGAAGAAAAGGCTGAAATCATTAAAATTCAAATCAATTTTGGAATAAGTTATTTTCGTCTATTGCTACGCTATTATCTCAAACAATATTAAGCAAATAAGCTAAGTACAAAAGTTAATCAAGTAGAAAAAAGACATATTGTAAAAAATAATTGGGTAGATATTGAATATCATTATATTATTGGAAGAAAAGAATAGGGAAAAAGTAATATTTATGAAGGATATCCCCGAATTAAAGTCGAAATTCAATCAGTTCAATAAGATTATAAATGGATGACAATATGAAATTATTAAAGATCTTAATAATACTATTACTATTAATTAAAGGTTTTACCCAAATTCTTATTTGCAACGATGATCCTACTGTCTTTTTGGCGCTAAAATTGAATCCTCTTTCTGAAAATTATAATTATATTAATTATTTAAGTCACAATAGTTATTATGTTTTGTTTTCTGATGAAAATGAAATGATAGGACAAAATATCATTGATATGATTTATAAGATTCCTTTAATTCTTTATATTTCAGTTTTACTTATACTGTTTTTTTTAAAACGTAAAAATACAAAAGAGAAAACCCTATGAAGCAATTTTTACCACATATTACTTTTTGGGGTTTAAATTTTTTTGCTTTTCCTGTCAGTCGACTTAATAGTAAAAGGAAACAATTTTAAAATGAGAATATTATTACTGATTCTATTGTCTTTGGCTAACATAGCGTGTAGTCAAAAAATTGAGAGTCAACAAGCTGATGATCATGTCACTCCCATTGAATATGATTACGTAGTTACTGAGGTTTTTTTAGAGTCTCCTCCTTCTTCTACTCCTAAGGTTTCTCCTAAGATAGATTTGCAGTCTGATACGCATTTATCTGGTCAATCAGGCTATGCCTATAAACTAAAAATCAGCGATCAAGAAGAATTAATCTTCTTAAATTATATTAAAGATTACAAACTTTATTCAGAACCAAGACTAAGTAGAAATGGTGTTATATCTAAAATCGAAGGATATGAAGGATACGATGACGTATATGCAGGTATTTATTCAATTGATTTTAAAATATCTGAAAATAAACATTATGTTGAAATGGATACTATTAGCAAAGGTTATGTTGGAACATCAGAGGAACTAAACGGAAACTATCAATGTATCATTATCGATATCAAAAACTCAAAAGTTGTTAGGTCAGGGGTAGATATGTGTGACGGCGAGTGGAAAGATAATCAATGGATAAGTCAAGGAAAAGTTGAATTTGATGGCAAATGAAGTTTAAGTTCGAAAGAAAGATAAACAACTAAAAAACATGGGAATTTTAACATGAGAATATTATTACTGATTCTATTGTCTTTGGCTAATATAGCATGTAGTCAAAAAATAGAAAATCAATCAGCAGTGACTCAAACAATCCCACATTTTGATGCTACGGTTTATCAACTTATTGACCTTTTTAATAAAAAGAATTTTAAAGAAATTAACCAATATATTAATAAAGATATAGGTCTTTTCATTGTATATAATGGAAGTACCAGCCCAACAATGAGAAGAATTGAACAATTTAAATCGAATAATAAAATAACTGAAAATACAATACCCTCTTGGGTAGAAGATGAATTGCTAGGGGTTACAATATCTGGCAATCCTAAAATACAATATGAACAATATCCTCCATTTGATCCATGTAGTGAAAAAGTCACTAAACTAGGTCTGTATGCCAATCCAAAAGAAAAAAATATTGAGGCTTTAAAAATAGCGCTTGATTATTATCATTGGGAATTAAAACACTATCAATTTGAAAAAAATCCTGTTTGGGAGGAATATCAATCCATTGCCGATAAAATAGCCCCTAAAACAGTTAAAATTGTCTATATAGAAAACTTTCCAGGTACAATACCGAATCATGAAAAAAATATTTTTATATTTTATCTAACCCAATTAGATAATAAATGGTATTTATCCATTCTAGATTTTTATACTATGGATTGCAGTGCATAAAATGCGTGGTAATAAAAAAATATATCGGCAAAAATTAGACTAAATTCCTATAATACCAAAGATAAAGATGATGAAAATGAAAATAAACCGCACTACCATAAAAATTAAAAACTATTTGATTAGTTTATTTTTAGCAATTTTTTTACCATTCGGTTGTAATGCCTACGAAAATCAATATATAGATACAAAATTTGTCTATGAAGAACAATATGATCGAAATAATGATTATTTTAAATCAAAAGAGTTAGACAAGCTTTTTAATCTTAATAATGAAGACTATTTGCTTCCAGATACTTTTGGTCTTGATACAGAGTTTTATTATGTTCGACCCATTGAAATTAAAGATAATCATAAAAATTATTATATTCTCTTATATGATAAAAATGACATTTTAAGAGATGTGCTCCCCGTTGCTAATAAATATGTATATTCTATTGATGTTCGATTAGAAAATAATAAAAATGGAATTTGCTTGGGGACATTTGATGAAGAAAATGTTTTTTTTGAGATTGAAAAAATTTATGAAGTCACTAAGGAAATAAAATTAAAACCTTTACCAATTGAGACCAAAATATTGGACTGCCCTATACCTGCTGATTATAATACTGAGGATAATATAGGTATGGAAGATTACTTCAAATATGGTGTATTAGGCAATAGAAAATTATAGTTTTAAAAAAGAATTAGTTTTAAATAGTTTTATAGAAAATCAACATAAAAATCCTGAATAATGATATACCAATTTATTGCGACTAAATGATATATAATTATTTAGGATTTTTTACTATGGATTGCCGTGCATAATATGCGTGATAATAAAAAAATATATTGGCAAAAATTGTTAATATTCATAGTAATTTATCAATTAAAAATTCACCTAAAATAAAGCGGAAATAAATTCACTATTATCTGAAATTAGGTATATACTCTTCATAAATTCTGAAAACCGCACTCATATACTGCACCCGTTATTCTATACAAGCGTTTTTTAAAGTACGGGGGAGTAAAAAATGTACAAGGAATATTGGCAATGAGATTGATAATAGTATGTATAACCCTCTTATTTATGAGTAATCAAATGGCGAATAGCCAACCGATTAATAAAAATAAAAAAGACGATCTTATTACCCAAATTACGCAAGCTCCGCTTGCCAGCCCGCCAATTGGTGATAAACATGTTTTATATCCTTTTGCCACACACTGGCAACATGCAGAAACAGAAAATGAACGTTCGGGGAGTGAAAAAGCTTTTGATGAATTGGCCAGAAATTTAGATAAGCAGTCCCAATCAGAACAATCCTATAAGATCACTTTAACCCAAGAAAATTTAAAGCAGGTTGTTCAGGATTCCTATGATATCCCATTTAATATCAACGATATTTTAAACCAGAAGATTACAGTTCATGTGGAAAAAATAGCCGGCTTTCCTCAGTTTGATCTGTTTCTACTCACCACTGAGAACCTTGAGTTAGAATGCAACCATTGCGAGTATGGAAGACACCTTATTTTTCAATCCATTATATCTATCAGCTCTCATCAAATTGTGGATAGATTAGTAGCCACTTACGAATATGGAAATGATCTGGGTAGAAGCTATCGATTTTTCCATTATAACAATGGGAAAATAATTATTAGGGATCTTGGTAGTGATGAGACAGACAGTGCTGCTAATGAAAAAAGAACATACCAACTGACACCCCAAGGCAAATTCATCCGCTATTATGATACTAATGGTCCTTTTCAAAACACAGATCTTAATGATACAGAGGAAGGTTTAGTTCAAAACCATACTCGCGAGGGGGTATGGATAGAGATAACAGGCAGTAAATATGCGCCTCTAGGTATCGGTTATATTTATCTCGAATCGGAATATAAAAATGGCCTGCCTGTTGGTATTTGGAAATGTCATCAATTAGAACAACAATATAATGAACTGTATGAACCCATCTTATCCACTCGCAAAAAAGGCAAACTTTTGTACACAGAAACCTATAAAGACGGTGAGCTTGTCGAACGTAAATTTGTAACTAGGTATTAGAAGAGATGGAAAAGTTGGCTCCTCCAACAGGACTTGAACCTGTGACATACGGATTAACAGTCCGCCGTTCTACCGACTGAACTATGGAGGAACCGAAATGTAGCGCGCATATTATAGATTTAATCGCTCCATGTCAACTGTTAAATTTTTTTTACTGTATTTTTAACGCATTTATGATGATTCAGGATTGTTTTGAATAAGGCTTTTTGTCTAAGTAATTGCTGAGGGTGTGAGCCAAGTTCGCCTTGCGGGATGGGTTGTTTTTGGTAGTATTTAATCCAATAAGGAATAATTTGGCCAGTCGCAGAATCTTTGAAATTCATTGGATAGCGCTGAAAATAGTCTTCACCTGATGGGTATTTAAATGCATAAGTAATTAATTCGCTACAGTAAAATCCTTCATCTTCAGCACGGAAACTATGGTTATAGGGCAATCCTAAACACGTTTTAACTCGGGTTATTGCATTTTTTATGACTGAATCATCATAAATGGTTGCGACCAGATTATATTTAGCCCTCGCTAAAAAGTCATTAAGGGGTTGTTGAATCACGCCATGCTGTTGAGTGGCTTCTATGACGATATTATTACCAATATATAACCCAACATGGTTTATCTGTTTGATTATTTCATCCGTGTCGGCACCAGAATGCGTCACTGCGGTATTGAATTCGCTTTCTTCATTCTGGGCTTGGAAAATAATATCGCCAATTTGCATGGTTATTTGCGTGCGTGGTGGCGCCATAATGAGAACATTACGCAAGTTGCAATAATAAATTTAGCTGCATCAACACCAACGAAAGGTAAGTAGCCGACTTTTAATGCTTCGATAAGTGAAATATGCATATATCCCATTAGATAAACGACACCAAATACAAATAAGAGTTGATGTGCACAAGCAAAGGCAATTAATCCTAAAATAAAGTGACGATCGTACCCTTTTTCGGCAGCAAAACCTGCTAAATAAGCACTAAATATATAACCATACAAATAACCTGATGACGGTGAAGCTAATGCCATAATTCCACCGCTACCGTTAGCGAATAGTGGTAATCCCATTGCACCTAAAAAGAGATATTGAAGTATGGTTAATGCACCTAGTTTACGACCTAAAAAAGCGCCTATTAACAATACGGCTAACGATTGAAGTGTGAATGGTACTGGGTATGTGGGAATACTGATATTAGCTGCTAACCCTAGCAGTAGGGCCGCCCCTGTAGTTACACACAGTTTGCGTTGCCAAGATGATAAGTTAAATAGTGTATTGATATAAGTTGGATAATATGTTGTGAGTTTCATTATTTTCTACCATTAAAAGATAAACAGTAGTGCAATAATAATACAAAAATTTATAATGTAAACTCTTTTGTTTCAAAAAAGTTTACATTATTCTTTAATCTATTTAAACAAATAGTGACGTTATACTAAGTAAGGGTTAGTCATTCGTTCATTACCAAAGCTCGACATCGGGCCATGACCAGGTACAAAGATAAAATCGTCGCCTAATGGAAAGAGTTTATGGGTAATTGATGAGATCAGATCTTCATGATTTCCGCGAGGAAAGTCGGTTCGTCCAATACTGCTTTTGAACAGCACATCACCCACAAACGCAATTTTATCTTGTTTGTTAATAAATACGATATGGCCCGGAGTATGACCTGGGCAGAATAAAACATCTAAAGTGACATTTCCTACTTTTATTTGTTCACCTTCTGTTAACCAGCGATCGGGTAAAAAGCTATCAATGTGAGGAAAACCAAATTGTATGCATTGTTGTGGTAAGCCTGACAGTAAAAATTCATCTTCTTGGCTAGGGCCAATAATTTTAACGTTATAGTGTTTAGCTAATTCCACCGCTGCACCAACATGATCTAAATGACCGTGGGTAAGCAGTATTTGTTTAATATCTACATTAAGCTTTTCAACTGCTTTTTTTAGTAGTTCTGGCTCACCACCTGGGTCGATAAATGCGGCTTGATTTGTTTCATCACACCAAATAATGCTACAGTTTTCTTGAAAAGCTGTAACGGGAATGATTTGATACTGAAACATATTGTTATCTCCTTGTTGTTTAGTGCCGAGCCGTTAAATTTTGACCATCTTCTTTTGTTAATTGTGCAAAGATTATGCTTGATAGCATAGTGACAACACCTAGTATAACAAAGGATAGCTGAAATGCGTGAATAGTCGTTGTTGAGTTGCTAAATAATCTAACCAATACCGCACCAAAGCCAGTACCAAAACTGATAGCTAATTGTTGATTGACCGCCATTAAACTATTGCCACTGCTAGTGTTTTCGCCTTGTAGGTTAGCTAAAGTTATACTATTCATTGAGGTAAATTGCATTGAGTTAACGCCACCAATACAAAATAGTAAAATACCTAATATGACTAGTGGTGTGGTTAAATTTAATAATGACAGTAAAAGAATCAATATTCCCGCTAAAATAGTATTTGCAACCAGCACAAAACGATAGCCTAATCGAGCCAATAATTTGGTAATAAAAAATCGCGTAAAAATTGAAGCGATCGCCATTGGTACTAACATCATTCCGGCAAACATGGCTGAATAGCCAAATCCAACCTGTAAAAATAACGGAATAAGAAAAGGTACACCTGAAATACCTAAGCGACAAACTAAATTCCCGATAATGCCAATTTTGAATGTACGGATATTGAATAATGAGAGTGGAAACAGCGGTGCTTGTCTCTTTTGGGCGTAGCTACGATAAATAAAGAGAAATACGATGCTAATAATAGCAAGCGATAGCGGTAAATAATATTGTTGACCTTCATTTAAACATTCAATACTCAGCGTCGCGCTGATGAAGGTTATAACAATAAAAATAAATCCAAATGCGTCAAAAGGCATATGTTCACCTTTTAGGTTCGGCATATATTTTAAGCTGACAAGCACGCCTAAAATACCAATGGGCAAATTAATCAAAAAGACCCAATGCCAACTTACCATATCAACCAAATAACCACCTAAAACAGGTCCGAGTACCGGTCCAATTAATCCGGGAATGGTGGCAGTATTTAATGCGGATAAAAACTCATTACGTTTAAATGCCTTAATTAAAACCAAACGGGAAACGGGGACCATCATTGAGCCACCAATGCCTTGAATCACTCTTGATATATCTAAGAATATTAACGAATTAGATAGCGCACAAAGCAATGATCCTAATGTAAAGAGTGCGACCGCCATGACAAACACGTTTTTGGTACCAAATTTGTCAGATAAAAACCCACTTACCGGAATAAATAGTGCCAAGGTTAATGCGTAACAAATTACCGCTGATTGCATATTTAATGGTGATTCATTGAGATCTTTAGCCATGGTTGGCAGCGCAGTATTTAAAATCGAGGTATCAAGCGATTGCATAAAAAAAGCAAAGGCTGCAATCCAAGGTAATATTCGATAGACAAAAGGAGGTAATTCGCGATTCATTTTATTCAGCCTAATATTATTAAATTGCACGAACGATATGCTTAGCGCTAAGATTATGCTCTCTTACCTTTATGATTGGGTAAGAGAGCCCATGAATGCTATTTTATGATAATTAATTATTAGCTTTTTTCTTATTTTTAACCGGTTTGCCTTGCCAATAACCCGCCAAGAGTGAGCCAGAAATATTGTGCCAAACAGAAAATACCGCAGCTGGCAGTGCTGATAAAGCTGAAAAATAGGTGGTACCCAGTGTTGCAGCTAACGCTGAGTTTTGCATTCCCACTTCTAAAGACATGGTTCGGCAGGTCGATTCATCAAATCCAAATAAACGTCCTCCCCAATAACCACCTAACAAACCAATTCCATTATGGATGATTACTGCAAAAATGACCGTGATACCGACTTGACCAATGAGCGCATGGCTACCCGCTACCACTATGCAAATAATTAATAAAATACATAACATTGAGAGTAATGGTAGGAAGCGCTCACATTTTTTTACTACTGAATATAAAAAGTGGTGAACAATTAATCCCAATAATATTGGAACAAGTACTATTTGGACAATATGCACTAACATATCCCATACTGGTACTTCAACAGTGGTGCCGACTAATAGTAGTGTAAGTAGTGGGGTGACCACGACACCAACAAGTGTTGATACTGATGAGATGGTGACCGATAAAGCCACATCACCTTTAGCCAGATAAATCATTACATTCGAGGCGGTTCCACTCGCAACACTACCAACTAAAACCATGCCAACTAATAACTCAGGTCGCATGGTAAATAATTTAGATAAGATCAATGCGGTTAGTGGCATAACAATATAATGCAGTAGGGTGCAAATTATTACCGCTTTAGGTTTGGTAACGACGCGTTTAAAATCATCAATACTTAACGTTACGCCCATGGTAAACATGACAAACATTAATAGTTGTGATGTATGAGGGCGAACTGGTAGGAATACGTTAGGTAAAAAATAGGCGATTATTGCGCAAAGCATTGCCCATAGAGGAAATAATCGAGTAAGTGAAATAAGGGATTGTACAAATAACTGACTATAGCGTCGAGACATAAGCACCACCTTGTGGCTGAATAATTTTTTAATAATTATATGGTTAAGTTTGATTTAGTATTTCCATTTTATTGATTCTATTAAATAGCGTCAAGGTATTTGTTAGAATTGTGTCGCGTATTTCTATCGGATTTTCAGGACGTAATTGACAAAGAATCTTAAAAATATCGACAATATTTTCTGGTCGATTGATTTGTCCTTGCCGGCCACTTAACGGCATGTCAGGTGCATCGGTTTCTAACACTAAACTTTCGAGCGGTAATTTGGCGATGGTTTGACGAGTTTTATTGGCTCGCGCATAGCTTATTACGCCACCCACACCAATGTAATAGCCTAATTTAACAAATTGCATGGCTTGTTGATAACTTCCAGAAAAACCGTGGATCACGCCACGACAGGGTAAATTGGCTTGATGTAATTCATGATAGATAACATCGTGTGTTTTGCGGGAATGGACTAAAACCGGTAGATCAAAGCGCTTGGCTATAGTCAATTGTGCTCGGAAAAAATCAAGTTGCTGTTGCCACGCAATCGAGTTGTCATAACGATCCAAACCGATTTCGCCAATAGCGACTATTTTTTTTGAGTGAGTACTAACTTTATCTACTAATATTTCAAGGTCAGTAGGGGAGTGTTGATATATAGGATGTAGGCCAAGTGCAGCATAAAGTTCATGATACTGTCCGCTGAGTTGCAAAATTTGGCTAAAATGATCAGCACATACGGCCGGAATAATTAAACCAGTAATCTGAGCTTGGCGAATGTGGTTGATTGAATTATCTAAATCGGTAACAAAAGCAGGAAAATTGAAATGGCAATGTGTATCAATAAACATAATGCCTCCTATTCTTCGACTTGATGTAATAATACCGGTAATAAAAATCGTTGAGCAAGATGGGTTATTTGCTCAATTAATTCATTGTTCAACTCAGGGTATAATCTTGCGTAATAACTATCACATTCAGCGGAGTGAAATTGTCCACCTTGCCATGCATTTAATAATTTACTGATGGCTTTTTCACTCGGCTCAATTTCTGCTGTTTTTGAATTATATGCGGTAATTAACCAACTCCAAGCACTTTGTAATGGTAACAACATCGGTTGATTAATACCTTGTATATAACCGTCAACTAAATCAGTTAGTATTGTTAATGCTTGGTTAGCGTCAATGTGTGAAAAACGCCATTGGTTGTCTTCTCGCCCATATAATCGACTTTGGCTTTTATCTGTATTTAAAATACAATAAATTAAATGGTCAATCCATAATGATATACCATCACGGATAGAGAGATTAGTCGGTCGCCAAGTTAAAATGCCATCTTGTTGAACATGAGTTAACCATCCTTGTAATTGATAATGTTGTTTATCTATCGAAATGGTTAAATTCACCTCTGACGTTGAAAGATCGGTTCGCTCTTTAATGATTTTGTTGGCTAATGGCTGTAATAATTCACATTGTTCATCATAAATAATCTCACCAAAAGCTCCATCTGGTAATTCACCCGTCAATGTTAGGCGTTGATACAAATTATCAGTTGAGTCCTTAGTGATCATCTCATTTAGAATCTGTAAATTGAGTTGATAGCGTTTCAAGCTATCTAGGCTAAAGTTTTCGGCATCGGGTAATGTGTCATCTAAATAATTGATATAAAAATTAAAGCGTTTTTGTAAAAAAAATCGAATAGAGTGTTGATAAAATCGCTTTAGTTCATCCAAATTGATGTTATCAACAACCATATTGGTGATATCACTGATAAATGATTGGCTTTCCCCTGCTTTTAACGCTGCTGGTAACCACTCATCGGCATAACTTCTGGGCTCATTTAAGAAATTTAGCGGATTAAATGGGGTGCGGGTATGCAATGTTTTTAATTTATCTATTAGTTGATTTTTTTTAGTGGAATTTTCATCCGTTGCATAATACTGCACAATATAATCCCAAAGTTCATCAACCAATACCGATGGATAACGTTCGCTATCATCTTTCATATCACGGCCAATATAACTGATATAGAGTTGATTTTGTGCCGATAAAATAGCTTCTAAAAATAGATAACGATCATCAATGCGTCGACTACGATCGCCGCGTCTTGGATTTTGTGCAATTAAATCAAAATCTAAAGGTAATGATGTTCTTGGGTAGTCACCATCGTTCATACCTAATAAACAAACCAATTTAAACGGAATAGAACGCATTGGCATCATAGTACAAAAGTTTATTTTACCAACTAAGAATCGATGTGCTAAGTGGTTTTGTTCCAATCGGGTTTGCATTGCATCATGTAAGACGGTTATCGAAATATTGTCGGTAAAATTGGCATTTAAACCACTGCTGATCAGTTTTTCCCACTCTTCTTGGATCATGAGTAAAATTGATTCACGCGATGTATTGCTAACAAAGAAGTCATTGATAAGCTCAATACAGCAACTTTGCCATTCAGATAACGGTTTGTCTTCACTTAAAATATTTAGCCATTTACGTACAGATTTTATAAATTCTGCTAATTGGCCGATTAATTCGGCATCTAATCCTGTAGCCCCATCATAAGGTAATATCTGTTGCCAGCCACCTTGTTCACTATTCATGGTGTAACCAAGTAGTAAGCGCTCAAGACCAAATAGCCAACTGTGAGCATTTTCGAGACCAAAACGAATGCCAGACTCAATAATCCAGGTATGTAATAAAGTTAGTTGTGGCTCACTTATGGCAAATTTTTCAGCAATTGCTGGGATTTCTAGCAGGTTAAATAACTCTTCGGCAGTAAAGCGGCTTTCAGTAAAGTTTAAGATAGCAAAAAATCCTTGCACAATTGGATCGATGTTACGCGCTTTTTGATCGGAAATGGTAAATGGTAAATGACGTTGTCCTTCAGCATTTCCAAATACGGATCGAATATAAGGTACATACTTATCAATATCTGAAACCATGACAATACAATCACGTAATTCCAGTGTTGGATCGGCATCAAATGCCGATAATAGATAATCATAAAGTACTTCGACTTCCCGCTGTTCGCTATGACAAGCATGAAATGTTATCGATCTATCTTGGTTATCGATTTCATCTACTGGTGCTTCACGGTAGAGCTCTAAAATATCTTGCTGAATAGCATGTAATAGACAATTACGTTCATTGTCGACAAAGAGATCAATATCCTGCTTATTTTGAAACTCTTGCAATAAAAATAGGTTATCTCGTCCCAATTTTCCCCACGATGTCAGTAGTGGGTTTTGTGTATCCGATATTTCAACAATATCTCCCCAATACCATTTACAAGGGTTGTTAAACATGAGGTGAACGTCTATATGTTGTCCAAGTGCGGATAATAGTGATAGATAAATTGGGGGCAAAGAGGTGATGCCAAAAATATAAATCCGCTTAGGTAAATTGTTTAATCGGGCGCGATCAAAGTCACTATCTAACATAATCTCTAACATTTGTTGATAAATGTTAGCACGATGATAGGGTTGGCTAATCGAGATGAGTTGACGCCATAATTCCGCTTGCCACTTCTCATCCGGGTGGTTGTTTAATTCAGCCACTGTTTGATTGGCTTCCCATTTGGCTAGCCAGTCTGGGCGATAAACTAAATACTGGTCAAATAATTTTGCTATACGAGTTGCTAATTGGTACTGTTTTCGTTCTTCTTTATCAATATCAAGATAATATTTGATTGTTTCAAATTCTGGCCGCTCAATAATTTTTGGCAATAGATAATATAAACGCCAAGTCATTGATTCGACATTATAACTATTTTCAATTGGTGCCTCAGGCAGAAGGGCTTGGTATAACTGCCAAATAAATTGACTCGGAAAGGGAAAATCAACATTAGCCACAATACCAAGATCGTTAGCCAATTCAATTTGTAACCACTGCGCCATCCCTTGGCTTTGCACAATGACCATATCAGGTGTAAACACCTGTTCTAGAGGGTCTCTGCGCATTAATTCGCTGACTAATGATTTGAGTAAATCGACTTGATTTGAATGATAAATAGTAAACATGGTTACATTAGTTTTAAGATAATTAAATTGATTATCGCCGATTGTTATTAATAAATCCAGTTACCTATAGGCGGTGTTTTTTATATCGTAATAATTCTTATAATATCCAACTCGCTTTTGTAAAAAAAGTTGAGGAACGGGGTTTTTGAAGGGGAAAGTTGTGTTTTTTCGTTATCAAATGATGCGATTAAGTCGCTAATAAAAAAGGCTACAATTTATTAATTTGTAACCTTTATTGCTTTGTTGAATGATCAACGTATATTTTATTGACCCATACGACGCGTTAATTCGATAACACGTATTTTTGCTAAGGCTTTTGACAGTTCAGCAGATGCTTGAGCAAAAGACATATCATCGCTTGGGTGATTGATGTGTTCTTGTGCTTGTCTTACTGCTTCTTGCGCCCTTGCTTCATCTAAGTCTTCACCACGAATAGCGGTATCAGCTAAGATTGTGACCAAAGTTGGTTGTACTTCTAGAATACCACCTGATAGATAGATAAACTCTTCTTCACCATTGGCTTTTACAATCCCGACCATTCCCGGCTTTATGGTGGTCAGTAACGGAGTGTGACCGGGATAAATTCCGAGTTCACCTTCTCGCCCTGTGACTCTGATTCGCTGAACATCACCTGAAAAAAGGTGAGATTCAGCACTAACAACTTCTAATTGATAGGAAGTTAGTGCCATAATGCTCTCTCCGTTCTATAAATCTCTTAGAGAGATTTTGCTTTCTCAATCGCTTCGTCGATTGAACCAACCATATAAAATGCCTGTTCAGGAATATGGTCATAATCACCGTTCATAATACCTTTAAATGCACTGATGGTGTCTTTTAATGGTACGTATTTACCTGGTGAACCAGTGAACACTTCCGCAACGAAGAATGGTTGAGATAAGAAACGTTGAATCTTACGTGCACGAGCAACAGTTAATTTATCATCTTCCGATAATTCATCCATACCAAGAATTGCAATGATATCTTTTAACTCTTGATAACGTTGAAGAATTGACTGTACGCCACGAGCACAATCGTAATGTTCTTGACCAACAACAAGTGGATCTAATTGACGACTTGTTGAGTCAAGTGGGTCAACCGCAGGGTAAATACCTAATGATGCGATTTGACGACTTAATACGATTGTTGCATCCAAGTGAGCAAAGGTTGTTGCCGGTGATGGGTCAGTTAAGTCATCGGCTGGTACGTATACTGCTTGGATTGAGGTAATTGAACCGGTTTTAGTTGAGGTGATACGTTCTTGTAATAACCCCATCTCTTCTGCTAATGTCGGTTGGTAACCTACCGCAGATGGCATACGACCTAATAGTGCAGATACTTCAGTACCGGCTAAGGTATAACGGTAAATATTATCGATAAATAATAGTACGTCTTTACCTTCGTCACGGAATTTTTCCGCCATGGTTAAGCCAGTTAACGCTACGCGTAAACGGTTCCCTGGTGGCTCATTCATCTGACCATAAACTAACGATACTTTATCAAGTACGTTTGATTCTTTCATTTCATGATAGAAGTCGTTACCTTCACGAGTACGTTCACCCACACCAGTAAATACTGAGTAACCTGAGTGCTCGATCGCGATGTTACGAATTAATTCCATCATGTTAACGGTTTTACCTACACCCGCACCACCAAATAGACCAACTTTACCACCTTTTGCAAATGGACAAATTAAGTCGATAACTTTGATACCGGTTTCAAGTAATTCTGTTGAGTTAGCCAACTCTTCGTATGTTGGTGCTGCACGGTGAATCGCCCAACGCTCTTCTTCACCAATAGGACCTGCTTTATCAACAGGATCACCAAGTACGTTCATAATTCGGCCAAGTGTTTTTGTTCCTACAGGAACTTCTATGCCGTGACCTGTATTTACTACTTTAAGTCCACGTCTTAAACCATCAGATGAGCCCATTGCAATACAACATACAACGCCACCACCTAATTGTTGCTGAACTTCCAGAACTAATTTTTCAGTGCCAGTTTCCACTTCTAATGCATCATATACCTTTGGTACTGCATCTTCTGGGAATTCGACATCAACCACCGCACCGATGATCTGGACAATCTTTCCAGTAGCCATTTTTATTCCTCTACGTCTTTTTCTTAACTATAAGCCAATATTTAGCACTAACCTGAAACAGCAGCTGCACCCGATACAATATCAATTAATTCGTTGGTAATCGCACCTTGACGTGCTTTGTTATACACAATTTGTAATTCATTAATTAAATTTGCACCGTTATCGGTTGCTGCTTTCATGGCCACCATTCTTGCTGCTTGTTCACTCGCTAAATTGTCAACCACCGCTTGATAGACTTGTGATTCAATATAACGACGTAAAATCACATCTAATAATGATTTTGCATCTGGCTCATAAATATAATCCCATGATGAAGCTTTTAGCTCTTTATCTTCTGAATGTGGTAATGGTAATAATTGCTGTATTGTCGGCTTTTGGGACATGGTATTAATAAATTTATTGGTTACTATATATAATTTATCAATTTTACCGTTGTCATATGCCTCAAGCATTGTTTTTACCGGACCAATTAAATCAGATAAAGTGGGTTCGTCACCTAAATTAGTTACTTGGGTTAAAATATTCGTTTTTACTGAAGAGAAAAACGATACCCCACGTGAACCAATTAAAGCCACATCTGCTTCAACACCTTTCTCTTGCCATGCTGACATATCAGCAATGACAGTTTTGAAAAGATTGATATTTAATCCACCACATAAACCACGATCGGTTGATATGATAAGATAGCCAACTCGCTTTACATCTCTTTCTTCTAAATAGGGATGTTTGGCGCCTATTTGAGCTAACGCTAAATGTCCAATTACTTCGCGAATCATTTCAGCATATGGACGACTAGCAGCCATTCTGTCCTGCGTTTTACGCATTTTAGAGTTGGCTACCATTTCCATCGCTTTGGTGATCTTTTGCGTACTTTGGATACTGGCAATTTTCGTTCTAATCTCTTTTGCATTAGCCATTTGTTACCTCACCCTTACCAAGTTTGAGTTGATTTAAAGCTTTCAAGCAATGCTTTTAACTTACTTTCAATCTCATCGTTGTAATTGCCTGTCTCGTCGATCTGTTTTACAAAATCGGCATATTGACTATGGGCATACGATAGAAGTGCTGTTTCAAATGATAATACTTTAGCAAGTTCAACATCTTCTAGATAACCACGCTCAGCGGCATAAAGTACAATTGATTGCTCTGCAACAGTCATTGGTGAATATTGCTTTTGTTTGAGTAATTCAGTTACTTTTTCACCGTGGCTTAATTGGTTTCTTGTTGCTTCGTCTAAGTCAGATGCAAATTGTGAGAAAGCGGCTAATTCACGATATTGTGCAAGTGCTGTACGAATACCGCCTGATAATTTTTTCATTATCTTAGTTTGAGCCGCACCACCTACACGAGAAACCGAGATACCTGGGTTTACCGCAGGACGGATACCCGAGTTGAATAAGCTAGTTTCAAGGAAGATCTGACCATCTGTAATCGAAATTACGTTAGTTGGTACGAATGCAGAAACGTCACCCGCTTGAGTTTCGATAATTGGTAACGCAGTTAATGAACCGGTTTTACCTTTTACTTCGCCTTTAGTGAACTCTTCAACATAAGCTTCGTTAACACGAGCTGCACGTTCAAGTAAACGTGAGTGAAGATAGAACACGTCACCAGGATAAGCTTCACGTCCAGGTGGGCGACGAAGTAGTAATGAAATTTGACGATAAGCAACGGCTTGTTTCGATAAATCATCATAAACAATTAGTGCATCTTGTCCGCGGTCACGGAAGTATTCTCCCATAGCACAACCCGCGTAAGGTGCTAAGTATTGTAATGCTGCTGATTCAGATGCTGATGCAACAACCACAATGGTATTTTTAAGTGCACCGTGCTCTTCAAGTTTACGCACTACGTTAGCAATAGTTGATTGTTTTTGACCGATTGCGACGTAAATACATTTAACACCAGAATCACGTTGATTAATAATGGCGTCGATGGCTAATGCGGTTTTACCGGTTTGACGGTCACCGATGATAAGTTCACGTTGACCACGACCAATTGGAATCATTGAGTCAACCGCTTTATAACCAGTTTGTAACGCTTGGTCAACAGATTGACGATCGATAACGCCTGGCGCAACAACTTCTACAGGTGAGAAGCCGTCATGTTGAATCGAACCTTTACCATCAATTGGTTCACCAAGTGTGTTAATAACACGGCCTAATAAACCATCACCTACTGGTACCTGTAAAATACGGCCAGTACATTGTACTTTCATCCCTTCAGATAAGTCTTCGTATGGTCCCATGACCACCGCACCAACAGAATCTCTTTCAAGGTTTAATGCCATTGCATATCGGTTACCTGGCAATGCAATCATTTCGCCTTGCATGACATCAGTTAATCCGTGGATTCGAAGGATACCATCACTTACTGAGATGATCGTTCCTTCATTGTGAGCATCACTCACAATATTGAACTGAGCTATCCGCTCTTTAATTAGTTCACTTATTTCAGTTGAATTTAGCTGCATTATCAGTCCCCTTAAGACTGTAGAACGTCATTTAGTCGATTTAGACGTCCTCTGATACTACTATCAATAACCATATCGCCCGTACGAATAATAAAACCAGAAATGAGCGATTTATCAATATGACATTTTAGTTTTACTTTTCGTGATAAACGTTTTTCGACAGCGACAGAAATTTTATCAAGTTGTTCACTAGTAAGCTCATTGGCAGAAATTACATCAACGTCTGCTTGCGCTTCTCTTTCTAAACAGTATTGCTCAAACAATGTTAACACTTCAGGAAGAAGGGATAAGCGTTTGTTTTCAGCCATCACTTTAATAAAATTAGTGCTAAACTCATCAAGTACATCTTTACAGATGTTGATGAGTAAGTTAGCCACTGAATCGGTTTTCATGTCAGATGTTAAAATGCTTTTTATTTGAGCATCTTTGCTCACTTCAGCAGTTAACACTAACATTTTGTGCCATGATTCGATGCTATTTTTTTCAACAGCAAAGTCGAAAGCGGCTTTAGCATAAGGGCGAGCAATCGTAATTAAGTCAGCCATTGCTCTATTCTCCTTATAGTTCAGCTACGAGTTTATCAATGATGTCGCTGTTAGCGGCTTCATTAACAGAACGTTCAATAATTTTTTCTGCACCGGCAATAGCGAGTGTAGCGACTTGTTGTTTAAGCTCTTCACGAGCGCGTTTACGCTCAGCCTCAACTTCAGCAAGTCCTTGAGCAACAATCCTTTCTTTTTCACGAGTAGCTTCTTGTTTAGCTTCTTCTAGAATGGCTGCTTTGCGTTTATTCGCTTGCTCAATAATTGCATTAGCCTCAACCTTAGCCTGTTGCATTATGTCAGATGTATTTGCTTTGGCTAATTCCAAATCTTTTTTTGCTGTTTCTGCTGAAGCTAATCCTTCCGCTATCTCTTTTTGGCGTTTTTCAATCGCTCGGATAACCGGAGGCCAAACAAACTTCATACAGAACCAAACAAACAATACAAATGTAATTGCTTGGCCGAGGAGAGTTGCGTTCATATTCATGAGACAATTCCTCTTAAATTATTATTAACCAGCAACAGCAAAAATAACATATAGCGCAATACCCACACAAATCATAGGAATCGCATCAACTAAGCCCATAACGATAAAGAATTGTGTACGTAACATAGGCATTAATTCTGGTTGACGAGCAGCACCTTCTAAGAATTTACCACCTAATAGACCGATACCAACTGCACCACCGATTGCAGCTAATCCCATCATTATGCCAGCGGCTACAAATAACATACTCATACTATCCATTATATACTCCAGTTTATTATCTAAAAAAAGTTAAAATTAATGATCTTCTGTTGTTGAGGCCATCGCTAAATAGACGATAGTCAACACCATAAAAATAAATGCTTGTAAGGTGATTATCAAAATATGGAAGATAGCCCACGGTAGTGATAATACCCATTGTGACCACCAAGGTAATAATGCTGCTATTAAGATGAAGATAAGTTCACCAGCATACATGTTACCGAAGAGTCGTAATCCTAAAGAAACAGGTTTAGCCAATAAGCTAACAAGTTCAAGGACTAAATTGATTGGTGCAAATGCCCAATGATTAAATGGATGCAAGGTGTATTCTTTAATAAACCCTGAAATCCCTTTATATTTGATTGAATAAATGATGATAAGTGCAAAGACACCGAGTGACATTGACATTGTGATACTCACGTCAGCTGTCGGTACGACTCTTAAATGAGATAGACCTAAATATTGTCCCGCATAAGGTAGGAAATCAACAGGGATTAGATCCATTAAGTTCATTAAAAATACCCAGATAAACACAGTAAGTGCTAAAGGGGCAATGAGTTTATTTTGACCTGTGAACATGTCTTTGACAGTATTATTTACAAATTCAAAGATCATCTCTACCGCACATTGAAGTTTACCTGGTACGCCACTCGTCGCTTTCCTTGCTACACGATGGAAAATCCATAAGAAAAGCACACCAAGTACAATTGAGAAGAACAAGGAATCAAGATTAAAGGTCCAAAAACCAGAACCAACTTGTAAGTTCTCCAGATGGTGTTTTATATAAGCTTGCGGTGAAGCTGGAGAGGAAACTGCCATATAACCCTCTTACCTATTTTAAAAATAAAAACTACAGTTTGTTTTTGCCTTAAAAGGTATAAACAATCACTGCAATAACCGAAGCTATTATTTTAAACCTAATTCCCTATAATAAGTCAACAACTGATTAAAAAAATAAAGAATTTAGACACTTTTTACTAATTTTGTGTAAAGAATAACAGCTTTACCGCTCACTTTATTAGAAATATTGTTCATCAATAGCTTAATTAATGATGAAAAAACAGGCTAATTTGATGCTTTAACTGCATTGGCAATTTGTTCCGCTAATTTTTGCACTTGAGAGTGATTACTACCTTCTACCATTACGCGGATAAGCGGTTCGGTGCCGGATTTGCGTATCAATACCCGACCTTCATTGCCAAGTTGCGTTTCTGCCTGTTCAATTGCAGATTTGACCGCAGCATTGGCTAATGGGTTTCCTGTATAACGAACGTTAATTAATATTTGTGGTAGCATGGTCATGCCTTGACATAATTCAGCGAGCGACATGTTATTTCTTATCATTGCCGCCAGAACTTGTAAGCCTGCAACAATACCATCGCCTGTTGTGGTTTTATCAAGTAAAAGGACATGGCCTGAATTTTCTGCGCCTAATCGCCAATTTTTTTCAACCAGCATTTCAAGCACATAACGGTCCCCCACTTTTGCTCGTACAAATGGGATGCCAAGATTTTTAAGGGCGATTTCAAGTCCCATGTTGCTCATCAAGGTTCCGACAACGCCACCTTTAAGTTGACCTTGCCTTAAGGCTTCACGAGCAATAATGTAAATAATTAAATCACCATCAATTCTATTGCCTTTATGATCGACCATAATGATGCGGTCACCATCACCATCAAGAGCAAAGCCCAAGTCAGCTTTTTCTTCAAGGACAGTTTTAGTTAATGCTTTTACATCAGTAGCACCACAGTTTTCATTAATATTGACTCCATCCGGTTCGCAACCAATTTTTATTACTTTAGCACCAAGTTCTCGAAGTACTTTTGGGGCAATGTGGTAAGTGGCTCCGTTGGCACAATCCACAACAACTTTTAGTCCTGATAGACTTAAGTCGTGATCAAAGGTGCTTTTACAAAATTCGATGTATCGGCCAGCTGCATCGGTTATTCGGCTTGCTCGGCCAAGTTGTTTTGATTCAACACAGTCGATCTGTTTTTCAAGCTCGGCTTCGATTTCTAATTCAATGGCGTCATCGAGTTTTCGCCCTTCAGTTGAGAAAAATTTAATACCGTTATCATAAAAAGGGTTGTGGGAGGCCGATATGACTACACCCGCATCAGCCCGAAATGTGCGAGTTAGATAAGCAATGGCAGGTGTTGGCATTGGTCCAGTAAAAGCAGCAGCGACGCCCGCAGAGGCAAATCCTGCTTCTAAAGCTGATTCAAGCATATAACCTGAAATACGAGTATCTTTACCGATGAGGACTTTTTTAACACCATCTTTAGCCAGTACTCGTCCTGCTGCCCAGCCTAACTTGAGGGCGAAATCAGGCGTGATAGGATATTCTCCAACTTTTCCACGAATACCATCTGTCCCAAAATATTTCCGATTAGACATGTTATTTCCTCATACTAAAGTTTTTTATTTGACCAATTGCCTTTCTTATAAGTCGTTTTTTATCCTATAAAAGGAAGCGAAGTAAAATTATTCTCGATTGTCATTAGCAAATTTTAATAATACTTGGCTCTCTTTTATAAAACGTTCAGCATAACTGCCAAACCATTTAGTTACTTCATTAAAATTTTCAATGAATTTAGTTTTATCTCGTTGTTCAATTAATTTAACCATTTGCCCAAAACATTCATAATAGCGTTTGATTAACTCAATATTTTCATCTGACGCCATGATGATATCGGCATAAAGAACGGGATCTTGAGCAAATAAGCGACCAACCATCATTAACTCCAAGCGATAAATAGGTGATGATAAGGTAATTAATTGTTCTAAATCAGCGTGTTCTCGTTGTAAATTTACACCATATGAGAACGAAGTAAAATGGCGTAATGCTTGAATAAACGACATACATTTGTCATGCTCTTTGGCATCAATCGCGCACAAATTGGCTCCCCAAATTCGCATCTGTTCAATTAACCATTGATATTGCTCAGGATATCGACCTTGGCAGTAGACAATGACTTGTTTGGCTAAATTTGGTACGTCCGGACCAAACATTGGATGCAATCCAACCACAGGCCCCGCGTGTTTGGCTAGCATGGCATGTAAAGGTTTGACTTTGATTGATGTAAAATCGGTTAAAATGCAATCTTTAGGTAACGGTGGTAATTGTTCAATGATTTCGCATGTTTTGTTGATAGGTACTGTAACAATAACGGCAGCGGCATCAGCGACAACTTCGGCTGCTTGATGCATGGTTTTTGAACCTAAGGTTTTAACTTCATAACCTGATAGGGTAAATAGTTTGGCAAATAATCTACCCATTTGTCCATTACCACCAATGATGACAATTGAGCCTTTGCCGTTGTAAACTTTTTTAAAACCTTTGTCGTTTTCACTTATATAGGACTCACGCATTAATCGGCGTAAAATATCTTCAATTAAGGCGGGTGATATACCTAAATTTTCGGCTTCTTGCTTACGTTTAGCTAACATATCGGCTTCACGTTTAGGATCATAAATCGGAATTCCATGCTCGCTTTTTACCTCACCAACTTCAGCAACTAATGCTAGTCGTTGACTAATTAAAGCTAAAATTGATTTGTCGACTTCATCAATTTTATGACGCAATGAAAGTAATTCCTTAGACATATTGTTGATCCTTTAATCACTAGTTATAGCTTTCGCTGTAATTGCTTAACAGTATAACGTATTTTTGGTAGCATGGGTCAATTGCAAAATTAAATCAAATACAATAAATTTATGATTAAAGTTTTATCTTTTAATATTAATAGTATTCGTATTAGAATCCATCAATTAGCTGCGATTATTGAAAGACATCAGCCCGATATCATTGGTTTACAAGAGACTAAAGTTCATAATGACCAATTTCCAATCGAAGAACTTAAGCAATTTGGCTATCATTTATATTATCACGGTCAAAAAGGTTATTATGGTGTAGCCTTATTGACTAAGCAAAAACCGTTGTCGGTCGAGTGTGGGTTTCCGACCGATGAAGATGGTGCTCAATGTCGATTAATGGTAGCTGAATTTCCTACTAGCAAAGGTAATTTGACCGTCATTAATGGTTATTTCCCGCAAGGTGAAAGTTTGCATAATGAAATTAAATATCCAGCTAAGCGTAAATTTTATCAAGATTTAATTGAATATATACAGGATCGACAGCTGAATAGCCAATTATCACTCATTATGGGTGATATGAATATTTGCCCAACTGATTTAGATATTGGGATTAATGAAAATAACCGCAAACGGTGGTTAAGTGCGGGTAAATGCTCTTTTTTACCTGAAGAGCGTGAATGGATAAATAATTTAATGGCAGCAGGTTATACTGATACTTACCGTCATGCCAATCCAGATACACAGAGATTTTCTTGGTTTGATTATCGTTCCAGAGGTTTTAGTGTAAAAACTGGATTAAGAATCGATCTTATTTTAGCTAGTGAAAAACTTATGCAATATTGCGGTGAAACCGGTATTGATTACGATATTCGTGGTATGGAAAAACCTTCCGATCATGCGCCAATTTGGGCTGACTTTGATTTAGATTAAACTTGTTAGGATAATAGTATGCACAATAGTTCGATTTTATCGGTAAAAGATCTTAATCAATTAGTTAAAGGTCTGCTTTCTGATGCTATTGGGCAAGTTTGGTTAGTTGGTGAAATTTCCAATTTTTCTCGTCCAGCTTCAGGTCATTGGTATTTCACTTTGAAAGATGATATTGCGCAAGTGCGCTGTGCCATGTTTCGTAATAATAATTATCGTACGGGATTTACCCCTCAAAATGGTCAACAAGTTTTAGTTAATGCCTCGGTAACTCTTTATGAAGCACGTGGTGATTATCAATTGGTTATTAATCAATTACAACCGGCTGGTGCTGGTTTGTTACAACAAAAGTTTGAGCAACTAAAGCAAAAACTGTCAGAAGAAGGATTGTTTGATCCGATTTATAAAAAGTCGTTACCTGATAATATTCGTACGGTTGGGATTATTACTTCGTCAACAGGTGCAGCACTACATGATATTTGTCAGATATTAAACCGGCGCGATCCAAGTCTGAATTTGATTATTTACCCAACGTCGGTACAAGGTACCGAAGCTGCGGCACAAATTGCCAGAATGATTCAAATCGCAAATATTCGCCAAGAATGTGATGTTTTAATTGTTGGGCGAGGAGGGGGATCGCTTGAAGATCTTTGGTCATTTAATGAGGAGCTTTTAGCTAGAGCTATTTTTGCTAGTCAATTACCTATTATTAGTGCTGTTGGTCATGAAGTTGATTTCACCATTGCTGACTTTGTTGCTGATGTGCGCGCAGCTACCCCATCGGCAGCAGCTGAGTTGGTTAGCCGGGATAAGCTAGAGCAGATAAAAAGTTTACAAGTTCAAGAACAATACTTATGTATGGCGATTGATTACTATTTAGTACGTCGACGAGAATTATTAAATAAGCGTTATCAACGATTGCAATCACAACATCCTCAAACTAAATTATCTAAGCAATTAAATCGTTTATTAACCAGTCGTCATGCTTTATTTGAAAATATGCAGCATTATTTATCTAAACAATCCTATCGTCATAATGTGTTGGATAAATATTTGTTACGTGTTTCACCACAACATAAAGTGCTCTATTATGGTCAAAACCTAGAGAGAAAACAGCAGCAACTGATTAATCTGGTTCAAAAAAGGTTAACGGATGCTAAGCATGAATTTGTATTAAAAACATCTCAGCTTAATAGTGTTAGTCCACTTGCTACTTTAGATCGTGGTTATTCAGTAACGACTAACCAGCAACAACAAGTGATAAGAACGGTTGAACAAGTGTCTATTGGTGACTTTATTTTAACCCAGCTTAAGACAGGTAAATTAATCAGCCAACTTGTTGAGATAGATAAAAAAAATAAGTAAAAATGCTCTTTTTTCAATAATGTTTAACTCAACACATTGGATAAAATTGCACCTCAAATAGTATTAAGGATATAATATCTGACATGTTGGAAAATACTAAGAGAATAAAGTGGTTATACATCCTCCAATAGGTATTGATTTAGGTACTACCAATAGTTTAATTTGTGTTTGGCAAAACGGCCAGCCGACACTAATTCCCAATTCAATAGGTGAAGTTGTTACTCCTTCAGCTGTCAGCATTGATGAAGATAATACCATTTTGGTTGGTCATGCGGCTTTATCTCGTTTAACTACTCATCCTAGTCGTAGTGCAGCAGCATTCAAACGTTTTTTAGGTTCAAGTAAAGTTTTTGAGTTGGGTGATAAAAAATTTACCCCAACAGAACTTTCAGCATTAGTTTTAAAATCATTAAAAGCGGATGCTGAAGCTTTCTTGAAACAAGAAATTCGTGATGTCGTGATTTCAGTTCCCGCTTATTTTAATGACGAACAGCGTAAACAAACTCGCTTTGCTGCTGAGCTTGCAGGATTAAACGCAGTCCGTCTAATCAATGAGCCCACCGCTGCTTCAATGGCGTATGGATTACATGAAGAACAATCAGGAAATACGCTGGTTTTTGACTTAGGTGGTGGCACATTTGATGTGACAGTATTGGAATATGCAATGCCAATCATTGAGGTTCATGCATCAGCAGGCGATAACTACTTAGGCGGTGAAGATTTTACCCATGAAATAGTTAAAGCATGTTTGAGTGAATGGGAACTTAAGCAAGAAGATATTCCTGTCGATGATTATGCGCGTTTATTGGATTTAGCTGAACAATTAAAATGTAAGCTAAGTGGCGAGCAAATGCATAATTTGACATGGTTTTGGCAAGATAAGCAATGGCAATTTTCATTAAATGAAGTAAGAGCTAAGTCAATTTGGTTGCCATTACTCAATCGATTACGAGCGCCAGTTGAACAAGCATTAAGTGATGCTCGCTTAAAGGCTAATGAACTCGAACATATTGTTTTAGTTGGTGGTTCATCGCAATTAGGTGTGGTTCGTGAGTTAGTGACAAAGTTATTTGGTAAACTGCCTTATCGTCATATCAATCCAACTACTATTGTTGCACAAGGTGCAGCTGTTCAGGCGGCATGTCGTTTGCGAAATGCCGATGTTGAAGAGGTTATTCTAACCGATGTTTGCCCATATACACTTGGTATTGAAATTTCTTCGGGTAATATTAAAGGGTTATTTTCGCCAATTATTGAGCGTAATACGATAGTTCCAACTTCAAAGGTCAAAACGTTTTACACTTCATACCCTCAACAAAAAAGTATTATGCTTTCTGTTTATCAAGGTGAGAATCCAAAGGTTGAAAATAACGTTTTAATTGATGAATTTGAAGTGCCAGTCACACCTATGGAAAAAATACAAGGTATTGATGTTCGCTTTAGTTATGATTTAAATGGTTTGCTTGAAGTCGATGTGGTATTACTTGAAACAGGGGCATTGCATGGTAAAGTGATTGATCACAGTCCGATTGGATTAACCGATAAACAAAAACAAGAAAGCCATGACCGATTAGCGGCACTTAAAATTCATCCTCGTGATGAAATGTTAAATCGTACTTTATTAGCAAGATTAGAGCGAGCATGGGCACAATCATTGGGTGATGAACGACTACTCATTGGCTCTTATATCGAAGCTTTTATGGAAGTCTTAAATCAGCAAAATCCTGAAGAGATAGAACAGGTTAGAAGCGAAATTGAATCGAATCTTAACGATCTTAATCGATAATCAGATAGATTTAAAATATCCCCTTTGGTCATAATTAAATAGCTTTTCAAAGGGGATTGTATACAAACGAGATAGTATACAAAGATGATAGTATACAAAGAAGATAGCATAAGCCGTATCTTTGCTTAGCTATCTAACGGTGGTCCATAGCGATTAGTTTGATTAATTGAGGGTGAGAAAATAGAAAGACGATATTTTCCGCTACTATATGCATCATTTGAACGTCGCCTAATTGCAAAAATAATATTAATTATAATTAATGCAAATAATATATAGTAAATCATATGATGAGATGATTTCACCCCACTTAACTTTATTATCAAAAAACTTAATATCGTGGTGACGCAACATATTTGATTATAAAAACCTTTGCCATTGGTTCGACCATTCCAACGCCATATTTGATGCGATTTATTTTTAGGCAGTGATTTTGCTTCAAGATTTTTTTGATTTTCAATATTTTTTGCTAGAAGCAGTGTAGAGCATAAACGTAATATTAGATCATTATCCGTATCACTTCTAATATTCTCCAATTTATTACTTTTATCATCATTAAAAATCATATTATCGTCAGATAAATTTTCATTAAGGGCTTTCAATTGTTTTAATGATTCATAAATATCACGATTTTTTTTCCTAAATGAGGAGGAGATTGATAGTTTGTTCTCAAATGCTTTAGCTAATTGTTGCAATGCTTCATCATCACCAGCTAATTTTTGTAAGATCTGATGTAACTCCTCTTTTTGATTCAGTTTATTTAAGATTATTGTATGGAGTAGCATTAAATATGCTGGTGAGTGGTTAGCTAATTTAGCTTGCCATAATTGATCTATATTTTGTTTGATATCGGTAAAATTAACATCCTCAGGTATATCAATAAAATATTCAATGGCATTAGGGTAATTACATAACATACTACTAGTTAGCTTGTTATTACAATCGATCAGATTATATAACTCAACTTCATTTTGCCATTCATTAGACTTAAAAGTATTTAATAGTGGTGTGAGTTGATCATCATCAGGCAAATGAAATAACTGATTATTTTTCCTAATGAAATTTGCAGCTTTAAACGGCGAATTACCAATAGTCACGACCAATAGACAATGACGATACCATTGCCAATATGCATCTTTATTATCAGTAATTAACTCGACTGGTAATTTGGGTAAATTATCTCGCCCTCTGAAATGAAAATATATTGGCCAGTCAAACATCTCCATATTGCGATAGTTAATATTTCTATATAAATTTAGTTTAGCTGTGTCTGGAATATCATCGAATCTATCTAGCCATAAACGACCAAATAAAACATATTCACCATTTTCATCTGGGTCAAACTTAGTTGGAATAATAGTATCATCATAATATAACCAAGCTTTAAATTCTTGGACTGGTGAAAGTTTTGTTAGCCATTCAAGGTGCTGTTTAGCCTGGCGTTGTAGATTTTGTAAGATAAATTGTTCAAATTGATCTTCAAAGTGATCATTTAAGATTGCATGTAATAATGTTTCATTACCGTGTCGTAACATAATTGCATGACGATATAAGCGATAAAAGCTACTGGTTCCATCATCATGTAATAATGTATATAACACTTGGCGATAATTCCAATTAATATCAGTTGCCCATCTAATAACATTAGCAATTTCTTCTGGGTAATCTTCTATTTTTAATTTAAATAATCGCGAGTTTGTAGATGTAGTAAGCTGGGGTATCGCATATAAATATTTATTATCAGTTTCAGCGGGTAGACAATGTGATTGATTAAGTGCAAGGAGCAGTAAAGGTAAATAATTTTGATGGTTTTTGGTACACCACTCAATTAACCAAATAGTAGCTTGCTCTTGATATTGTGGTAAATGATATAACTCTAACCAAAATTGAAAGGCATTTTCTTCATCTTCAAGTAAAGAATATTGTATTGCTGCAACAACTTTCCATTGATTAGCTTCATCTTGATTGGAATTAGCGATGCGAGTTAAAGCATACTCTAATAAACTTTTATTTTTCACTTTAGCAAAGCTATGCCAATTAGCTAAATCTTCCATCAATTCCTGGTTATTGGGTAAGTAAATCACAGTATGAATAGAAAAATACTTATTTAATTCCTTATAAGGTTTATCCCAAAAAATCCATTGCGCATTACGCACATAATTGATAGTTTCATTTTGTACTGCTTTATTATTTTTAGGTAGGCAGTTATAGTCAAACAAATCACCTCGTTCAATGTGATCGAAAAAATTCTCGTACATTTCAATTTTATCAGGATAGTGATCCATCACTTGTTGGCGCCAACGTAAATTTTCTGCCAATATTTTTACGCAATTAAGTGATATGGTTAATGTATCATAACTGATATCTAACATTTTCCATTTGGCAATATCTAATACAGACATTGGGTAATCAAAAAAGGAGGCAATAAACTTTTGCCATTCATCAACATCATTGCAGCGAGCAGGATCATCTAGTAAAGCTTGATAATTATCGCAGATCTCTTTGACTTGGCGTTCTTCTTCGGTAATGCTTACTTCCTCTTGCTCTTGATTGGACTGTTCATCTGTTTCTTCTGGTGACTTTGCGTATTGCATCGCCAATTCATAAGCTTCCCGTAAAGCTTTAAAGCCTACTGGATCTGTTTCGGGGTGATATTGAGGAAGTTTTGCTCGATAAGCATTACGAATTTCTGTTATATCAATGGTTTTATCAATACCCAATAATTGCCAAAAATTATTATTCATGACCAAGCATACTCCATTAAAGATTGTGGTTTTTCTATTTCTTCAAGTTCGATATACCAAGGTAAGTGATGATAGGGGGAGTCTTCATTGGAATATAACTTGGACATAGTCCAATTACGCGATGAGCGACATAATTCGCAACGTAGCTGCTCTAAATCTTCTTTATTGGATAATGATTCCCAATATTGATACCCAATAAACCATCCTGAAAAATAGCTTTGCCAAGATGAATAATAGTGCTGAGCTCGTAGCGCTATTCTATAAAAAATCCATAGTGCTTCATCTTCAGTAATGAACATATTGCTGGTGCCATTGCGTAATAGATAGCCCATTCTTGCATAATCAAAGCTACGTATGCCACCAACACCACACTCGGAATAGGTTTTTTCTACATATTCAATTAAGAATTTATCGTAATCGCAGTGTTTTTCAATATATTTAAGCCAATGAGGAGTGGTTAATCTTGGGTACATAAAATAGTGTTTAGATAAAGCCGGCGCATGACCATCATCAACCATATCAAAAATCATTGATAATAGGCTTTCTCGAGAGTCAATGCCCCAGTCTTTTTTCATATCAGTATAATTTCGTTCTGGATAAAAATAAGGTGAGGTATAACTTGCGCCTTCTTCTTTATTTAATGCAACCATTGGTGCAGATAATCCAAATAACCAATCGATACAATCTTGATGCATAGCTTAACTCTGTTAATGTTTATTATTAATCTGTGTAAAAAGATAGCAGATTTTATAGAAAAATAAATGTTTGTTTTAACAAGTAGAGTAATTGCTTTCTTGAGATATGTTAATTAAAAATAATCAAATAACTTTTACATTTCAGAATAATAAAATTATTTTGCAAATCATTATCTACAAGGCATAATAAAAAGAATTTATCAGTATTTGAATTTTACTGAGCTGTAAATAAAAGGAGTAATAATGAAAAAAATTGTCTTAGTTGCTGTATTAGTATCGGGTGCTTTAATGCTACAAGGTTGTGTCGCGGCTGTTATTGGTGTCGGCGCTGGCGCTACAGCAAAAGTTGCAACCGATCCACGTACTACTGGAACGCAAGTTGATGATACAACGCTCAATACCAGAATGAATAATAAGCTAAGCGAAAATGGTCCTTTCTTTATAGGCTCTCGTATTTCTTCAAGTACCTATGATGGCAATATTATTTTAACTGGCCAAGCGAATGCAGAACAAATTGAAAAGGCTGAACGTCTTGCATATCAAGTTGAAGGTGTGAAGAAAGTTTACAACCAAATTCGTTCAGGTGAGCCTGTCGGTGCTGGAACTATCAGTAATGATATGTGGATAACAACAAAAGTTAAATCACAACTTGTCATGAATTCCAAAACAAAAGCACGTAATATCAAAGTGGTAACTGAAAATAGCGAAGTGTTTTTAATTGGCATTGTTACCAGTGAAGAAGGGCAAGAAGCCGCTAATGTTGCAAGTAAAGTTGCTGGCGTGAAGAAAGTTGTTACATTATTCACCCAACGCTAATCATAAATAGTTAAAAAAAGGAGAATTTATTCTCCTTTTTTTACATCATTAGTTAACAATTTAATTCGTTCAATTATTTTATCTAGTCCTTGCTGCCTAGATTGACTCAATTCATCAATAATTTTTAACTGATTTAATATCGCGTGAAAATCAAGAGCCTTAATTTGTTCTGCATTTTTATTATTGGCAATCATAATTAAAACGGCGAGTAATCCTTTAACAATTCGACCTTCGCTGTCACCTTGAAAAATAAATGAATCATCAGGTTGTTTTTTGACTGTTAACCATACTCGATTTTCACAGCCATCAATCTGATTAGCCTCAGTTTTTTGGTCATCAGGAAACGCAGGTAATTGCTTTGATAAAGCAATTAATTGCCGATAACGATCTTGCCAGTTATGTTGCTTAGAAAATAGTTCAAATAGTGGTGATAACATAATAAAACCAGTTAGTAATTAGAGATAAAAGATAAGCGATTAGCGTAAAATCCTAAGTTAATACCTCAATAGCATTTTTCAGTGCTGTAACAAAACTATCAATGTCTTGCTGATTATTATATGGCATTATTGAAATGCGAATAACCCCATGACAGCCAAGTTTATCCATCAACGGCTTTGCACATAATCCACCTGTTCGAATTGCTATGTTTTGTTCACTTAATAAAATAGCGATATCATTATGATGAATGTTATGCATATTAAAGCTAATTATTGGACTATTCTTAACACTGTAGAATTGGATATGGTTCAATTCACTTAATTTTGATTCAGCGTAATTTGCCAATTGTGTTATATAACAATTTAATTGTGCTTCATCCCATTTTTTTAGCCAATCTAATGTTGCTTTAAAACCAAGTATTCCTGCAATATTTTGGGTACCAGCTTCGAATTTATAAGGCAAATCTTCGACTTCAAAATCTGAAAATGTTGTATTTTTCAACATTTTACCGCCACCTTGCCAAACGTCCATCTGTTCTAATAAATGTTGTTTTCCATATAGAACGCCAAGCCCTGTTGGGCCATATAACTTATGGGCAGAAAAAGCGTAAAAATCGATATCTAGCTTTTCAACATCAATTGGCTGATGAACAACACCTTGTGCACCATCTACCACTAAAATGGCATTATGCTGATGGACTAATTGACTAATTTTAACTAAATCTGGGCAAAAGCCAGTGACATTAGACATCTGGGTTATGGACACAATTTTAGTTTTGGGTGATAGTAATGATGAAAGTTCATTAACATCGGCAGTCCACTTAATTACCTTTGCACCAGTTTGTTTGGCTACGATTAGCCAAGGTAATAGGTTGCTATGGTGCTCTAATTCGCTGACAATTATTTCATCATCGGCCTGTAGTAAAGGTCTCGCATAACTTTGCGCAATTATATTTATAGATTCGGTGGTTCCACGAGTCCAAACAATTTGATGGCTTGATTGACTATGAATAAACTTAGCCACACTTTGCCGAGCTTCACTAATCGCTGTGGTAACTTTTAGTGCATCTTGGTGTAAACTGCGCTGTGCGGTTGCGGTATTATGTGCATAATATTCAACCGTTGTATCAATCATAGTTTGCGGTTTTAACGCAGTAGCAGCCGAATCAAGATAAACAGAGTTACTTAGAGCAGGGAAATCTGCCCTAAATTTTTCAGGTAGTTTATTGTGTAAGTTCAAGTCCAGCAATCCCATTCCAATAACCATTACAGTCTCTTTTATGTTCAATATGTAATGGGTTTGTGCCGTCTTCATTGGCTTTAAATTGTTTAACTATATCAAGCGTTTCAATACCAAGTGGTGAAATACGCACAATATCGACTAACCCTTTCATATCTTTAAGATTATTACCTAAATTGTAACAATAACCACTTTGAGTTTGAATGCCATTTAGTACAAACACCTTTTGTTGTTCTTGAGAAAAGACTTCTCGTCCTACAGGATATTTTATACAGCAAGTTTCACATTTATCTTTTGGTCTATCTTCTGATCTGGCTGTAAAACAACGAGCAGAATAAGCTAATGGCAAATAACCATAACTAAACACTTCAACCTCAAATTTACGATCAATTTTTAAAGAATCAAATTGGTTGAGAACATTATTTAACCAATCACGAGATAGTTCTACGGGCATACACCACCGCACCATACCTTGTTTTTGTAATAATTTTAGCGTAAATGCGTTGTAACAGTTAATCGCTGGGCCAGCGACGAAAGGTACTTTATTATCGTGGGCAATATTAATGGCAGCCAAATCATTAGCTTCAACTAAAAAGTCACCATTATTTACTAATTGTCTTAAATCGTTCAGTTCTGATGGCGCTTCCAGTAACGCAAGGGTAGAGAGTACTACTTGTTTACCAGACTTAGCAATTTCTTTGGCTAAATCTAACCAATTAGGTACTTTCATTTCACGGCGTTTGGTGCATACCGTTTCGCCCATATAAATGATATCAGCTTCACTATCTTTAGCGGCTTGATAAAAAGATTCAGTTTCAATTTTAGGCCAATAATAAAGCACTGGTCCTAATGCATATTTCATAGTTTTGCTCACTATATTTAAATTCTTGAATAGTCAATTGGCTAGCACATTAATATTGAAAACTACTAAGATTATTATATGTTTATTTTATTTTAAAATTTCAATATCAATGCTGACCAATTATTGCCATTTACGGTGATAAGCACCTAAAGTTGTTTGAGTCCCTTCTGAAACAGAGCCTAAGGTATCCATCCAATTCTTTTCAGCTTGGAATGCTTGTGGATTCGCTTTATAGCGATCAATAGCTTGTCTCCATACTTTTGTGACTTGTTCTACATAAGCTGGACTGCGTTGTCTTCCTTCAATTTTAACGGAAGCGATATTTGCAGCAAAAAGCTCCGGTAAAAGTTCAATTGTATTTAAACTGGTTGGCTCTTCAATTGGATGATAAAGTGTATTTCCAACAAAATAACGTCCCTTACAAAGTGTTGGATACCCAGCATTTTCACCTTGTTTATGACAATCAATTAAAACATTGTTGAGTCTTGATTCAAGCCCTTTATCGGTCTCTTCCCAACGGACAAATTTTGCAGGAGAGCAAGCGCCAACAGTATTTGGCGATTCACCTGTTAGGTATGAAGATAAATAACAGCGACCTTCCGCCATAATACATAAACTACCAAACGCAAAAACCTCTAAAGGCACGGGTGATACTTGTGATAACTGTTTAACTTGATGCATAGATAACACACGAGGTAAAACAATACGATGCACCTGAAAGTTATTATAATAAAACTTAATTGACTCCTCATTAGTTGATGAGGCTTGCACCGAGACATGACGCTCAAGATTCGGATACTTCTCAGCAGCATAATCAAGCATTGCTAAATCAGCAATGATTAAAGCATCAGCACCAATGTTAGCTGCAGTATCAACAGCATATTGCCATCGCTCAAAGTTTTCAGGATGAGCAAAGGTATTAATAGCTATATGTAATTTTTTACCGCGCTTGTGAACATAATCTGATGCTTCAACAAGTCGCTTTTCATTAAAATTTAAACCAGCAAAATGGCGAGCATTGGTATCATCTTTTAAACCAATATAGACAGCATCAGCTCCATTATCAATCGCCACTTTTAGGGATGGTAATGAGCCAGCGGGGCAAAGAAGTTCCATAATTATTCCTAACTTAAGTTCGGTATTTTATACGCCATATATTATGCAATAATTCCTAATTTAATGCGAATAATAAGCGAATTCCCAGACAAAAAAACATGTAACTTCATTTTTAATTTAAGTGTATGTATTAAATGATATTTTTACTAAAGCAAATGATTATGATTAATAATCATATTGAATTTAAACGGTAATAGTTAATATATGATAATTTACGATGTGATGAGTAAAAAACCAGATATTTATAATTTAAATTTCTGGTTTTTATAATCAAAAAAGAATTTTATAACCGATTGATTAAAATCAATCTTTTATATGGTTAGCATACTATATTGCTAATAATTAATTCTTATTTAAAAGCATCTTCAAGTTGTATGAAATTTTTTTCTGAATTTAATTGAGTTATACAATTATTGATTAATTTTGAAGTAATATTTTGGACCAACTGATAGTTATTACTTTCCCATGCATCAAAAGTTTTGGTTTTATCATCTAGCGGTAAACTATCGCTAGAACAAGTAAAAGTAAATCCATTGGTTTTAATGAATGTTTGGTAAATAAAATTGTATTTATTATCAGTTATACCATCATAAATTAGTTTAAATTTATAAGGTTGAATAGTTATGGTGTGTTCTTTTTGTTTGTTGGCTTTTATTTTTTTTAATATTGTATATAACTGAGGTTTTAAAAGCTCCATGGTTTTATTTGGTACTGAATTTACATAACTACCTTTTAAATCTGTTTTTGAAAAAGTATTTACATTTCCACCAAGGTTACCAAAAAATGCAGTGGCAAATTGAACCATTTTTACTCCAACAGCTTGTGCTGTATCACCTCGGGTAACAACGTTTAAATAATTATTAGTATCATTAATTACCTGCCCATTAATGGCATTTTCAGTTATTACATTAATATTCGTGCCATTATTTAAGGTAATTACTTCTGTTTCTACAATCTTTGTTCTTGGTAATGATTCTCTATTTCCAGAACATCCAAATAATATGAACAAACTACAACTTAATAAAGCGTATTTAAAAATTTTCATAATTTTATGTTTCCTTTTGTATATTTTTATTTCATCAAATTATTTTTTATCTCCATAAATAATAAGTTAATATTTGAAGCATCTTTATTATTCTATTGAATATGACATTTGTCTAGATTTTGTTCAGTATATTTCTGAAGAACATATTAGTGTGCTAGCTAAAGCAATTTAATTTATGATGGGTTTTATTTTTCAAAGAGCGCTAATCTTTTTTCCATATTCCGTTAATTCTTTATCTTTCCAGTTTGATTTTACCCAAGCTAGATAGGCTTTTCGTCTAGCTTTAAAACATTTAGGCTTTATACAAATAATGCGCTTCTTCAAATAGGTAGAGGCTTAGCTTACAAGACGAGAAAGTCTAAACTTAAAATATGCATTTTCATTCGAAAACTTCACAATTTAATATTTACACAGGTATTACACAAAATTTATAGTTTTATATTAAATCTATTAAATTCAAGTAAGTATGTTAAATTCATTAAATAGTATAATTATAACTTTTATCATTAAATTTTGTTTTTATATTACGCACCAGCTTATTTATTGCTTAGATTTTTACTTTTGCGATTTCAAATCTAGATCCCAACATAATCTGGCAATAAATCGATAAAACCTTTATACTATGCCCTAAATTTTAGTATGACTTTGTAAGTTTGCTAAATTAACCCGTTCTTTAACATCATCAATTGGAAGAAAATTATGCATCCGATGCTTAATATTGCTATTCGTGCTGCTCGTAAAGCAGGTAATGTTGCCATTAAGGTCTATGAAAATCCTAGTTCAATCGAAATTGATACTAAAGGTGCTAATGATTTTGCGACTAATGCAGATCGTGCCGCTGAAGCTTTGATTATCGAAACAATCAAAAAAGCTTATCCAGATCATACTATTATTGCCGAAGAAAGTGGCCTTGCTAAAGGTAGTGATGCTGATACGCAATGGATAATTGACCCAATTGATGGTACTACAAATTTTATTAAAAATATTCCACATTTCGCTGTGTCTATTGCTGCTCGTGTCAAAGGTAAAACCGAAGTGGCGGTCGTTTATAATCCAATGAGTAATGAGTTGTTTACTGCTGCACGTGGTAAAGGTGCTCAACTTAATGGTTATCGTATTCGTGTAAGTAATGCTAAAGATTTAGAAGGTAGTGTGCTTGCAACAGCTTTCCCTTTTAAAGCGAAACAACATAGTGATAGTTATTTTGCGGTTTTACAAAAGTTATTTACTAAATGTGGTGATTTCCGCCGTACTGGCTCAGCTGCGTTAGATCTCGCTTATGTTGCATCAGGGCGTTTGGATGGCTTTTTTGAAATTGGTTTAAAACCATGGGATATTGCTGCAGGTGAACTGATTTTACGTGAAGCTGGTGGTGTGGTTACCGACTTTGCTGGCGGTAACAATTATATGGTTTCTGGTAATATTGTCGCAGGAAACCCGAAAATTGTTAAAGATTTGCTGGTGACGACTCAAAACGATTGGCCAGAAAAATTACGTAATTAATTTTAATTTCTTTCTCTAAATGCAGGGATGTATTGTCCCTGTATCTATACTTGTCATTAACCACGAACAGTAATTTATTGATCTAATGCGGTCATTGAACAATTAACTTGTAAGCCTTGATTATTTAAATAGTCACTGCCCCATAAATACATTGATTCAAGTACTGGTTTTATACTTTTGCCAAAATTAGTTAAAGAATATTCAACTTTAGGTGGTACCACCGGAAAAACCTGTCGATGAATTAAGCCATTTGATTCAAGTTCGCGTAGTTGTTGGGTTAGCATTTTAGCTGTGGCCGTTGGAATTTCTTTGTGTAACTCAGAAAATCTCATGGCGCTTTTGGACATCAATTTCCATAGTATTAGCGATTTATATTTACCACCAATCATATTAATTGTGACATCAACTGGGCAATAGATAATTGTCTGGTCTTGTTTTTCACAATGGGGGTTGATAATCGAATTATTTTTCACTTGGTTATCTTTACAGTATCTTTTTGGGTAGTATATATCAAAAAGGTGCATTCTTGTTAAAAAGATAATTAATACTACAATATCTACCATACCTAAAATCAAGGAATGCCTCAAATGAAAACTATCGAATATAATTTTTTTGTTGAAGAGATGAGCTGCGCATCATGTGTTAGCCGTGTAGAAAAAGCATTAAGAAAGATTGATGGTGTGATTGATGTTAGTGTAAACCTTGCAACTGAAAAGGCCACCGTTAAGGCTAATGCTGATGTTAAATTAGAAACTTTAATGGCAGCAGTTGATAAAGCTGGTTACCATGCAGTGAAGATTTCCGAGCCGGAAATTCACGCTAAAGACGTGAGTAAGCAAGCATCAGTTTGGCCGATTATTATTTCGGTTATATTTGCACTTCCTTTTGTTTTGCCGATGTTACTTGAATTATTTGGAATTCATTGGATGATGCCCGCTTGGCTGCAATTAGTGATTGCTTCGATTGTACAATTTGGACTTGGCGCTAAATTTTATCGTAGTGGTTTTAATGCAGCTAAAGCATTGTCTGGGAATATGGATTTACTTGTTGCAATTGGTACCAGCGCTGCTTATGGACTTTCTCTTTATCAGCTTATTATTGGTCATGCCGATCACCTCTATTTTGAGTCATCAGTGGTTATTATTACCTTGATCTTGATTGGTAAATGGTTAGAGTCAAGGGCCAAACATCAAACGACCCAAGCGATTGAGGCACTTTCTGCGCTTCGCCCTGAAGTAGCATTAGTTCGACAAGGGGAACAAGAGGTGAGTTTGCCAATAAGTCAGGTTAAGGTTAATGATGTGGTGGTTATTAAACCCGGTGAGCGAATACCCGTTGATGGTATTGTTCTTGAAGGCGCATCAAGTTGTGATGAGTCTATGTTGACTGGGGAAAGTTTTCCGGTTACTAAAACACTCAATAGTACCGTAACCGGTGGAACTATAAATGGTGAAGGACTATTAATTGTAAAAACAACCGCTATTCAAGCTGATTCTATGTTGTCTAAGATTATTGCTATGGTTGAGTCAGCCCAAGCGAAAAAAGCACCAATTCAGCGTATTGTGGATCGGATTAGTGCTATTTTTGTACCCGTCATTTTATTGATTGCTTTAATTACATTGCTTGCTTGGGGCTTTATTTCTTATGATTGGCAGCAAGCTTTACTTCATGCGGTTGCCGTGTTAGTGATTGCTTGCCCATGTGCGCTAGGGTTAGCAACGCCAACAGCTATAATGGTTGGTACGGGGGTTGCTGCCCGTCATGGTATTTTGATTAAAGATGCCGAAGCACTTGAGACCTTACACAATATTAATACTGTAGCATTTGATAAAACTGGCACATTAACAATCGGTAAACCAGAGTTAGTTGAGCTAGATGTGCTGGGCATGGAAACAGCCGATCAAATCCTTTCTGTTGCAGCATCTATGCAAGCAGGTAGTGAACACCCACTAGCTAAAGCAATATTAGCTAAGGCTAAATCCTACAGTTATGCACAAAATATTACATCAATCGCGGGTTCAGGAGTGATGGCAACGATTGATAGCCATGAATATTATTTAGGCAGTCTGCGTTGGATGAAAACGTTAAATGCCTATTTTGTAGATATGCAGGATAAAGTTAATGAGCTTACGCAAAAAGGTTACACAATCTCATTTTTAGCCAAACAGCAATCAGAAAATAGTATTGTGATATTAGCCATATTCGGTTTTTCTGATGTTATTAAGCCTGAAGCGAAAAGTGCTATTGATGCATTACGTCAATTAAAGGTAAATACGGTTATGTTAACCGGTGACAATCAACAAGCTGCTAATTATGTAGGACAGCAATTAAATTTAGATAAAGTTATTGCTGAAGTTTTGCCTCAAGATAAAGCAAACTATATTTATCAATTACAAAAAGATAGCCAAAACAATAATCAAAACAATAATAAAGTTGCCATGGTTGGTGATGGTATCAATGACGCACCGGCTTTAGCTGCCGCTGATATTGGTATTGCAATGGGGACGGGAACTGATGTCGCAATGCATACGGCTAGTATTACTTTAATGCGTGGCAATCTATTTTTAATTGCCGATGCTATCGATATTTCTCGAAGAACTTATAATAAAATTAAACAAAACCTATTTTGGGCGTTTTTCTACAATTTAATTGGCATACCTCTCGCTGCTTTAGGTTTTTTAAATCCAATGATAGCTGGTGCTGCAATGGCACTGAGCAGTGTGAGTGTGGTGACAAATGCGTTGTTGTTGAAACGATGGAAAGCTCGTTCTGAATAATTTGATATTTTGTAAATTGAGGAGACGGATTGTCTCCTTATTGTTTATTTATAAGGTTAAACCCAACTTGTGATCCTTTACCTTGCTCAGTAACAAATACCCCAACTGCGGTAATGAGTTGTTCATTATAATAAATTAAGGGAATACGCGTGCGCATCCAAGGTGGAATATGATGCTCTTGCCACAATTTTTTTATCGAGCGCGATCCCTGGCGTTGAACAATTTGAAATTGCCCTTGAGCCTGAAATCGGACTGATACGGTTTCATCATTTTGTGGTAAACGACAAGTTAAATTGGTTTGGTAATTGGGCTGCAATATACCTAAATTATCCGGCAAAGTTAGCGAAGCGGTTAAATCCCAAGGTAAAATTTGTTGCTCAATATCTTGATACAAAGGTAACAAATAGAGCTGATTTTGATATCGGCGAATTTGCCAATTATGTAAAATAAATCGCGGGTTAGCATCTTGTTTAGCTTGAATAACCGTATGCCAAATTAGTGAAAGTTGCTTTTGGCTTGGCATTCCAATATGTTGCTCTTTGAACCACATTCGCAATATTGCATTACGTTTATATTCTGAATAATCATATAATGGTTGAAGGTTAAGTTGCTTCTTATCGCCAATAATGTTTTTAAATTCTGGAAATAAAATTTCATGTATTAATGCTTCTTGCTGTTGGCATAACTCTGCACTGCGAGCAACCATTTGTGAAAAATGAGGCCAACGATGATTAAGTGTTGGTAGAACATTTAAACGTAAAAAGTTGCGATCATAATGGTCATCTTGATTACTTTCGTCCTCTATCCAACTTAATTGGTGTTGATTGGCATATTGCTCAATTTCTTGACGTGAAATTGTGAGTAATGGTCGAAGGTGTTGACCATTTTCAAGTGGCATACTTGATAATCCCGCTGGACCACTGCCACGTTTTAAGGCTAGAAAAAAAGTTTCACTCTGATCATCAAGATGCTGAGCAGTACATAAAAATTCATTATTTTTTAAATGTTGATAAATGGCTTGATAACGGGCTTCTCTAGCTTGTTCTTCAACATTGCCTGCCGTTTTATCAAGTTTGACTTTTTCAATAATCAAAGGGACTTGCCAAACTAGGCATTGTTGTTTGCAATGTTCAGCCCAATTATCGGCATTTTGACTCAAACCATGATGGATATAAATTGCTCTGAGTTGCAAATTTTGCAACTGTCGCTTTAAGTTGACTAATGCTTGCATTAAAACGGTTGAATCGACTCCACCACTAAAAGCAACTAGTAGCGATTGCCGACCGTTTAGATGTTGTAAAATAGTTTGTTCAATCACATTGTCGCTCTTTGTTTGATGACCCATCTGCTATCCATTTATACTAAACTTTGTAATGCATTAACCTTGTTTTTATGTAGTTTGATTCTATCCAAACCAGCAGCCAAATCGGCAATTAAATCATCAGGATCTTCAAGACCGATATGTAATCGGATTAACGTACCCGTGAAATCAATGCCGGATATTGGTCGTATTTTTGCTAGATCTTCGGGTTGGTTGGCCAATATCAGTGATTCGAATCCACCCCATGAATATGCCATTGAAAAGTGAGTCATATTATCTAAGAAATCAGATAATTGCACTTCGCTTAAATGATCGTTAAGTACAAAGGAAAATAGACCACTGGCGCCACTAAAATCACGTTTAAAAAACTCATGTCCTTTACAACTCTCAAGTGCTGGATGATTAACGGTTGCCACTTTGGGGTGATTAGCTAACCAATTTGCCACTTTTATACTGCTTTCATGATGTTGTTTTAATCTAACGGCTAAAGTTCGCAATCCTCGTGCTGCCATATAAGCGGTATCTACATCACACATTTGCCCCATTAAATAAGAACGTTCACGTAATTTATCCCAACAGCGTTGATTAGCAACAGCCGTTCCTAGCATGGCATCTGAGTGACCAATTAAATACTTTGTACCGGCTTGAATTGAGATATCAACATCATGCTCTAATGCTTTAAATAAAACACCTGCTCCCCATGTATTATCCATCATAATTACAATTTCTGGATTCACGCTGCGGATTGCTTTAACAATTGCAGGCACATCATGCAGTTCCATGGTAATTGAGCTTGGTGATTCAAGAAATACCACTTTAGTATTCGGTTTTATATATTTAGTAATATATCGACCAATGAGTGGCGGGAAATAATCGGTTTCCACTCCAAAATCTTTAAGTATATGCTCGCAAAATTCTTGGGTTGGTTCGTAACTGGCTTCTGATACCAGAATATGATCTCCTGCTTTTACAAAAGCTAAAATGGCATTTGCAATTGCTGCTGCTCCACAAGGATATAGGTAACAGCCTGCTCCTCCCTCTATTTCTACCATGGCATCTTGCAAAGCAAAATGAGTTAAAGTGCCACGACGACCGTAAAATAGAGCCCCTTTAGTCCGATTTTCCATTGCTTCTTTTTTTGCTTTGATTGAATCAAAAACTAGCGATGAAGCTCGCTGAATAACGGAATTGACTGCACCTTGGGTATAGCGTTTTTTTCGACCAGCATGAACTAATTTTGTTTGTAATGACATGATGCATCCTTAGTGATCTGATAAATTTCGATAACAGTTAGCATAGCATGCTGTTAAAATAGTAAAAAATAATTTTTGTTTAAACTGGCTTACACACATGGTAATTGTCAAACTTGCCCATTTAGATTCGGTGGAATTAAATTATTCTCTGTTATCACCACAAGTTATTAATGATGCGGAATCGTTAAATGGAACACGTAAAAAACAGTTTTTAGCTTGCCGTTCAATATTAGCGAGTTTGCTTAAACAGTATTGCCATATTGATACTTTGCCGAGGATGATAATTGCCGACAATAATCGCCCAGGCTTTTTAGATAGTCATCTTCCTGATTTTAATATCAGCCATAGCCAAGATTGGGTAGCAGTTGCAATTTCGCTTAATGGTAAAGTTGGGCTCGATATTGAAGTTTCTCGACAACGTCAAAATTATCTGAATGTTGCCAAAAGTTTTTTTGCTAATGATGAATATCAGTGGATGTTAGCGCAAAGTAATACTTTAAACGCCTTTTGGCAACTTTGGACATTAAAAGAATCGGCACTTAAACTATATGCCAAAGGGGTTTGGCAAATGAAATTGGTAAAAGTAGATATTGAAAACCAATTAATTAGCGCGCCGTTTGGTCAGCATTTTTATTATCATTATCAACAACAGGCACCAGTTCATCTTGCTGTAAATCATGATAAACCTATCACAAATTTTGTCTTACAATCTTAATGCATTAGCAATTACTTACTGACAGCTTTTTGATAAACGTAAGGTGGCTGTCCAAACATTAAGCTAATTTAAATCAAATAAATATCTTGAAGAATTTTTTTGTTTTTATCGTCCAATTGATATTCTTTTGCTAACCAATTATCGATAGTGTCATAACGTTTTTTTATTTCCTCAATAGCTGCGGTTAAAAACTCTTTTTTAGCCGCAAAGATGATCTTATGTTTTTCAAGTTCTTCTGGCGATAATTTACTTTTATTTTCGCTAAGTACGGCTTCACGATAGTCGTTTAAATAGCGTTCGGTAAGCAAATAATCTTGCATAACAATTTCTTCACTCACACCTAATGCAAATAAGGTTAAAGCGACACCGATACCAGTTCTATCTTTACCTACAGCACAGTGTTGGACTAAAGGTCTTCCGTTAGCATTAAGTAATAGTGATGTTAACTTTTTATACGCGAGATTATTAAAAGGTAACAATTGATAAAGCTTAACCATAAAATCAAACGGTGAGTATTTTTTTAACACAAAAATATCCTTACCTTGTTCACTCGTTAAACTTGCCGTAAATTCATCACTTAATGGATTGGCAGGGATATTAATATATTGGCTATTGTTCCAAAGATTATCTGGATGACGATCGATTTCATGTTGATCGCGATAATCTAAGACATAATGTAAATTAAGCTCATCAGATAAAAAATCTTTTTCATCATCATTTAGGCGTGAAAACTCACCTGAACGATACAACATTCCAGTTCGAATTTGGCGACCATCACTAGTTTTAATTCCACCTAAGTCACGAAAATTAATTCCATTTTTGATCGGTACAACTGATGTCATTATAGGTCCTTATTTATGCTTAACTTTGCTTGCTATATTAGCATGTTTCTGATTAGAATTGATTCATTGTTTTCGCATTATTATTGCTTGAGGAATTTATTATGTCGATGTTATCTATATTACTTTCGGAAAAACCTGCTCCATCAAAGTGGGGTAAAGATGCATTACTCAGTTTTTCAGAAGATGCTGTTACTATTCATTATCGACCTGAGCATCGGCATGGTGCTATTCAACGAGCTGCACGAAAACTAGATAATCAAGGTATTAGATCGGTTAAATTGAGTGGTGACAATTGGGATTTAGAGTCATGTTGGCATTTTTGGATGGGTTATCGTAATGCCAAGAATAATAATAAAATCAGTTGGCCAAAGCTAAGTAATAAAGATAAACAAGAACTAAAAAATCGCTTAGCCATTATTGATTGGTGTCGAGACATTGTTAATCAACAAGCGGAAACATTAAGCCCTTTCGAACTGGCAACGCAAAGTGCAAACTTAATTAGCCATTATTCCTCTGATGTAGCTTATAACATTATTTCAGGTGAAGCATTAAAAGAGCAAGATTATATGGGGATCTACACAGTTGGCAAAGGGTCTCAACGACCGGCTGCCTTGCTTGAGCTTGATTATAATCCTACTAAAAATCCTAAAGCACCAATCATTGCTTGCTTAGTTGGCAAAGGAATTACTTTTGATTCAGGTGGATATAGCTTAAAACCAAGTAGTTTTATGGAATCAATGCGATCGGATATGGGGGGAGCAGCATTGGTGACAGGGGCTCTAGCCCTTGCGATTGCACGTGGAGTTAAACACCGTATCAAACTTTATTTATGCTGTGCAGATAATTTGGTAAGTGGTAATGCTTTCAAACTTGGCGATATCATTCGTTATCGTAATGGTAAAACAGTGGAAGTTGATAATACCGATGCCGAAGGGCGTTTGGTTTTGGCTGATGGATTAATTAGTGCTGATAATGATAACCCCAATTATATCATTGATTGTGCAACCCTTACTGGGGCAGCAAAGATTGCTGTAGGTAATGATTATCAATCATTACTTTCATTTGATGACAAATTTGCTAATCAGTTATTAGCCAGTAGTCAAGCTGAACATGAAGCCTTTTGGCGATTACCATTAGCTGATTTTCATCGAGCCCAATTCCCATCTTCGTTTGCAGATATGGCAAATTCTGGATTACCGAACACCGCTGGTGCAAGTACAGCAGCGGCATTTTTATCCTATTTTATTAAAAATTATAAAAAAAATTGGCTCCACATTGACTGTTCAGCAACCTTTCGTAAAAGCGCAACCGCATTATGGGCAACAGGTGCAACAGGTATTGGTATAAGAACACTTGCTAATTTATTAAGCAAATTGTATTAAATTGTAATAAAATTGAATCGCTAAATTATTTATAAATATATAAGGAATGAGGAATAGTATGAAAAAGTTATTAACACTGATAACCCTTTTATTTTCAGTTTCTGTCTATGCAAGTGATTGTAAAACAGAATTTGAAAAAGAAAATTTTGAAAAAGCTTTTGAGGCATGTACAAAAGAAGCGGCGAATGGTGATTCTGTTGCACAGTTTTATTTAGGGGTTATGTATGATAAAGGCGAAGGTACTGAAGAAGATAAACAAAAAGCTTTTAATTGGTACTCTAAAAGTGCTGAACAAGGTGACTCTGATGCGCAATTTAATTTAGCGGTTCTGTATGATGATGGCGAGGGTGTAGAGCAAGATAAAGAAAAAGCTGTATTGTGGTATACAAAATCGGCAGAACAAGGTGATGCCGATGCTCAGCATAATTTAGCTATTATGTATGATGAAGGTGATGGTATAGCTCAAGACAAGAAAAAGGCAGCATTTTGGTATAAAAAAGCAGCAGATCAGGGCAAAGCTGAATCAATGAATAATTTAGCTGTTATGTACTATGAGGGCGAAGGTGTTGAAAAAGATAAAGCTTTAGCCAAAAAGTATCTAAAACAAGCTTGTTCATTGGGGCTACAAATTGCTTGTGATAATACTTTGTAGAAATAATTAAATAAATTAGAAAAACTATCTTCAATATGAAGATAGTTTTACACAAAAGCATTTATTTCAATTAATTGAAAAGCGTTTGATTATCTTTAATCTTGATAATTAAAGGTGAATTTAAGAATTATTTATAATATTTATCAATAATTTTATAGGTACTAAATTTCTAATTAAGCTATTGTTGATTATAGTGAAATAAGGAAAGCCATGAAAAAAATATTATGGATTATATTATTATTTTTTCCCGTCGTTCACGCTAGCCTGTGCGAACTAAATTTTCATAAAATAAATTTTGAAAAGTTTTTCGCTCAATGTCATCAAGAAGCAGAACAAAATAACCCTAATGCTCAATTCAATTTAGCACTTGTATATGATGAGGGTAAAGGCGTTGGGCAAGATAAACAAAAAGCAGCTTATTGGTATACTAAAGCGGCAGAACTAGGTCACCTTGAAGCCCAATTCAATTTAGCGCAGATGTATTATCAAGGCGATGGAATTGAGCAGGATAAACAAAAAACTCTTTTTTGGTACACTAAAGCTGCAGAACAAGGTTACTTAAATGCTCAAAACAATTTAGCAGCTATGTATTTTAATGGTGAAGGAACCGAAGCGGATAAACAAAAGGCATTTTTTTGGTTTGAAAAAGCGGCCGCACAAGGTAATCCTTTTTCACAGTACAATGTCGCCATCATGTACTATAATGGTAACGGAGTGGAGCAAAATAGATCGTTAGCTAAAGAGTATTTCAAGCAGTCTTGTGATCAAGCTTTTCAAAAGGCTTGTGACGAATTAGAAAAATAATACTATTATTTGATGATTTGAGAAAAACCACCTTAAATCATTAAGATGGTTTGCATGAAATATTTATTGGTTTTAAATAAACTTATTGTTTATCTTCAACAACTGTAACTTTTTTAATATAAACTGGCTCAACAGGCACATTTTGATGTGGTCCCATACGTTTAGTTGGTACATTCACAATTTTATCAACAATATCCATTCCTTTGGTGACTTTTCCAAAAACAGCATAGCCGTATTTTTCTGGTCCTTGGTAGTTGAGGAAATCGTTATTCACAACATTAATGAAGAATTGGCTAGTTGCGCTATCTACTGCATTGGTTCTTGCCATTGCGATAGTTCCACGATCATTTTTTAAGCCATTATTAGCTTCATTTTTGATGGGTTGTTTAGTTTCTTTAAATTTTAATTGATCATCAGCACCACCACCTTGAATCATAAATCCAGGAATGACACGATGGAATGTTAGATTTTCGTAATAACCACTATTGGCATAATCAAGAAAGTTTTTCGTAGTGATTGGAGCATGTTCGCTATCTAACTCAACTTCAATATCGCCCATGCTGGTTTGAATTAATACTTTAGTATCAGCCAAAGTAATGGTTGAAAAGAGGGTTAATAATATTCCTATAAATAACACTTTGATTTTTTTCATTTTATGAATCCTTATTATTATATTGCCGGCAAATTATACCTAATATTGGTTTAATTGAAATCATAAATATGCAAAATCAATTAAAATTTTGTGTGGTAAATCGCAATATTTTTCTAAACCAGTAAAAAATGACTTATATTCACTATAATCCAGAATATTATTAAATTGATATTCTTCTTTATGACTATTTTTAATCCATTAATTAGCTCAAAAACCCCGTTCCTCAACTTTTTTCTGAATGATGATGCGATGTATTTTATGTAATATGCCTTTGGTGCTATCTCACCATGGAATTTGCAGTCAATGTATAGAAAACTTACCGAAGCTTAATAAAGTTTGCCATCAATGCTGCCTTCCTCACTCATTATCAACAAATGAATGTTATCGATGCCGAGAGAAAAGACCTTATTGGGATGAAATGGTGGCTGTAACAGGCTATATCGATCCATTAAAAAAATTAATTCAACATTTAAAATTTCATAATAAAATCGAATTAACCAACGCATTAGCTAGGTTAATGTTTTTAGCCTGGTATCAACGTCGATTAAGTGATGGTCTTGCTAAACCTGACATTGTGACTTGTGTCCCTTTACACCATTTTCGTTATTGGTCTAGAGGTTTTAATCAAGCGGCATTATTGGCTAAGCCAATAGCTAGATGGTTAAATCGAGAATTTAAGCCTTACCTATTGTCGCGAAAATTTGCAGCTCGCGATCAGAAGAACCTATCGCTTAAGCAAAGAATGAGTAATGTAGAAACACTTTTTCGATGTCACTCTGATTTAACCAATCAATCGGTAATGCTTATTGATGATATTGTTACTACCGGTAATACGATAAATGTTATTAGCCAGCAATTAAAAGAGAGTGGTGCCGCTTATGTGCAGGTAGTTTGTTTGTGTCGGACCGTCTTGTAAAATCCAAAACACCCCCTATAATAACCAAGAGAGTAAGTCAACTATTATCGATGATGTTGAGGATTATCAATGTCAATCGTGTCAAAGTGAGGGATTATGTCTATTATTACCATTTCTGAATCAGCTCAACAACATTTTAAAAAATTGCTTGCTAATCAGCCTGATGGTACTCAAATTCGGGTTTTTGTTATTAATCCTGGCACGCCATCTGCTGAATGTGGGGTTTCCTATTGTCCGGCAGATACTGTTGAAGATGGTGATATCGAAGAAGAACAACAAGCAGGTTTTTCTGTTTATATCGATGAAATTAGTGCACCTTTTTTAGAAGAAACCGTGATTGATTATGTGACAGATGAATTAGGTTCACAGTTAACTTTAAAAGCGCCAAATTCAAAAATGAAAAAGGTTGCGGATGATGCCCCATTAATTGAGCGCGTTAATTATGTTATTCAAGCTCAGGTTAATCCTCAATTAGCTAGTCATGGTGGCCATGTTAGCTTAGTGGAATTGACTGAAGATAATTATGCTATATTGCAATTTGGTGGTGGTTGTAATGGTTGTTCAATGGTTGATTTTACTTTAAAAGAGGGTATTGAGAAGCAATTGCTTGCGGAATTCCCTGAATTAGCAGGCGTTAAAGATATTACTGAACATCAAGCGGGAAGCCATTCTTATTGTTAAAAATTTTTCGATTTAAATCTTGCTTATTGCTGGGATTAAGTCATAATCGCATGATGTCTGCCAATTCACTTTATGATGGGGTTTTATGAATCAAGTTAGTATTATTTCAGATCTTATCGTTTGGATTGAAAAAAATTTGGAGCAGCCCTTATCTATTGATAATGTTGCCCAAAAATCAGGTTATTCAAAGTGGCATTTACAACGGATGTTTAAAGAAGTAACCGGTCAAGTGCTCGGTACTTATATTCGTCACCGCAGATTAACTTATGCGGCATTATCTTTGCGAATGACAAGCAAACCTATTTTAGATATTGCTATGCAATATCGTTTTGATTCACAACAAACTTTTACCCGATCTTTTAAAAAACAATTTAATGAAACACCAGCCAGCTATCGACGAGGTGAATTTTGGGATCCAACTGGCTTAACCCCGGCTATTGAATTAAATAAAAATCGACTCTCTTTACCTGAACCTAAATTCGTTAATATGCCAAAGCAAACATTTTGGGGAATTTCATATAAGAATAACTGTAATTTGAGCCAAATTTTAGATGAAGAAAATAAATTAAGATCGCAGTTTTTTCATAATTATCTGTCTCATTATGAGAACAAGAGTGAATGTTTACCCGACAAAATCTTTGCTTTTAGTCGTATTTTAAAAAGTAAAGATAATGCTAATGAACAAGAACTTTTATATACCATTGCTTTAGATCACAATAACAATTTGGAGCATATTGAGCCTTTTGTTAGTGAAGGTGGTTTATATCTTTGTTTTAAATATATCGGTCCACCAGAAAATTTTAGTGATTTTATTTCTCAAGTCCATTTAGCGGCGATGCCAGCCTTAAAAGTGCGATTGCGTAGTTCAAGCTGTTTAATTGAAATCCATCATAATCACCATGATGATTCTGTAAAATGTTTTGAAGATATCCTTAGCATGGAATGTGATTATTGTGTCCCTGTTGTGGCGGATGAAGAAGTCAATATTCAATCAAACCTATCGTTATAACATGCTATCGTCATGAATATTGACGATAGTTTTTAGTCATTAGAGTTCAATAAAATCTTTTCTAGCCATGCTTTAAATTCAGGTGTTGCTTCTTTTAAACTGTTTGAACCTCGGGTGACTGTTGCAATACCGATTTTCAATTGATCTTTAAGCTGGCGCTGATTAATTGATCCATCAAGTAATGAGCGTACAATTTTGACTCGTGTAATTAAAGCATCACGTTCATCAGATGTCATCAGTAGTTTTAAAATATCTAATGAATAACCGTTATTAAATGCTTGGTGTAATATTTCAACCGTTTGGTTCCATTCTTTAGTTTTCATGTCATGCACCATTAGTATTGTCTATTAAATTCTTTTTTTGTCAGTATATGTGGGGTTTGTTCCCCTAAAATGTGCTGATAAATATAATCATATACTAATACACTTTTGACATAATTTCGTGTTTCATTGAAAGGAATACTTTCAATAAATTCGACTGCATCAAGCTTTCCGTTGCTATTATTCAACCATTTTTTTACTCGGCTTGGACCTGCATTATAGGCTGCTGAAGATAAAATACGGTTATTATCATTTTGTAAATAAACGCTGTTTAGAAAATAAGTGCCTAATTGTACATTAGTCATAGGCTCAAATAATTGGTTTGGTGAATTATAGCTAATGTTGGTAACTTTTTTGGCCGTTTCTTTTGCTGTTGCTGGCATTAATTGCATTAAGCCACTTGCTCCGACAGGAGACTGTATTGCTGCATCAAAAGCACTTTCTTGACGCGTGATGGCTAAAGCGTAAGATAGCGGAATAGCTTTATCTTTTAAAGCTTCATTATATAGCTTTTTGTACATGATAGGTAATCGTTCTGTCCAATTATCCCATAATTTTCCAGATATTGTTGCTTGAATACTAAGATCTCCCCAGCCCTTGTGGTAAGCATATTGAGCTAAATCGAGATATTCATTTTCTTTTGCTTTAAGTATATAACGCCATTCTTGTTTTGATTCCGCTAGCATACCTAAAAACCTTAGCTCTTTGATTCGAATGGCAAATGGTTTTTGATCATATTTGGCTTTCAAAGAATTTACTTCTGTTGTTGGCAGTTTTTTAGATAAGTTGTTGATTATATATGGTTGATTAAGTGCTTGAGCACTGATCATTCCATAAAAACCTCGGTTGTTGCTCAATGTTTTTAAAATATTTTTGGCTTCATTGGTTTTCTTATTTTTAAGTAATACTCTGGCTTGCCAGTATTGCCATTCTTCTTTTAATTGGTCTTCTGGCTTTAATTGTTTTATCCAATGAGCAATATCTTTGTAGTTATTTGCATCAATAGCCATGCGAATACGTTTTTCAACTAATGCAGTATCATGGCTTTTAGTTAGGTAATTATCTCGCCATTTGCTCTGTTCTGTTGTTACTGAATCACTAAAATAGCTATTTGCTAAGCTACTTTGTAATCTATTTTGTTCCTCATCAGTTAGATTCTGTTTTTTTATCAGTTGTGGTAATAATGCTGCCGCAAGATTTTTGTCGGCTTTGACTAAACGAGGGTAAGATGCTAAGACTATTTTTTTGGTAAATGTGCTGGTTTTAATGTTTTTGGAAAATTCGTCAAGTTTTCTTGGATTATCAAGCACGGCCAATAAATAATTTGTTTGATTATTGTCATCTAATAAGTTGGTTAAATGACGAGCGAGTTTTAAATTATTGCTTTCAAACGCAAGCTCAATACGAGATAAAATAAGATTTGATGTACGTTTTCCACTTTTTGACCATGCATCCAACAATGGATTACAGGCTGAAGGTAATTCTTTCCCCGTTAACCATAGCGATTCGACACTATCTAAAACCGATTTGTCATTATTTTTTTGTAATTTTGCATATTGATATCGACAATTAGAGCTAATTGAATTGTCTTTAGGAAAAGAGACTATGGCATTCCAATCTTTGCGATTTGATAGTTCATTCAAATAAGCTTGCGTTAATGATGAAGTTAATGGAAAGTCATCATATTTTTTTACAAAACTACTGACGAGTTGTGGTGGTACCGTTTTGATATTTTTTTGAAAAAACTGCACAGCCGCATAAGGATAAAGTGAGTAATTATTTAATTGTTTTAGTAATGCTTGTTGCTCATCATAGTTTAATGATTGATAGGTGTTTTGCCATCTTTGATAATTTTGGCGCAACTCATGTTGTGATGCTTCTACAAATAGACTGTTTGCCAATAAAGTGCTTGATATTAAACACCAACGTATTACTAAATTCATTCCTTAACTCCAGTATCAAATCAGCCTATTAGATTAGCATATTTGGTTATATTTCGTCGATGATGAACTGATAACTTAATTCCCACTAAAATAGTCAACTAAATACTTGACTAAAATTAAAGGATATATAAAATATTTATTATTAAATATAGAGGAATGATTAATGAAATTGACATCAAAAGGGCGTTATGCGGTTACAGCTATGTTAGATGTAGCGCTGCATTCTGGTTCCGGCCCTGTATCACTTGCTGATATTTCAGAACGTCAGGAAATTTCACTATCTTATTTAGAACAACTTTTTTCTAGGTTGCGTAAAAATGGTCTAGTCTCAAGTGTAAGAGGTCCTGGCGGTGGTTATGTACTTGGCCGTAGTATGGATCAAATTGCGATTAGTTCGATTGTTAAAGCAGTAGACGAAACTGTTCATGCAACCAAATGCCATGGGCATACTGGATGTCAAAAAGGTGTAAGATGCCTTACTCATAGTTTATGGAATGATTTAAGTGAACGAATAAACGATTTTTTGACCAGCATCACGTTAAGCGAACTAGTGAATAATCAGGAAGTAAGAGCTGTCGCAAATCGACAAAGTCATCTCCATCACGCCAGAATTAATTAAAGAAATAGAATACAGAATTTGTAATTGGGAGTAATTAATGAAATTACCTATTTATATGGATTATGCAGCCACTACGCCTGTTGATCCAAGAGTAGCTGAAAAAATGATGCAGTATTTAACACCGGATGGTGTTTTTGGAAATCCCGCTTCACGTTCTCATAAATTTGGTTGGCAAGCAGAAGAAGCTGTTGACATAGCACGTAACCAAATTGCTGATTTAATTGGTGCAGATTCACGAGAAATTGTTTTTACATCAGGAGCGACAGAAGCAGATAACTTAGCCATTAAAGGTGCAGCACATTTCAATCAAGCTAAAGGTAAACACATTATTACCTGTAAAACTGAACATAAAGCCGTACTTGATACTTGTCGTCAATTAGAACGAGAAGGTTATGAAGTTACTTATTTAGCGCCAGAATCAGATGGTATACTTAACCTTGATAAATTAGCTGCGGCAATGCGTAGTGATACAACAGTGGTATCTATTATGCACGTTAATAATGAAACTGGCGTTATTCAAGATATCGAAAAAATTGGTGAGATGTGTCGTGAAAGAGGTATTGTATTTCATGTTGATGCAACCCAAAGTGTTGGTAAGTTGCCAATTGATCTGTCTAAATTAAAAGTCGATCTTATGTCATTTTCTGGACATAAAATCTATGGACCAAAAGGGATTGGTGGACTTTATGTTAGACGTAAACCTCGTGTGCGCATTGAAGCTCAAATGCATGGTGGAGGTCATGAACGCGGTATGCGCTCTGGTACATTACCCGTTCATCAAATTGTTGGTATGGGCGAAGCTTATCGCATAGCCAAAGAAGAAATGGCTACAGAAATGCCTCGCCTTTTGGCATTAAAAAACCGTTTATGGAATGGTTTAAAAGATATCGAAGAAGTCTACCTTAATGGTTCATTAGAACATAGTGTTCCTAATATCTTAAATGTAAGCTTTGCTTATATTGAAGGTGAATCACTTATGATGGCTTTAAAAGACTTAGCAGTATCATCAGGTTCTGCATGTACATCTGCAAGTTTAGAACCATCTTATGTATTGCGAGCATTAGGACTTAACGATGAACTTGCACATAGCTCAATTCGATTCTCACTTGGGCGATTTAGTACCGAAGAAGAAGTGGATTATGTTATTAAGTTAATTAAAGATTCTATCGGTAAATTAAGGGATCTTTCTCCACTTTGGGAAATGTTTAAAGATGGTGTTGATCTAACAAAAATTAAGTGGTCAGCCCATTAAAATTAGGAGCAAATTATGGCATACAGTGATAAAGTCGTCGATCATTATGAAAATCCCCGCAATGTTGGCTCTTTCGATCAAAATGATCCTAATGTTGGTAGTGGAATGGTTGGCGCCCCAGCGTGTGGCGATGTAATGCGATTACAAATCAAAGTTAATGATGATGGTATTATTGAAGATGCTAAATTCAAAACTTATGGTTGTGGTAGCGCCATTGCTTCAAGTTCATTAGTGACTGAATGGATCAAAGGTAAATCGTTAGATGAAGCTGAAGCGATTAAAAACACAGATATCGCTAAAGAACTTGCCTTGCCACCAGTTAAAATTCACTGTTCAATTTTAGCCGAAGACGCAATTAAAGCGGCAATTGATGATTATAAATCCAAAAAAGGACAACGTTGATGGCAATAACATTAACTAATAGTGCAGCCAATCGAGTTCAAGCTTTCTTAGCTAATAGAGGTAAAGGGGTTGGACTCAGATTAGGAGTGAGGACCTCTGGTTGCTCAGGTATGGCTTATGTCCTAGAATTTGCTGATGCTATTAATGACGATGATAGTGTATTTGAAGATAAAGATATCAAAGTTATCGTTGATAAAAAGAGCTTAGTTTATATTGATGGAACAGAGCTTGATTTTGTCAAAGAAGGCCTAAACGAAGGCTTTAAATTCAATAATCCTAATTCTAAGAATGAATGCGGTTGTGGCGAAAGCTTTAATGTTTAGTTGGGACATGAATTTTGACTAATTATTTTGAATTATTTCAATTACCGATTAAATTGCCAATTGATAATGGCCAGTTAACGGTCAACTATCAACAGTTACAACGGCAATATCATCCTGATAATTTCGCTCAGGTAGCTGATAATGAAAAAGTGGCAATTATTCAGAAGTCGGCAATGATTAATGATGGCTATCAAACATTAAAAAATCCGATAAAAGCGGCTGAATATTTGTTATCTTTGCAGGGATTTGATGTCGCTACAGAACAGAATATTATTCACGATGCTGATTTTTTAATGGAACAATTCAGTTTGCGAGAAAAATTGGATGATATTGAAAGCCAAAATAATCTTGATCTTTTAGATAATTTTTATTCGGAAATTTCAGAACGAAAAAAACAAGTCTATCAGCAATTATTGGATTATATTTCGAAACAAGATTGGCAAACCGCACTTAATCAAATCTATAAAATCCGCTATCTGGCTAGGTTGATTGAACAAATCGAAAAGTTACAAGAAAAGCAATTTGCTTTATAATTTAAGATTAAGTCACACATCAATTAGAGATAGATCAAATGGTATTATTACAGATTAGTGAACCAGGGCAAACACCAGAACCTCACCAGCGTCGTGTGGCAATTGGTATCGATCTTGGAACAACTAATTCCTTAGTCGCAACAGTTCGTAGCGGACAATCCGAAGTATTGCCTGATTTAGAAGGCGATGCCTTATTGCCTTCAGTTGTGCATTATGGTGTTGATCATGATGATAATACTATTATAACTGTCGGAAAAAATGCTAAAACTAATGCGGCAAGTGATCCATTAAATACTGTTAGTTCTATAAAACGTTTAATGGGAAGAAGCTTATCTGATATTGATATTTCGCGTTTTCCTTATACGTTTTCCCAAACTGATAATGGTGTTCCTTTATTAAATTTACCTAATCAACAAGTTAATCCTGTACAAGTTTCATCTGAAATTTTGATTGCTTTAGCTGAACGTGCTAAGCAGAGTTTAGCAAGTGAAATTGATGGGGCGGTAATAACCGTACCGGCTTATTTTGATGATGCGCAAAGACAAGCAACTAAAGATGCAGCTAAATTAGCTGGACTGCATGTTTTAAGATTATTGAATGAACCAACCGCTGCCGCGATTGCTTATGGTTTAGATTCAGGCAAAGAAGGGGTGATTGCAGTTTATGATTTAGGTGGTGGTACGTTTGATATTTCTATCTTGCGCTTACATAGAGGGGTATTTGAAGTTTTAGCAACGGGGGGCGATTCTGCGCTTGGCGGTGATGATTTTGACCGACTACTTGCAGATTATTTAAAAAGACAAGTCGGTTTAGAAAATAACACTGATCCCCATATCAACCAAAAAATTATTGATGAAGCGGTTAAAGTCAAAATTGCACTAAGCCAGAAAGATTCTGTTTTAGTCAACATAGAAGATCAATCTTTAACTATAACGCGTGAGCAATTTGAAACGCTAATTGAACCTTTAGTCAAACGAACGTTGGCGGTTTGTCGTCGAGCATTAAAAGATGCTCAAATTAATGTTGAAGAAGTTAGTGAAGTTAGTGAAGTTGTGATGGTCGGTGGTTCAACACGAGTGCCATTAGTAAGACAATTGGTTGGTCAATATTTTGAAACCGAACCTTTAACTTCAATAGATCCAGATAAAGTTGTTGCCATTGGTGCAGCAATACAGGCGGATATACTGGTTGGCAATAAGCCTGATTCGGATATGTTATTGCTTGACGTGATTCCTTTATCATTAGGTATTGAAACGATGGGCGATTTAGTAGAAAAAATCATCCCTCGTAATAGCACAATACCGTGTGCGAGAGCACAAGAATTTACCACATTTAAAGATGGCCAAACGGCTATGATGATTCATGTTTTACAAGGTGAACGAGAAAGTGTTAATGATTGTCGATCATTAGCAAAATTTACTTTAAGGGGCATTCCTCCTATGCCAGCAGGTGGAGCTCATATTCGAGTTACCTTTCAAGTTGACGCTGATGGCCTATTAAGTGTCACTGCAATGGAAAAATCGACAGGAGTTGAGGCTGCAATTCAAGTTAAACCATCTTATGGACTGACAGAAAATGAGATTGCGACCATGATTCAAGATTCAATCAATTATGCAAATCAAGATAAACAAATAAGAATGCTTGCAGAGCAGAAAGTGGAAGCAGCACGAGTTCTTGAAACATTGCAAAGTGCTTTAGATAAAGATGCCGATTTATTAGATGAAGAGGAACTTAACCTCATATTACAGGCTAAAAATCAATTACAGCAAGCGACTGGATCTGATGATTATTATTTGATTGAGCAAGAAATTAAACATGTTGATAATGCAACGCAAACTTTTGCAGCAAAACGCATGAATAGATCAATACGCCATGCCTTAACCGGGCATAGCGTTGATGATATTTAACCAAAGAGATTATTATGCCAAAAATTACCTTTTTACCAAATGCTGATCTTTGTCCTGAAGGAAAAACTGTTGAGGCAGAAGAAGGCGAATCTATTTTAGAAGTTGCTTTGCGCAATGACATTGAAATTGAACATGCTTGTGAGATGTCTTGTGCTTGTTCAACTTGCCACTGTATAGTTCGAAAAGGATTTGATTCACTTGAAGAGAGTGATGAACAAGAAGATGACATGCTCGATAAAGCTTGGGGCGTTGAGCCTCATAGCCGTTTAAGTTGTCAAGCTCGAGTGACCGACGAAGATCTTGAAGTCGAAATTCCAAGATATAGCCTAAATCACGCCAAAGAAGATCATTAATTAGTCGCCTTTATGGCGACGTGATTTCCTCAAAAACCCCGCTCCTCAACTTTTTTAATTGTGATAGTTATCACATTTTATCAATCTAGTTTATTTGTTTGCTTTTAACCTTTTCATAATTCTGCTATTGTCAAAAAATAAACATGTGTTTAAAAATAGACAGGTGTTTATGAATAAAAGAGAAAAATAGATCCTCACAATTATTCGCAATAATCCTTTCATTCAACAGCATGTTATTGCTGGTATGTTAGGCATTACCCGTTCTAGTGTGGCAGGTTATATTATGACGCTGACTCAAAAAGGCTATATAAAAGGAAAAGGGTATCTTTTATCTGAAAATAATCATGTTGTTGTCGTTGGTTCATGTAATATGGATGTGACTGGTTATTCAGATAAGAAATTAGTTTATGGAGATTCTAATCCCGGTAAAATTCGTTGCACACCTGGTGGTGTAGGGCGAAATATTGCTGAAAATTTAGCGTTATTAGGGCTTGATACATACCTTATTTCAATGATAGGTGATGATTTTTATGGTGCGCAACTTATCGAACATACTCGAAAATCCGGCGTTAATATGGATCATTGCCACGTGGTAAAAGGAGATCGTACTTCAACCTATCTTTCTTTACTTGATGAGTCAGGTGAAATGGTGATAGCTGTTAATGATATGGATATTATTAATAAGTTAAACCCAAGCTTATTAAATGAATCAAAACAGTTAATTCAACATGCTAAATTACTGGTTATTGACTGTAATTTGCAACAAGAAGCTCTGACATGGCTGTTTAGTAATGCTGGCTCTATTCCGATTTTTGTTGATACTGTTTCAGCATTTAAATCCTATAAAATCAAAGATTGGTTATCATATATTCATACCTTAAAACCAAATCGTTTAGAGGCCGAAATTTTAAGTGGAATAAAAATCGAAACCAATGATGATACTCCTAAAGTAGTTGACTGGTTCCATCAGCAAGGTGTTCAGCGAATTGCCATTAGTGCTGGAGCTGATGGCGTTTACTATAGTGAAATCGATGGTGATCGTGGTTGGTCCGCGCCAATTCCTACCGACATTGTTAGCGTAACTGGTGCTGGTGATGCGATGCTGGCAGGGCTTGTTCAAGGTTATTTGGATGGACTGAGTTTTTATCAAAGTGTCAAATTTGGTCAAGCCTGTTCATCATTAACATTATCATCAGAATTTACTAATAATCCTAATTTATCAATTGATTGTGTTCAAAATATTTTGGAGTCCCTTTCATGAACAATATGTCTAAGTATAATCAATATCTTGATATTTCGCCTGAAGTCAAACGAGCGCTAGAAAATAATCAACCTGTCGTTGCTTTAGAATCTACTATTATTTCACATGGTATGCCTTATCCACAAAATGTGGAAACAGCATTAAAAGTGGAAGAAATAGTCAGAAAAAATGGCGCAATTCCTGCAACGATTGCGGTAATTAATGGTCGTTTAAAAGCGGGATTATCTAAAGAAGAGATCACCATTCTTGGTAAAGAAGGGTTAAATGTAACAAAAGTGAGTCGTCGTGATTTACCTGTTGTTGTTGCCAATAAACAAAATGGTGCGACAACGGTTGCAGCTACAATGATTATTGCTGAATTAGCTGGTATTCGAGTTTTTGCAACCGGCGGGCTTGGTGGTGTTCATCGAGGTGCTGAGCATACCTTTGATATTTCAGCCGACCTTCAAGAACTCGCTAATACCAATGTTGCGGTAGTCTGTGCTGGGGCGAAATCAATTTTAGATTTAGGTTTAACGATGGAATATCTTGAAACATTTGGTGTGCCTGTGGTTGGTTATCAAACAGAAAAACTGCCATCGTTCTTTAGCCGAACTAGTCCGTTTGAAGTTAGCGTAAAACTAGATAGCGCTAGACAGATTGCTGACATGATTAAAGTAAAATGGGATTTAGGTTTAAATGGTGGAGTTGTGGTTGCAAATCCTATCCCGACACAATATGCAATGGATGAAGCGTTAATTACCGCAGCAATTGAAAAAGCATTAAAAGAATCAGTTGAGCAAGGAATTAAAGGTAAAGAGACTACCCCATTCTTGTTAGCAAAGGTGGTTGAGTTAACTGGTGGTGATAGCTTAGAAGCAAATATCAATCTTGTTTTTAATAATGCAAAATTAGCATCTGAAATCGCGATGAGTTATTGCAATATTAAATAAAAAAGATGTATTGAGGCGCATTTTGATAGCCAGACTTGAGTGACTGATAGCGACATAAATATGTCAAAAAACCCCGTTCCTCAACTTTTTTGATAGCTATTAATGATCATATTTTCTCTATCTGTATGATAATTAATACTTGATGTTGATTAACTAACGGGGTATAATCCCGCCACTTTGTTTATTGTCTTTATGTAAGCAAATGAGTAAAAAGATATAATCTTTATGTAAAAATATTGAATTATATCAACAATATTCCCGATTTGGGAATTACGAAAAAGAACGGATTACACTCTCCTGTCAATCGAAACAGGGCAAGAGGAGTAATCTTTTGTTATAACTTTTAAATAGTGGAGCTCTGGTCTCATGTCGAACCAAAGAATCCGTATTCGGTTAAAAGCGTTTGATCATCGTTTGATTGATCAATCAACTGCTGAAATTGTAGAAACTGCGAAGCGCACAGGCGCACAAGTTCGTGGTCCTATTCCATTACCGACACGCAAAGAACGTTTCACCGTATTGATTTCTCCGCACGTAAATAAAGATGCGCGTGATCAATATGAGATTCGTACTCACAAACGTCTAGTTGATATCGTTGAGCCAACTGAAAAAACAGTTGATGCTTTAATGCGTCTAGACCTTGCTGCCGGTGTTGATGTGCAGATCAGTTTAGGTTAATCCTAAGCTGAATGATTGAGAGGTCTAAACAATGATTGGTTTAATCGGTCGTAAAGTAGGAATGACACGAATCTTCACCGAAGAGGGTGTTTCTATTCCTGTCACCGTAGTTGAAGTTCAAAGCAACCGCGTTACTCAAGTTAAAACTCTTGAGAATGATGGTTATCAAGCTATTCAGGTTACTACTGGCAGCAAAAAAGCAAGCCGCGTAAATAAACCTGAAGCAGGTCATTTCGCTAAGGCTGGCGTTGAAGCTGGTCGTGGTCTATGGGAATTCCGTTTTGAAGAAGGCGAATATACTGTAGGTCAAAGCATTAACGTTGATATTTTTACAGACGTTAAAAAAGTTGATGTTACTGGAACATCTAAAGGTAAAGGTTTTGCTGGCGTAACTAAACGTTGGAATTTCCGTACTCAAGATGCAACACATGGTAACTCTTTGGCACACCGTGGTCATGGCTCTATCGGTCAAAACCAAACTCCAGGTAAAGTGTTCAAAGGTCGTAAAATGGCAGGTCACCTAGGTAATGAACGTGTAACTGTTCAAAACTTAGATATTGTGCGTGTTGATGCAGAACGTAACCTTTTATTAATTAAAGGTGCAGTACCAGGCGCAATCAATAGTGACGTAATTGTTAAACCGGCAATCAAGGCTTAACGTCGAGGAGATAGAGATGGAATTAGTAGTAAAAGACGCGCAAGCGCTTTCTGTTTCCGAAACTACCTTCGGACGTGAGTTTAATGAAGCGTTAGTTCACCAAGTAGTTGTTGCTTATGCATCTGCTGCTCGTCAAGGCTCTCGCGCACAAAAAACTCGTGCAGAAATCGCTGGTTCAGGCAAAAAACCATGGCGTCAAAAAGGCACTGGTCGTGCTCGTTCAGGTTCTATTAAGAGCCCAATCTGGCGTAGTGGTGGTGTAACATTTGCAGCAAAACCACAAGATCATAGCCAAAAAGTTAACCGTAAAATGTATCGTGGTGCATTAAAGAGTATTTTCTCTGAATTAGTGCGTCAAGAACGTTTAATCGTGGTTGAAACATTTACTGTTGAAGCACCTAAGACTAAATTATTAACTCAGAAATTAAATGATATGAACTTAAATGATGTTCTAATCATTACCTCTGAAGTTGATGAAAATCTTTTCTTAGCAGCACGTAACTTATATAAAGTTGATGTGCGTGATGTGGCAGGTATTGATCCAGTTAGTTTGATTGCATTTGACAAAGTGGTTATCACTGTTGATGCCGTTAAACAAGTAGAGGAGATGTTAGCATGATTCGTGAAGAGCGTCTGCTTAAAGTCCTGCGAGCACCACATGTTTCTGAAAAAGCATCTATTTCAATGGAAAAAACAAATACATTAGTATTGAAAGTTGCTAAAGATGCTACTAAGAGAGAGATTAAAGCCGCAGTTGAACAACTATTTGAAGTTAAAGTAGATGACGTAAATACTCTTGTTGTTAAAGGCAAAGTAAAACGTCGTGGTCAACAAATCGGTCGCCGTAGCGACTGGAAAAAAGCTTACGTTACTTTAGCAGAAGGTCAAAACTTAGACCTTGCTGGCGTCGCTGAGTAATTCGGAGGAGTAAGAACAATGGCAGTTGTTAAGTGTAAACCTACATCTCCGGGTCGTCGCCACGTTGTTAAAGTGGTTAACCCAGAGTTGCATAAAGGTAAGCCTTATGCACCGTTGCTTGATTCAAAAAGCAAAACTGGTGGTCGCAATAATAATGGTCGTATCACTACCCGTCATATCGGTGGTGGTCATAAACAACATTATCGTATTGTCGACTTTAAGCGTAATAAAGATGGTATTCCAGCAGTTGTTGAACGTTTGGAATATGATCCGAACCGTAGTGCAAATATTGCATTGGTTCTATATAAAGACGGTGAACGTCGTTATATTTTAGCGCCTAAAGGCTTAAAAGCAGGTGATCAGATCCAATCTGGTGTTGATGCATCAATTAAAACAGGTAACTGTTTACCGATGCGCAATATTCCAGTCGGTTCTACCGTGCATAATATTGAAATGAAACCAGGTAAAGGCGGACAACTTGCTCGCTCTGCTGGTAGTTATGTTCAAATCGTTGCTCGTGATGGTGCTTATGTAACATTACGTCTACGTTCAGGTGAAATGCGTAAAGTATTATCTGATTGCCGCGCCACTATTGGTGAAGTGGGTAATTCAGAACATATGCTTCGCGTATTAGGTAAAGCGGGTGCTTCGCGTTGGCGTGGTGTTCGTCCTACTGTTCGTGGTACAGCAATGAACCCGGTAGACCATCCACATGGTGGTGGTGAAGGTCGTAACTTTGGTAAACATCCTGTGTCTCCATGGGGTCAAAAAGCCAAAGGATTGAAAACGCGTAGCAACAAACGTACTGATAAGTATATTGTTCGCCGTCGCAATAAGAAATAATTAATATAGAGGATTAGCTATGCCACGTTCTCTCAAGAAGGGTCCTTTTATTGACCTACACTTGCTGAAGAAGGTAGAGAAAGCGGTGGAAAGCGGGGACAAGAAACCAATTCGTACTTGGTCCCGTCGTTCAACGATCTTTCCTAACATGATCGGTTTGACCATCGCTGTCCATAATGGTCGTCAGCACGTTCCAGTTTATGTTTCCGACGAAATGGTTGGTCATAAATTGGGTGAATTCGCGCCGACTCGTACTTATCGCGGCCACGCTGCGGATAAGAAAGCTAAGAAGAAATAAGTAGGAGAAAGAGATGGAAACAATTGCAAAGTACCGCCACGCTCGTTCTTCTGCACAAAAAGTTCGCTTAGTTGCAGATCTTGTTCGCGGTAAAAAAGTGTCTCAGGCACTTGATATTTTAACGTACACCAATAAAAAAGCGGCTGTACTAGTTAAAAAAGTATTAGAGTCTGCTATTGCTAATGCAGAGCATAACGATGGTGCTGATATTGATGATCTGAAAGTCGCGAAAATTTTCGTAGACGAAGGCCCAACCATGAAGCGTATTATGCCTCGTGCAAAAGGTCGTGCAGATCGAATTTTGAAGCGTACGAGTCACATCACCGTGATCGTCTCTGATCGCTAGGCTGGAGAATAGCAATGGGTCAAAAAGTAAATCCAAATGGTATCCGACTAGGCATCGTCAAGCCTTGGACATCTACATGGTATTCGGGTACAAAGACATTCGCTGATAATTTAGAAAGTGATTTTAGAGTGCGTGAATTCTTAAATAAAGAATTAGCACAAGCATCTATCTCTAAAATTGTGATCGACCGTTCAGCAGAAACTAACGTTCGCATTACTATTCACACTGCTCGTCCAGGTATTGTGATTGGTAAAAAAGGTGAGGACGTTGAAAAATTACGTAATGCCGTAGCTTCTATTGTCAATAAATACAAAGACAAAAGAGAGAAACGTGATGTTGCAGTACAAATTAATATTGCTGAAGTTCGTAAACCAGAACTTGACGCTAAATTAGTTGCTGACAGTATTACCTCTCAGTTAGAACGCCGTGTTATGTTCCGTCGCGCTATGAAACGTGCGGTTCAAAACGCAATGAAAGCGGGTGCTAAAGGTATCAAAGTTGAAGTAAGTGGTCGTTTAGGCGGCGCTGAAATCGCTCGTAGTGAATGGTATCGTGAAGGTCGTGTGCCTCTACATACTCTACGTGCTGATATCGATTATGGTACATCTGAAGCATTAACTACCTATGGTATTATTGGTGTTAAAGTGTGGATCTTCAAAGGTGAGATCCTTGGTGGTATGGCTGCCGTTGAACAAGCAGAAAAACAACCTGCTGCTCAACCGAAAAAGCAGCGCAAAGGCCGAAAACAATAAGGAGCGTCGCTGATGTTACAACCAAAGCGTACAAAATTCCGTAAAGTGCACAAGGGCCGCAATCGTGGTCTTGCTGTAAGTACTGACGTTAGTTTCGGTACATTCGGTCTTAAGGCTGTGGGTCGTGGTCGTTTGACTGCGCGCCAGATCGAAGCGGCACGTCGTGCAATGACTCGTGCAGTTAAGCGTCAAGGTAAAATCTGGATTCGAGTTTTCCCTGATAAACCAATTACTGAAAAACCACTTGAAGTGCGTATGGGTAAAGGTAAGGGTAACGTTGAATACTGGGTTGCTCAGATTCAACCAGGTAAAGTCCTTTATGAAATGGACGGTGTACCGGAAGAAGTTGCTCGTGAAGCATTTGCGTTGGCAGCTGCAAAACTGCCAATTAAAACCACCTTTGTGATTAAGACGGTGATGTAAATGAAAGCAAAAGAGCTACGCGAAAAAAGCGTTGAAGAGTTAAATACTGAACTTCTTAATTTATTACGTGAGCAATTTAACTTACGTATGCAATTAGCTGGGGGGCAGTTAACACAAACTCATATGTTAAAACAAGTGCGTCGTAATATTGCACGAGTTAAAACGTTATTAACTGAGAAGGCGGGTGCGTAATATGACTACTGAAGTAAAAATTCGTACTCAGCAAGGTCGTGTTATTAGCGACAAAATGGATAAATCTATTACTGTAGCTATTGAACGTAAAGTGAAGCATCCGTTATATGGTAAGTTCATTAAACGTACGACTAAATTGCATGTACATGATGAAAACAACGAGTGTGGTATTGGTGATACTGTTGAAATTAAAGAGTGTCGTCCATTATCAAAAACCAAATCTTGGACTCTTGTTCGAATCGTTGAAAAAGCAGTTAGTTAATCTTTTTTGATTAAAAACTGTACATAATTTAATAAACGGCTCATCGGCCGTTTATTTTATGCTATCCATTTTATTTGAGTGGTGTTATACTATGCGCCCTCACATATGTGGGTTTTTGGTTGTCTATTCTTATCCATGGTAGTTGAGGTGGATGAAGGTAGATTAGACAATAATTAATTTATACGGAGCATTAAAATGATCCAAGAACAGACTAGGCTCGATGTTGCTGATAACTCTGGCGCACGTAGCGTAATGTGTATCAAGGTTCTCGGTGGATCGCATCGTCGTTATGCAGCTGTCGGTGATATCATCAAAGTTACCATTAAAGAAGCAATTCCACGTGGTAAAGTGAAAAAAGGTGATGTACTTAAAGCTGTAGTCGTGCGCACTAGAAAAGGTGTTCGTCGTCCTGATGGATCTGTCATTCGTTTCGATCGCAATGCTTGCGTTATTTTAAATAATAACAGTGAGCAACCGATTGGTACGCGTATTTTTGGACCGGTCACTCGTGAACTTCGTTCTGAGAAGTTTATGAAGATCATTTCATTAGCACCAGAAGTACTGTAAGGAGCGGGTAATGGCAGCTAAAATCCGTCGAGAAGATGAAGTTATCGTGTTAGCCGGTAAAGATAAAGGTAAACGCGGTAAAGTAAAAAGTGTTTTGTCTACTGGTAAAGTGATTGTTGAAGGTATTAATTTGGTGAAAAAACATCAAAAACCAGTACCTGCATTAAATCAAGAAGGTGGAATTGTTGAGAAAGAAGCGCCAATTAACGTTTCTAACGTAGCAATTTTTAACCAAGATACAGGCAAAGCAGATCGCGTAGGCTTTCGTTTTGAAGATGGAAAAAAAGTCCGTTTTTATAAGTCTACTAATAAATTAATCAATTAAGTAATTTGGAGTGTACGATGGCGAAACTGCATGATTACTACAAAGCACAGGTAGTAAATAAACTGCAAGAACAGTTTGGCTACAAATCTGTCATGCAAGTCCCTCGGATCGAAAAGATCACCTTGAATATGGGTGTGGGTGAAGCAATTACTGATAAGAAATTATTAGATAATGCGGTTGCTGATTTAGCAGCAATCAGTGGTCAAAAACCACTTGTCACTAAAGCACGCAAATCAGTTGCTGGTTTTAAAATCCGTCAAGGGTATCCTATTGGTTGTAAAGTCACTTTACGTGGCGAACGTATGTGGGAATTTTTTGAACGTCTAGTTTATATTGCTCTTCCTCGTACTCGAGATTTTCGTGGCTTAAGCGCAAAATCTTTCGATGGTCGTGGTAACTATAGCATGGGTGTTCGTGAACAAATCGTTTTCCCTGAAATCGATTATGATAAAGTTGATCGTGTTCGTGGTTTAGATATTACTATCACAACTACTGCACAATCTGATGAAGAAGGCCGAGCTTTATTATCTGCCTTTAACTTCCCATTTCGTAAGTAAGGTAGGGCATAATGGCTAAACAATCAATGATTGAACGCGATAAGAAACGCGTAAAGCTAGCAGAAAAATATTTTGCAAAGCGTCAAGAATTAAAAGCGATTATCTCTGATCTTAATGCATCAGATGAAGATCGTTGGAATGCAGTGCTTAAATTGCAAACGCTTCCTCGTGATTCTAGTCCATCACGTCAACGTCGTCGTTGTCGTCAAACCGGTCGTCCTCATGGCGTCCTTCGTAAATTTGGTTTAAGCCGTATTAAGGTTCGTGAGTCAGCCATGCGTGGTGAGATTCCTGGTCTTAAAAAGGCAAGTTGGTAATCAGGGGAGTGTTATAGATGAGCATGCAAGATCCTATAGCAGATATGTTGACCCGTATTCGTAACGGTCAAGCTGCGAATAAAGTTGCAGTCACCATGCCTTCCTCTAAGCTAAAAGTGGCAATTGCCAATGTGCTAAAAGAAGAAGGTTATATCGGGGACTATAAAGTAGTTGGTGACACTAAACCAGAATTGGAAATCACTTTAAAATATTTCCAAGGTAAGGCTGTTGTAGAAAGTATTAAACGTGTTAGCCGTCCAGGTTTACGTATTTATAAACGTAAAGATGAATTACCAAAAGTAATGGCTGGATTAGGTATTGCAGTTATTTCTACTTCTAAAGGTGTTATGACTGATCGTGCAGCACGCCAAGCTGGTCTTGGTGGTGAAATTATCTGCTACGTAGCGTAAGGGAGAAAAAAATGTCTCGTGTTGCAAAAGCACCTGTCGTTGTTCCTGCTGGCGTAGAGGTAAAACTCAATGGTCAGGTAATTACGATTAAAGGTAAAAATGGCGAGTTATCTCGCACAATAAATAATGCTGTTGTAATTAATCAAGAAGAAGGTCAAATTAAATTTGCACCTCGTGACGGCTTTGCTGATGCTTGGGCTCAAGCAGGTACAGCTCGTGCATTGATTAATGCAATGGTAATTGGTGTTACTGAAGGTTTTACTAAAAAACTTCAGCTAGTTGGTGTCGGTTATCGTGCACAAGTTAAAGGTAATGCAATTGGTTTATCTCTTGGATATTCACATCCAATTGAACATCAATTACCTAAAGGTGTAACAGCTGAGTGTCCTTCTCAAACTGAAATCGTACTAAAAAGTGCTGATAAACAGTTAATCGGACAAGTGGCAGCAGATATCCGTGCTTATCGTCGTCCTGAACCTTATAAAGGTAAAGGTGTTCGTTACGCAGATGAAGTTGTGCGTACTAAAGAAGCTAAGAAAAAGTAAGGTAACACTATGGATAAGAAATCAGCTCGTATCCGTCGTGCAACTAAAGCGCGTCGTAAGATGCATGAACTACTTGCAACTCGCTTAGTAGTTCACCGTACTCCGCGTCATATTTATGCGCAGATTATCGCACCAAACGGATCAGAAGTACTGGCAGCCGCTTCTACATTAGAAAAAGCTATCAGTGAAAGTTTAAAATACACTGGAAACAAAGATGCCGCAGCAGCAGTTGGTAAAGCAATTGCAGAGCGTGCATTAGCGAAAGATATCAAAGAAGTTTCTTTTGATCGTTCAGGTTTCCAATATCATGGTCGAGTTCAGGCGCTAGCAGATGCTGCTCGCGAAGCTGGCCTACAGTTCTAAGGTAGGAGTTAAAGATGTCAAACATCGAAAAACAAGCTGGTGAACTGCAGGAAAAATTAATCGCAGTTAACCGAGTCTCTAAAACCGTAAAAGGTGGTCGTATTTTTAGTTTTTCTGCACTAACTGTTGTTGGTGACGGTAATGGCCGCGTAGGTTTTGGATATGGTAAAGCACGTGAAGTGCCAGCAGCAATCCAAAAAGCAATGGAAAAAGCACGTCGCAATATGATCAATGTTGCGTTAAACAACGATACTTTACAGCATCCAGTTAAAGGTGCTCACACAGGTTCTCGTGTTTATATGCAACCAGCATCAGAAGGTACTGGTATTATCGCCGGTGGTGCGATGCGTGCTGTATTAGAAGTTGCTGGTGTTCGTAACGTTCTAGCTAAAGCATATGGTTCTACAAACCCAATTAACGTGGTTCGTGCAACGATTGATGGCTTAGAAAATATGAAATCTCCAGAAATGGTTGCTGCTAAGCGTGGTAAAACCGTCGAAGAAATTTTGGGGTAATTAGCCATGGCAAAGACAATTAAAATTACACAAACTCGTAGTTCTATTGGTCGTCTACCGAAGCATAAAGCAACGTTAGTTGGTTTAGGATTACGTCGTATTGGTCATACTGTTGAACGTGAAGATACACCTGCAATTCGCGGTATGGTAAACCAAGTTTATTACATGGTTAAAGTTGAGGAGTAATAGTAATGCGTTTAAATACTTTATCTCCTGCTGAAGGTTCAAAGCATGCACCTAAGCGCGTAGGCCGTGGAATCGGTTCAGGGCTTGGTAAAACTGGTACTCGTGGTATCAAAGGTCAAAAATCTCGTTCAGGTGGCGGCGTTCGTCGTGGCTTTGAAGGTGGTCAAATGCCTTTATATCGTCGTTTACCAAAATTTGGTTTTACCTCACGTAAAGCTATGGTAACAGCACAAGTTCGTCTTTCAGATTTAATGAAAGTTGAAGGTGATATTGTTGACCTAAATAGCTTAAAAGTTGCTAATGTGATTAATTCACAAATCGAATATGCAAAAATCATGTTATCTGGTGAAATTTCTAAACCAGTAACAGTTCGTGGTATTCGAGTAACTAAAGGTGCTAAAGCTGCAATTGAAGCTGCTGGCGGAAAAATTGAGGAATAATTAGAAAGATGGCAAAGCAACCAGGATTAGATTTTCAAAGCACACGAGGCGGTAGTAGTGAGCTTAAAAGACGTTTATTATTTGTGCTTTTAGCGCTTATTGTTTTCCGTCTTGGTTCTTACGTTCCGGTTCCTGGTGTTGATACTAAAGCGTTATCGGACTTACTACAAGCATCATCTAATGGTATTGTTGGTATGTTCAATATGTTCTCTGGTGGTGCTTTAAGCCGTGCTTCAATATTTGCTTTAGGGATAATGCCTTATATTTCTGCATCAATCATTGTGCAGTTATTGACATCAATTAATCCTAAATTAGCTGAATTGAAGAAAGAAGGTGAATCAGGTCGTAAGAAAATTAGCCAATATACTCGTTATGGCACACTAGCTTTAGCGATTGTACAAGCAGTCGGTATTGCGACTGGTTTACCGAATATTCCTGGTTATAGTCAAGTTGTGATTAATCCAGGATTTTCTTTCTATTTTATTGCATCGGTTAGCTTAGTTACTGGCACTATGTTTCTTATGTGGTTGGGTGAACAGATCACAGAGCGCGGTGTAGGTAATGGTATTTCTATCATTATCTTTGCTGGTATTGTGGCAAGTCTTCCTCATGCGATATATGAAACAATTGAACAAGCTCGTTCTGGTGATTTGCATCCGATTTTATTATTAGTAATCGCTGCATTAGTGGTTGGTGTGACTTACTTTGTCGTTTTTGTTGAACGTGGTCAACGACGTATTGTTGTTAATTACGCTCAAAGACAACAAGGTCGTCGTGTGTATGCCGCACAAAGTACGCATTTACCTCTTAAAATTAATATGGCAGGTGTAATTCCAGCAATATTTGCTTCAACAATTATTATGTTACCATCAATGATGGCTTCTTGGTTTCAAGGAAATGGTGAAGGATGGAGATATATCTTTGTTCTTATTGGGCAATATTTCTCTCATGATCAACCGTTATACATAATCTTTTTTGCAGCTGCGATTATTTTCTTCTGTTTCTTCTATACCGCATTGGTTTTCAATCCGAGAGAAACAGCAGATCAGTTAAAAAAATCTGGTGCATTTATTCCAGGTATCCGTCCAGGTGAACAAACATCGAAGTATATTGATAAAGTAATGACACGTTTAACGCTAATTGGCGCTATCTACATTACTTTTGTATGTTTGGTACCAATGTTTATGACAAGTGCGATGAAAGTTCCAGTTCAATTTGGTGGAACATCTTTGTTAATTGTGGTTGTTGTAATCATGGATTTTATGGCACAAGTACAGACTTTAATGATGCCAAATCGTTATGAGTCAGTGTTAAAGAAAGCGAACCTTAAAGGCTACGGCCGATAAGTTAGCCAGAAGTTACGGAGAAAAACATGAAAGTTCGTGCTTCAGTCAAGAAATTATGCAGAAATTGTAAAATCATCAAACGCAATGGCATCGTTCGTGTTATTTGCATTGAAGGTAAACACAAACAACGTCAAGGTTAATATTATTTAACTGCGAAATTGAACTTTTGCATATTTTACTTGCCAAAGTATAGTAAAGCTGGCTAGAATAGCCAGCCTAAAATTTTTTTGTAGATCCGCCGTTTGAGTATCCTGAAAACGGGCTTTTCAGTATGGTGGATTTGCTGAACATTAACAATAAAGGAGTGCATAGTGGCCCGTATAGCAGGCATTAACATTCCTGATCAACAACATACTGTTATTGCGTTACAAGCAATTTATGGTATCGGTAATACCCGCGCTAAGACAATTTGTGCTGAAGCTGGTATTCCTGAACATGTTAAGATCAGAGAACTATCTGAAGATCAGATTGAAAAGTTACGTGAACAAGTCGCTAAATTCACTGTTGAAGGTGATTTACGTCGTGAAGTAACTATGAGTATCAAGCGTTTATTAGACCTTGGTTGTTATCGTGGTGTGCGTCATCGTCGTGGACTTCCTGTCCGTGGTCAACGCACTAAGACTAACGCTCGTACCCGTAAGGGACCGCGTAAGCCAATCAAGAAATAATTGAGGTGATAATAAATGGCAAAGACACCTGTTCGTACACGTAAACGTGTTAAAAAGCAAGTTTCTGATGGTATAGCTCATATTCATGCATCATTTAACAATACAATCGTAACAATTACCGATCGTCAAGGTAATGCGTTGGGTTGGGCAACCGCTGGTGGTTCTGGTTTCCGTGGCTCTCGTAAGTCAACTCCGTTCGCAGCTCAAGTAGCAGCAGAGCGTTGTGCAGAAGCCGTAAAAGACTACGGAATTAAGAATCTGGAAGTTATGGTAAAAGGACCTGGTCCTGGTCGTGAGTCAACAATTCGTGCATTAAATGCAGCGGGTTATCGCATCACTAATATTACTGATGTTACTCCGATTCCTCATAACGGTTGTCGTCCACCAAAGAAACGTCGTGTTTAATTTTTTATTAAACATTGAATGTTTATAGGATTATTGGAGAAAAAAAATGGCAAGATATTTGGGACCAAAGCTCAAATTAAGTCGTCGTGAAGGTACAGATTTATTCCTTAAGTCTGGCGTCCGAGCGGTTGACAGTAAATGTAAGTTAGAACAAGCTCCTGGACAACATGGTGCGCGTAAACCGCGTTTATCAGATTATGGTGTTCAGTTACGCGAAAAACAAAAAGTTAGACGTATTTATGGAATTCTAGAACGTCAATTCCGTAATTACTACAAAAATGCAGCACGTATTAAAGGTAATACAGGTGAAAACTTGTTAGGTCTTTTAGAACGTCGCTTAGATAACGTTGTTTATCGTATGGGATTCGGTGCAACTCGTGCTGAAGCTCGTCAATTAGTTAGTCATAAAGCTGTTCTTGTTAATGGTCACGTTGTTAACATCGCATCTTATCAAGTTTCACCTGAAGATGTGATTAGTGTTCGTGAAAAATCTAAAAAACAAGCACGTATTAAAGCCGCTTTAGAGTTAGCTGAACAACGTGAAAAACCAACATGGTTAGAAGTTGATGCTAGCAAAATGGAAGGTGTGTTCAAACGCTTACCAGAACGTTCAGATTTATCTGCTGACATCAACGAACATTTGATCGTCGAACTTTACTCTAAGTAAAGTTTAGCACTTAAGAGAGGACATAATGCAGGGTTCTGTAACAGAGTTTTTAAAACCTCACCTAGTTGACGTTGTTCAATACAGCCCAACTCATGCAAAAGTGACTTTAGAGCCACTTGAGCGTGGTTTTGGACATACTTTAGGTAATGCACTACGCCGCATTTTATTATCATCTATGCCGGGATATGCAGTGACCGAAGTTGAAATTGACGGTGTTCTGCATGAGTATAGTACTAAAGAAGGCGTTCAAGAAGATGTGCTTGATATTCTGCTTAATTTGAAAAAATTAGCAGTACGTGTACATACTAAAGATGATGTTATGCTGACTTTAAATAAATCAGGGGTAGGTGCGGTAACTGCATCGGATATCACTCACGATGGTGATGTTGAAATTGTAAATCCTGATTTAGTAATTTGTCATCTTACTGATGCCAATGCTTCAATTAGTATGCGTATTCGTGTACAACGAGGACGTGGTTATGTCCCTGCTTCTGCTCGCGTTAAGTCAGAAGATGAAGAGCGACCGATTGGTCGTCTATTAGTTGATGCATGTTATAGCCCAGTCGAGCGTATCGCTTATTCTGTCGATGCGGCTCGTGTGGAACAACGTACCGATTTAGATAAATTAGTTATTGATATGGAAACTAATGGTACGATTGATCCTGAAGAGGCTATTCGTCGTGCTTCAACTATTTTGGCTGAACAACTTGAAGCTTTCGTTGATTTACGTGATGTACGTCAACCTGAAGTTAAAGAAGATAAACCGGAATTTGATCCGATTCTTCTACGTCCAGTAGATGATCTCGAATTAACTGTTCGGTCTGCTAATTGCTTAAAAGCAGAAGCAGTTCATTATATTGGTGATTTAGTACAACGTACCGAAGTTGAGTTACTTAAAACCCCTAATCTTGGTAAGAAATCACTTACTGAAATTAAGGATGTGCTCGCGTCTCGTGGTTTGTCTTTAGGCATGCGTCTTGAGAACTGGCCACCAGCAAGTATTGTTGAAGACTAAAATAAAATTTATATAAGAAGGATAAAGTTATGCGCCATCGTAAAAGTGGTCGTCAACTGAACCGAAATAGCAGCCATCGTCAAGCAATGTTTCGTAACATGACTAGTTCACTTGTTGAACATGAAATCATCAAAACTACATTGCCTAAAGCAAAAGAGTTGCGTCGTGTTGTTGAACCGTTAATTACGCTAGCCAAAAGCGATAGCGTAGCTAATCGCCGTTTGGCTTTTGCTCGTATCCGTGATAAAGATACAGTGAAAAAATTATTTTCAGATTTAGGCCCACGTTTTGCTACCCGTCCTGGCGGTTATGTACGCATTTTAAAATGTGGTTTTCGTGATGGAGATAATGCTCCAATGGCTTATATTGAATTAGTTGATCGCCCTGCTGTAGAAGCAGAAGCAGCAGCTGAATAAATAATTAAAGCTTAAAATTAAAACCGGCTAATGAGCCGGTTTTTTATTAGCTGATTATTATAGATTTAACTACCAAAGTTTAATATAAGTACCAGCAATTTTAAACGAGATGGCAAATGATATAGCCACCATTTTGTCCATAATTAGTAGGAATTCTTCAAAACATTTTAATGCTATAAGTTAATAATGTGGAGGCGGAGTTTCTTCTGATAAACTTGCTATGTTCGATGTTTGGGTTGCTTGTAATTTTTGTGATAATAACGTTAATTGTTCTTTAAGTTTGCTGATATCGGACTGTAGATTAACCACCATTTGATTTAATTCTTCAATGGTCATCTCTTGAAATGCAACTTTTGTTTCTAATAATTCCAATTGTTGGTTCATAGTCTGTTACTTAATGGCTATTTAATTTTATATTGTAAGTAAAAGTTATTATAAAATCCATCCTCGTTCCGCAAAAGAGACGTATTCACCTTTACCAATGACGAGATGATCGATAACTCGGACATCAATTAATTCACAAACTTGTTCGATTTTTTTAGTTAATGCACGATCAGCTTGACTTGGTTCAGCTAAGCCTGAAGGATGGTTATGTGCTAAAATTAATGCTGCCGCATTGTATTGTAAGGCTTTTCTAGCGACTTCTCTAGGATGAACCTCAACGCAGTTGTATGTTCCTACAAACATCTCCTCACAATTAATCACGTGATTCTGGTTATCTAGAAAAATAACCATAAAAATTTCACGATCTTTATCCATTAAACGATTAGCTAGATAATGATGAGTTAAAGTAGGTGATGTAAGATAATTTTCTTTGGTCATTTTAACTTTTAAATAACGATGAGATAGTTCAACCACCGCTTTCAATTGAGTGTATTTAGCTGTTCCCAAACCTTCTTTTTTACAAAATTCATCATGACTTGCATTCATTAAATGGTAAAAGGAACCGAATTCATTTAATAATTTTTGGGATAACGTTAATACTGGTAAATTACGAGTTCCCGTACGTAAAAAAAGAGCAAGTAATTCAGCATCTGACAGCGCTTCAACACCAAATTGTAATAATTTTTCTCGTGGCATCAAAAGTCTGCATTGTGTTGACATAATTATGGTATTCCCATTTTTTTAAAATGAGATTATTGATTAATTTTTATAAATTGATAACGAAACAGATGAAAAGTTGTGAAATGGTTCGCAAAGATCGAGACTATTTTACAAAAAAAGCGCTAATCAGCGCTTTTAAAATTCTATTTTATTTAAATATTAGTGACATCCGCAACTGCCGTTTCCACCGCCACAACAACCGCTTTCTTCATCATCGTCATGATCATCGTGACCACCACAACCACAGCCACCATGTCCATGATCGTGTGCACCATGAATATGACCATGAGATATCTCATCAGGTGTCGCTTCACGAATAGCAAGCACTTCAACATTAAAATTTAAGTCTTGGCCAGCTAACATATGGTTACCATCAATAGTAACGGTATCGCCATCAATAGCCGTGATTTCAACGGGTAAAGAACCTTGGTCAGTATCAGCAAAAAAACGCATACCAACTTCGAGGTCATCAACTCCAACAAAAACATCACGCGGTACATTTTGTACCAATGCATCGTTAAAATCACCATAAGGGTTAACTAATTCCACATCAAATTTATCACCAACTTGACGGCCTTCTAACGCATTTTCAAGGTCTTGTAATAAGTTTCCTGCACCTTGTAAATATTCAAGTGGCGCAGCTGCTGTAGCTTCATCAACTAACACGCCATCTTTTGTACGAACTTTATATGCTAAACTTACAACTGTATTTTTTGCTATTTTCATGTTTTCTCCAACAAACTGTTACTGAGCAAATAATGTTAAATTTTAACGGAAAAAAACGCTTCTGTATGCTATTTTCTTTGTAATTTAGGAAGTTTTAATATTATCTTTGTTATTGATGCGATTTTGGTTTAAAAAATAACTTTTAACTAATAAATAATCGTTGGATAGCTAATTGAAATCAATTAAGCTGATAATAATAAGTTTAATAAAATTTATAAAAAAAGTTGAGGAGAGGGGTTTTTATGTTAGAAATTAATGATTATTTTGATGGAAAAGTGAAGTCTATAGGTTTTGAAAATGGCTCAACGGGTAAAGCCTCTGTTGGTGTGATGATGCCTGGCGAATATGTTTTTAGTACCAATAATCCAGAAGAAATGACAGTGATCACTGGTTCGCTCAAAGTTTTATTACCTACTGCAACTGATTGGCAAATTTTTGAAGCAGGGCAGATTTTTCATGTCGCCAAAGAGAGTCAATTTGATGTGCAAGTCAGCGAGACAACAGTTTATTTGTGTCGTTACTTAGCAAAATAGGCATTCATATTAAATCTAAGAAAGCTTAATCATTGATAGATTTACTTTTATGCAATAAAAAAGGCTAATTTTACAATTAGCCTTTCATTAAAATATTCTACTATATTACTTAAGTTCTAATTCATTCATCGCTGCGATGCTAAAGCCACCATCAACATGAATGACTTCACCTGTAATACCTGACGATAAATTTGAACATAAGAATGCAGCTGAATTACCTACGTCTTCAATGGTTACTGTACGACGAATAGGGGTTACTGATTCACAATGTGATAACATCTTTTTGAAATCTTTAATTCCTGATGCAGCTAAAGTACGAATAGGGCCAGCAGAAATTGCATTTACACGAATACCTTCAGGTCCCATTGCATTTGCCATATAACGTACATTTGCTTCTAAAGATGCTTTAGCAAGACCCATAACGTTATAATTAGGAATTGCACGTTCAGCGCCTAAATAAGAAAGAGTGACTAATGCTGAGTCAGGATTTAGCATTGAACGACAAGCTTTAGCCATAGCAACAAAGCTATAAGAGCTAATATCATGTGCGATGGCAAAACCTTCACGAGTTACCGCATTAACATAATCACCATCTAATTGATCACCAGGAGCGAAGGCAATTGCATGAACAAAACCATCGAATTTATCCCAAGTTTTAGCTAGCTCTGTAAATAATGTTGTGATGCTTTCATCATGCGCAACATCACAAGGTAAAACGATTTTAGAATTAAAATCAGCAGCAAACTCTTCAACACGGCCTTTTAATTTTTCGCTTTGATAAGTAAAAGCTAATTCTGCGCCTTCACGGTGCATCGCTTTTGCAATACCGTAAGCAATAGAACGATTACTTGCAACGCCGGTAACCAGTATGCGTTTACCTGTTAAAAATCCCATAAATTGTTCCTCTAATATTTTTTACTATATATTCTAGAATGCTGATGATTATATGTTGATATAGTTAACTTCGCTACTATAAATTTATTTTTCCTTATTTAATCGTCATTTTATTTCTAAAAAATAAGTTGTTTATTTAATTAATACTTGACTATAATACTCAACTATTAGATGACATTGTTGGTACTTCATGATGAAAGATAAAGATTTAGTTTGCTATAAAACGTTACCTGTTTGGGATGCAAAAACTTTACCCGATTTGTTCCGTGAAAAACATAATACACAACTAGGTACTTGGGCAAAATTAAACATCATAAAAGGTCATATCAATTTTGATATGTTAACCGAGCAAGGCGATATCGTTTCTCAATATGTTTTTGATGTTCAGCATCAGCCTCCATTTATTGAGCCTCAGCAATGGCATCGAATAGCTCAAGTTTCAGATGATTTGCAGTGCCAGTTGGCTTTTTATTGTCAACCTGAGGATTATAGCCAGAAAAAATATCAGATGACTAAAACCCATTCTGACGTGTTGGAAGTCTGTCAAATCATTCAGGCCGGAAAAGCTCTAGATTTAGGTTGTGGTTCAGGCCGTAATTCACTCTATCTACAGCTACTTGGTTTTGATGTTGATGCCGTTGATAAGTCAGAAATGAGTATTAGTAATTTACAAGAAATTATTGCAAACGATCATTTATCGCATATCAATGCATCTATTTATGATATTAATCAGGCTAATTTAAAAGGTAACTACGATTTAATTATTTCAACTGTTGTAATGATGTTTTTACAACCAGATAGAATTCCCGATATCATTCATAATATGCAAAACATAACTAAAACAGGTGGTTATAATTTAATTGTTTGCGCTATGTCAACTGATGATTTTCCTTGCACTGTAGGATTTTCGTTTACGTTTAAAGAGAATGAGTTACTTAATTATTATCAAAATTGGGACATCCTAAAATACAATGAAGATGTTGGCGAACTGCATAAAACGGATATCCATGGCAACCGAATAAAGCTCCGCTTTGCGACGCTGTTAGCCAAAAAACGATAATATTACAGGAATTTATCCTGTAATATCTTTTTAACTATTTCCCCAGTATCTTACCTACTTCAAACCATGCTTTGCGAGAGTTCAATAGATCTTGAGCAGACATTGGTTTTTTACCAGCAGGTTGTAAAAGTGTCATATTTAATGCGCCATCACTTGTTGCAATACATATTCCTTTTTTATCTGCTTGTAAAATAGTGCCAACAGGTCGATTGTGGGATGTTTTTATCATTTCTGCTTGCCATACCTTTACTGGTTCGCCATTAACGTCAAAATAACTAACAGGCCAAGGATTAAAGGCGCGAATGCAACGTTCAAGTTGCTGTGCCGATAGGTTCCAATCAAGTTTAGCTTCTTGTTTAGATAATTTTTCAGCATAAGTGACCTGTGATGGATCTTGTTTTTCAGGTTGGATTTTTCCTTCGGTAATTAGTGTTAAGGTATCAAGTAGTCCTTGTGGACCTAATTGCGCCAATTTGTTATATAACGTTGCACTGGTATCAGAAGGTTCAATTGGACAGGTGAGTTTATATAACATATCACCCGTATCAAGCCCTGCATCCATTTGCATAATTGTGATACCGGTTAAAGTATCACCAGCCCAACAAGCGCGTTGAATAGGAGCTGCGCCTCGCCATCTTGGTAATAATGAACCATGCACATTTAAACAACCTAGTTTAGGCATATCAAGCACAGCTTGCGGTAAAATAAGACCATAAGCCACCACAATCATAATGTCGGCATTGAGCTCAGCAATGATTTTTTGATTTTCTTCAGTTTTGAGTGTAGCTGGTTGATAAACAGGAAGATGATTTTCGATTGCTAATTGTTTAACCGGACTTGCAGTTAACTTATTGCCACGTCCAGCAGGGCGATCGGGCTGAGTAAAAACTGCAATGACATTATGTTTAGCATCAATTAATGCTTTTAAATGGGTAGCGGCAAAATCAGGCGTACCAGCAAAAATAATCTTTAGGGGATTTGTTGTGTGTGACATGTGTAATATATCCATAATCAAAATATGACAGATATTATACTTTAAATTGACCTAATAATCCTTAATCACATCACTGTACTCATAATGGATATCATATGTATACCGAGTAAAGGTGGTTATAGCGTTAATTGACCTTGAATCATAGCGAAATCTCATAATAGCTGGTGAAAAGTTTGTGGATAAAATAATAGTAAAAATCCACAAACAACTTAGTAACCTTATATTTAACCAATTAATTATGTTTTTATTTTACTTAAAATGGAAAAAATATTGGTACCAACGCTATATCAACTAACATAACCAAGAAGGTTAACGGCACACCAACTTTAACAAAATCACTAAAGCTATATCCACCAGGTGCAACAACCATTGTTTTTACAGGCGATGAAACAGGTGTAATAAACGATGCAGATGTCGCAATAGCAACGGTCATAGCAAATGGATAGGGTGAATATCCAAATTTTATTGCTAAATCAATCGCAATTGGTGCAATTAAAATCGCGGTTGCGGTATTAGAAATAAACAATCCTACCGTTGAGCATAATAAAAAGATAAAAGTTAACACCATGTAAGGGCCAAATGAACGTAAGTGGATTTCAAGCCATTGTGATATGAGCGAAATCCCTCCCGTCTTATTTAACGCTACCGCGAAAGGCATCATACCGATAATTAGAATTAATGTTGGCCAATGAATTGATTTATAAGCATTTGCCATATCAATACAGCGGGTGGCACCCATTAATAAACAAGCAATCAGTGCAGCAACAACATTTGGGACAATACCTGTCACCATTAAAATAATCATTACCGCTAGATTAAATAGTGCGATAAAAGCCTGAGAGCTTGCTGGTGCAACATCATCAATGTCTGATGGGTAATCAAGTACCACAAAATCACTAGTCCGAGTTTGTAGTTTTTGTATAGATCCCCAGTCTCCGCATACCAAAAGTGTATCGCTCATTTCTAGTCGTTCTTGGAATAGGTTATTGGTTTCAACTGGCGCATGGTTTCGCCAGATTCCAATAACGGTAAGAAAATATTTTTCCCTAAAATCAATTTCATTAAGGGTCTTTCCACACAATGATGACTCAGGCAGCAATGCAACTTCAGCCATACCGACTTCTTTGACTTGTTCTGAAAAATATTCACCACGTAATACTTTTGGTTCAAGATTGTTAGTGGTTAGAAATGTGCGATAGTCAGCTTCGGAATGAGACATGTCCAATAAAAGAATATCGTTTTCTCTAAATTCAGTACTACCATTTACAGGGATGAGCACTTTTTGGAATTTTCGCCAACGTTCAATACCAATTACATTTACACCATGCTCAGTACGTAAATGTAATCCATCAATGGTTCGCCCAACAAAAGGAGAACCAGCAAGAATTTGCGCGCGGTGAGCTCGGCCAATTAATTTATAATCTCTAATTAAATCGGTAATTTTACGTCTTTGAGGTAAACTATTGTTAGCGGTGACTTGGTCCGCTGTAAGTAACCAATTGCGTGTTAATAAACAATAAATCACACCAACAACTAATACGCCAAGGCCTATTGGCGTAATTGAAAAGAAGCCAAACTCGGTTAATGCAGCTCGGCTAAGTTCACTATTTACTACAAGGTTTGGAGCTGTTGCGACAAGAGTCATCATGCCACTAATTAATGCTGCAATACACAGTGGCATCATCAATTTTTTTACATGGATACCTGTATGGTTAGCAATACTGATAGCAACAGGAATAAAGATTGCAACTACACCAGTTGAGCTCATAACCGAACCCAGTAAAGCTACACCTAACATAATAAAGGTAATAATTCGAATATCATTTTTACCTGCTGCTTTTAAGATATATTCACTCATTTTGTAAGAGATACCCGTTCTTACTAAACTTTCACCGATTACGAATAACAGTGCAATGAGGATAATATTGGGATCGCTAAATCCCGCAAGCGCTTCAGCCGGAGTTAATACACCCGTGACGGTAATTGCAGTTATCGTCAATAACGCAATAATATCCATTCTTAATTTACTGAATGAAAACAATAAAATCGCAATAAAAAGTAACAAACAAACAGTAATGAGTGGGTAATATTCGATTATATAATTAGGTAAAAGAGCAGGCATTGATGATAAAAAACTATGTCCAGATGACGAATGTTCCACAAAAGGTAGCTCATGAAGTTGATTATATTTTTGACATAATACCTTGATTTATTGTAATAGGGAATATCTTGAAGTAAAGATTCTTAAGTATCAACTATGGTTAAAATGACATTTTTAACATTTTTTGCTGTTTTATTTTTAAGCTCTTCGCATTCATAAAACTTAGGTGTAATTTAGTCAACTTGATGCGTTTAATTTTAAAACCATATTTAGGAGTCAATATGTCATCAAAAAAGTCTGTTGCGGAAATTATTATTGAAGTGTTATCTCAAGCGGGGGTTAAACATTGTTATGGTATTGTTGGAGATACCTTAAATCAAATTACGTCTGCTATCAAAAAAAGTGATATTGAATGGGTACATGTTCGTCATGAAGAAGTGGGTGCTTTTGCTGCAGGAGCTGAAGCTTATCTTACCGATCAAATAACCGCTTGTGCTGGTTCTTGTGGACCAGGAAGCCTACATTTTATAAATGGTATTTATGAAGCACAACGCAATAAAGTACCATTGGTTTTACTGGCTAGCCAGTTAGTTACCTCTCAACAAGGAACTGATTTTCCGCAAGAGGTTGATTTTGAATCTATTTATAAAAACTGTTCTGTCTTTTGTCAGCAAATTTCGGATCCAACACAAGCGCGACGAATTACTACAGCAGCTGTACAAGCGGCAATAAATCAACGAGGTGTTGCTGTTATAGTTATTCCTTATAATATAAGTTTAGTCAAAGTTGAAGATAATAGTGGACATAAAATTTTTCACCCGAAACCAGTAATTCGGCCATCTGATGAAGAGCTAGCACAAATCTCCGAAATTCTAAATAAAAACAGTAAAGTGGCAATATTTGCAGGTCATGGAGTATCAGAAGCTCATGATGAATTAGTTGCGTTAGCAAAAAAATTAAAGTCACCAATTGTTCATACTTCAAGAGCTAAAGATTTCGTCGAATATGATAATCCGTATAACGTTGGTATGACAGGGATGTTTGGTATGGAGTCTGGCGCAACGGCGATAAAAGAGTGTGATGTGCTTTTGATGTTTGGTGTTGATTTTGCGTGGTCACAATTTTATCCAGATGACGCAACAATTATTCAGGTAGATATCGATGCAACTCATCTAGGTCATCGCCATAGTGTAGATATTGGTGTTGTAGGTGCAAGTAAACCAACCCTAGCCGCTTTATTGCCATTAGTTAATGAAAAAGCAGACAGTGCATTTTTAGATAAATGTCGTGAATTACACACTAAAGCAATTGATAAATTAGGTAAGAAAGCGATACCATCAAAAACGGTTATTCACCCTCAATATTTAACCGAATTGATTGATAAATATGCCAATGATGATGCCGTACTATGTGCAGATGTTGGTTCTGCTATGGTTTGGGCTTGCCGTCATTTTTCAACCAATGGTAAAAGACGGACAGTTATTAGTTTAAAACATGGCACTATGGCCAATGCGATGCCACAAGCATTAGGTGTACAAAAAGCTTTTCCTAATCGTCAAGTCATTACCTTATCAGGAGATGGTGGTATTAGTATGTTGTTAGGCGATTTGTTAACCACAATTCAAGAAAACCTGCCAATCAAAGTTGTTGTACTTAATAATAGCTCACTTAACTTTGTTGAATTGGAACAAAAATCAGAAGGGCTTGTCGATCACTATACTGATTTAAAAAATCCTGATTTTGCTAAAGTAGCTGAAGCGATGGGATTATTTGCTATTCGTGTCGATAGTTCAGATTTGCTTGAAGCCGCAGTGCAATCATTTTTAGCTCACCCTGGACCTGCATTATTAGATGTTAAGACAAACGAATATGAATTAGTTATGCCGCCTGAAATTCATACTTCACAAGTAATGGGAATGGCGCTTTATAGTGTAAAGGCATCATTGAGTGGCAAAATGAAAGATGTGGTTAATTTGTTGGTTGATAATTTTGTAAAAAAATAGACTAAGCAATAGATAAAAAAAAGTTGAGGAACGGGGTTTTTAGGGGGATTTTTACGATATCTGCCGCATTTTGCGACAGATAAGTTTGATTAAAAACTAACAGCACCTTCTTCAGCTGAAGATAAATTTTCTCTAACAACTGTATAAAGTTCTCGACCAAAACCTTTATGGGAATCGGTTAAATCGATTGGTGCTGGACTGCGTTTTGCGAGTTCAGCTTCATCAACTAATAGTGTTATTTCACCGGTTTGACCATTGACTCGGATCATATCACCTTGTTCAACTTTGCTTAATAATCCACCTGCATAGGCTTCAGGTGTAACATGAATAGCTGCCGGTACTTTGCCTGATGCGCCAGATAGCCGTCCATCAGTTAATAACGCAACTTTATAGCCGCGATCTTGCAAAACACCCAATGGTGTTATTAATTTATGTAGCTCTGGCATACCGATAGCTTTTGGGCCTTGATAACGAACAACTACAACACAGTCCTTATTGAGGTTGCCGGCTTTGTATTCTGCATCTAAATCATACTGACTATTAAAGACTACTGCAGGTGCTTCGATAATTTGGTGCTCATCGGTAACAGCAGACGTTTTCATTATCGCTCTCCCTAAATTGCCAGACATCACTTTTAAGCCACCATGAGAGTTGAAAGGTTTTTTTATTGAAGCAATCACATTTTCATCTAAAGATTCTTTAGGACCTTCGCGGAAGATGAGTTTACCGTTTTCTAAAATTGGCTCTTTCGTGTAACGGCTCAGTCCATGGCCAACTACAGTTTCAACATCTTCATGTAACAAACCACCGGATAATAGTTCTCGGACCAATAATGAAGTTCCACCTGCTGCTTGGAAGTAGTTAATGTCGGCCGGCCCATTAGGGTATATTCGGCTCAATAACGGAACAACTGTTGATAAGTCTGAAATATCGTCCCAATTAATAACAATACCCGCCGCTTTAGCCATGGCGACAATGTGCATAGTCAAATTGGTTGAGCCACCTGTGGCTAAAAGCGCAACTAAACCATTAACAATTACTTTTTCATCCACCATTTTACCAACGGGCATATAGTTTCCTGATTGGTTAGTTAAACGAGTGATCTGTCTTGCAGCGGCATTGGTTAGTTCATTGCGTAATGTTGTTTCAGGGTGAACAAAAGCGGCTCCAGGTAAATGTAATCCCATTAACTCAATGACCATTTGGTTACTATTTGCCGTGCCATAAAACGTACAAGTTCCACTGGTATGGTATGAGGCTGATTCAGATTCTAATAAATCTTCGCGAGAAGCTTTTCCTTCTGAATAAAGTTGACGAATGCGAACTTTCTCTTTATTTGGTAAACCTGAAGGCATCGGTCCAGAAGGAACAAAGATAGCGGGTAAATGCCCAAAAGATAGGGCCCCAATAAATAATCCTGGTAAAATTTTATCGCAGACTCCTAGATACAGTGCGCCATCAAACATATTATGTGATAACCCAACGGCAACAGACATTGCAATTACATCTCGACTCATTAGCGAAATTTCCATACCCGGTTCGCCTTGGGTTACACCATCACACATAGCCGGTACCCCTCCAGCCATTTGGCCAACAGCGCCGACTTCATGTAGCACTTTTCGAATTTGTTCTGGATAAAATTCATAAGGTTTATGTGCTGATAACATATCGTTATAAGAACTGATAATACCGATATTACTTTTTAATATATTTTTAAGATCATTTTTCTCATCGAGGCAACAAGCGGCAAAGCCATGAGCTAAGTTACTACAAGGCAAACTTGCTCGGGTAACTTTCTTTAACATAGCATGTTCTATTTTTTGCAGATAAGCTTCACGTGTTGCTTTAGAGCGATTAATAATGCGCTGAGTTACAGCTAAAATAGTGGAATTCACATTAACCTCTTAGATTATATTTATTATAATTTCTGAACTTTTATAAATTTATTCACAATGACATATCGAATTAATAACCTTCATGCTATCTTCAATAACACCATTTAGTGGTTGTTCAATATTGATAGCATAAACATCTTTTTCATTGGCTGTTGGTTCTTCTAATGCGTCAAATTGCGACTGTAGCATTCCTGTTTTTTGATAATGTCCTTGGCGTTTAGCTAAACGTTGGGAGATAACATCAAAACTTCCTTTTAAATAAATAAAGTGCACATTTTCATTTTCTCCACGAATAATGTCTCGATATTTTTCTTTTAATGCTGAGCAGATAATAATCGAAATATCATTGACATTACTCATTGCAAATGCAGCATTACTAATTAAGTTTAACCAAGGCATCCTGTCGTTATCATTTAGCGGGGTACCGCTGCGCATTTTCAATATATTGGCTTTGGGATGTAAAAAGTCACCATCTAGAAAAGCGGCATTTAGGTTATCGGCTATTTGTTTTGCAACAACCGATTTACCGCTACCTGATACACCCATGAATACGAAAACATTTTTCCTTTGTTGTGTCATTACGTTATTCTCCAAAATAACCTGTTACGGGTAACATTTTGACATTTTAATCCATTATTGCAATTCAAAAAAGTTGATTTTGTGATCTGGATCATACTTTGTTTTGGGTAAAGGTCTTTATCACGATTTGGGATCTCAAGTTTATTTTAAAAAATAGATTTCGATCACAAAAATATAAAATCTTATTTGTTTTTTATTTCGAAAGTATTTAATCTTTCGATATTGTTTTTGTTTTCGAAAGTTATAATTTAAAACGTAACATTAAAAAGATAAAAAATGGAGAGTAAATATGAATAAATGTCAGCTTCTTTTCGAAGACAATCTTAAATTTGACAATGAGTTAGCCTTACTGACTTATTTAAGTCAACAGTTACAAAAAAAAGGGATTGTCAAACAGAGCCATTTGAAAGCTTTACTTGATCGGGAAGCATTATATCCAACCGGTATTTTGCTCGATGGCTATGCGGTGGCTATTCCACATTGTGAAGCTGAACATGCTAACAGTCCTGCGATTTTTATTCTTCGCACCCAATCTCCGGTTTCGTTTCAACGTGCAGATGACGATGGCACCGTTGATGTTTCATTGATTATTTCATTGGTAGTGACTTCACCAGCTGATCAACTATCACTGTTGAAAGCACTTTTTACCCATTTACAAAATAAAGAATTTTATCACTTTTTATTAAGTCGTTCGCAAAACGAAGTGGTCGAACGTTTTAATGAAGTGATATTTAATCAATAAGTTGTTTAGGAGGCATTATGAAAAAAAAGATTATTGTTGCATGTGGTGGCGCCGTTGCGACGTCAACTTTAGCAGCAGAAGAAATAAAAGAGCTATGTAATGAAAATAATATTGAGCACGATTTAGTGCAGTGTCGTATTAATGAAATTAATACCTTTATTGATGATGTCGACCTGATCTGTACGACGGCAAAAATGGATCAAACATTTGGCGATATTCCGATTGTGCATGGTATGCCTTTTGTGTCTGGCGTTGGAATTGAGCAGTTAAAAGCAAAAATATTGTCTATTTTAAAAGGATGAACCTATGTTTACTGAAATTATGCAGTACATCTTAGATTTGGGACCGTCTGTAATGCTACCCATTGTGATTATTCTGTTTTCACTTTCGCTAAGAATGAAAATTGGTGATGCATTAAAAGCTGGGATTCATATTGGGATTGGCTTTGTCGGTATTGGTTTGGTGGTTGGCTTATTAACCAGCTCAGTTGGGCCGGCAGCTCAAGCTATGGCAGAAAGATTTGATATCAGTTTGAATGTTGTCGATGTTGGTTGGCCTGGCGCAGCCCCTATGACGTGGGCATCGCAAATTGCGCTGGTTGCCATTCCCATTGCCATTGCAGTAAACATTGCCATGTTACTTTTAAGATTAACCCGTGTTGTTAATGTTGATATTTGGAACATTTGGCATATGACCTTCAGCGGGGCGCTGGTTTATATTGCAACCGGCTCTTACTGGCTAGGTATTGCTGGCGTGGTTGTACATGCAATTATTGCTTATAAATTGGGGGATTGGTTTGCTAAAGATACCAAAGATTTTTTTGAACTTGACGGCATTGCCGTGCCACATGGTACTTCGGCCTATTGTGGACCGATAGCGGTATTTGTCGATGCGGTGATTGAAAAAATACCTGGCATTAGAAAGATTAATTTCAATGCGGTAGATATGCAAAAAAGATTTGGCGCATTTGGCGAGCCAGTCACAGTTGGTCTATTTATGGGGATTTTATTAGGCGTATTAGCCGGTTATGGGGTTAAACAGACCTTGCAACTTGCGATTCAAACCGCAGCGGTAATGCTATTAATGCCAAGAGTAATTAAACCTATCATGGACGGTTTAACCCCAATATCTAAACAAGCACGTAAACATCTTCAATCAAAATTTGGTGGGCAAGACTTCCTTATCGGTTTAGATCCGGCACTATTGTTAGGTCATTCAACTGTTGTTTCTGCCAGCTTAATTTTTATCCCGTTAAGTATTTTTATTGCCATTGTGCTGCCCGGTAATGAAGTTCTTCCTTTTGGTGACTTAGCAACTATCGGCTTTTTTATCGCAATGGGTGTGGCGATTCATCAAGGCAATCTGTTTAGGATTATTATTTCCGGTTCAATCATTATTGCTATTACCTTATGGATTGCAACGCAAATGGTGCCACTAACCACTCAGCTTGCCGTCAATGCCGGTACTATTACTGCTGGTAATGGCATCTCGGTTGGTGCGATGGATCAAGGTGGTTCGCCAATTACTTATATCTTAGTTCAACTGGTTAATTTAAAACAACCGATCGGGTTTGCCTGCATTGGTCTCTTTTACCTGTTTTGCCTATTTTTGACCTGGCAACGTGCTCAAAAATACAAATTGTTATTAAAACAGCAACATGTAGAAGGTGCAAATAGCGTAAATGAGCAATAAAAAAGCCATTTTTTAAATCCATTAAGTAACGTTCACTGTTAAACCAGTGGACGTTAGAACAGCAACCTATTTGATTATTAACATAGGAAAATAATATGAAAGCAGTCGTTGTTAATGATGAGGGGACTTTATCTGTAGAAGATATTGAGATGCCCAAAATCACTTCACCAGATCAAATTCTGGTGAAAGTGGCGTATTGCGGGTTATGTGGTTCTGATATTCCACGCATTTTTCATCATGGTGCACATTTTTACCCAATCACACTTGGCCATGAATTTAGTGGCACGGTTGTCGAAATGGGCAGCGATGTGACAGAGTTTGAGATTGGTGATCTGATCTCTTGTGTACCTTTATTGCCTTGTTTTAAATGTGATGAGTGTCAAAAACATTACTATTCACTTTGTAAACATTACACCTTCGTTGGCTCAAGAATTACTGGCGGATTGGCACAGTATATCGTCATAAATAAGAGAAACGCCTTTAAGTTACCGAAAAGTGTAAGCCCTATCGAAGGGGCATTTTTTGAGCCAATGACTGTTGGGATGCATGCACTGTTATTGGCTGACGGTTGTCAAAATAAGAATGTGGTGATTGTTGGTGGCGGTACCATTGGTTTGCTTGCTATGCAGTGCGCCAAAGCGATGGGAGCTAAATTTGTTGCGGTATTAGATATTAATCAAGAGCGTTTAGATCTGGCTAAAAAGCTAGGTGCTGATGCGGTTTATCACTCTAAAAATATGACAGCTTCGGCGATCTATGAAGCACTGATGCCACATCGATTTGATCAGGTGGTATTAGAAACCGCCGGCACACCAGCGACAGTAAGCTTAGCCATTGAAATAGCTGGCGCTAGAGCCAAAGTCGGTTTGATTGGCACATTGCATCATGATGTGACTCTTTCAGAAAAAACATTCGGGATGATTTTACGAAAAGAGCTTGAGATCTTAGGAAGCTGGATGAATTACTCTGCACCATGGCCTGGCAAAGAGTGGCAACTCGTTAGTCAGTTTTTTGTTGACGGTAAAATCAGGTTAGATGAGCTAATTGCAGGGGTGGGTGATTTTAATGAATTTACTCAACAAGTTAGTGCATTAAACGGTCATCCAATGAACGGTAAAATTTTATTAAATTGCATTTAATTATCTGATTTAGATCAGCTATTAAAAATGAGCGCTTATCTTTTGATTTTGTTTGTTATACACTGCTGAAGAATTTTCGAAAAAGGAAATATTATGAATGCAAGTGAAAGACGTCAACAAATAGTCGAACTTATTAATGCGAAAGGAACTGTTTTGGTTAGTGATTTATCAGGACAATATGATGTTTCGGAAGTGACAATCAGAACAGATCTTCGTTTGCTGGAAAAACAAGGTGTTTTGACTCGATTCCATGGCGGGGCAACCAAAATCATGAGTAAAGGCGATTTAAAATCATTTAAAGAATTGCAATTAGAAGAACGTTATCAGCGTTTTATAGAGGCTAAAAAACGTATTGCAATTGAAGCAGTTAAACATGTCAAAGAGGGTGATACCATTATTTTAGATAGTGGTAGTACTACAATGTTGATAGCTGAAGAGTTAGTAAAACTCAAGCATATCACTGTCATTACCAACAGCCTTACTTCTGCATTTATTTTGTCGGATAACAGTGACATTATGTTATTTATGTGTGGTGGTACGCTGAGGCATAAGACTCGTTCTTTTCATGGAAAAATTGCGGAGCAATCGTTAGACGGCATTTCTGCTGATATTTTGTTTGTTGGTGCAGATGGAATAGATGCAAAAAGAGGAATAACAACGTTTAACGAAGGCTACACTATCAGTAGTGTGATGGCTAATGCGGCAAGGCAGGTTATTGCAGTTTTAGATTCATCAAAATTTGGACGAAATGGCATTAATATCGTATTACCACTTAATAAACTAAGTACCATTATTACCGATACTGATGTCGATAACAGTTATAAACAACAATTTGAAGAAAAAGGCATTGATTTTATAGCTGTTTAAATTTTGACTGGTGATTGTGTATCTTTTTGAATAAAGCTTAAAAGATTTTTTAGCTAAATAGTTGATTTTATATAGTTAACGTAATAATGACAATGGATTGTTGTTGGCTATTATGTTGATTAATATTATTAAACTAATTTAATTGTTTAAGCTTGTTATTTCTCCCAACGATATGATTTTGCAATCAATATGTAGGCGAGAATATGATATTAACAATTACCATGAATCCTTCTGTGGATATCTCTTATCCACTCAATACACTCCATATTAATGACATTAATCGTGTTACAAATGTTAAAAAAACCGCCGGTGGTAAAGGGCTAAATGTCACACGAGGTGTGAAATTTTCGGGCATCAATGTGTTAGCCTCAGGTATTGTTGGCGGTACAACCGGCCAGTATATTCAAAAACAGTTAGATAGTGACAATATCCATTACCATTTTTATGTTACTAAACATGAATCACGTAATTGTATTGCGATATTACATGAAGGTAATCAAACCGAAATTCTAGAATCTGGGCCAACACTCGAACAAAAAGAGGTGGATGCCTTTTTAGCGCACTATCAAAAGTTAGTGGATAAAGCCAAGGTAATGACCATTTCAGGATCTCTACCACAAGGTTTCTCGGTTGATTTTTATGCCACATTAATTCAAATCGCCAATAAAAAAGGCATTCCTGTTTTACTAGATTCCTCCGGCAAAATGTTATTAGCTACGTTGGTCTCTGAACATAAACCTTACTTAATTAAGCCGAATAAAGATGAATTACAACAAATAATTCAGATGGATATTGATGTTAATGATACTGCTTCGTTGATTAAGGCGGTTGATCATCCACTGCTGAATGCAATCCCTTTTATCATCATTTCACTGGGTAAAAATGGAGCTTTTGCTCGTTGTCATCAGCAATATTATCAAGTTTCAATTCCTAAAATTGATGTTGTCAATCCGGTTGGGTCTGGCGATGTGACGTTAGCGGGTCTTGCAGTAAGCATTCATGAAAACGAATCGATAGAAACCATGCTCAAAAGGGCGATGACGATGGGCATGTTAAATGCCATGGAATCGCAAACCGGCTTTGTGAATATGCACAATTATGATGATTATTTCCAACAAGTTATTGTTAACCAAATTTATTAAATATTAATTAAGGAGTTATTATGTATCTTATTTCAAGTCAAGAGATGTTAAAAAAAGCGCAACGTGAAAATTATGCTGTTCCGGCATTTAATATTCACAACCTTGAAACAATTCAAGTTGTGGTTGATACCGCAAAACAGTTGCAGTCTCCGGTTATATTAGCCGCGACCCCCGGCACTTATCGTTATGCCGGAACAGAGTATTTAATCAACATTTGTAAAACAGCGGCCCAAATTAAACATTTCCCGTTTGCTTTGCATCTTGATCACCATGAAGATGTCGATGATATTCAAGCCAAAATTGCCGGCGGTATTCGCTCGGTTATGATCGATGCTTCACATCATCCCTTTGAAGAAAATATTGACATTGTGCGTAAAATGGTCGAATTTAGTCATAAATTTAATGCCAGTGTTGAAGCTGAATTAGGGCGTCTGGGTGGACAAGAAGACGATCTTGTTGTGGATGATAAAGACAGCGCCTTTACTGATCCGGATGCGGCAAGGGAATATGTCGAGCGAACAGGCATCGATTCTTTAGCGGTGGCAATTGGATCGGCTCATGGTATGTATAAAGGTGAGCCTAAATTGGATTTTGATCGATTAGCCAAAATACGCGATAAAGTTGCGATTCCTCTGGTGTTGCATGGCGCTTCAGGAATACCTGAAGCAATGGTGAAAAAATCGATTTCATTAGGTATCTGTAAAGTGAATGTGGCAACTGAATTAAAAATTGCTTTTTCAGATGCGTTGAAACAATACTTTCAAGCTCAACCGGATGCTAACGATCCAAGGCACTACATGCAACCGGCTAAACTGGCAATGGCGAAAATTGTGGAAGATAAAATTCGTATTTGTGGAAGTGCAGGTAAACTATAATATGAAAGCTAAAGGTATTTTGTTTGATTTAGATGGTACTTTGGTTAACTCTCTACCAGCAGTTGAGCGCTGCTGGTTGAAATTTGCTCAGCGGCATCATTTAGATGCCACTAAGGTATTAACAACCATTCATGGGCGTAAAGCTATCGATAATATTAAGCTGTTTTTACCTGATCAGCCCACTAGTTTGATTGAGCAAGAATATCATTGGATGGAGCAATTAGAGTCAAATGATGTACAAGGGATTGATGAAATACCGGGCGCAAGCGATTTTCTGCAGCTATTATCATCAATGAATATCCCTTGGGGGATTGTCACTTCCGGCACTAAAATTGTGGCTGAAGCAAGATTTAGTTTGCTACAGGTTGCTAAACCGTCGGTATTTATCACCGGCGAAATGGTGGCTAACACCAAACCAGCTCCAGACGGCTATTTGCAAGGCGCAAAACTGTTAAATTTAGCCGCCAGTTCGTGTATTGTTTTTGAAGATTCCGCTGCGGGCATTGAGTCAGCAAATAAGGCTAATTGTCAGGTGATTGGTGTCAATATGTCTAATTTGATTAATCATCATGCCCAGCTAACTATCGATAACTTTAATGATCTGATTGTTGAAAAAATCACAGGTAGCGATCAATTCATTATTAATAAAAAAACGTTTTGCTAATAGGATAACACCCGGCAACCTGCTTTTGCTCCACACAAGCGCAATCTATTTAACCGTCTTTAGATTGAAAGCATACAAAATTTAGCATAAATTTATGCATACTTTCAATCAGATAAAGGTTATTGCGTTGCCTTACTCATCGCTTGTTTAAAGGTTGAAAAAGTACAAAAGCCCTGCATGTTAATTGGGAAATTCCCCATTTCTAACGTCACTTTAGGTGGTGGGTTTCGCCGGTTTAATTTGGTTAAATGACGAATTTGAACGGTGGATTGATAAAAATATTCAATTTTCATCATCACTGGTCGCTTGGAATAATAGTAAAGAAGAAAGTTATTGAACCGCGGAAGCGTTTCAATAACTTATGTATGAATAAATTAATTAATTTGCGTTTGATTGTCTGGTTTTTTCAAGCGATTAACAAACATCATCACGATAAAAGCAATAACGGTTAAATAAATAATAAATATCCCATATGTTGATAACATATCGACAAATGAGCGTCCTCGTATACCTATATCGCGGAAAAAGCGGAAGAGCCAAACTAATGGAAATGCGTGGCTGACATAAAATGCCCAGATTGGCATAATGCCTACCGCCATGGTTGAGCCACCCATAATGAATCCTGGTGGAACAAGGAAAATCATTCTGCTAGCACCTTCACCTGGATGATTGGTATTCCAAGATAATAAGAAGCCTAACCAGCCAAAAGCGAGTCCAGTCATAAATACACTAGGTACAAAAACAAAGTAATTACCATCAAAACGTAATTGTCCAAATAAAACCAGTATTGCAGTAATTAAAGTTAAAGCAGTGGTATAAAATAGGGCATAAGGCACGGTTCTCGCTAATAGTGGTATAAAACCACGTTCTATTACGGTATTCCACATCCCCATTGTTTTTAATCGGCCAATTATCATTAATGATGTTAATCCATACGTTAATGACGAGAAGAAGTAAACGAAATAGATTATAGTGGATATTGTTGATGAACTAGACGGATTAAACATGGTCCTAGTTTTTAATTGCATTGGTGATAAGGTTGCTTCAGTTGCTTCTCTTCCAAGTCCTAATGCTGCAACTTTGCCAACGCTCAATTCAGCACCCGATTCAGGAATGATTTCATTAAGACTTTGCATTACCTTGGCATTTTGTGCGTCATTTGAATCATCAGCAAAATAACCTAACTTAACGGTTTGATCCCCTTTTTTTAGAGACTTTTCAAGTCCTTTAGGAATATATAACACTCCTAAATTACGGTCGTGTGATACTAATGTAATTGGATTTATTGGTGAGCGAATTACTTCTGTTATTTCAATAAATGGTGAAGTATTTACTTTACTGATTAATTCAGTTGAGTAATTGGAACCATCAAGATCAATAACAGCAATTTTTCCTTCAAAAACTGAACCATGGCTTAGCACAATTGAAAAAACAAGTGATACGATAGCAGCTAAACCTAAGCACACTTTATAATATGGAATGAAGTGGCCTGATAACATAGCATCAAGCTCTTCAAGCATAGATTTAATGATGTTTTGCATCATTGATCAACCTCAATTGTCATACCAGTTAATAAATGCGGTATAGGTTCTATATAAATTCTGACTTGATAAGATGTTAAATCTGCCTGTCCTCGTTCCCGAGTCATTCGTAAATCAGCAAATGAAGGCGCCGCTGTTGCAAAACGGACAGTTCCTTTTACTGTTTTGTCCAGAGCAATCACATTAGCTTTTACTTTAGTTTCAGGTTGATAATCATTAACCATTTTTTCGTTAACATAGATGTCAACATATTTACGGTCTGTTTCTAACAATACTGCTGGTGCGCCAGCAGGCACCATTTCACCATCTTCAAACATTAGTTTTAGTACTTTTCCATCTTCTGGTGCAACTAATGTAAGGCGGCTATAATTTACTTTCAGTTGCTTTAAATCAGCTTCGGCTTGTGCGAGTTGAGCACGGATTTGAGCAAGCTGATTTTGGCGATTTTGCAGTTTTTGTCTAGCAATAGTAATCGACTGCAATGTCATTCCCGTTGCATTTCTAGTTTGTTCAAACTGGGTGATTTGCTCAGGTGATGCACCAATCATCAATGTTGATAATTGACTTTCAATCTGTACAACTTGCATTTTTGAATTAATGTAGGCATTGCGTGCAGCATCAAGTTGTGATTGTGAAGAGCCTCCAGTTTTTCTTAATTGAGTATGACGTTGAAATTCAGTATTAGCTAAGTCTCGAGAAGATATTGCAGCTTCTAAGTTCGCTTTAACTTCTTCTATTTTCCGCCACGTTGATAATTCATTGAGGTTAGTTTCATTTTCAGTGATTTCGATTGCTGCTTGTTCTTGATTAACTGCGGCTGTTTGACTATCAACTAGCGCTTGTAAGCGATCTATTGATAGCTGCGTATCAGTATCTTCAAGTTGCATTAATGGATCGCCTTTTTTTACAAATTGTGATTCTTGGACAAACCGTTTAATGACTTTGCCACCTACATTTTGAAATGCAACATTGATTTCATCAGCAGTTAATACGCCTGATTTGATACTTTTAGCAACAGTTACTGCATCGTTCCTTGAACCAAGACAAATCAATGTTGATCCAATTAGAAGTAGCAATAAAAATATAGCAGGAATTTTAATGTTTTTTGGTAAATCTAAGTTTAGTTTATTTTTCATTTATTTAGTCAGCTAAGTATATTGTTAAAATATCATGATTTTTAGTGATTAAAAGCAATTATTTACGTAATAATTTACGTAACATTGCAATTAAAGATTCCTGCTCTTGTGCATTTAAAACCTGAGCAAAAGCACGAATCGATTTTAAGTGATTAGGTAGCGCTTTTTGTATAAGATTTACACCAGTTGTGGTGAGCCTGATTAGTCGAGAACGACCATCTTCCCCACTTTTCGTCATTGATATTAAAGGATCTTGCGCAGCTAACATCCGTTTAACCATTACTGAGACAGTTGCAGGAGTGACGCCAACTTTCAATGCTAGCTCGCTAGCGCAGGTTTCACCTTCACTATACAAAGACATTAGCAATGCAAATTTTCCTTCAGAAACATCATAATCTTTTGCAAGTTGTGCATAAATATTAGAACGAATTAAATCGGCAGTAGTAATTAAACTTAGGACCAGATCAACGCCTGAAACCTCGATAATTTCATCATTAAAACTTTGTGCTTTTGCTAAAGTTTCGCGCGAAGGAAGTATTCTTGAGTTGTAATTCAATTGCTTTACCTAATTTATTTAGTCGGCTAATTATACTGGTTTGTCCTAAATTGGCAATTGTTTTTTTACTTTAGTTTGAGAGGTTGATCTCATTAATTTGTTAATTTTCATTGATATTTAGTTAGTCAAGAATGATAACTTATTGTTTTAAAGCTTATTATTTAATCTACTACTAAAGTGGTAATCCTTGAGGGTAATTATATTCTATTTAAAGTTCCTTAAAATATCGTATAGATGAAAATTAAATAATTGAATTAAAAATAAATTTGGAGCTTTTTATGAGTAAAACCAATCTCGTTATTATAGGCAATGGGATGGTTGGACATCGTTTTGTCGAAGAAATTATCGAAAAAATGCAGTCTGATAATTTTAAAATTACCATCTTTTGCCAAGAACCAAGAGTAGCTTACGATCGTGTTCATCTTTCTTCCTATTTTTCAGGCCATACTGCAGAAGCACTGTCTTTAGTTCGGGAAGGCTTGTACCAAGAAAATGATATTAATATTTTACTTAATGAACGGGTTATTTTGATTAATCGCCAACGTAAAGAGGTGCATTCACAAACTGGGCGTATTGTTTCTTATGATAAGTTGATTATTGCAACGGGCTCTTATCCATGGGTTCCTCCAATTAAAGGTGCTGAAGGGGCGAATTGTTTTGTTTATCGTACCATTGAAGATCTCGATGCGATTCGTGATTGTGCTAGTAATTGTAAAATAGGTGCAGTTGTCGGTGGTGGTTTACTTGGACTTGAAGCTGCTGGTGCATTGAAAAACTTAGGAGTTGAAACTCATGTTGTCGAATTTGCTCCAGTCTTAATGTCAGAGCAACTTGATGCAATGGGTGGTGATCAACTGCGTAGAAAAATCGAAGAGATGGGAGTTGGAGTTCATACAAGCAAAAATACTCAAGAAATTATTCATACCCCATCAGGTAAAGTTATGCAATTTTCTGATGGTTCATCACTTGAAATTGATTTTATTGTTTTTTCAACTGGCATCCGTCCCAATGACCAATTAGCTAAAGCGTGTGAATTAGATATTGGACCTAGAGGAGGTATCGTTATTAACGATTATTGCCAAACTTCAGATCCGGATATTTATGCCATAGGTGAATGCGCCTGTTGGCAAGGTAAAGTTTACGGTTTAGTTGCACCTGGTTACAAAATGGCACAAGTTGCCTTAGCACATTTAATCGGTGAAAGCGCTAAATTTGAAGGTGCCGATATGAGTGCTAAACTCAAATTAATGGGAGTCGACGTTGGTAGTATTGGTGATGCAAAGGCTAAAACAATAGCTAGCAGAAGCTATGTTTATTTAGATGAAAGTGTACCAGTTTATAAAAAGTTAGTGGTATCTAATGATAATAAAAAACTATTAGGTGCTGTTTTAGTTGGTGATACATCTGATTATAGTAACTTGCTGCAACTGATGCTTAATGATATGGATTTACCTGAACATCCTGATTCTCTAATTTTACCATCACATGCAGGTGCTAAGCCTGCATTAGGCGCTGACGCATTACCTGATAGTGCACAAATATGTTCTTGTTTTGATGTGACAAAGGCAAAAATTGTTCAAGCTATTCATGCTGGTTGTCATACTGTTGCTGCAATTAAAGCTGAAACTAAAGCGGGTAGTGGTTGTGGTGGTTGTATACCACTAGTAACGCAAATCCTTAATTTGGAATTAGCGAAACAAGGTATTGAAGTAAGCCATGCACTTTGTGAGCATTTTAAATATTCTCGGCAAGAGCTTTTTCACTTAATTCGTGTTGAAGGATTAACTTCCTTTGATGAAGTGATAAAAAAACATGGTGCCGGCTATGGCTGTGAAGTTTGTAAACCAACAGTTGGCTCTATATTAGCTTCATGTTGGAATAATTATATTCTTAAACCAGATCTTGTACCGTTACAAGATAGTAATGATATCTTTTTAGGTAATATTCAAAAAAATGGTACTTATTCAATTATTCCTCGTAGTGCTGGTGGTGAAATTACTCCAGAAGGATTGATTGCGGTTGGTCAGATTGCTAAGAAATACAATCTCTATTCAAAAATTACTGGTTCACAACGTATAGCGTTGTTTGGTGCGCAAAAAGATGATCTTCCTGCTATCTGGAAAGAGCTGATTGATGCTGGTTTTGAGAGTGGTCACGCTTACGCTAAGGCATTACGTATGGCAAAAACTTGCGTAGGTAGCACTTGGTGTCGGTTTGGGGTAGGAGATAGTGTTAGTTTAGGTGTCGAATTAGAAAACCGCTATAAAGGTATTCGAGCGCCTCATAAATTCAAACTTGGTGTTTCAGGTTGTACCCGTGAATGTGCCGAAGCTCAGGGTAAGGATATTGGCGTTATTGCAACTGAAAAAGGTTGGAATCTTTATGTTTGTGGTAATGGTGGTATGAAACCTCGTCATGCCGATCTTTTAGCTGCAGATTTAGATCGAGAAACCCTTATTCGCTACCTAGACCGTTTCCTTATGTTCTATATTCGTACAGCGGATAAATTACAACGGACTTCTGTCTGGTTTGAAAACCTTGAGGGGGGGATCGAATATTTGCGTAGTGTCATTATTGATGACAAATTAGGTATCAATGACGAACTTGAAAAAGAGATGGCTCGTATTCGTAAGCTTTTTGTTTGTGAATGGAAAGAAACTGTTAATAATCCAGAAGCACAAATCCGGTTTGCTCATTTTATTAATAGTCCTAAACGAGACGATAATGTTCAGTTTGTACCTGAGCGACAACAACATCGTCCCGCCACCCTTGAAGAACGTCAAGTTATGTCAGGAGAGTAGATTATGAGTCAATGGGTAACTATCTGTAAAATTGAAGATATTTTTCCTGAAACAGGAGTTTGTGCTTTAGTTGGTAAAGAGCATGTCGCTGTTTTTCGTCCTTTTCATTCTGACGAGCTTTATGCGATTAGTAATATTGATCCTTTTGCTAATGCTAGTGTGCTTTCTAGGGGGATTATTTGTGAGCATGAAAATGAATTATGGGTTGCTAGTCCTCTGAAAAAACAACGCTTTCGTTTAAAAGATGGTTATTGTTTTGAAGATGCAAGTTATTCCATCGCACACTATGAGGTCAAAATTGATAATGATGGATTTGTTAAAGTTAAATTTAACTAATAAATAAAAATAGGAATAATAAATGTATACAGAAACAATTAATAAATGTGCTGTTAATGCAGCACGTATTGTTAAATTAGCTAAAACCAATCCTATAGGGTTTTGGCTAAGTTCTGCTATGGCTGGTGCTTATGTTGGTCTGGGTATCATATTAATTTTTACGCTGGGTAATTTGCTTGATGCATCAGTTAGACCTTTAGTTATGGGAGCAACATTTGGAATTGCATTAACTTTAGTTGTTATAGCAGGCTCGGAGTTATTTACTGGGCATACCATGTTTTTAACATTTGGTGTTCAAGCTAAAAAGATTACACACTTTCAAATGTGGTGGGTATTACCACAAACGTGGCTAGGCAATTTACTAGGATCTATTTTTGTCGCTGCTTTATTTTATTGGGCGGCAAGCCCATTATTGGCAACAGATACTTCCCTTATACATACTGCGGCATTAGCAAAAACATCCACTCCCGCAAAGGCTCTATTTTTTCGTGGAATTTTATGTAATTGGTTAGTTTGTTTAGCTATTTGGATGGCAAATCGAGTTGAAGGTTCAGCCAAATTTATTGCTATATGGTGGTGTTTATTGGCATTTATTGCTTGTGGGTATGAGCATAGTGTTGCTAATATGACGTTATTTTCTCTTTCTTGGTTTGGAAATCATACTGATGCCTATACTTTAGGTGGTATTGGGCATAACTTGTTATGGGTTTCATTGGGTAATTTAGTATCTGGAGCACTGTTTATGGGCTTAGGATATTGGTTTTCAACACCTAAAGCAGATCGACCTTAATCATTATTGAATAAGGTTGTAATTGTTTAGCTTACTGTTTTTAAGAATTATTGGATTATTAACAGTAAATTTTTTAGATCAATAAGATATTAATGGTTGTTTTTAAAGTCTATGGATTATTTACCTTTATTTTGTAAATTAGAAAACCGTGATTGCTTATTAGTTGGTGGTGGGGAAATAGCCGAGCGTAAAGCTCGGTTATTGCTTGAAGCTGGCGCAAATTTAACTGTCAATGCTCTTGAATTTACTCAGCAATTTGTCTGTTGGCAAGAACAAAAACAATTGGTTTTAATACAAGGTGAATTTGATACACAACTACTCGATAATAAATGGTTAGTTATTGCTGCAACAGATTGTCAACAAACCAATCAGCAAGTCAGTATAGAATCAGAAAAGCGACGTATTTTTTGCAATATCGTTGATTCACCTAAAGGTGCTAGTTTTATTATGCCTTCTATTATTGATCGCTCTCCAATAATGGTTGCGATATCTTCAGAAGGTCATGCTCCTGTATTGGCACGGTTATTACGTGAAAAATTAGAAGCGATTTTACCGCAAAATATTGGAAAACTAGCGAAATATGCTGGTTATTTACGTAATAAAGTAAAAGCAACTTATCAAAGCATGACTGAACGTAGAAGATTCTGGGAAAAGCTATTTACACATGATAGGTTAGCTCAAGCTATAGCTAATAATGATTCAGAAAAAGTTGAAATGTTAACTAATGAATTATTTGAAGAGCCAGTTGATTATCGAGGTGAAGTGGTTTTAGTTGGTGCCGGTCCGGGTGACCCAGGGTTGTTGACATTAAAAGCTCTTCAACAAATTCAACAAGCCGATATTATTGTTTACGATCGATTAGTATCCGATGAAATAATGAATTTAGCTCGACGAGATGCTCAGCGAATTTTTGTCGGTAAGCGGCCTGGTTTTCATTGTGTGCCACAAGAACAAATTAACCAAATATTACTTGAGCAAGCCCAAAAAGGGTTGCGAGTAGTAAGACTTAAAGGTGGTGACCCCTTCATTTTTGGTCGAGGCGGAGAGGAGCTTGAAACACTATTTGATGCTAATATTCCTTTTTCGTTAGTACCAGGAATTACAGCTGCTTCAGGATGCTCAGCTTATAGTGGAATACCATTAACTCATCGTGATTATGCTCATAGTGTTCGTTTAATTACGGGGCATTTGAAAGATGGCTCGCATTTGGATTGGCAAAGTTTAGCTGCTGAAAAACAGACTCTCGTTTTTTATATGGGGTTATCACAAGCAGAAAATATTAAAACACAATTAATTAAACATGGTATGGATAGTAATATACCTGTGGCTATAGTAGAAGAAGGTACAAAAGCCAATCAGAAAGTTGTAGAGGGATTGTTATGTGATCTTACTCAACTTGCATTACATGCTTGTAGTCCTAGTTTAATTATTATTGGACGTGTAGTTGCATTACGCAAAAAGTTAAATTGGTTTTCTAAACTTTAATGTTAGATAAAGTGGAGAATGGCATAATTAGTACTAGCTATTCTTTACTTTGTAAATACCATACAGTCATTTCCATTCTAGATTTAAAATTTAGTTTTTTAAATATACTTTTTATATGGACTTTTACTGTGTTTTCGACAATATCTAACTCTTTCGCTATTAATTTATTTGATAATCCTTGAACTAATAAATTAAATATTTCTCGTTCTCTTGGTGTGAGTAAATTAATATTATGGGACTGACTTGTAGTCGTGCCTCCACCATGACGCATATAATCAAGAATAATAGGTGAAATTGCTTCATCCATGGTGATTTTGCCTTCAGAAATATCTATTAATGCTTTCAGAAGGTTTTCCGGTTCCATATCTTTTAATAAATAGCCATCAGCACCGGTTTTGATAGCAGTAATGATATCTTCTTTTGCATCTGATACAGTAAATATAATGATTCGCGCAGAAATATTTTTTTCTCGTAAATAACGCAAGATTTCTAATCCATTCACATCATTCATATTGATATCTAATAAAATAATGTCTGGATCAAGTGTTTCTGCAAGCATAACCCCTTCTAAGCCAGAGCCTGTTTCACCGATAACCTCAAAATTATTGATTGTTTTTATAAGCTGCTTAACCCCATTTCTTAACATGGGATGATCATCAATAAGTAATATTGAACTTTTAACTTGTTCCATTTGTTATTCTTCTATCATTTTAAATGGGATCATTGTAGTTGCTTTAAACGTTATTACAATCTCAGTGCCTAGATTAGGCTTACTATTAATGGTTAAATTGCCATTTAATATTCCAACTCTATCACGCATAATTATTAATCCATAATGATTATCTTGATTAGCATTATTTTGTAAACCAATACCATTATCTTTTATGCTGACAGTAATAATCTGGTTATCATCAATAGTTAAACTTATTTTAACTTGTGTTGCATTAGCATGTTTATAAATATTATTTAAAGATTCGCGTACACATTGCAATAGATGGAATGCATATTTGCTCTTAATGATATTGAGAGGTAGTTGATATTCAGCTTGTATTTTAAATTTCAATTTTTGATTAAATTCTTCGATCAATTCCATTAAGCTGGCATAAAAACCGGTTTGATTAAGACGTAAACGAAAAGAAGTTATTAATTCTCTTAATTGAGAATATGTAATATTAACTTCTGTACGCATAATAGCTAGCAAATCACTACTTGTCTGTGAGGTTAAATCTGGTTGCATTTGTAAGCAACTAAGATGAATTTTTAAACAAGAAAGAGATTGTGCTATAGAGTCATGTAACTCTCTGGCCATTGCTGAGCGCTCTTTCATTAATAGATATTGTTTTTGTTGTTCTATTTGCCTATCAAGCATTAGTGCTGTCGTCATTTGCTCGACTAAGGCTGTAATTAAATTTTCTTGTTCTGCACTTAGATGCATTGTTGATGGTTGTAGAGCAAATAAAATACCAAATTTTTCACCTTTTTCTTGAAGATACCAATAACGTTGAAATCCATTTTCTTGATAAGATTTTGATGGAATAAGGCAAGCGTTACATTCTGAATTTTGGCAATAAGGTAGTCTTTGTTGGTTGGCATAGCTGATTTGTTGATAATGTTCTATATTATCCGACTCATAAAAACGAATTTGAAACTGTGTTAATGGCACTAATTCCTCAAGCTGGCGGAGTATAATTAAAAAGCGTTCACATAATGGATCTGATGTGTGCAGTTGTTTTATAGCTTGATACTGAAACGACAATATTTTATTGATTTGTTGTAATTCGGCAGTTTTTTCTGTGACTCGTTCTTCTAATAATTGGTACTGCAATTCAATTTGTTCTGCCATTTCATTGAAGGCTTGCCCCAATAAATCAAATTCGTTCTTTTTACTTTTCTTACTGTTAAATCGTTGGCTAAAGTTATGTTGCGAAATAGATTCAGCCATATTAATTAATTTGCGCCAAGGAGCAAGAAGATAACGACGTAAATAGTAAATTTGCGCAAGAAGAAAAAGAACAATTAGAATGATAAAAACAAATTGCAGTTGAGATATATAATGGATTTGATTTTCTGTTTTTTGATCAATTTGATGGACTAATTTATTGGTCTGAGTTACAAACTTATCAATTTCATTTTTTATTTCATCTATACTGTTTGCTTGTTTAATTTTGGGGACAATATCAGTTATCCATTGAGACTGTAATTGGTTAAGCTCATCAATTAAATGGTAACGTTCAAATAATTTTAATTGCTCAGAAGACGGAATATCATTAAAAATATTAAGTCGATCATAGTCCTTTTTTTCAATCGGGATCATGGCTAAAAATTGATAGCTTTTCATCCTAATTAAACCCAATTGGTTTATCATATAAGCACTGCCTTTAGTATCATTAGCTACTTGTATTGATAAAAACAAAGCTAATAACGCCATGGCACCTAAAGAAAACATTAAAAGTGTTAAACGATTTAAAATAGATGCACTGTAGCGAAATTTTCTTTTTAGCATATCGATACTCAATATTTTTGTGTTAAATATTGTTTAAATAAATAATAATTTAGCTCTATTGTATCGTGAAAACCGTTGTTCAAAGATCTTTTTTATGACTTTTTGCGATCTTTTATTAAACAGCGCTTGCAACAAGCATAAATTTTGCGTAAAATTCACGCCCTATAAGATTAATCAATGCAGACATATATGTTAAATCAGGAATCGTCTGCTTTTTATTGCGGAGTTAAGTATGTACGCAGTTTTCCAAAGTGGTGGTAAACAACACCGAGTTAGCGAAGGGCAAGTCGTTCGCTTGGAAAAAATTGAAGTCGAAACAGGTGCAGAAGTTGTTTTCGATAAAGTTTTAATGGTAGCAAATGGTGAAGACATCAAAGTTGGTGCTCCGTTTGTTGAAGGTGCAACAGTTAAAGCAGAGATTGTTGAGCACGGTCGTGGCGAGAAAGTGAAAATTGTTAAATTCCGTCGTCGTAAACACTATCGTAAACAACAAGGTCACCGTCAGTGGTTCACTGATGTGAAGATCACTGCAATCGCTTAATAGGAGTATCGAACAATGGCACATAAGAAGGCTGGTGGTTCATCACGTAATGGTCGTGATTCCCAGAGTAAACGTTTAGGTGTTAAACGTTATGGTTCTCAAGAAGTTCTTGCTGGTAATATTTTAGTTCGTCAACGTGGAACTCAATTCCACCCAGGTACTAATGTAGGTTGTGGTCGTGATCATACCCTATTCGCGTTAGTTGATGGACAGGTTAAGTTTGAAGTTAAAGGACCTAAAAACCGCCGTTATGTTAGTGTAGTTGCTAACAGCTAATAAACCAGCGGTTCATAAGTTATAGAAGCCTCACAGTTATTGTGGGGCTTTTTTCATTTCTTGAAATTTATATAAATTAATTCATTATGATAAAACAGCAAAATGTTAAATTAGGTTTTGCGCTAGCCATGTTGACGTCAGTGATGTGGGGACTCGTGCCAATTGCTATGAAATATGCATTAGTTGTTATTGATCCATTAACGTTAGCTTGGTCACGCTTAAGTATATCAGCAGTAGGTATAACGCTTTGGTTGGCTTATAAAAAACAATTTCCTAATTTGATGATGTTTAAAAAACGACGCCGTTTTATTCTATTAATGATTGCCGGATTTGGTTTATTAGGTAATTTTGCGCTTTTTGCTACAGCTGTTCAGTATTTATCTGCAACTACAGCTCAAGTTGTTGGACAAACTGGCATTGTCATATTTATGATTTCTAGTGCTTTTATTTTCAAAGAGAAATTAAGACCAACACAAATTATTGGTATTACTATATTGTTAATTGGTTTAGCGCTATTTTTTAATGAAAATCTAGCAGATCTCTTTGCCAATATGTCTTCATATGGTATAGGTGTGTGGCTTGCCTTATTAGCCTCTATATCATGGGCATGTTATGCATTAGCGCAAAAAGTATTATTAAGAAAATTAAGAGCAGAGCAGCTACTTTGGTTGATTTATCTTATATGTAGTATCTTTTTATGGCCTCTAGCATCGCCGACTAAAATTGCTAATGCTGATTTTAGTCAATTGTTTGCAATTATTTTTTGTGGTTTAAATACCATTATTGCTTATGGTGCTTTAGTTATGGCAATGGAGCGTTGGCAAGCTGCGCAAGTAAGTGCTATAACAACACTGACACCACTTTTTGCACTGATTTTCTCAGATTTATTTGCTTTACTATGGCCAGAAAAGTTTGTAATGCAATATTTAAATATTATAGGTTATATTGGCGCGGTATCTGTTGTAGCAGGTGCAATGTTTGCAACAGTTGGACATCATTTATGGCAACCTAGAAAGGGCTGGCTGATTAACCGAAAAAAGAGGACAAATAATGAAATTTGTAGATGAAGCTTCAATTCGAGTGGAAGCTGGTGACGGTGGTAATGGTTGTGTTGGTTTCCGTCGTGAAAAATATATACCTAAAGGTGGTCCTGATGGTGGCGATGGTGGAGATGGTGGCGATGTATTTTTTATTGCCGATGAAAATCTAAACACACTCGTGGATTTTCAATTTGAAAAGAACTATCGCGCTGAACGTGGTCAAAATGGACAAGGTTCTGATTGTACCGGCAAGCGAGGTAAAGATATTACCGTTAAAGTACCTGTTGGGACTCGTATCACTGACAAATATACTGGTGAAATTATTGGTGATCTAACTCATCATCAACAAAAAGTCCTTGTGGCTAAAGGTGGTTTTCATGGGCTTGGTAACGCACGTTTTAAATCATCAGTGAATCGAGCTCCAAGACAAAAGACTGATGGTACACCGGGTGAAAAACGTGATGTGATACTAGAACTTTTACTATTAGCTGATGTTGGTATGTTAGGTTTGCCTAATGCAGGTAAATCAACGTTTATTCGTTCAGTTTCAGCAGCAAAACCGAAAGTCGCTGATTATCCATTTACAACTTTAGTACCTAGTTTAGGGGTAGTTAGAATGGATAATGAGCAGAGTTTTGTTGTTGCTGATATTCCAGGGTTGATTGAAGGCGCATCGGATGGCGCAGGACTTGGTATTCGTTTTTTAAAACACTTAGAACGCTGTAGGATTTTAGTTCATCTAATTGATATTGCTCCAATCGATGAATCAGATCCAATTGAAAATGCTAAAGTTATTATTCAAGAACTTCACCAATATAGTGAAAAATTAGCCAATAAACCGCGCTTGTTAGTTTTCAATAAAATGGATGTATTGGGTGAAGAAGAAAGTGCCAAATGTGCAGCAGAAATTGCAAAAGCACTCGACTGGAATGATAAATATTATGTGATTTCAGCAGTTAATCATGAAGGGGTAAAAGCCTTATGTTGGGATCTAATGGACTACATGAATGCGCATCCTCGTGAAGCAGAAGAAGCAGAAACGGCAGCAGAAAAAGTTGAATTTATGTGGGATGATTATCACCAACAAGCGATGGATGAGGCTTTTGATGACGATGATTTTGATGATTGGGATGACAGTAACGAAGAAGGGGTTGAATTTATCTATCAAAAATAGTAATAACCTAAAATAGGTTAAACTTATCACTTCAAATTATTAACTAAAAAATCACCATTGCGAAAAATACAGGGTGACATAGCCCTGTATTCCTCTCTATTATTCTAACGCTAACACAATGATTTCATATTAAAAAAATTGGTGGTTTATATTTTTCTTTTATTTTTTGAAAAAAGTCAAAAAAAACGCTTGCTTTTAATAATGAGAATTATTATCATTAAGATGTACTTGATTAGAGCGTCGCAAGACTTCTGAAAAAGTATGACATTGCTCACATTGCTTCCAATGTTTGCCAGCCTAGCGCAACTATGCTGGCTTTTTTATTTTAAAGTGATTAAAAATACGATGTTTTGATAACTAATTGATCATCAATGACCATTTTCCATTGACCCTCCTCAAAATAAGGAGGCTTACTTACTTTGAATAAAGAATTTAAACCTAAAACTCCTACTTTAAAATCATCACCAATAAATTCTTGTATCGGTCCTTCAACGCTTTTAGTTACCCCATCTTTTTTATAATTGTAAATAACTTTGGCGTCTTTAGTGATAGTTATCACCATATATTCACCTTGCCATTTGCCAATATAGTTACTTTTTTCTGAAGGAATTGCATCAAGTCCGCCACATGCAGTTATAAAGATAGCAAGTATTAGAAATAAATAAACATGTTTTATTTTTTTTAATAATTTCATTTTTTTATTCCTTATATATTTAAAATTTATTTTTTAGTTATTGATGGTATCAAATAAAATAAGTAATGCTGCACTGCCGCCAAATTCTTTCGGTGCTTGATGAAAACAAATGATATTAGGATGCTGGGCTAACCACATTGGTGTCTGTTTTTTTAATATGTTTTTACCGTGCCCATACATGATGCAAGCGCAATTGGCATTTTCTTTTAAACAAACGGCGATTAATGCTGCTATTTCTTTTTTCGCTTCTTGCAGAGTTAATCCATGTAAATCTAAAAAGAATTCAGGTGCATAAAATCCACGTCGTAATTTTTTCAATTCATTAGGATCTGAGTTTTCACGACTATAACGAATCGGATCTTCTTGTAATAGAGGTTGGTAATCATCAGAAAAGTAAAATTCATTATTTACTTTTTCATGTTGAATTTTTTGATTTTCTATTAGCTTTTGAGATCGTTTTTGAGGTTTATGAATCACAGTATCTTGTTTGAGCTGTTTGGTTTTACCAATACTATTTTTAAACAAGTCTATGTCTTCATGATCTAATATAAATTTATTCGGCATTGATTCTCACTCTGGATAAACTTTTTCTTTAAATTCACACAAATCTTCAATAACACAAGATCCACAACGAGGTTTTCTAGCAATACACGTATATCTACCATGTAATATTAACCAATGGTGACAATTTATTTTGTACTCCTTTGGTACCACTTTCAGTAACTTCTCTTCAACTGCTTCAACGGTTTTACCTGGAGCAAAACCAGTTCGATTACTTACCCTAAATATATGTGTATCGACCGCAATAGTTGGCCAGCCGAAAGCTGTATTTAACACAACGTTGGCTGTTTTTCTACCCACACCAGGTAGCGCAATTAATGAATCAAAGTTTTCTGGGACTTGTCCTTGATATTTATCAACCAAAATCTGACAAGTTTTAATAATGTTTTCAGCTTTACTATTATATAAACCTATTGTGCGAATATAATCTTTTAATTTATCGACGCCTAACGCTAAAATTTGCTCTGCAGTGTTTGCAATCGCAAATAACGGTTTTGTAGCTTTATTAACACTAACATCTGTAGCTTGGGCTGAAAGCACAACGGCAATAAGTAGCTCGAACGGTGTTTGATACACCAATTCGGTTGTAGGATCTTTAATATGATCTTTTAGTCTTTCTAAAATTTGTATTCGTGTTGATTGTTTCACAATATATTATAAACATAAGATGGTTAATTAATATTATATACTTTTATTTTAGATTTAACCGTAGGATCTATTGAGTTTTTATAAAAGTTAAGACTATTAAAAATCTATCTATTGGAAAATAATAAAATATTTTTACTTTTGAATTGTTTTTTCTTTTTTATTTAATATTTACCTGCAGTAATCACCTGCTTTTTAGCATTGGCTTTTTGTGGTAAGCTAGCCAACTATTTTTTAATTTCATCATTCAAGGTTTATTATAAAAATGTCATTACCAATGATTGTCACCTTTGCTGTTTACATATTAGGAATGATTGCTATCGGTTTTTTTGCATTCCGTGCAACGCGAAATTTTGGTGATTATATATTAGGTGGGCGACGTATCGGTAGTGTAGTGACTGCACTTTCTGCTGGTGCTTCAGATATGAGTGGTTGGTTATTAATGGGATTGCCGGGTGCAGTCTTTTTATTTGGTATTTCACAAAGTTGGATTGCAATAGGTTTAATAATTGGAGCTTATTTAAATTGGCTTCTTATTGCGGGTAGGCTAAGAGTTTTTACTGAAATAAATCATAATTCATTAACTTTACCTGATTATTTTTCTCGTCGATTTGATGATAACAGCTCATTACTAAGAATTATTTCGGCAGTAATAATTTTAATCTTTTTCACGATTTATTGTGCTTCTGGTGTAGTTGCTGGCGCTAAATTATTTGAAAGTACATTTGGCCTTAGTTATGGCTGGGCTATGCTTGCTGGTGCAGGAGCAACCATTGCTTATACTTTTATCGGTGGTTTTTTAGCTGTCAGCTGGACAGATACTATTCAAGCTAGTTTAATGATGTTTGCATTAATTTTAACCCCAATCATGGTTATGATAAATGCTGGGGGGGGGGCAGATGCATTGGCTAATATTCAATCATTAAATCCCGATTATACAAACATCTTTTCACATATGGATTTTATTGCCATTATCTCTTTATTAGGATGGGGACTTGGTTATTTTGGTCAGCCTCATATTTTAGCAAGGTTTATGGCTGCTGATTCACATGATGTAATGAAAAACGCTCGTCGAATTAGTATGACATGGATGATTTTGTGTTTAGCCGGTGCTATTACAGTTGGTTTCTTTGGTATAGCTTTTTTTGCTAATAATCCAAATTTAGCTTATTTAATTGATGATGGTAAGCATGAACGTATTTTCATCGAATTATCTAAATTACTTTTTAATCCGTGGATTGCAGGTATTTTGCTTGCAGCTATCTTAGCTGCAGTAATGAGTACTTTAAGTTGCCAATTATTAGTTTGTTCAAGTGCATTAACTGAAGATTTCTATCGAGCATTTATCAGACCAAAGGCTAAACAACGAGAATTAGTTTGGGTTGGGCGTGTTATGGTCTTATTAGTTTCAGTTATTGCTATTTTACTCGCAATAAACCCAAATAACAGTGTGCTTGATTTAGTCAGTCATGCTTGGGCAGGATTTGGAGCGGCATTTGGCCCTATTGTTGTATTTTCGGTTTTCTGGGCTCGAATGACTCGCAATGGCGCACTAGCAGGAATGATAACGGGAGCAATTACCGTTTTACTTTGGATAAATTTCAATTGGTTTAATTTGTATTCCTTGATTCCAGGTTTTTTATTTGCGTCAATAGCAATAGTTATTTTTAGTTTATTAGATAAAAAACCAAATGAAATAGTCGAAGATCATTTTGAACAAGCGTATAAAAGATATCATAATAAATAAATGTAATTAAATAGAATAGAAACGTTAATAGGTAAAATATCATGACAAAAAATGTGATCAAACAACTGCAAGAGCGTGGGCTTATTGCTCAACTTACTGATGAAAACGCGCTAATGGAATTAATCGAAAAAAATCCTATTGCGCTATATTGTGGTTTTGATCCAACAGCTGACAGTTTGCATCTTGGTCATTTAGTTCCATTACTTTGTTTAAAACGTTTTCAATTGGCTGGTCATAAACCAATTGCATTAGTTGGTGGTGCAACAGGACTAATTGGGGATCCAAGCTTCAAAGCAGTTGAACGTAAGCTTAACACTGAAAATACTGTTATTGAATGGAGTGAGAAAATCAAACAACAAGTATCGCCGTTTTTGGATTTTGAATGTGGTGATAATGCAGCTATTGTAGCCAATAACTATGATTGGTTTGGTGGCATGAATGTTTTATCTTTTTTACGGGACATTGGTAAATATTTTTCCGTCAATTCAATGATTAATAAAGAATCTGTTAAGCAACGTATTGACCGCGATGAGTCAGGTATTTCATTTACTGAGTTTTCTTATAGCTTGTTACAATCTTATGATTTTGCAAGCCTAAACCAAGCACATAATGTCGTGTTACAGATAGGTGGTTCTGATCAATGGGGTAATATTACCGCAGGTATCGATTTAACTCGTCGTTTACATCAAAAACAAGTTTATGGTTTAACCGTACCATTAATTACTAAATCGGACGGAACCAAATTTGGTAAAACTGAAAGCGGTGCAGTATGGTTAGATCCTAAAAAAACCAGCCCGTATAAATTTTATCAATTTTGGATTAATACTGCTGATGCCGATGTTTATCGTTTCCTTAAATTCTTTACATTCATGTCATTGGAAGAAATTGATGCATTGGAAGAAGAGGATAAGAATAGTGGCTTAGCCCCTAGAGCTCAATATGTACTTGCTGAGCAAGTTACTCGTTTAGTTCATGGCGAAGATGGCTTAGCCGCAGCGAAACGTATCACTGAAAGTTTATTTTCTGGTAAGTTAACTGACTTATCTGAAGCTGATTTTGAGCAGTTAGCTCAAGATGGTATGCCTACATTGGCTGTTGAAGAAGAGCTAGATTTGCAACAAGCAATCGTTAATGCAGATTTTGCACCTTCAAGAGGCCAGGCAAGAACAATGATTGAATCAAATGCTATTTCTGTTAATGGTGAACGTAACTCCACAACAGATTATCGTTTTTCTAGTAGTGATAAACTCTTTAATCGTTATACATTATTGCGCCGAGGTAAAAAATACTATTGCTTACTCATTTGGAGATGATTTCATGAAAAATATTTTATCGATTCAGTCTCATGTTGTATTTGGTCATGCAGGTAATAGTGCTGCTGTATTTCCAATGCGTCGTTTGGGTGTGAATGTTTGGCCTCTAAATACGGTTCAATTTTCAAATCATACCCAGTATCGTCAATGGACTGGATCGGTAATGTCAGCATCTCATTTGGTTGATATTGCTGAAGGAATTAATGCTATTGGGGAATTAGAACGATGTAATGCTGTATTAAGTGGGTATATGGGATCTCCAGAGCAAGGTAATGCAATCATCGACATAGTTAAGAAAGTAAAGGCAGTAAATCCTGAAGCAATTTATCTTTGTGATCCAGTAATGGGACATCCTGAAAAAGGTTGTTTTGTTGCACCAGGTGTATCCGAATTTTTATGTAATATCGCTTTGCCTATTGCAGATATGATGGCTCCAAATATCTTAGAGCTAGAGGAACTTAATGGTAAACAACCAATCAGTAATGTTAATGAAGCAATTTTAGCCTGTCGTTCAATTTGTCAAAAAGGGCCTAAAGTGGTGTTAGTTAAACATTTAAGTCGCGCTGGTTATCAAAAAGATCGTTTTGAAATGTTGCTTGTAACTATGGATGAAGCTTGGCATATTGAGCGCCCGTTAGTCGATTTTGGTGTTAAGCAACCAGTAGGTGTTGGCGATGTGACTAGCGGGCTATTTTTAGCAAATATAATGCTTGGTAAATCAATGGTTGAAGCTTTCGAACATACTACCTCTGCAGTTTATGCTGTTATGCTTGAAACATTAAAACAAAATGAATATGAATTGCAATTAGTCGCTGCACAAAATGAAATTGAAACACCGAAACAATGGTTTAATGCAAAAAAAATTGATTAATTTTTAAAGTATGTAAAAATATATAAACTTATGCAAAAATAAGTTAAAAATACGTTAATTGATGGAAGGCGAAATAAGAGAGAATGATGGAAAACAATATTACTTTGGGTAAGATTCTTTCCGATTTAAGGGATAACATGGGCTTAACCCAAAAAGATATCTCTGCTCAACTTCATGTTAGAACTCAAGTTATTTCAGAAATAGAAAATAATCAGTTAGTTCATGCCCCTTATGTTCTTGTTAAAAGCTATATTCAAAACTATGCAAAAATTGTTGGTTTACCTAGTGAAGAATATCAACCTTATCTTGAGGCATTAGCAAAGCAATATTCAGTAAAAAAACCTTTCAAACTTGAATCAATAGATAATAAAAAAAATCATAGTAAAAAGATTATCTTCATTGCTTTATCCATTTTTATTTTGTTATTAGGTGTTGGATTATATTACGCTACCTGTCAAAACAAAAATAATTATGTTGAAGTTAGCCATTATATTTCTCCTGGTGCCTCTGATCGCGTTAACAGTTAGCAAATTTTCGAATTCACATACAGACATTTGCCCCAAATCTTGTTAAGATCGCGACCTAGTTATTTTGTAATGTGATTAGGCATCTTATGAGTCATCAAGAATCACCAATTGTTAGGAGAGAATCTACCCGAATTTATGTCGGTGATGTGCCAATTGGAGGCGGAGCTCCGATTGCTGTCCAATCCATGACCAATACACGAACAACAGATGTAGAGAAAACAGTAGCTCAAATCCAAACGCTTGAGCGTGTTGGTGTTGATATTGTGCGCGTTTCTATTCCAACGATGGATGCTGCTGAAGCATTTAAATTTATTAAGCAACAAGTAAAAGTTCCCTTGATTGCCGATATTCACTTTGATTATCGAATAGCTTTAAAAGTTGCTGAATATGGTGTTAATTGTTTAAGGATTAATCCTGGTAATATTGGTAATGAATCGAGAATTCGTTCAGTAGTTGATTGTGCTAAAGATAAAAATATTCCAATACGTATTGGTGTTAATTCAGGTTCGCTAGAAAAAGATATCCAAGAAAAGTATGGTGAACCAACACCAGAAGCGATAGTTGAGTCTGCGATGCGCCATGTAGATATTCTTGATAGGCTTGATTTTGATCAATTTAAGGTAAGTGTTAAGGCGTCAGATGTTTTTACCGCAGTTGATTCGTATCGATTATTGGCAAAACAAATTAAGCAGCCTTTACATTTAGGAATAACTGAAGCCGGAGGCATTCGTACAGGTGCTGTAAAATCAGCAATTGGGCTTGGTTTATTGCTATCTGAAGGTATTGGCGATACATTAAGAGTTTCACTTGCTGCCGATCCGACGGAAGAAGTCAAAGTTGGATTTGATATTTTGAAATCTTTACGTATCCGATCTAGAGGGATTAATTTCATTGCTTGTCCAACTTGTTCAAGACAAGAATTTGATGTAATAAGTACCGTTAATACGCTAGAGCAACGACTTGAAGATATTATAACACCGATGGATGTCTCTATTATTGGCTGTGTTGTTAATGGTCCAGGTGAAGCATTAGCTTCCACAATGGGTGTTGCTGGTGGGCACAATAAAAGCGGTTTTTATGAAGATGGTGTGCGCATAGGGCGTATAGATAATGAAAAAATGATAGATGAGTTGGAAGCTAAAATACGGGCTAAAGCCTTAATTTTGAAAAATAGAATAGCAACCACTGAACTATAATCTTATTAGATAGCGAATAAATATATGACTGAAAAAAAAATCCAATCAATACGGGGAATGAATGATTTACTCCCGAGTGATAGTGCAACATGGCAACAAATTGAAAAAATTGTCAAAGGTGTGCTAAATAGTTACGGTTATAATGAAATTAGAACCCCAATTGTTGAAGATACTGGATTATTTAAACGAGCAGTTGGTGAAGTGACAGATATCGTTGAAAAAGAGATGTATACTTTCAACGACCGTAATGATGAAAGTCTCACTCTACGCCCAGAAATTACAGCAGGTTGTGTTCGTGCAGGAATTGAACATGGTCTGTTTTATAATCAAGAGCAGCGCTTATGGTATTTAGGGCCTGCATTTCGTTATGAAAAACCTCAAAAAGGGCGTTATCGCCAATTCCACCAATTTGGTGTTGAAGTATTTGGCCTTGAAGGACCGAATATTGATGCAGAGCTTATATTATTAACCGCTCGTTTTTGGAAAGCTCTTGGTATTGAAAAGCATACTACACTTGAACTCAATTCAATTGGCTCAGTTGAAGCTAGATCCAATTACCGTAACGCGTTAGTTAGCTTCTTAGAACAACATAAAGATAAATTAGATGAAGACTGTTTACGTAGAATGTATACTAATCCATTACGTGTGTTAGATTCAAAAAATCCTGTTGTACAAGAATTGCTTAATCAGGCGCCAAAATTATTTGATTATTTAGATGAAGAATCTAAAAATCATTTTGATGGGTTATGTCATTTATTGGACAACGCAGGAATAAAATATAATATTAATCAAAGATTAGTTCGTGGTTTAGATTATTATAATCGAACTGTTTTTGAATGGGTTACTACCAGTTTAGGTGCTCAAGGTACCGTGTGTGGTGGAGGACGCTATGATGGGCTTGTTAGTCAGCTTGGTGGACAACCAACCCCTGCTGTTGGTTTTGCCATGGGAGTTGAGCGTTTAGTATTGCTTGTACAAGCGGTTAACCCTTCTTTAAATCGTGACAACTCGATTGATATTTATATGATATCTTCTGGTGATGAGCAAACAATATCTGCTGCACAAAGAACGGCGGAAACATTACGTGATGGTTTACCTGATAGAAGAATTGTTACAAATTACGGTAGTAGTAATTTTAAGAAACAATTTGCCAAAGCTGACAAATTAGGTGCTAAAATAGCTGTAATCATTGGCGAAAATGAAATTGCCAATCAAACAGTAACAATTAAAAATTTACAAACAGGCGAACAAGTTGAAGTTGCACAAAAAGAGATTGTTCAAACGTGTTTGGCAATATTGTAAGTTAAGGAAAATAGGAGAAAAACGTGAGTTATCAATTATCTGGCGAAGAACAAGTTTCAGAGATAAAAGAATTTCTTGCTAAAACGTGGAAAATCATTGTTGCAGTTATAGTAATTGGATTACTAGCTTTTTATGGCTGGCGTTACTGGCAATCTTACAAATTAGAAAAAACGATTGAATCTTCCGAACGGTATGAACAATTAATAGCTAATTTAGACAAAAATAATCCAGATTCAGTAAATGAATTAGTCTCTTTCGCTGAGAGTGATAATACTATTTATAGTGTTTTTGCTAATTTAAAAGCAGCTAAATTTTACGTTGAAGAATTGAAAGATTATCCAAAAGCTGAAAAGTTACTCACTGATTCATTAAATAAAACTGATTCAGAAGTTATTAAATCAATCAGTTATATTCGTATTGCAAAAATACAATATCAACTTGAACGTTATCAGGATGTTTTAGCGACCTTAAATAAGGTAACTGAAAAAAGTTGGGTACCTGTAGTTAATGATATTCGTGGTGATGCCTATATGAAATTGAATAATTATGCTGAAGCTGTTGCGGCTTATAATGTTGCATTAGCTCCTGCTCCAGTTGATCAATCAGGGGAAAATTATTCTAAAGCTTCATTGCCTACAGAACAGTTAGATAAAAATATCAAAATGAAGTTAAATCAGGCTCAATATCTTAAAGATAAGCAACAAGCTGAACAAGAAGCTCAAGCCGCCAAAGATAAAGCAAAGCAAGAAGCAGAAGCTAACGTAAATGCAGCGCAAGAAAATAAAAATTAATTTATCCTGATATAAGGGTTTATACAATGAAGTTAACAAAATGTCTTTCTATTAGTGTTTTTATGTTTTCACTTGCTGGATGTTCATTGTTTGGTGGAGAAGAAGAGATAGTACAAGTATCACCTTCGCCGAAAGTAAGTAACCAATTTTCAATAAAAGAAGTATGGCGAAATAGTACATCAGGCAATACACATATTTATTCATTATTAGGTCCTATTAATTATGATAATGCTATTTATGCTGCTAGCCGAAGCGGACAAGTTAAAGCTATTGATCTATTAAATGGTCATACAATATGGGATAAAAATTTATCAAAAAGTACATTATTTAGCAGCAAAACAGCGCTATTTTCTGGCGGTGTAAGTGCTGATGATAAATATGTATATGTTGGTAGTGAACGTGCTGTTGTATATGCTTTAGATCGTAATGATGGTAATGTTATTTGGGAAAAACCAGTAAAAGGCGAAGTACTTGCTCGTCCTATTTCTTCAGAAGATAAACTCATTGTTTATACCGCAAGTGGTAATTTACAAGCTTTGAATCGTAATACCGGCGAGGATGTATGGGATGTTATGCTTGAAGTTCCACCTCTTTCATTAAGAGGTAATTCTACCCCAACAATTGCACATGGTGCAGCAATACTTGGTGATGATACTGGTCATGTAAATGCTTACTACTTAAACGATGGACAACTGATTTGGCAACAACGTATTTCACAACCTAGTGGATCAACTGAAATTGCAAAATTGAATGATGTTGATTCAACCCCTGTTATCGAAGGTAATTTAGCTTATGCAATTGGGTACAATGGTAATGTTGTAGCACTTGACTTAAGTAATGGTCAGATTGTATGGCGTAAAGAGATGGGGTCTACGCATAGTTTTGCAGTTGATAGTCAACATTTATTTGTTGTAGATCAAGATGATAATGTACAAGCGGTCAGCAAAAATGGTGGTACAGTACTATGGACTCAAGCTGATTTGTTACATCGTCAATTAACCGATCCTGTTTTATATGAAAACTATATTGTTCTTGGTGATTTTGAAGGTTATCTATATTGGTTAAGTAAAGATAACGGTGAAGTCGTTGCTAAAACACAAGTTAGTAGTAGTGGATTGATTTCGAAACCATTAGTTGTCGACAATAAAGTTATTGTCCAAGCTAAAAATGGTGATATTTACGCATTCACAAAAAATTAAGGTAATTAGAGAAAAAATATGGTACCTGTTGTCGCACTAGTTGGTCGTCCGAATGTAGGAAAGTCGACTTTATTCAATCGATTAACTCGAACTCGAGACGCCTTAGTAGCTGATTTTCCGGGATTAACTCGTGACCGTAAATACGGACGAGCAGAAATCAAAGGGCATGAATATATAGTCATTGATACTGGTGGTATTGATGGCACCGAAGATGGGGTTGAAAGCTTTATGGCGGAACAATCCCTACAAGCAATTGAAGAAGCAGACATTGTCCTTTTTTTAGTTGATGCAAGAGCTGGAGCTATGCCTGCTGATCATGCAATTGCTAAGCATCTTCGCGCTCGTGAAAAAGCAACATTTTTAGTTGCTAATAAAATTGATGGTATTGATGCAGATAGCGCAATATCTGATTTTTATAGTTTAGGATTAGGGGACATTCATCCGATTGCAGCAAGTCATGGTCGTGGTGTAAATGTTTTAATTGAAACTGTACTCGATCCTATTTTCCATTTTGAAGATGATCAGCATGAAATCATATCAAATGATTCAGAAGATGAAGAGCTTCCTGAATCTTATGATGACATTGAAGATGAAGCTGACTCACTCATCAACCAGCCAATCAAAGTTGCTATTGTTGGAAGACCAAATGTAGGTAAGTCAACACTAACTAATCGAATTTTAGGTGAGGAGAGGGTTGTCGTTTATGATATGCCCGGCACAACACGCGATAGTATTTATATCCCCATGACGCGTGATGATCGTGAATATATCTTGATAGATACAGCGGGAGTTCGTAAACGAGGTAAAGTAACAGAAACCGTTGAAAAATTCTCTGTTATTAAAACCCTGCAAGCGATAGAAGATGCTAATGTTGTTATTTTAGTAATAGATGCCCGAGAAGGCATATCTGATCAAGATTTGTCCTTGCTTGGTTTCATCATTAATAGTGGGCGCTCACTTGTTATTGCAGTCAATAAGTGGGATGGTTTATCACAAGATATCAAAGAGCAAGTAAAAACGACGTTAGATGATCGGCTTGATTTTATCGATTTTGCTCGTTTACATTTTATATCTGCACTTCATGGCAGTGGTGTAGGGAACTTATTTGACTCGATCCAAGAAGCATATGATTGTGCGACTCGTCGTGTTAATACTGCATTATTAACCAAAATCATGCAAATGGCGCAAGATGACCATCAGCCACCATTAGTGAGAGGGCGTCGAGTAAAATTAAAATATGCTCATGCAGGTGGATACAACCCACCAATTGTTGTTATTCATGGTAATCAGGTTGAAGATTTACCTGATTCTTATAAACGCTATTTAATGAATTATTTTAGACGCTCATTAAAAATTATGGGATCACCAATACGAATTCAATTTAAAGAAGGCGCAAATCCATTTGAAGGCCGAAAAAATAGTTTGACGGCTTCCCAACAACGTAAACGTCGTCGTTTAATGAAACATGTACGGGGGCGTAAATAACTTATGACAACAAAAAAGAGTATTGATGAGGGGCAAGAATGTATTTGTCCGAAATGCCATAATAAAATGGACATAGTGTCGCCACAACATTATGACTGTCCTCATTGCAAGCAACATTATCTAGAACAGTATATCTGTCCAATTTGTCAGCAAAGTGCTCAAATAGTTAAAGGTTGTGGTGCTATAAACTACATTTGTCACACTGATGGTTTAATCTCCAGCAGTAAAGTGATATTTCATTATTTACCAGAATAGAAATTTATATTTAAAGCCATAAGAGGTTATTTTATGCGAATTATTTTGTTAGGCGCACCAGGGGCAGGAAAAGGAACTCAAGCTCAATTTATTATGCAAAAATATGGCATTCCCCAAATTTCAACGGGTGATATGTTGCGTGCAGCGGTAAAAGCAGGTAGCCCGCTAGGTCTACAAGCAAAAGAGCTTATGGATAATGGTAAGCTTGTTACTGATGAGTTAGTTATTGCTTTAGTTAAAGAGCGTATTGCACAAAGCGACTGTGAAAAAGGCTTTTTATTAGATGGTTTTCCTCGCACAGTTCCACAAGCGGATGCAATGAAAGAAGCCGGAATTAATGTAGATTATGTGCTTGAATTTGATGTACCTGATGAAGTTATTATTGATCGTATGAGTGGTCGCCGTATTCATGCTGGTTCAGGACGTGTATATCATATTCGTCATAATCCGCCGAAAGTGGAAAATATTGATGACATAACGGGTGAACCATTGACTATCCGTAAAGATGATAATGAAGAGATTGTTCGTAAACGTCTTGTTGAATATCATGATTTAACTAAACCTTTAGTTAACTATTATCAACATGAAGCGAAAGAAGGTCGAACTAAATATTACCGCATTGATGGAACACAAGCTGTTTCAGCTGTGACTAATGAATTAACTAAAATTTTAGGTTAATTTTTAAAAAGAGGGATGATACTCATCCCTCATATTATCAAATTTATTATTTAGCTGAGTTAAGTGCTTGCTCTAAATCTTCAATAATATCATCGATATGTTCGATACCAATTGATAAACGTATCATTTCTTGGCTTACACCAGCTTTTTGCAATTCTTCATCATTGAGTTGCCTATGCGTAGTTGATGCTGGGTGACAAGCTAATGAACGCGTATCGCCAATATTGACTAAACGAATAATCAATTTTAAGGCATCAATAAATTTTGCACCAGCTTGCTTTCCTCCTTTAATGCCAAAAGACAAAATCCCGGCAGGTAATCCATTATCCATTTGTTTTACGGCTAAATGATGTTCAGGATGATCAATAAGCCCTGCATAATTGACCCACTCAACTTGAGGATGTGAAGCCAAATACTTAGCAACTTTAAGTGTATTTTGGCAGTGACGTTCAATACGTAAAGAGAGTGTTTCAAGGCCTTGCAATAATAAGAACGTATTAAATGGCGATAAAGCTGCTCCCATATTTCTAAGAGGTATTACTCGACAACGTGCAATATAAGCTGCATCACCAAAGCTTTCAGTATAAGAAACGCCATGATAAGAAGGGTCTGGTTGGTTTAACATAGGATACTTATCGGCATGATCTTTCCAACGAAATTTACCAGAATCAACTATCATTCCACCTAAACTATTGCCATGCCCACCGATATATTTAGTTAATGAATGTACAACTATATCAGCGCCAAATTCAAATGGTCGGCAAAGGGCAGGGCTGGCAACTGTATTATCAACAATTAATGGTATACCATGCCGATGGGCAATATCAGCAAGTGCAGTCAAATCAACAAGGTTACCAGCCGGATTACCTATACTTTCACAGTATATGGCTTTAGTTTTGTCATCAATTTGGTTTTCGATAGCTTTTAGGTTATTGTGTGGTGCAAATTTAGTTGTAATACCAAAATTAGGCAATGTATGAGCAAGTAAATTATATGTGCCACCATAAAGTTTAGACACTGAAACAATATTTTCTCCAGCAAATGTGATGGCTTGTATTGCGTAAGTAATAGCAGCCATACCAGATGCTACCGCAAGAGCGCCTATACCACCTTCAAGAGCAGCAACACGTGCTTCAAGTACTGCATTTGTTGGATTTGTTATTCGAGTATAAATGTTCCCCGCGACTTTTAAATCGAATAAATCGGCACCATGTTGTGTGTCATCAAAAGCATAAGATGTCGTTTGATATATGGGAACAGCGACGGAGTGAGTGGTTGGTTCAGGAGTATAGCCTGCGTGCAAAACAATTGTTTCTGGTTTCATATAAGAGCCTCATATTTACAACTATAAGACTCTTATTTTGTGCAAAAAATTACCAAAAAGTAAAGAATTATAAAACCATTCTCACTATATCTATTTCACCTAATTCTTTGTATAAACTTTCCACCTGATCAATATGTGTTGCATTAATCGTAATTGAAACAGAATGATAATTACCTTTACTACTTGGTTTAATCGACGGTGTATAATCTCCAGGCGCATGGCGCTGAATAACTGACACCACTTTATCAACTAATTCAGGTTTTGCTTCACCCATTACTTTATAAGTGAAAGAACAAGGGAAATCTAATAATTCATTTAATTTTGTTTGTTGCATAATAGTCTTTTTCTCGTTTTATCAATGTAACTACTAACTTTTGCTAATATATATAGTCAATTTATTATTCTTCAAGCCATAAACATCACTTTTTAAAGCTTATAATTTGATCTATGATAAGCAAATTCTAACATAGCTTAGTAAAACCTACCTTACTATTATTCTAAAAGGCCAAAATAACATGTCATCCCAATCTGCTAATAAAGAACCTTTTGGTACATTACTTGGTTATGCACCAGGTGGTGTCGCAATTTATTCATCTGATTATGAAACATTAGATCCTGAACAATTTCCTAATGATGCTTCATTTCGAAGCTATTCTGGTCATGAGTATATGGGGTACAAGTGGCAATGTGTTGAATTTGCTAGAAGATTTTTATTTTTAAATTATGGTATTGTTTTTACTGATGTTGGCATGGCACATGAAATTTTCTCGTTAAGGTTTCTTCGCCAGGTTATCAATGAAGCTATTTTACCATTACAAGCATTTGCTAACGGCAGTAAAAAAATGCCAGAAGCAGGAGCATTATTAATATGGGATGATGGCGGTATATTTGATAGAACAGGCCATGTTGCTATTGTTACTGAAGTTTTTGATAATAAAATTCGAATTGCGGAACAAAATGTTATCCATACCCGACTTCCTATTGGTCAGCAATGGACGCGTGAGTTGGAGATGACCGTATCTGATGATGGCTTTTATTTGCATGATACTTTTGATGATACCAAAATTTTAGGTTGGATGATTCAAACAGATAATACACTTTACAGCCTACCACAACCTGAAGTTAATAAGCACTTACTCGATATCCACAGCGTACACATTGAAAATCATGGTCAATTTGATGGCAAATGGCTAAACGAAAACGATCCGTTAGAAAGCGCTTATGTGTCAGCAACTGGCCATGCTATTAGTCATGATGATCAATATCGCTATTTCACTATTTCTGAAAGTGCAGAACAGGAACTTATTCGTGCCACAAATGAACTTCATTTAATGTATTTACATGCTACAGATAAAGTATTAAAAGATGACAATTTATTATGCAATTTCAATATTCCTGAAATTCTTTGGCCTAGACTTCGGTTATCTTGGCAGCAACGGCGTTATCAAATGATCACTGGTCGATTAGATTTTTGTATGGATGAGAGAGGCTTTAAAGTTTATGAATACAATGCTGATTCTGCATCATGTCATACCGAAGCTGGAAAAATATTGGAAAATTGGGCAATCCAAGCCGAATTAAATGTTGGGGTAAACCCGAGTGCAGGATTACTCAATGCTTTAGCTAGTTGTTGGAAGCATAGCGACGCAAAAGCATTTGTACACATTATGCAAGATAATGACAATGAGGAAAATTATCATGCACTATTTATGCAAAAGGCCCTGACTCAAGCTGGATTTAAAAGTAAAATTTTACGAGGACTAACCGGGTTAAGATGGGATAAACGCGGACGCTTAGTTGATGATGAAGATCGTCAAGTTACCTGTGTCTGGAAAACGTGGGCATGGGAAACTGTACTTGAACAATTACGCCAAGAAAGTGAAGCACAAGTAGCAGGATTGCCGATTCGAACATGGCATCCTGAAAATGCGGTTAGATTAATTGATGTATTGCTGCGGCCTGAGGTATCTGTTTTTGAGCCTTTATGGACTGTAATCCCAAGTAATAAAGCTATTTTACCTGTATTATGGTCTCTATTTCCGAATCATCGTTATTTGCTTGAATCTACATTTGAACTTAATGACAACTTAATCAAAAAAGGCTACGCAATTAAGCCTATTGCCGGGCGAAGAGGTAGTGATATTGAGTTAGTTGGTAGTCATGAACAAGTGTTGGATAAAACTGTTGGACGATTTGCAAAACAGGAAAATATTTATCAAGAATTATGGTGTTTGCCAAAAGTTGATGATCGTTATTTGCAAGTTTGTACTTTCACCGTTGGTGGTCATTATGGAGGTGCGTGTTTACGTTCTGATCCTTCTTTGGTTATAAGAGGAGAAAGTGATATGCAACCACTACGAGTGTTAACGGATGAAGAATTTTTAAAACAGAAATCAAAAAAAAGTTGAGGAACGGGGTTTTTGAGGTCTAATTTAACAATTTAGTCATTAATTAGTTGAATATTTATAGCTTAAATCATTATAAAGAATTAAATATGACAAAAAAATCATATTATCTTTTGGGTTAACAATGACAACAACTTGCTATTTCTGATAGAATTGATTTAATTAAATAATAATTACAAAAAATATAAGTAATTTAAAGGAATATCAGGAAATATATGGCAAACACATTACTCCGAAGTGGTGATATAAAAGATTTCAAGATGCTCGGGCATGATGGGAAAGCGGCTTATCTTGTTGCTTCTCAAATTCGCGAAATGTTCCGAGTCAAATTAGGGCGTCAATACTCAGATTGTTTAGCTATCCCACAACGTAATGATCAGGGTAATATTGTTGATTGGTATATCCCTTTCGATTCAGACTCACCTGATGGGGAATATGATATTGTTCCTTGGACATCGGCTAGTGAATCAGAAAAAGAATCTGCTCTAGTTTTGCTTAAAGATTTTGAAAACAAAGTTATCGAATTAGGTCAAAAATTATCTAGAAACCCCAATTTAGAAGGTGACCAACTACTTTTTAGTCGGCTTATCTATGATCCTAAACAAAGCGCAGATAGCCTTGAACCTAATTTGATGGCGATACGCTTTCCTAGCAATCAGTTTGTTTATATTGTTAATGGCAAACCCGTTATTACTTTTTGGGGCTTTGTTAATCCGCAAACACCACAAGCGACCTCGCCATTTTATTGTTTAGAGGCCTTTAGAAGTACAGCACCCGCACCTTCTCAAAAAATACCTGTTGTTGTTAAAAAGCCTTGGTGGAAGCGTTGGTGGGTTTGGTTATTGGGATTATTACTCCTTTTATTACTATTGTTAGCGTTGCTGTGGTTAAATGGTTATTGGTTAAAACCAAGTATAACTTTAGATCCAAATGTCTCGATAGATAATAAAGTTAATTCTTCTGTTGTTAACAATGAAAAGAAAGAAGAAAAACCAGAAGAACTCAAAAAACCAGAGGATAATAAACAGGATCCTGAGGGAAAACCTAAAGAAGTTATCATAGATAACAGGCCTGTTGGTGTGGTTAATGGTGTCGTATCAAATCGGACTGTTGCTGTAGATCCTAATGCAGTGAATGTTGTTTCTACCGATTCTGCTGCTGTTGATAATTCAGCCGTACCGCCTGCTGCTCCAAACGAAACAGTAGAAAATATTGCAAATGGTGTTACAGATCCACTTCAACCTACGCCTCCTGATGCAAATAATCCTGATGATAAAGGAAATAACGGTGATCAAGGTGATCAAGGAAATAAAGGGAGTGAAGATAATAATACCCCGAATAATCCTAATTCGCCTGATGATAAAAACGTGGATCAAAATGGTCAGAATAATGACGATAAAAATGCTCAAACGACACCACCAGATGTCGTTAATAATTCTGAAGCTAACACTTCTAATCAAGGTAATTCACCTGATACCAATGCTAATCAATCCCAAAATTTAGCTTTACCTACTGATGCATTAAAGCAAGGGTCAACAAACTTTTTAAATGGCCAATGGTCAGTTGGAGCCGGTATTCAAGATAAAGCAACCGGTAAACCATTACAATTAAGTTATAATTTTAATCAAGGCAATGGTGAAGTGACGCTTACTCGTAGTGATGGCGTCAAATGTGTTGGTAAGGTCGGTAGTGGTATTCAAAACGCGAATTTAAATATTGTGGGTAATACCGAAGCTACTTGTAGTGATAATACTAAATATAAATTACCAAATATTCAGTGTAAACCTGGCAAAAATAATCAAGCTGATTGTCAGGGAGTTTATGATAACGGGACTTCATTCCCAATTATGATGAAAAAACAATAGGTTTGTATATGCTTCCAGAAATACGCAATTATGGTCAAGAAGTCACACTTATCATGAATAGTGGAATTCAGTTTCTTGATTTTGCATTAAAAATAGATTGGAAAGATAATAAATGGCGAAGTAAAGTTAATGGCTGTTTTATTGATCCATCAGAAAGCGGAGCACTAGTTAGATTAATTGAAGATATCGATAGTGGTAAATTTTTTGCGCCGGATAATCTCTCTTTTGCTGTTACGCCAACTCAAGAGATAAGTGTTGACCAATCATTAAAACTGTTTGATGGCATTTGGTTGCCTGTGCCAGTTTTAAGATCAATGCCACCAGAGCGTTTTGATAAAGGCCCGCATAACTGGAGTCGAGTTCGAATTGTTAGTATTCCAGAAGGTGAAGATGCTGATGGCAATACACACCGCATTACATTCGCCTTCGATACAAAAATTTTCAGCAATATGCAGGACGTTGCTTATTTAGCGCCGACTGAAAATGATGTCAAAACAGGAGCTGTTTTTAGTTTAGCTCATCGTTCAGATCAAGTTGCTTGGTACTTAGAGCAAAAGTGGATCACCAGTTGGTTAATTGATCTATTTCAAGAGTTAGCGCCCCAACCAGAGCGACTAAAAATTCATAAAGATGATATTGAGTTAGAAATAAATAATAAAGCTTACTATGGTCATTATTTAAATATTCTTAATTTGCTTGCTGATTCATTACAGTTACCAAAAATCAAAATTGTCTCAAATAATCGAGATGATGTGGTTAAATCAATTCCTGTTGATATGATTTTAGATGTTGGTAATTCTAGAACATGTGGAATACTAATTGAAGATCACGTTCAAGATAAAGATAGCTTAAATCGTCGCTATGAGCTTGAAATTCGGGATTTAACTCAACCTGAACATATCTATAATGAACCGTTTGAGAGCCGAGTAGAATTTGCACAAACCTTTTTTGGTAAAGAGCACTTTTCTTTACAAAGTGGACGACGTGATACTTTCCGCTGGCCTAGTATTGTACGAGTTGGAAAAGAAGCCAGTCGTTTAGCTAGTCGTCGTGAAGGGAACGAAGGTGCAACGGGGCTTTCAAGTCCAAAACGTTATTTGTGGGATCAGGAGAAGTATGAGCAAGGTTGGCGATTCAATTCTCATTATGTGAAGAGCGATCATGAACCCTTTGCAACGGCAGAGCCGTTCTCTAGCTTAATTAATGAATATGGTGAAGCACTGCATGTCCTCAGTAATGAAATTGAGGAAGAATTTGATCGTAAAATGCCAGTGTTTCATCCAAAATATTCACGTAGCTCACTAATGACATTTATGCTATGTGAAGTATTAATGCATGCTTTAATGCAAATAAATAGTGTTGCTCAGCGTAATAAGCTTGAACACGCTAGAACGCCTCGTAATTTACGTTCAATTATTCTTACTATCCCCCCAGCGATGCCAAAACCAGAACAAGCTATCTTTAAAAGCTGTGTTTATCAAGCTATCGGTTTGGTATGGAAAAGTTTAGGTTGGGATAGTTCTGACGATGATATAGATTTTAGTGATCCTGAACAATTAAAAAGTATATGGCCAAACATCCCTGAAATTTACATTCAGTGGGATGAAGCGACCTGTGGCCAAGTGGTCTATCTCTTTAATGAAACTCAAAACAATTATAATGGTCGATCAGAAGAGTTTATAGCTTCAATGGTCAGACCAGATAAAACCAATAAACAAAAATTAACGATTGCGACCGTTGATATTGGTGGTGGCACAACTGATTTAGTTATAAATGATTATGAACTTGACTATGGTGCTAATAAACAGCTTAGTGGCAGTAATGCTTACATTGTTCCGACACAACGTTTTCGTGATGGATTTAAAGTCGCTGGTGATGATATTTTACTTGATATTATTCAAGATACCGTTTTATCTTCGCTAAACAATGGCCTAAAACAAGCTGGGCTTGCAGATCCTAATCCGATTTTATCTACTATTATTGGTTCTCAGCAGGTATCAATACAAGATGCAGTACTGCGCCAACAATTAACTTTACAACTGTTTACGCCAGTAGGCTTGCATGTATTAAAGCTTTATGAGCTTTATGATCCATTACATGCTGAGCAGCATGTTTATAACATGACATTTAGTGAATTACTGCAAAATAATGCGATGACCGATCATGTTCTGAATTTTATTAATGAACCGATTAGTCGAGCATTAAATAATCCTGAATTTTCTGTGCTTGATTTAAATGTGGAAATTGACCTTAAACGTATTCATCACTTATTTATTCGTGGTGATTATTACAATATTTGTAAAACGTTTGATGCGTTATCAGAGATTATTAGTTGTTATCAATGTGATGTATTGTTATTAACAGGTCGTCCTTCGCGGCTGCCTGGTGTACAAAGTTATTTCCGTTCACGATTATCAATGCCAGTAGGACGTATATTACCATTACATGGTTATTATACAGGTGGATGGTATCCATTCCATAAACAAGAACGTATTGATGATCCAAAAACAACGGCTGCTGTTGGCGCTATGTTATGTTTTCTAAGTAAAAACTTAAGATTACCGAATTTCTATTTTAGATCATCGAATATGGATTTATATTCAACAGTCAAATACATTGGTTTGTTAGATAATCTAAACATGATAAAGAAAGAAAATATTTATTATCAAGATATTGATTTAGATGATCCTGATTATGATTTTCCTGACCATTCTTTCGAAATTAGAGGCACAACAAGGCTTGGTTTTAAACAGCTTGAAATCGATCGTTGGCCTGCATCACCAATTTATATTTTGACTATTGAAAATAGTGATGTTGCTAAACGGTTGAGTGCTGAGGGTGTGGTTTTAGAGGTAACTTTAGGCATTAAAAATCGACAAAAAACTGTTGAGAATTTTTATATTAAAGATGTCAAAGCTTCAGATGGACGTGCTTGTAATAAAACCAAGGATATCAAACTTAATTTAAACACAATGGTAAATTCAGGTTTAATTAGCACACAATATTGGCTTGATAGTGGAATGATAAAACGATGAAAAATTTAAATGAACAACTCCCTAAATCTTGGGAACAGGTTTATCAAGCATCAGAACAGGCAATAGAGTGGGTGAGTCAAACCCGAGATTCATCAAAGCGTTTGAACAATGAGGCTGATAATTTAATTCTAGATCTACGTCGTTTGCGTAATAGCGCAAAACGATTGGGTGATGTGTCAACCAAGTCTGTTGCAGTGGGCTTTTTTGGATTGTCGCAAGCAGGTAAATCTTATCTCATTTCAGCGTTAGCTGCGGGTGAGAATGGTAAGCTTGAAACCGTTGTCGATAATGAAATTTTAGATTTTATTGATCATGTCAATCCTGTTGGCGGAGGTAAAGAGGCAACTGGACTTGTTACACGATTTAGTCGTACCGCTAAAGGTGGCATTGCCAACTATCCGCTAGAGCTTAAACTTTTTCAAGAAATCGAAATTGTTAAAATTTTAATTAATGCATATTTTAAAGATTTTGATCAACAGAAAGTTGTGAATAAGATTGAATTTTCAGAGTTAAATCAACTTATTCAACAATCTGAAAATAAAAAACAATCTGATTATACGGGTGGTATAACTGAAGATGATATTGTTGATCTCTATGATTATTTATCTGAAAACTTTGGTAATTCACTTGAAGGTTTAAAAGGGGGGTATTGGGAGAAAGCTGTGTCTTTACTACCTTATCTTTCGACTGTAGACCGAGGTGCTTTATTCTCTGTGTTGTGGGGAGGCATAAGTGAACTCACTGCAATTTATGTGCAGTTAGCTACGACCTTGTCAAGTTTAAACCATGCTAATACTATTTATGCACCTCTTTCAGTATTGGTGAAGGAGCATGATGGTAAAAAGTCACAGATTGATAGCATAATGAATGTTGATATGCTTGAAAGGTTAAATACGGAGAAAGATTCATCTGTATCCGTTACACCACTTAATGGAATACCAACTTCGATATCATTAGCTCAATTAGCTTTTTTAACCGCAGAATTAATCTTCCCCTTAGTAAATCAAACTCGAGTACCAACTTTTGAGAAGGTCGATTTACTGGATTTTCCTGGATATCGAGGTCGATTAAATTTAATTTCTATCTCTGATGTTAAAGAAGGTAATCCAATTGCTCAACTTTTATTGCGTGGTAAAGTTGCTTATCTATTTGAGAAATATACTGATAGCCAAGAAATGAATGTTTTGGTTGTTTGTACTCCATCAGATAAACAGTCAGATGTTAATGATGTTGGTCCAGTATTAGAACGTTGGATTGATAAAACGCAAGGTGAAACCGCTGAGAAAAGGGCTACTAAAAAAGCTGGCTTACTATGGGCTATTACCATGTTTGATAAAAGAATTGGAGCATCATTACATCAATCAGAAGATAATCTAAGTAATACTTGGGGTAAAGGTGGCTTATTACAACAAACTATTTTAGAACGTTTTGGTAGCTATGATTGGTTATCCAATTGGTCAAATAATGGTAAATTTAATAATGTATTTTTGGTTCGTAAACCTGGATTTGATGTACCGTTTTTAAATGTCGACGCCAAGGCAAATCTTGAATTATCTTATAATGATAATTATCAACAAGAAATGTCAGTTTTGAAAAAGACATTTGTTGAAAATCCAGATATTAAAGAGTATGTAAGCGATCCAGACCAAGCTTGGGATGCGATGTTGAAGCTAAATGATGGTGGAATTGGTCGGATTAGCCAATATTTAGAACAAGTCGCGATTACTGAAGTTAAACAACAACGAATTGTTGAGCAACTCAATGAGAAAATAGATTATATCATCAATATGCGTTTTGATACTTGGTATCAAGCCGGCAGTGATGAAGAACTTGGTAAGAAAAAACAAATCATTAGTGGTGTAGTAAAAGAACTACAAGGTAAAGCGTTATTATTAGGCGAACTACTTAAAGTTTTAGAATTGCCAGATCAAACTATTCGAGCCCTTTATCATTCAAGCCATATAAATAATGAAGTTAGCAGTACAGGTAGTGATGATATATTAGATAATTCTTCAAACGATTTTGGTTTAAATACTGAATTTGAGCTGTTCCCCGATTCTAGCTCTCCTCTAAAACCTAAAGCTGTTGCTAGTTTACCTACTGAATCAAAATTTGCGAAAAACGTATTTACTGCATGGTTGGAGCATTTAAGAAATATTGTATTAGATAAACATATATTACAATTTTTTGGACTTGAGCAAAAATCACTCTCTTTTATTGTTGAAGAATTAATAACTGCCGCTAACCGTTTAAAACTTGAAGCAAGTTTAACGCAGAAAATTTTAGATATCGAAAATATGGGAAGTAAACGTGATGATCTTGAGTCTCGACAAATTAGCTCTATTCATCTCTTTTTGACCGACTTTATTGCTTGGCTTGGGTTTATTCAAGGGCAAGCAAATGAAATACCGACAAGCCGTGTTAATCAAGGTAAACCTATATTTTCTTCACCATTGAGCCAATTTTCAAGTCAATTATCTCATCCACTTCCAGTGCTTGATGATAAGACTAAAAATTATTCTCAGTTTGCTATATTTGATTGGTTTATTGCATTTGCGGTGCTGGCACAAGAAAATGTCGGGCATCACGCTGGGCGTGAAATTAGTCAAGAACAAAATTCTCAACTTGGTGAGGTTTTAACTATCTTTAAACAATCGCAAATAAAATAATATGTTGTGATTATATTAGATGGTTATCATTTAATAATTATAAAAAAGGTAGCTTAAACTACCTTCTATTATGAAAGATTTATCAATCCATATTGATAACATTATAATTGTGAAATAGAGGATATCATGGCATTAAAAATTGAATTAGAAGGCTACAAGCCAGGTATTGCTAAATTTTTGGCACAAAAATGGAATGGTAGTGCCGATATTGATATGCTTATTCAACGTAACCAGGATGGTTATTATTTATCAGGTCTTAATCAGTGGGGACCAGAAAAAAATTGGCATACATTAACTAATATGTCGGTAGATAATGAGCAATTAACTGGCCAAGTTGATGAGTGGTTAGTTGACTCATTATTGTCTCAAGAAAACCGTGTTAGATTTCTTATTCAGATCCGTGATAAGCAAAATGAAAGCTATACCGATAGTGGTGTTGTTAATATTGGTGAAACAGTATTTCCGTCATCTGCTCTAAATACTCAACAATCTGATGCTATAGAAGAAGATAAAATTGAGCCTGATGAGATTGTTCAGAATTTTACTGAATCAGATTCAAAAGCACCTTCAGAATCTGATGTTCCTCAAACTGAATTGCCTGTTGCTGAAGAAGAAAATCAGGTAATTGCCGAGCCTGAAGTTGAAATAGAAGCAGCTCCTGAGCCTGAACCTGAACCTGCGATTACACCAGAAGAAGTTTCTACTCCACAACCAGTTAAATCAAAAAGTAAAAAGGGAATAATTATCCTAATTTTTATCACATTATTAGTTTTAGCTGGTCTAAGTGTAGCGGCATGGTATTTCTTCTTTTCAAAAGATAAGAGTCCTTTGACTGCGACAATGAATAGTCAGTGTGACGTTACAAATGCAAACAGTAATGATTTATCTTTTATTCAACAGTGTTTACAGTCAAAACCTGATACGGACACAATAATTGAGATAATAAATCAAGCAAAACAAGCAAATAAATGTAATATCGCTCAGCGTTTATATGCTAATCAGTCTTTGCTGAATGCTAAAATTGCCTTACTTTATGCTAAAGAATATGATGAAAAATTTTATCAAGATAATCAGTGCTTTAAAATTGATAAAGGTACCGCAATTTATTGGTATGAAACATCATTGAATAATGATCCTAATAACGTTTTAGCTAAAGAACGCCTAGCTGAATTGCAAAAATAATAAGGTGCAGGTATGAAAAAAACATTAATTTCAATATTGATTATCGGATTTAGTCTTACTTGCTTACCTTTAGTTACGTCAGCTTTAGAACCATTAAAGCAAGCAGGTAAAACAACACTTTATCAGCGAGTTCTCAGTACTCCGACGTGTGAATTGAAGAAGAATATTAATGATGCTAAAGGCCAATCAGTACCTGCGTTTTCTCGTTATTATGTCTATGAACGTAAAAATGAGAATAATCAAGAATGGTTGAATGTTGGTCCAGATTCTTACGGCAATACAGTTGGTTGGATTAATAATTCATGTGCGGTTGAGTGGAATATGCAATTGACGTTAGTGTTCACAAATCCAGTTGATCGTGACCCTCTGTTATTTTTTAAAGATAAAGCCTCATTATCCTCAATTGTTGATGCGGATAATCCTGAAACGTTATTAAAACCCATTCGAGACGCACTAAAAGAGAATAAAGCCGTACCACAGATTCTGGCTCAAGAACCTAAGGAATTTGTTGATTTCAAGAATAATTTTTATTTATTACCGATTTTACAAGGTGAGGAGGTAATGAATGGGCAAGGTTTTTATGAACGAATTTTAGAGGTGGCTTCAGTTAGTAAACAACAAGCGGTGGTTAAAAGTAATAATAAACCATCTACCTCATCTTCGGATGATAATACTAACCAAGTTGCTCCATTTAAAGCTGCAATTGTGTTTGTTATTGATTCAACGATTTCGATGGATCCTTATATATCGAGAACAAAAGAGGCTGTTGAACGAGTTTATCAGCGTATTGAAAAAGAACAGTTACAAGATCAGGTTAAATTTGGATTGGTATCCTTTCGTTCAAGCTTAAAAGCTTCGGATAAATTGGAGTTTGTCAGTAAGATATTTGTAGATCCAAATCAAGTAAAAAATAAGGAAGAATTCAAAAAACTTAGTGCTTCTCTTAAACAAGCCACGGTCTCAACAACTTATTTTGCTGAGGACTCTTACGCGGGTGTTGCACAAGCGTTAAATGATATTAATTGGAATAATTTTGGCGCTCGATATATGATTCTAATTACTGATGCAAGCGCTATTCCTGGCGATGATAAGCTTTCAAGTACAGGTATGGATGCTGCTCAATTACGACTTGAAGCACAGCATAAAGGTGTTGCAATTTATGCTTTACATTTAAAAACGCCAAGTGGTGAAAAAGATCATCAAGTGGCCGAAAAGCAATATTCTGATTTGACCTATAACGATTTTATTCATAAATCACTTTATTATCCTGTTAATGCTGGCGATGTAAATGAGTTTGGTAAAAAAGTAGATTCATTAGCTCAAGCATTATCAGAGCAAGTTAAATTAGCCTATAAAGGTGAGTCTTCAGTTGGTAATGCCCTTAATGCCAAAGATGATAATGACTCTAATATGTTAAAAGATGCTTTACTATTAGGTAAAGCAATGCAGCTAGCTTATTTAGGTGATACTAACGGCACTAAGGCTCCGTCAGTTTTTAAAGCCTGGATAGCTGATAAAGACTTTGTTAAACCGACAATTCCAACAGCAGAACCTAGAATTTTACTAACTAAATCACAATTAAGTGATTTAAGCGATATTGTAACTAAAATCGCTAATGCTGCTAATGATGGGTTAATTTCTGCCGATGATATGTTCTCACAATTACGTTCTGTTGCTGCTGCGATGGGGCAAGATCCAAGTAAATTAAAATCAGATTCAGTCACAAAAATTGCTGATTTAGGACTATTAGGTGAATATTTAGATAATATTCCGTATAAAAGTGATGTAACTAGTCTTGATCAAGAGACATGGAAAAGTATGAGTGGGATTGAACAAGAAAAATTCATACGTAATCTAAATAGTAAAGTGCGTTATTACCAAAAATGTAATGCTGATGTTGATCGTTGGATATCACTATCTGAAGGTAGTGACCCTAGAGAAAACGTTTACCCGATTCCATTAGAAATGTTGCCATAAAATATGTTAACTATAAATAATTTGGTGATTTCTAGACCGATCGGTAAATCTTTTTTTAAGGTTTGTTTACCTGAGCTTTCGATGAAAGCAGGGCAAGTGGTTGTCATTAAAGGTGATAGTGGTTGCGGTAAAAGTACTTTACTTGAGATGATAGGCTTGATTCTTAAGCCAGATGAAGTCGATTGTTATAATCTTATGGTTGATAATGAAACTTATGACATTGCTAATGTGATTCATCAGAATAATATTAATCAATTAGCCAATATCCGAGCGCAATATTTGGGTTTTATGTTACAAACTGGTGGATTACTTCCATTTTTAAATATTAAAAATAATATTTTGTTATCAGCTAAAGTATTGCGAAAACCTGTTGATTCTAATCGATTTGACTATTTGGTTGATAAACTTAATATTGCTCATTTATTGAATAAATATCCGAAACAACTATCTATAGGTGAAAGGCAACGGGCATCTTTTATTCGATCTATTATTCATAAACCCGCGTTATTATTAGCTGACGAGCCAACCTCTGCTCTTGATCCTTATAATGCAAATTTGTTATTTGATTTAATAATAGAACAAGCTCAACAAGATAATATTGCTGCAATGATTGTTACACATGATTGGCAACGAATTGAAAATAAAGGGTTGTTCACTTTATCGGCAAAATTAACCTCTATGCAATCGTCAGAATTTTTACCGTCCGTTATAAAGTAAGGTGTAAAATATGGATAAAGTAACATCAAAGTGGCGGTTTATTTCTCGATTATCATTGGCCGATTTATGGTATGACAAGAAAGTATCATTTTGTATTATTGCCTCAATAATATCAGTTATTACACCCTTGTTACTTTTGTTTAGTTTAAAATATGGTGTTGTTGCACAGCTACGCCATCAATTACTTAATGATCCACAAAATTTAGAAGTAAAAATTGTTGGTAATTTACAATTTGATCAGTCAATGTTTGATTGGATTAAAAACCAACCTGAAACTACATTTGTTATTCCTCTTACACGTTCATTGAATACCCAAGCAGATATGTTTAAAGATTCTGGACATTTTGTTAATAATGTTGAAGTTGTTCCAACAGCAAAAGGTGATCCGATAACCCAAAATATGCCATTGATTAGTCAAGAAAATCAAGTTTTATTGAGCGCTCTAGCTGCTGAAAAAATGCAAGCAAAAATAGGAAGCCGAGTAAAAATGGTAATCACAAGGCAACTGGATGGCAAAATTGAAAAAGGTATGACGGAATTGGAGGTTATTGGCATTGTGCCTGAAACTTATTATGGACGTGCAGCCGGTTTTGTAAGTTTAGATCTTTTAATTGAAATGGAACATTTTTACGACGGTTTTCAAAGTGAAATTTTTTCAACCGGAACCGGTTTGGCTAATTCTACTTATCCTGATTCATTTGCCAGAGCGCGAATTTATGCCAATTCTCTTGATAATGTTGCGCCTTTATCATTGAAATTACGTGAAAAAAATATAGAAACTCGAACACAAGCAAATGCAATTGAAAATATGCAAGCAATTGATAAGGTACTTAGTTTTATTTTCAGCGTGATTGCTATTACCGCAATTTTTGGTTGTATATTATCCTTTAGTGGTTCATTTTTATCTAATATTGAGCGAAAGCGTAAAGATATTGCTTTTATGAGACTTATCGGATTTAAGTCTAAGGAAGTGATGTTTTATTTGCTTACTCAAGCGATGGCATTAAGTTGTTTAGCTTTTATTGTTTCATGTTTACTTTTTTTATTAGGGAATTGTACATTTAATCTGGTCTTAGGTAAAAATTTAGTTTCACAACCAATTGTAAGTCAATTACAATTTTATCATTTTATTATCGCATTTGTATTAACGTTATTTATATCATTTGTTGTTGTTGCGATAGGAGGACGAGGTGCTATTAGTATTCAACCAGCAGAAAGCCTACGCGAAGCGTAATTTTAGACCAGTTTTCTTGGCAATTGGATTAGGTTTAATTTCGAGTATAAGTTATGCTGAACCATGGGATAGTAAATTTTATAATCCCAAACCTTCAAATGATGACGTTATTTTACCTATGCCATGTGAAGGCAGTTTGGTGATGAAAAAAGTTTTTACACCAACACGTAAACTACTAGATGATGTCAAAATTGTTTTAGGTAGTAATAATAAAGAATTAGGTTTTGCTGAGTATGCGACTCCTAATTATATATCTGGTAGTTTTTCCGATGCTGGTAAGGAAAGGTATTTTCTTATTGGTAAATATGAAATTACTGCACTTCAATATCAAGCTGTTATGAATGATACTTGTCCAACCGCTAAACCTAATCTTATTTTCCCAATTACTGAAGTTAGTTGGTTTGATGCCGTTGCTTTTACTGATAAATATAATCGATGGTTACTTAATCAATCTACAGTTAAATCAATTGATGTACCTAAAGGTTATGTTCGATTACCCAGTAATACTGAATGGGAATATGCAGCACGAGGTGGGTCTAAAGTTACGGAATCGGAATTTAGAGAATTAAGATTTCCTATGACTAATAACTTAGAAAATTATGCTTGGTTCTCAGGTGCTAAATCAGCAAATGGTAAATTGCAGCTTATTGGGCGATTAGAACCTAACCCTCTTGATATCTATGATATTTTGGGTAATGCAAGTGAAATGATGTTTGATTCATTCCGTATGAATAAGCTTGATCGTTACCATGGACAACAAGGCGGTATGATTGTTCGAGGAGGCAGTTATTTAACCCCTGAATCCTCAATGACAACAGCTATTAGAACGGAAAAACCTTATTATGATGCTCAAAGTGCATATAAAAGCAAAGATGTTGGTTTTCGTTTAGTTTATACAAGTGAAGTTATTCAGTCGAATGATCTGGTAAAACAGCTCGATCAAGAATGGAACGAATTAGGTAATGGTGCTGGCATTTCGAAGAATGAGAATGTTGTCAATGAACTTGAAAAAATCACTAAACAAGTTGATGATGAAAAAACTAAAAAGGAATTGAATCAACTAAATGCCTTATTACGCAGCGCTAATCAAGCGCGAGATGAACAAAGAGACCGCTCGATTCAATCAGCACTACAATTAGGTGCTTTCCTTTGTGCTAATGTATCAGATTTGAATGATAAATTTGAATATAATAATAATCTGTATGAAACAATGACTGAAGAAATCTGTGATCCAAACGAAATAGATTCTTTAGATGATGAAAATATGTGCTCGAAAGTGAAATTAAATAATTTAAAAAATGTCTTAGATGAATCTAAAAAGGCGCGTGATTTTATACTAAAATATTATTCTGATACGATTGTAAATACTGCTACAAATTATGAAATAGACACGATTAATAATCAATCTAAACCCACACAATTTATTTTAGAAAATAGTGGTAAGGCTAATATGAGTGATTATTTAAAACTCTATTTCAAACATATTAATCAATATATTGAATCAGGGAAGATCGAGCGTTCCACTTGGCTTCAAACATGTAATGAAATAAAAGGGAAAAAATAATGAATAAACTAATAGTAACGATAACCTTATGTATCTCAATGGTTTTAACTGGTTGTCAGAATTCGGGTGGGGCAAGAACTAAAGGTGTAGATCCTACCTTAACTAAAAGTAATAGTGCTAAGTTCTTTAGTAAATCAGCATGGCAGTCTTGCGCTGTAGGTGCAGGTGTAGCTGGTGTTGGATGTTTTTTATTAGGTGGTAAAGCAGGTACTTGTATTGCGTCAGCTGCAGTGGGTTGTGGTGTAATGATGGGTGCAAATTACTATCTTGATACTAAACGTGCAGAATACGCTGATGCCGAAATGCGACTTGATGTTTATATTCAAGATGTTCAGCAAAATACTTATGAAGTTCAAGCTGTAACAGAAACAGCTAAAACTGTATTAGATAAAAATTTAGCAACACTTAAAACATTAAATAATCAAATTAAGTCACAAACAGTGAATAAAACCGAAGCTAAACGTGATTTAACTCAAATTGATGCTAACATTGCTTATTTAACAGATAAATTATCTCGTATGAAAAAAGTTGAAAGAGATTGGATATCAATTTCTGCTCAAGAACGACGATCAGGCGTAAACGTTTCAAAACTTGATAAACAAATTAACCAATTACATAAACAAATTGCTGTGCTTGAAAAGCAAGTCAACCTTGTTACTCAGCAACGCTCAGCAGTGAAGGTAAGCTAATATGAAAAAGATTTCACTTATTTTATTACTAAGCTCGCTCGTTTTTTTGAGTGGTTGTTCAACAACGCCAGAACAGTGCGATCCAACCAATACAAACATTGGTATTTTGGACAAAATTAGCTGTAATTATTCTGGTAATTATCAAGCTCGTATTGATAAGAAAGAACAAATATTAGAAAACGAGAAAAGAGCTAATGCGCAGTTTAGAGAAATTTACGCAACTATTGAGAGACAGAAAAACTCTACATCACTGAGTGTTAAACAAAAACAAGCTCAATTACAAAAATTAAAAACTGAGTTAACTCAGTTAACCAATGAGGTCAAAGCAAAAGCTAAAAATCGTAATGATCTTCAAGCTCAAGTTAAAGACATTGAACAGCAGATGAATAAAGTTAATAATTCAAATGCATCTGACATTGAAAAACAAGTTGAATTAGATAAGTTAAATAAAAAGCTTCAAAGATTACAAAAAGCGTTAAATATTTAACAATGATTTGATATTAACTAAAAAATTTGTTGAACATAGGGAAATAAAGAAACAATGCAGCGAATAACAAGAATTATATTTGATAATAGTGATCCTAATAAAGCGTCTTTGTTAGAACAATATAATTCTTTGTTAGCATTGTTAAAAAGAAATTTAACAGAGCGGACGTTTTCAATTTTAGGTATTCCTAAGTTAATTGATAATAATCAATATGTTGGTTGGTATAGTAATCTTGAAGGTCAACTTGTCTTACTTAGTAATATTGAAAACGAGGAACATAAAAAGCAGATTGAAAAAACACTATATACTCGGATTAATGACATTGAATTAGCGATTAAAACGATGTCATTAACAATCGAAGAACAAACTTTAATATCAACCTGGTTGCCGAGAATTAAAAGTTTGGGTAATACAATTTATGTTATCAACGATGATCCGGTTATAGTTAATACTTTTGAAGAACCTATTTTACCTAAATCTCCTATAACACCACCGGTAGTTCCACCAAAATCATTTTGGCGGTGGTGGTATTTCTTGTTGCTTGCCTTATTTTTAATTGGATTGCTTGGTTTACTTTGGTACTTCTTCTGTCCATATGGAAAAGAAAAAATACCTGAGCAAATAATTGCTCAAAATGTAGAAGAACATAAAACGGAACCAACTCCAATAGTTGAACCACCAAAAGAGCCTGAAATAAAATCGGTACCAGAAGATGTTAAAGTTAAACCAGAACCGGTTCCTGAACCTATTCCTGAACCTGCACCTGCACCTGCACCAGTAGAAAAAGCAAAAGATTGTGTACCTAAAGAAGAAGTGCTCAATAATAAAGACGCACCTAAAATGGTTTTGATTTTCGATAATTCAGCTTCCATGACAATTACCTTAATGGAGTCACAAGCAAGTATTAATAAGTTTTTAAAAGCTAATTTTTATTCAATGACTCGGAAAGAAGCTGAAGCTTATGAAAAGCGGATGACCCGTTTACCTAATCGTTTATCAAAAAGCAAAGAAGTTGCAGTAACAAGTATTGATAACATACAACAAAATATCGATATTTCACTTGTGACATTAACAAGCTGTCCGGCAGCACAAACAACACCATTTTATTCTTATCAAAATAGAGAAAAACTAAAAAATAAAATTAAACGATTGCGTCCTTTAGACTATAACAGTGCAACACCATTATACAGTGGTGTTAAACAGGCGAGTAAACTCCTTGATGGCGTTAATCGTGATGATTATATTTTAATTATCAGCGATGGTGAGGATAATTGTACTCGTGCTAATATTTGTACCCTTGCTACTAAAATTGCAGCAGAAAAACCACGTTTAAAAATAAATATTGTTGATATAGCTGGGCAACATAAAATAGATTGTGTTGCAAAAAGAACGGGGGGAAATGTTTATATAGCTAAAAGTCCAACAGAGCTTATTAATCAAATGAATAATGCAGTTTCAAATATGAATATTAGTAAGCCTATTTGCGAATAAAATACCGAGTAATTTTTAAAATTACCGGCTAATGATGAGGATTAAGTTAAGAAATGCAAAGAATAACTCGCATAGCTTTTGAACAAAGTAATTTAAACAAGATGCAGTTACTGGAACAGTATGGTTCTTTACTTTCAATACTTAAACCACATCTAACCGCTAGAACATATTCAATTTTTGCTACACCAAAATTAATTGAAGGCAATCAATATATAGGTTGGTATACAAATCTTGAAGGGCAACCTACCTTACTTAATGACATAATTGACGAATCTCATAAATCTGAAATTAAACAAACTCTAGCTACTAGAATCAATGATATTGAAACAGCAGCAAAATTAATTTCTTTAACTAATGAACAAAAAACTCTAGTTTCTTCATGGTTACTGAGAATTAAAAACCTAAAGAATAATATTTATGTAATCAATAATGAGCCGGTTATTGTCGATACGTTTGAACCTATCGAACTACCAATTGCTCCAGTAATAGTACCAAAACCTTTCTGGAAATGGTGGTATACTTTGATTTTAGCCTTACTTTTATTAGCAGCTTTAGGATTATTATGGTACTTTTTTAATCCTTTTAAAGAATCTAAAAACGTCGAGTCTATAACTGTCAAGGAAGAAAAAAAAGTAGAGCCAACTGTTGAACAACCAAAAGAACCAGTTATTAAGCCTCAACCAGAGCCTGAAGTAAAGCAAGAACCTAACGTTCCTGAACCCCAACCTGTTGTTAAACCAAAACCGGTTCCAGATCCGATTACTAATCCTGAGTCTAAGCCTGAAGTAAAACAAGAGCCTAAAGCTCCTGAACCTCAACCTGTTGTTAAACCAAAACCGGTTCCAGATCCGATTACTAACCCTGAGCCTAAACCTGAACCAAAACCAAAAGTAAAAAATCCACCAAATTGTATTACTAAAGAAGAATTAGCCAAAAATAGTAATCCATCTAAAATGGCATTAATATTCGATAATTCATTATCGATGACTGTAACTTTAGCTGAATCACCAATGGAAGTCGGGCAGTATTTCAATTATTTAAGCTATGGTTATCCGAGAGGTATGTCTCAGCAAGATAAAATAGATTATGACAAACGAATGACGCGTTTACCCACTCGTTTATCAACCAGTAAAAAAGTTGCATTAACAAGTATTGATAAAATACAGCAAAATATTAATATTTCATTGGTGGCACTTAATGGTTGCCCAGTAGCCGATACTACGCCTTTTTATAATTATTCAAGTAGAGGTGCTTTGAAAAGTAAAATTAATAGATTAACACCAAGTGCTGCTGGTGGTGGAGGAACACCACTTTATAGCGGATTAGAAAAAGCCAGCCAAATGCTTGACGGTGTAAAACGTGATGATTATATTCTTATAATTAGTGATGGTGAGGATAATTGTACGCGTGCAAATATTTGTACTCTTGCTAATCATATAGCTACCCAAAAACCTCGTTTGAAGATAAATATAGTAGATATTGCAGGTGAACATAAAATAGACTGTATCGCAAATGCGACAGGTGGCAAAGTGTATATTGCACAAAGTCCTAAAGATATGATTAGGCAGATGAATAAAGCTGTTTCAGACTTAAAAATCAATAGGTCTGTTTGTCAGTAATTAAAGTTAATAGATGGTAATTTACCACATAAAATTACTTTTTAATTTTTAATAAATTTGCAAAAAAACCAGACACAATGTCTGGTTTTTTATTAGATAATTAATTAGAAATCCAAATTAGCTGCTTTCAAGGCATTTTCTTCAATGAATAATCTACGAGGTTCAACCTCATCACCCATTAATGTAGTAAACAATTGATCTGCTTCAATGGCATCTTTAATGGTTACTTGTAACATTCTTCGGCTTGTTGGATCCATGGTTGTTTCCCATAATTGTTCTGGGTTCATTTCACCTAAACCTTTATAACGTTGGATAGTTAATCCACGACGAGATTCACGAATTAACCAATCAACTGCATCTTCAAATGAGCTAACTGGTTGTTTTCTCTCACCACGTTGTATAAATGCGCTTTCCTCAAGTAAATCTTTCAATTGTGATCCTAAATGGCAGATATTTCGATATTCATTACTATGAATAAACACTTGATCTAACGCATAATTAGTATCCACACCATGTGTTCTTACTTTAATAACAGGTATATACAATTCTGCTTTTTCGTTGTAATCCGCACTATAAAGGTAGGTACTACCGTGTTGTTCTTTATTAGATAGTTTTTCAACAATAGATTTTGCCCAATTTTCAGCTTTGTATTGATCTTTCAAGATATTTTCATCTAATACTTCCTGATAAACTAATTCTGATAATAAGGCTTTAGGGTAGCGACGTTCCATTTTAGTAATTAATTTTTCGACTTTCTGATATTCGGCAATTAATTTTTCTAAAGCTTCGCCAGCTAAAGCTGGAGCATGGTCATTAACATGTAATGATGCATCTTCTAATGCCAAAGCGATTTGGAATTGAGTCATTGCATCGTCATCTTTAATATATTGCTCTTGTTTCCCTTTTTTGACCTTATATAGTGGTGGTTGAGCAATATAGACATAACCTCGTTCAATGATCTCAGGCATTTGACGGTAGAAGAATGTTAGCAATAATGTTCTAATATGCGATCCATCAACATCGGCATCGGTCATAATAATAATGCTATGGTAACGCATTTTATCTGGATTATATTCATCACGGCCAATGCCACAACCTAAAGCAGTAATTAACGTTGCTACTTCTTGTGAAGAAAGCATTTTGTCAAAACGAGCTTTTTCAACATTTAGAATTTTACCTTTTAACGGTAAAATTGCTTGGTTTCTACGATTTCGTCCTTGTTTTGCAGAGCCACCTGCAGAGTCCCCTTCCACTAGGTATAGTTCAGATAAAGCTGGATCTTTTTCTTGGCAATCAGCAAGTTTTCCAGGCAAACCACCTAAATCTAAAGCGCCTTTACGACGTGTCATTTCGCGAGCTTTTCTTGCTGCCTCACGAGCTCTCGCTGCATCGATAATTTTACCTACTACAATTTTTGCATCTGAAGGATTTTCAAGTAAATATTCAGCTAGTTTTTCGCCCATTACAGACTCAACTGCTGATTTAACTTCAGATGACACCAATTTATCTTTAGTTTGTGATGAGAATTTAGGATCAGGCACTTTTACTGATACAACAGCAATTAACCCTTCTCGAGCATCATCACCTGTAGCACTAATTTTTGCTTTTTTGCTATAGCCTTCGGTTTCCATGTAGTTATTTAATGTACGTGTCATAGCGCCACGGAAGCCAGCCAAGTGAGTACCACCATCACGTTGAGGAATGTTATTTGTAAAACAATAGATATTTTCTTGGTAACCGTCATTCCATTGTAGTGCAACTTCGACACCAATATTATCTTTCTCAGTACTAAAATAAAAAATCTTTGGATGAATTGGGTTTTTATTTTTATTTAGATATTCTACGAAAGCTTGAATACCACCTTCATAATGGTAATGTTCACTTTTACCTGTACGTTCATCGGTGAGTTTGATTGAAACACCTGAATTTAAGAATGATAGTTCGCGTAATCTTTTTGCCAGATGGTCATACACAAATTCAATGTTAGAAAAAGTTTCTGGACTTGGCCAAAAACGAACATATGTACCTGATTCAGTTGTTTCACCAATGATTTTTAGCGGTTCTTCAGGAACGCCTAAATGATAAATTTGTTTATGTATTTTACCTTCACGATAAATCACTAATTCTAACTTATCTGATAAAGCATTGACGACTGAAACACCAACACCATGTAAACCACCAGACACTTTGTATGAATTATCATCAAATTTACCACCGGCATGCAAAACAGTCATAATAACTTCTGCTGCGGAAATACCTTCTTCTTCATGGATGCCAGTAGGTATACCTCGACCATCATCTCGTACAGAAACGGAATTATCAGGATGGATTGTAACTTCAATATGGTGACAATAACCAGCTAATGCTTCATCAATGGCATTATCTACCACTTCAAAAACCATATGGTGAAGCCCTGTTCCATCATCAGTATCACCAATATACATACCTGGGCGTTTTCGGACAGCATCAAGTCCTTTAAGTACTTTAATGCTGGAAGAATCATAAGAGTTAGACATGGATTTCTCGACTTATTTGATTATTTATATCATTTTGTATATTTAAGAAATTATACCAGAATTTATGTGAAAAATCTTATCATTTTCATCGATCATATGGCTAATTTGCTCTTGATTAACCGCTGTAATGAAAACTTGAGATTGTGCTGATTTTAATCGTTTTGCTAATAAGTTACGTTTATTTTTATCAAGCTCTGAAGCAAAGTCATCAATTAAGTAAATACAGGATTGGCCTGTTGTTTCTGAGAAATATTCACCTTGAGACAAACGTAATGCACACATGAGTAATTTTAATTGTCCCCGAGATAATAAATCTTCAACAGGAATATTATCTATTCGTAATTTTAAATCTGCTTTATGAGGACCTAGCGAAGTATAATTAATGAACTTATCTCTTTCAAATTGCCTATATAATATATCTGAATAACTGATTCCATGCTCCCAGCCCTGATAATATTGGCAATTAAGTTGATATTCTGGTAGAAAATCATGACAGGTTTGCATAATTTGAGGAAATATATTTTGACTATAACTAGCCCTAATCTGGCTGATTTTTTCTGCAATCGGTGCTAACTCTTTATCCCAAGGTAATAATTGATTATAGTTTGATGACTGTTTTAATAATGCATTACGCTGTTTAAAAAGGCGTTTTAAGTTATTCCAAAGTGATACAAATTCAGGATAGTGATGAAAACACCCCCAGTCTATAAAAGCACGGCGATATTTTGGTCCTCCGGTAAGTAGATCAAATCCTTCAGGCGTAATAAGTTGAATTGGTAATAATTTAGCTAAATCCGTCAACCGAAATCCTTCGTCACCATCAATTTTTATCGTATTATCGTTATGGCGTGTTTTTGATAAACCTATTGTTCGAGTTTTTTGTGCAGATTCAATTTGACTAAATAATACTAACTCTGGTTTTTCATGTTGTATTATTCGATTGGATTGAATATGTCTAAAAGCTCGACCATGTCCGAGCATATAAATCGCCTCTAGTAGGCTGGTTTTTCCGCTACCATTATCACCAACTATATAATTAAAATGTTTGGATAATGATAATTCAGCATAATCAATATTTCGAAAGTGATAAATTTTGATTTGAGAAAGTGTCATGTCGGTAAAGTTTCCGGCCGAGGCCGGAAGTTTAAATGATCGTTAATTATAAGCGCATTGGCATAACAACATAAGTTGCAGATTGGTTGTTGATATCTTCAATTTGCACACTTGATGTTGCATCGGTTAATAATAATTGGACGCTATCGCATTTTAATGTGTTTAATATGTCCAATAAATACGTTACATTAAAACCAATTTCAAGCTCTTGAGATTCGTATTTTACATCAATAACTTCTTCTGCTTCTTCTTGTTCAGGATTGTTTGCAGTAATTTTAATCTGATTGCTATGTACATATAATCTTATGCCGCGAAATTTTTCATTTGAAAGAATCGCAACACGAGATAAAGCATTTCTTAGTTCTTCACATGATACTTCAAGTGGTTTATCAGGATTACGAGGCATTACACGTTTATAATCAGGAAATTTTCCATCAATAAGTTTTGAAGTAAAAGTAAAATCGCCAAGACTAATACGTAAATTATTGTTACCAATTTGCATATTAACTAGCTCATCATTATCACCAACTAGTTTTGCCAGTTCAATTACGCCTTTTCTTGGTAAAATGACTGAACAGCATTCAGAGATCTCATGACCAACAGGTTGAGCACACACAGCTAATCGATGACCATCAGTTGCAACGGTTTTTAATAGACCATCTTCAATTTCAAATAGCATACCATTTAAATAATATCTTACATCTTGGTTAGCCATTGAGAATTGAACTGCGTCTATAAGTCGTTTGATAGTCTTTTGAGGTATAGAAAGTTCAACATCACTTTGCCAATTTTCTAGATTAGGAAAATCTGATGCAGGTAGTGTAGATAAAGAAAATTTACTTCGACCTGACTGAATAATCAATCGATTATCGTCAACGCTTATCGATATTTGAGCATCACTAGGAAGATTTCGACAGATATCAAGAAACTTTCTAGCTGGAACAGTTGTAGCACCCGCTTCACTAGGCTCTGTTAGGGGAATATGAGAAATCATTTCAATTTCTAAATCTGTTCCCGTCATGGATAGCGTGTTTTCACTCACCTGCAATAATAAATTACCTAAAATGGGGAGGGTAGGTCGGCTACCTAATGGTGCACTAACAAGTTGCAATGGTTTGATAAGTTTTTCACGATCTATAATAAATTTCATAGTGTTAATTCTTTTTTAAGTTGATAATGTTCGAATTAAATTGGAATAATCCTCTTTAATGTCATTGCTTTCTTCTTTTAACTCTGCGATCTTCCGACATGCATGTAATACTGTTGTATGATCTCTTCCACCAAAACCATCACCTATTTCTGGAAGGCTTTTGTTGGTTAGCTCTTTCGCTAACGCCATTGCTACTTGTCTTGGTCTTGCGACAGAACGAGAACGGCGTTTAGATAATAAGTCAGAAACTTTAATTTTATAATATTCAGCAACCGTTTTTTGAATATTTTCAATAGTAATCAATTTTTCTTGTAAGGCAAGTAAATCTTTTAAAGCATCTTTGACAAAATCAATGGTGATAGATTTGCCTGTAAAATTAGCATTGGCAATAACTCGATTAAGTGCACCTTCTAATTCTCTTACGTTTGATCGTAGTCGTTTAGCAATGAAAAAAGCGACCTCTTCAGGTAATTTTATTTTGTTTTCGTCTGCTTTTTTCATCAAAATAGCCACTCGAGTTTCAAGTTCTGGTGGTTCTATAGCGATGGTTAATCCCCAACCAAACCTTGACTTTAAACGATCTTCTACACCATCAATTTCTTTAGGATAACGATCCGAGGTTAGGATAATTTGTTGGTTGCCTTCTAACAATGAATTAAATGTATGGAAAAACTCTTCTTGTGAACGCTCTTTATTTGCAAAAAATTGAATATCATCAATAAGGAGAGCGTCAACAGATCGATAATAGTTTTTAAACTCTTCAATAGCATTATTTTGTAAAGCTTTGACCATGTCTTGAACAAAGCGTTCTGAATGCATATAAACAACTTTAGCGTTAGCTTTACCTGCCATAATTTCATTACCAACAGCATGTAACAAGTGAGTTTTTCCTAAACCTGTTGAGCCATATAAAAAAAGAGGGTTGTAAGCTTTTCCTGGATTTTCAGCTACTTGTTTAGCTGCTGCAACAGCAAGTTGATTAGATTTACCTTCAACAAAGCTGTTGAAAGTATGCTTATGATTAATACCTGAATAATAAGTGTGATTATTATTATTCTCTTTTGTTGTTTTCCAAGAAGGTACAACATCAGATTTATTAATTTTAGATTTTTTTTCTACAGATAAAGTTGAACCAACTTCCAAATATAATTTTAGTGAATCATTACCCAGTAAATTATTTAATAATTGCGAAATAGTCGTTAAATATTTATTCTTAACCCAATCTAATACAAATCTGTTTGGAGCATAAATATAGAGTTTATTCTCAACCATTTCCACTTGTAACGGTCGAATCCATAAGTTGAATTCTGTTGTAGGAAGCGCTTCTTGTAATTGAGAAAGACAATCTTGCCAAATCGAGGTAGACATGGCTACTCCTTTAATTGGGATACTAACAATACTGGAATAATTATAATCTTTTTTGTGGATAATTTGTAGGTTTCAAGCAAGATATAATTTAATTATTAACATATAAATGAAAAAACCCAGCCGAAGCTGGGTTCAAAGGTGTAATTAATAACAAAAACTATTTTGTTTGATCAATTACTTGGACCTCTTGCACGTTACGTGCTTTAACTTCAATTTCAACACGACGATCTGGTGCTAAACATGCTTTTAAGTCAGCGCCACGAAGTGCATTACATTTATTACCAGTAACTGGTTGTGCTTTACCCATACCGCGTGAAGTGATGATTTCAGCTGGAACACCTTTTTGAACTAAATAGTTCAATACAGTGTGTGCACGACGTTCTGATAGTTTTTGGTTATAGCTATCTGAACCGATACGATCAGTGTGACCAATTACTACGATAGCACTTTGAGTTGGGTTAATTTTAACAAGAGTTGTTAATAAATTATCAAGTGCTTGACGACCTTCTGCTTTTAAATCAGATTTTGCATAAGCAAATAGCACATCTTCATTTAAAACATAACGATTTACTTCAGTTTTGATTTCAACTGGAGCTGCAACAGATGGAGAACCTAAACGGTAAGTAATACCTAAGCTTACAGTTCCTGCATCTGGAGATGCGTGAGTTTTAGTATGAATATGTTGAACATATTGGTATTCTAAACGAGTAGAGAAATCTTCGTTAAGACGATAATCAAGACCTAAAGCATAAACTGGTGATAAATCAGTTTTAGTTTTACCACGGCCGTAAGCTTCTTTGATATAACCACTATTTTTCCATTTAGCAATAGTTACCATTCCACCTGCACGACCATAAATATCTAAATCGTCAGAAATGAATGATAGTGGGTAACTTAATTTACCAGTTAAAGAAACACCTTGTGCTGAAATTTTGCTATTGCTATTTTTAGTATGGTCATTAAAGTAAGTTCTTTTATATTTTGCAGAACCTAACCAATCATACCCTAATTCAAAAGCTAAGTAAGGATTAGCTTGGAAACCAAGGAAAGCGCCGCCAGCAACATTACTTCTATTAGAAGTTTTAATACCAGCTTTATCTTTATTATAACCACGAACTTTATTTGCGTCTAAATTATAAAGTTCTGACCAACCTAATTTAGCACCTACATAAAAAGTATTGTCTTCATATGCAGCATTAGCGGCAGTAGCGGTTAAACTTGCAACAGCCATTGCTAGAGCTAGAGTTGTTTTTTTCATTTTTTTGCCTCAACTTATTTGTTGTAATAGACGTTGTTTAATTTGCTTTTATTGTTTAATTTTACTTAATTTTTACGGTGTTTTATACTTAACGACCAATTATGTTACACATAATTTATTACGTATTATAGCACAATTATTATTCGGATCTAGAATAATTGATAATATATTGTAAAAAAATTAAACAATCTTATTTATAATAATATATAAATCGTTAATTGAGTTTGATAATGTGTTAGCCATAATATAGAAATCAGCTTCTAAACGTTTATCAAATTCATCAGATCCAATATTTTCATTTTCATCTAAAATAACAGAATCAAATTTAATTCTTTTCAATGTTAAGTCAGGATTAATAATAAAATTGATTCCACGCTCATCAATGATTTTAAGTTTGGTGACCCATTTACCAGAATCTAAATGAACTAACATTTCATCACTTGTAATATCTTGATTTTTACAACTGATAATCCCATTACCCTCAAGTGGATCTTTTAATTCTGCTTCATCACCCAATATAAAAGGAGGAAAACTAAGTTTTTCTCTAACCCAAGTTGTCATAATCTTTTCAAGCGGTTTTTCGATGGAAAGAGGCGTTAATGCTAATGCTCCAAGTTCTTTCCGCAAAATCGCTAGAATATCTTCAGCAAGTTTAAAACTACTGCAATCGATAATAATCCTTTTATTTTCAATGTCGATCCATAACCAATAATAGTTATATTTGCTAAATGCTCTAGGCATTAAATCGATCATCACTTCATCTTTTAATGTTGCTTTTTCATTTTTACTAAGTTTACGGCTTAATGCTTTCTCTTGCTTGTCAATCTTCTCATTTAAGGCTTGTTTGATGACAGGTGCAGGTAAAATTTTAGTTTCTTTCTTTATTTTTAATAATAAATGCCCTTGCATATCAATAATAAAATCATCCAAATTGTTATCATCGTAAGGGGATACCCAACCCATTTTGGTGGTATCTAAATTACCACAAGGAGAAAATAAAGCAGATTTGAGTGCATTTTCAATAGTCTGTTTATCCAGTAAATTATCATTATTAAGTTGATAGATAATTGCGTTTTTAAACCAAAGCATAGTGTAATTTTTCCAAAAATTAATTCATGAAAACTATTTAATTAAAATAATTAAAATAAGATTTTCACAGAAAATAAAGTATTATTAATAAGATTTAATAAAAGTATTAAAATTTATAAGATAAGCCCATATAAATGGATGTTATCGTACTATCATCAACCATAGGGCTGTCAGCTGCATCACCAGTCAGTTTATCAATATGAATTCCGCCAAAAGTAGCGATATTATCTGTTAAAGAATATTGGGCACCGATTTCAAAGTAAGGTGTAAAAGAACTATCTGCATTGAAATAGCGTAATCCTGAACGTGAAGATTCTTTATGAGATACACCATAATAATAGTCATTATGTTTACCATCAGCCCAGTTTATACCAATAGTAGGTGCAATAATTAAATTACCTTGTATATAAGGAACAGTATAGTCGGCATTAATTAAGATTCCATTACTATTATTGAGCATATCAGCGCCAATACTACTTGAAAAAATACCCCAATTAGTGGTGATATCATAATCAATTTCAGCTAACACAGTGGAATGACGACTATTAAGTTGTCTTAACTTATGATTGTCAGAATCATGAGGTTTAAATTCATTAGCAAGATAACGAACGCCAAATGATAAACTTTGATTATCGTTGTTAAAAGCGTAAATACCAGCTGATAGATCATCAATAAAAAAATAGCCATTATCATAATCAATATGAGGAACCGGATAGTAACTTGAACTATAATTTTTATATGGTGAGTTAGACCAACCCAAACCGACGCCTAATGAAGTAGGATCTGCTGACGCAATATGAGTATACCCTAAAGGAAACATTGATAATAGTGAGATTATGCAGCTTAATTTTTTCATTTTGATAACCACTCATACTGATATGATTTAAGACAATTATTGTAGTTATTTTGTCACTCAAGGCTTGTTGTCACAAAATCTATACATTAAATGTACATTGTTACAATCCATTTTCTCTGATAATAATGCCACATTTTGTCATATTTGAATATGGATTAGTGAGATAAATTATGAGTAAACCAACTTTAGAAATGATTAATAGTCGTCCCGACGATGCAACGTTATTAGCGGATGAAGCAAAATACTGTTCATTTGGTGATACCGTGCATTATGTTGAACCACCAAAGATTTTTGATGGCTGTGAAGGTAGTTACATGTATGATAAAGAAGGTAAAGCCTTCCTTGATTTACAAATGTGGTACTCTGCTTGTAACTTTGGTTATGCTAATGAGCGTTTAAATAACGTACTTAAAAAGCAAATCGATACTTTACCACAATGTGCTAGCCAGTATTTACATCCAACTAAAATCGAATTAGCAAAAACAATTGCTCAAGGTATGGAACAGCGATTTGGTTACCAAGGACGAGTTCATTTTAATGTTGGTGGTTCACAATGTATTGAAGATTCATTAAAAGTCGTTCGTAATGCTACTGGTGGTAAATCTCTGATGTTTGCATTTCAAGGTGGTTACCATGGTCGTACTTTGGGTGCATCTTCAATTACTTCGAGCTACCGTTACCGTCGTCGTTATGGTCATTTTGGTGATCGTGCAATGTTTGTACCATTCCCATATCCGTTCCGTCGTCCAAAAGGAATGACAGCAGAAGAATATGGTGAACACTTAGTTGCTGAGTTTGCACGTTTATTTGAAACTGAATATCACGGTGTATGGGATCCAAAAGTCGGACAAGCAGAATATGCTGCATTTTATGCCGAACCATTACAAGCAACGGGTGGTTATATTGTTCCTCCTCGTAATTACTTTAAAGGTCTGAAAAAAGTTTTAGATCAATATGGTATTTTATTAGTTGTTGATGAAATTCAAATGGGCTTTTATCGTACGGGCAAATTATGGTCAATTGAACATTTTGATGTTAAACCTGATGTGGTGGTATTTGCGAAAGCATTAACTAATGGTTTAAATCCATTAGGTGGTTTATGGGCTCGTGAAGAGTTAATCAATCCAGAAGTATTCCCAGTTGGCTCAACCCACTCTACGTTTGCTTCAAATCCTTTAGGTACCGCAGTTGGCCTAGAAGTATTAAAAATGACTTCTGAAACAGATTACGAAAAAATGGTAATGGATAGCGGTGCATATTTCCTTGAAGGATTAAAAACACTTGAGAAGAAACATAAAGAAATAGGCGAAGTTGATGGCCTAGGTCTTGCACTTCGTGCTGAAATTTGTACCGAAGATGGATTTACAGCTAACAAAGCATTAGTTGATAAAATGGTAGATATTGGTATGTCAGGTGATCTTGATTGGAAAGGTAACAAAATGGGCTTGGTGCTTGATATTGGTGGTTATTACAAAAATGTTATCACTTTTGCACCTTCATTACATATTACTCGTCAAGAGATTGATCAAGGTATTGAACTACTCGATCAATTAATTACTCGAGCTAAAAAAGAACTTTAAGTCTTAAATCAAAATAATCCCGCTAATATCAATTAGCGGGAATTTCAGATCATTTATAGAAAGTTATGCGATATATCAATCAATTAGAACCTAATGAATTAATCAACAATTTTCTTTCTCATCCTCCGCGAGAGTTTACTAGCTGGATGAGTGAAGACGGTATACCTGCTTTTTCCGCTAAGTTTGATTTGCTCATAACTGCTGATGATGATTTTAAACATAAAGTTCATAAATTGCCTTTTTATAAAAAATGGCGGCATTGGTTACAACCAAAAACATGCTTTGTGGGTACAACCGTTTCAGAATATAGTTTATTGACTAATAAAATCGATGCGCATCAATTAGCTGACAATGTTAAGGCAGCTTATACAAAAAAATATCCATTTGTTATTGTTAAAGATTTACCATCCGATTCACCTCTGCTTAGTAAGCAGGATAATCAATATTCTAAACAGATCATTGGTTCCTTAAAAGAACGGGGTTTTATTGAAGTTGATGGACAAGCTTTAGCTTGGGTTCCAATTGATTTTGAGTCGATCGATGATTTTTTTGCAAAACTATCATACAGTCGTCGTAAAAATTTAAGAAGAAAACTAAAGTCCCGTGAAAAATTGGAGATTAACATCTTACAAACTGGTGATGATTGTTTTTTTGATGAGGCGACTCTTGATCTATATTATCAACTTTATCTGAATGTATATGAGCAGAGTGAAGTACATTTTGATTTATTAACTAAGCCATTTTTCACCCAATTACTGCAAAGCAAATCCTCAAATGGACGTATTTTTACTTATCATCATAATGGACAATTAATTGGTTATAACATCTGTTTTGTAGTGAACAATGTTTTAATCGATAAATACATAGGAATGGTTTATCCTCAAGCAAGAGAATTAAACCTCTATTTTGTTAGTTGGTTTGTTAATCTTGAATATGCATTACAACAAAAACTTAGTAATTATGTTGCAGGTTGGACTGATCCAGAAGTTAAAGCTTCTTTAGGTGCTAGTTTTACCTTAACTAAACACTTAGTTTATATACGAAATCCTTTATTAAGGGCAGTTTTGCGTAGATTAATTGGCCATTTCGAAACTGATAAGGAGAAAGTAGCATGACATCGCTAGTTATCCTTAACTTTGATCAAAGTGTAGGTGAAATTGATAATGCTAAAACGATTGATTTTACTCAGTGGCAAGATGTCATTCGCTTTGGTTGTAGTACAAAAAAATTCCAAAAATTTAAAAAGGTATTACAACAATCATTACCAGAAAGCTATGGTACGGTATTAATGGGTAGCGGTGATTACCACCATATTTCGTTATTACTTATTGAGCAGCTAGCTAAGCAATATACAGAAGAAAATCCCATTGAAGTAGTTATTTTCGATAACCACCCAGATAACATGCGTTATCTGTTTGGTATACACTGTGGATCTTGGGTTAGCTATGTAGCTAGTTTACCTTTTGTTAGCCATGTACATGTATTAGGAATTACATCACATGATATAGGCTTATGGCATTTTTGGGAAAATAGATGGTCACCACTGTTTCATAAAAAACTGACTTATTGGAGCTTGGATGTTAATGTCTCCTGGGCTAAGAAAATTGGTTTAAGTCATGCTTTTCGCTATTTTGATTCACCGGATGATCTTATTACTCAGTTTCTATCCGAACAATACCGTAATACTAAACCGATATATTTATCGATAGATAAAGATGCCTTAAGTGAAGAAGTTATTCATACCAATTGGGACCAAGGAAAACTACAAACCTATCATCTATTAGACACTATTACATCTATTAAGCCTCGGATTATCGGTAGTGATATCACGGGCGAATTATCAATATGGCAGCCTAAAAATTGGTTTAAGAGATTACTAAGTTCACTGGACAAACAGCCTGAAATATCATTAGAAAAGTTAAATGATTGGCAACAAGAACAACATCAACTTAATTTAACATTATTAAGAGCTTTAAAAACCTAGCATTCAAGAACTGATATAGTTTGCCAGGTTTTTAATCCTTATCTTGACGTTATTTAGGACGATGATGAGTATCTTTCTTCGCAAGTTTACTTTCTGCTATTGCTAAAAACAAAATCCCTGAAACAACCAATATCGCTCCAATTAACTTAAATAAAGTGATAGGTTCATTAAATAGCCAAACTGAAGCAATCATCACGGTAACAACTTCAAAATGTGAAGCTGCGAAAGCAGGTCCTACAGGTGCTTTTTTTAATAGAGTCATCCATGTAAAGAAGGTAAAAATGTAGCCAGCTATTGATACATAGATCCAATGACCGGAAAATACCCTAACTATCCATTCAATACTCATCGAAAGTGGCTGGGCATGTTCGGCAGCCAATTTAAAGCTACATTGTGCAATCGTATCAAACATTAATAATACGGTAAAACCAATTAAATAGAACTTAGCCATATTAAGATAACCCCACAAAGATCACACCAGCAGTAATTAAAGACATGCCAATAACACGATAAACCGTCAGTAATTCTTTAAATAGAATTCGGCCCACTAACATGATAGTAATGATATTAAATGAGGCGAGCAATACACCTTGGGAAAGTGGAACTAAAGTTAAAAAAGCTAACCATAGTAAAAATTCGGCAATGTAAGATGATATTCCTATCCAAATCCAATGATTTTTGGCGAGATCTAACCAATAGTACCATCCATCTCTATTGGTAGGTGATATTGCAGCATATTTAAAAGCAACTTGTCCTAAGGTATCAAAACAAATATTACTAACCCAAAGAAAAATAACTAAGGATGACATTATGCTTAAGTTCCTTCTGCCAGATTATTAAAAAATGAAGCGCACTCTTTAATTACTTCACGGCGTTGGCTATCAATAGTAATTAAATGATAACTATCATTTAATACAACTAATCGTTTTGGACCAGAAACATGCTTCTCGACTAATTTTGCATTAGTTTCAATATTGGCAATATCGTCATTACCTGAATGCATAATTAAACAAGGTGACGTAACTTTTGGTAATTCTTGACGAACATGTTTTGCCAATAATTGCATTTCTGCTAATGCAGGAAATGGATTTCCAGCAAGTCCAGCGGATGCTGCGTCGCCACTTAACATGCTTTCTGATACCACCGCTCGGATACGCTCATCTTTAAGGCCATAAGGCGGTTTTTCAATAAAAGAGACTTTTTGAAAAATGCCAAGTTTTTTAAAATAGACCAATAAAAAGAAAAACTTTTTAGCCCAAAATGGCATACTCCAACCATCATAATAAAATGTAGGTGCTAGAACACCAACACCTTTGACTTGATTTGGACGATCTGCAGCAAGTTTCAACGCCAAAAGGGCACCCATTGATAAACCTGCGACAAAAAGGTTGTCTACATGTTTAGCTAAATAATCAGCACCATCTTGAACGCTTTTATACCAATCTTGCCAAGTTGTTTTACAGAGATCTGCTTCAGTACCACAGTGACCTGCCAATTGTATTGCATAAACAGTAAATCCTGCTTTATGTAAACCATTGGCTAAAATACGCATTTCATTTGGTGTGCCAGTTAAACCATGAATTAATAGCACTCCATTTTTATTTCCTGGTAAAAAATAAGATAAATCTTCAATTGTACTCATTATTGTTCCTTTATTTCACCATCATGACTGGAATTAGTGATTGCTCTGCTTGTTTTAAAGCCTCTGTTACATCAGCAAAATTAACAATAGCAGTGTGCTTAATGTTATTTTTTTCACAGTAATTGATCAGCTTATCTTTAGCAAAAACCAGATCGACATGATGTGAAACGCAAAAATCAGAAGTACCATCACCAACATACAATATTTGAGGAAAATGTTGCTGTTGTTTTACATGATTGCATTTGCAATTACCACTTTGTTTTATACAATCCTTATTAGCGTAAGGAAACTCAAGGCGCCAACTTCTGTGATTATCATGCAATAGTTTATTAGCATAAATAGGTAAATGTTTAATACCATGACGCTTTAATACAAATTGGATAGCATAATCTAAACCATCACTAACTACATGAACTGGTATATGTTTTTTTTCGGTATACTTAATGAATGATTTAAAGCTAGAATCAATTTCAATTTTTGCCAATGCTTGATTAAGCTCTTCTAAGCTTGCGTCCATTAAGGCAATCTGTTTACTCATACACTCTTGAGAACCAATTTTACCACTAACCCACAACTCTTCGAGCTCATCACAGCCATCTTGGCCGAACTGACTAAGTAAAGTATCAGTTACATCTTTAACACTAATTGTTCCATCAAAATCACACAAAATAATAGGGTTGTGATAGCGAGTGTAAGATGGTTGAAAAAGATGATTAGTAATTGATGAAAAAGTATTCATATTCCAAGTAAAAATTGCTAGTTATAGATATTGGCGACAATTTTCTCACAAAATGGTAGCTAACTTTGTTGGCTCTTTGTATATATTTTGTAACGAGGCTCTATTTGCCTGTATAATGAAGCATCTCGAAGTCCACTTTACGGTAAAGAGAATCAGAAATGAGTGAACGCATATTAATTATCGAAGATGATGAAAGATTAGCCAATTTAATACAAGTCTACCTAATCCGTCAAGGATATAGGGTAGATTGGCATAATAGTGGTGAAGGAGCAGAAGAAAAAATACAACAAATCAACCCTGATTTGGTTATTTTAGATGTAATGTTACCTGAAAAAACTGGATTTGATATCTGTCGAGATATACGTTCATGGTTCAGTAACTATATTCTTATAATGACGGCTAGCGAAGATAATATTGATGAAATCGTGGGATTAGAGTTAGGTGCTGATGATTATTTAGCTAAACCGGTTGAACCACGATTATTACTAGCTCGGATTCGAGCATTGCTACGCCGAAAGCAAAATGAAACAGACAAAGAAGGCCTAAAAGAGCAAATTGCTTTATTTAACAATAATACTTTAGCCTTTGAAAATTTAGTGATTGATGGTGAAAATCGTAAAGTTTTATTAGACGGGCATGAAATAGATTTAACGACTGCCGAATTTGACTTACTCTGGTTGTTAGCTAATAACGCAGGTAAGATTCTATCTCGAGACGATATATTTTCCCAAGTTAGAGGGATTGATTTTGACGGTAGCGATCGTTCAATTGATGCCCGAATTTCTCGGTTAAGACGTAAACTCCTTGATGATCCTGATAATCCTTCAAGAATTAAAACGGTTCGAGGAAAGGGGTATTTATTCATGCGCGAAGGGGAAAACCATTGAGACAGTTATTAGCTAAACCGCTATTTTTTAACCGCCGCATCGTCTTTTATCTAGTTATTTTACTTTCATTGCAATGTATTATCGCCTATGGTGCATTATTAGTGTTTGATTCACTACCTTCATCATTAACTGATATGCCAGATGATCATATCGTTTTTCGTGAATCACAACGAGGAACAGTCAACTTAATTCGCAAACACATTGATGAAAATAAACAGCGTCCACTGCAAGCAGTAGTTGACGAGTTACAACCATATTTTGGTTATCCAATCAAAGTATTACCTGCAAATACAGAATTATCTCATTCTGTCAAAAAAGAAATTGAAAAACTTGATTTTGCTTATGATGGTGATGACGAAGTTGTCTATATCAATCTCAATGATGGTCATTTATTACAATTGGGGCCGATTTTAATGCGAGATATATTAGAATCAAATACCATGTCGTTGAGCGTTTTCCTTATTATTTGGGCATTATTTAGTGCCATAATCTTTTTTATATTAATCTATTTCGCGTTTAGTGCTGTATGGAAAGATCTGGTCAACATACGTCAAACCGCAGAACAACTTGGACAGGGCAATTTGAAGGCTCGAACGGAAAATGTGAAAGGTTGGTTATTCAAACCATTAGCCAATGTTTTAAATAATATGGGGACTCACATTGAGCATCTTGTCAGCACTAACCAAACAATTTCACATGCGATGGCACATGAACTACGAACCCCTCTTGCACGAATGCGATTTGAGTTAAGTATGCTTGAAGAATCTACAGACGAAGTAGAAAGATCTGATTTACAAAAAGGAATGAGTGATGATATAGATGAACTTGAAACCCTCATTAATGCTAGTTTGAATTATTTTAAAATGCAGCAAAGTAATATTGAATTAAACTTTACTACTGTATCGTTAAAACAATGGGGTGAAAAAGTTTGTCAGTCATTAGCACTATTTAAACCTAAGGGCTTTGAGCTCATTTGCCATAGCCAAGATGCTAAAGCTAAAATTGATATCAATTTGGCAGAAACTATTGTCAAAAATCTGCTACTTAATGCGTTTAAATATGCAGCCCATAAAGCAGTATTAAATATAACCAAACAAGATAACCGAGTTATTTTGGAAATTGATGATGATGGTGTAGGCATTCCTTTCGATTCTCGAGAAAAAATTTTTATGCCTTTTGCTCGCCTTGACACCAGTCGTACACGATCAACTGGTGGATATGGGTTAGGCTTAGCTTATGTAAAATTAATGGCAGAATTTCATGACGGTAAAGCATTCGTGGTTACTAGCCCACTAGGTGGTGCACGATTTGTCGTTTCGATAAAATCAGGTGAGGAATAACTGAAGTTAAAATTAAAATAATTGTTAAAATTATTTAGGAGTGTTATCCGTTTGAGGGTAATTATTTTTTTCAGGTAACTGAAATCTCTTGTTTTAACGTTTCGAAAAGACAAAAAATTTGCTATATTCGTCGGTCGAAGTGATAAAAGTGATAAATCTCATTTCTAAATTGGTTATGAGTAAACATATATAATCAGAGGTTTTTTATGAGCGGTGATTTACCGACAGAGAACGAAACTCGTCCAAATAACTTTATTCGTCAAATTATTGATGCGGATCTTGCTGCGGGAAAATATAAAACAACGCATACTCGTTTTCCGCCAGAACCTAATGGCTATTTACATATTGGTCATGCAAAATCTATCTGTTTAAACTTCGGTATTGCCCAAGATTATCACGGTAAATGTAATTTACGGTTTGATGATACCAATCCAGCCAAAGAAGATATTGAATATGTTGAATCAATTAAAGAAGATGTCCGCTGGTTAGGATTCGAATGGGATGGTGAGATTTGCTATTCATCTGACTATTTTGACCGTTTATATGAATATGCCATAGAACTTATCAATAAAGGATTAGCTTATGTAGATGAACTATCTCCTGAAGAAATTCGAGAGTATCGAGGCACCTTAACACAACCAGGTAAAAATAGCCCTTATCGTGATCGAAGTATAGAGGAAAATTTAGCATTATTTATCCAAATGAAAGAGGGTAAATTTGCTGAAGGTAAAGCTTGCTTAAGAGCGAAAATCGACATGGCTTCACCTTTTATTGTTATGCGTGATCCAGTTTTATACCGTATTAAATTTGCCGAGCATCACCAAACTGGTAATAAATGGTGTATCTATCCGATGTATGATTTTACTCACTGTATTTCGGATGCTATTGAAAATATAACCCATTCACTTTGTACGCTTGAGTTCCAAGATAACCGTCGTTTATATGACTGGGTTTTAGATAATATTACTATTGAAGCTCGTCCTCATCAGTATGAGTTTTCTAGATTAAATCTAGAGTATGCAATTACCTCAAAACGTAAATTAACACAATTGGTTGCCGAAGAAATTGTTGATGGTTGGAATGATCCTCGTATGCCAACCGTTTCAGGTTTACGCCGTCGAGGTTATACTCCAGCTTCAATTCGTGAATTTTGTCGTCGAATCGGGGTAACTAAACAAGAAAATACCGTTGAAATGAGTACACTTGAATTCTGTATTCGAGAAGATCTCAACGAAAATGCACCACGAGCAATGGCGGTACTTGATCCGGTTAAAGTGGTAATTGAAAACTTTTCAGAAACACTTGATGAAGTCTTAAGTATGCCAAATCATCCTAACAGGCCAGAACTCGGTCATCGCGAAGTAACATTTACACGCGAGATTTATATTGATCGAGCTGATTTCAGAGAAGAAGCTAATAAAAATTATAAGCGTTTAGTATTAGGGAAAGAAGTCCGTCTGCGTAATGCTTATGTGATACGCGCTGATCGTGTTGAAAAGGACGCAGAAGGTAATATACAAACTATTTATTGTAGTTACGATCCGGCAACATTAAATAAAAATCCTGAAGATGGACGTAAAGTTAAAGGTGTCATTCATTGGGTATCTGCCAAGTATGGTAAACCTGCTGAAATTCGTCTTTATGATCGTTTATTTAGTACCCCAAATCCTGGTAGCGCTGAGGATTTCTTATCAACTATCAATCCAAATTCTTTAATTATTAAACAAGGATTTGTTGAGCCTAGTTTGCAAAAAGCCAAAGCCGAACAAGCTTATCAATTTGAACGTGAAGGTTATTTCTGTCTTGATAGTAAGTATGCGACAGAAGATAAATTAGTCTTTAATCGAACCGTAGGTTTAAGAGATAGCTGGAACGAAGCTTAATCATAGAGAAGCTTAATCATAGAATAAAAACGCCAACTTTAGTTGGCGTTTTTATTGTCATCTCTGGTGCGATGTTATTCTACCTTTTTTACTTCTTTTAGTAATTTTATAGCTAAAAGCATTAAAAATACTGCACCTGCTATTAAAATGATCCAAATTAACCATTTAGATAAATAAGATGATTTGCTTGAATTATCATCGGTTTGAGATAATACATTTTTGTTGCCTAGTTTTATTTTATCGCCTAAATGGGCCATAGGCACATCTTGTGCAGATATTGTATCAGACAGTAAAGCTTTTTCACTTAAAGATGCCGGTTTAGCATTTGCCGCCCCCCAAGCGAGAATAAAAGGTCCATTATTAGCACTGTTAAAGATAATACTCATCCGGTATAAATGAGCAGTAACATAGGGTGCTTGATCTAAAGACGCATTAATTGCTTTAATTTTTAATTGTTTAATATTTAAAGTTGAATTATTAATATTGATTGTTTGGCTTTGATTGGCGTCACTTATGCTTCGAAAAATAAAATCATCAAGTTTGTGCCATGTTTTATCATTATCATGGGTTTTATAAAAGATACTAGCAGGTAAGATTGTACGCTCATTTGGAAGTTTAACAGTAAGCTCTTTAATCGGTAGTGATGTAGGTAATTCATAAATTGCCTCTTGTTCATCAGCTGAAATTAAATTTAATTTGATCGGATAAAGTGCTCTTATTGGTGTTGCTTTTCTCGATGTGAATTCTACGCCTCTAATATTCGGCACTATTTGCTTGTCTGATTTTAATTGTAAAATCCAATAGGTAGATTTGAAATTCATACCCGAAGGTAAATCAATAGTATTAACATTTAATGATTGATTATTGTTATTATCCGTCAAAGACATTATTGGAACATTATCAATCGCAGTTTGCCATCTTTTTAAATCGCTACTATAAAGAAGGTTTGCAGTTGCCCTCCAATTTTGTGTTTTATCGAAATCGATAGATAAACGACTAAATGGTTGGCCAAGTTTAATCTCATTAGGAATTTCCAACAAGTATGTTGCCTGATACCCATCTGATTTATTGGTGCTATCAAAATTAATTTTTACATTCTTATTATTAATATTGATATTGTATTGACCAACTAGAGATTGATTTTTTTCTTCTTGCCCATCTTCATTATCATTTTCTTCCGTTTGAAGATTGTTGTTTAACGTATAAACGGTAACTGGAAAAGTTTTATTTTCCTCATTTTCCTGATATACATTGACTAATGCAAATGGGACTGGTTGGCCTTTTTGATTGAAAACTCGAACATCATCTAATGTGCTAGATAATGCTTGAGTATATATATCACGGGTTAGCTCAATTCGGTTATACATACTGCCACTGTCATTAAGTTCTATCATAGCGCCATAGGCATATTGATTTGTTTGATCAGCTGCATGACTTAATCCACTTATTAGCAAAAGCGAGCTTAATAAGATTTTTTTCATAACTTTTTATCCATTAGTTGAAATACTATTCAGCAATTCGTACTTATTTCTGTTGTAAATAATCTAATTCTGTTCTTCCTGAATTTGCGAAATATTCGCTTAATATTTTAAATTGTTTTTTATATTGATTGTTATTCATTTTCGACCAAGCTTTCATCATTCTGTTTTGGCGGTAAAGGTGCTAAATAACCAATTAATAACATTAACAACGCTACACCAATAAACGCAAAAGCTCTCAATAAACCATCTATTTCTCGAATATCGACAAAAATCAGCTTAATAACAACAATGATTTGAATTAATTGGCCAGTAAACCATATTTTTCGGAGTGAAGCTCTGTGTCCAATCATAATCAAAATGACGGCGGTTAACATCCAAAGGAGTGATGCGGTCATTTGAACAATATTATTGTGCCATAAGATATATGAACTCCAGGTGATATCAAATGCTTGACTCAGGCAACGTAAAACAATACTGTTAAACCAAAGGAATGTTAATGTCATTAACAAGACTACAATCAAATTAGGTAGCGGTATTTTAAAGTTAGTAAAATTGGTTGTTTTATTTTCAATTTGCAAATAACCCATAGACAGTTTTAACCATACGCAGAGCATGATTAAACTAAAAATTGCACTTTCTTCAAGCGGGTTAATAATTGGGATATAAGGCCAATAGATAATTTGCCCATTCATACCAATACCCATAATCAAATAGTATACCATGTAACCGACAAGTGGTAGCAAACCGACTAACCAATAACTTTTTATTAATGAAAATGAAGTAATATATTGGCGTTTAATAAGAATATAAAATAGCAAAGTGATTCCACTTGCAATAGTAGCCCAAAGACTCCATTTTATTACCTCATACCCCCAAGGCAATTCATTAAATATATGTAGTATTTCGCGGGCCAGCCAAAGCAATATTAGCCAAAATAAACAAATATGTAATAAAATAAATAGATGCTTTATGTCAGTGTTACAATTTATTTGGTTTGTCTGTAATTTATATAGATAAGCATAACCACTGATGAAGGCTATAATCCAAGCTAAACTGAAATAGACATAGTTAGATAAATAATAACATGAGAGAGCTTCACTTCTTAGCAAACATGTTGCTAACACAACCCAAAGTAATATCATTCCATGGCAAATAATATTCCAATTAATCTTTTTACCAATGAAGTACCATAACCAAAACGAAACAGTAAAACATAATACAATTAATGATGTTTCTAAACTGATTTGATTTAAGAATAACGGAATACTTAATAAAATCCAAAATATCCATATAACAACAGACATAGATACGCAAGATAATTTGATTAATCTTGTGATGTCATTTTTTTGTCCATAGTGGTGCCATAAACAAGCATTAACAAATAAAGTAATACTAGTAGTTCCTAAAAGTGAAGAGTACAGGATTGGCGTTAATTGATTGTGCTCCAAAGATATTAGTGAAGAAATAATACCTAACAACATGATTAATGTACCAAATAAAGCATTACGGTAGTGTTTTTGTGAGAACATAATCCATGTAATAGCCGTTCCTTCAAACATCCACAATGAAGCTGTCCAATTGGCGCTAAGAGCAAGCGGAATTGATAATGTAATAAATGAAACACCAATAGCCAGCCAATATAACGATATTGTTTTAGCTAATGATTTCCATAAATGGAGAATAATATAGGCACCGACAAGATAGAATAATCCAAAACCAAGCGATGAAAATGCTGGGCCAAATTCCCATTGTTGGGTAATAGCATATTGCAATCCGAATCCGCATAAGGGAGCACCAAACAGTAATAGCAAATCAATAGTATTCTGGTTTTTTTCTTGATTATTGATGCTTCGGATTGATAACAATACCGCTAAAACACCGTAAATTACTAAATTGATAAGAATGAAGATTTGGCATTCAGTATAGAATTCTGGCGTAAAACTTTTTATTCCCCAAACTAGCGATACAACAAAAGTAAATATAAATCCCAATAGATTAAGAATTCTCCAAGATTGCGTAATACTGATTACCAAAATTGCTGTTGAAATCATTAAATAATAACTAAATAACGCAATATGATTACCGGAACCATCGGATAGTAAAATTGGTGTTAGGTAACCACCAACACAGGCAATGATTGCCAAGCTCATTGCTCTTTGCAAGATGGCAAATATAATGCTGGTAGAACAAATCACAACTAAAACGGCAAAGGTGATTAAAGCAGGGACTAAGTCATATAACTTGAAGGCAGCAAAAATAGTCAGATATAAAATTGCAATAGCCCCACCTTGTAAAATAAGCGCGTAAATCTGGCGTTTAAGGCGCAATTTCCAGCCGATAGCCAATAAACCAATACCTAAAATCAGTGAGCCTAAAACTCTAATTTCAGGTTTAAGATAATGATGATGATGTTCAATGCCGTATTTGAATAGATAAGACAGTCCCAAAAATAGAATTATAATAGCAATTTTAGTGATAATATTGACTCTAATTAACCAATTAAACAATGCATAACCAATGCTTGGTTCATTATTACGAGAACGTTTATGGTATGATTCAAAAGGATCGTATTTAGGTTGTGAAATCTCTAGTTGGTTATCAATTTGTTGATATTGTTCTGTGATTGGTTGTGTTTTGACTTCTGGCTGATCATGTTCAACACACAAGGCATTTTCATCGGCTGTTGTTGAATCTGATTGCAGCGTAGTATCAACTAAAACGAGTTCATTTTTCTCATTAAGCACCAAACTTGAGAATGTCTCTTTTTGGTGAAGAAAAGGCTTTAATGGCTGTATTATTTCTGAAGTTAATGGTTCTACATTGTTTTCTGTTATTTCTTCATTAGGTATGTTTTGTGTTGATTGAACCATGTCAGTTTTTTGTTCAATCTCTGTTTGGATAGCTTCGTCCTTAATTTCATGAGGATTATCTGTTACTAATTCTTCAGTTACTTTTGTTGTATTGCTTTCTTCTTCTACATATGTTTTATCTGATTGATAAAGTTGCTGTGTAAGAGATAAAAGATTTTTATGTAATTCTGTTATCTGGGTCTGTAAGACCGTAATTTGTTCCTTCAAATTAGCAAAATTGACAAATACCGCAATAAACAGCGCAATAATGAGGAAATAAAAAATGAATTCCACTCCACTTTCCTTATACTAAAAAATACTTACTACTTCAATATTTTTAAAAGTTGATAATACATATATATTTTTGTGAGTTGCAGTAAATCAATAATTATTCAATAAATCAACTATTTTTTTATTTAGCATATCATTGTTGATGACATTAAAGATTAGTCAATAAGCTTTCAAAAACCCCGTTCCTCAACTTTTTTATTAAATCATATAATGATTTTTAAGATAGCCTCTTTAGCTACTTTCTTTTATAATGTTGTTCTATTTTTTTCCTTTTTTTGCTTAAAAAGAGTACTTAGCATGAAAATTTTAGCTGGTTCTTCTGCTCTATCGACATTTCGTATTAATAAAATTCTATCCTCATGTCGTGAACGATCTATCCCCATTGTCAATATCGAAGCTCAATATATTCACTTTATCGATCTGATTGATGAACTGACTTCCGAACAGAGTTTAACCTTGGATAAGCTGTTACAATATGGTCCTAAAAGTGCGCAGATAAAGATAGAAAATCCAGCAAATAAAATACTCTTTTTAGTTACCCCACGCGAAGGCACTATCTCACCATGGTCATCTAAAGCCACCGATATAGCACATAATTGTGGACTATCACAAATCCATCGAATAGAGCGTGGAATTGCTTATTATGTACAAGTTAGTTCATCCTTAACGGCAATACAACAAAATACTTTTCTTTCATTAATTCATGACCGAATGATGGAAACGGTATTAAGTAGCTTTGAGCAAGCTCAGCAATTATTTAAGACTGAACAGCCCAAACCAGTAACCATTGTTGATTTATTAGGAAAAGGGCGCAATGCTTTAGAAGAGGCTAATGTAAAATTAGGTTTAGCTTTAGCGCCGGATGAAATTGACTATTTAGTTGAAAGTTTCCAAAAATTAAACCGTAATCCTACAGATATTGAACTTTATATGTTCGGTCAAGCGAATTCTGAACATTGTCGCCATAAGATATTCAATGCTGATTGGGTGATTGATGGTATAAAACAACCAAAATCATTGTTTAAAATGATAAAAAACACCTTTGAAAATACGCCAGATTATGTGTCATCCGCTTATAAAGATAATGCTGCGGTAATGGATGGCTCAAAAGTGGGGCGTTTTTTTGCTGATTATGAAAATCGAACTTACGATTTTCATCAGGAATATGCAGATATTCTCATGAAGGTTGAAACGCATAATCATCCAACTGCGATATCTCCTTGGCCAGGAGCAGCAACTGGTAGTGGTGGTGAGATTCGGGATGAAGGTGCGACTGGAAAAGGCGCTAAACCCAAAGCTGGTTTAGTTGGTTTTTCCGTTTCAAATTTACGAATTCCTAATTTTGAGCAACCGTGGGAACAAGATTTTGGTAAACCGGATCGAATAGTGAGCGCCTTCGATATTATGATGGATGGACCTTTAGGTGGCGCTGCATTTAATAATGAATTTGGTCGTCCAGCATTGTTAGGTTATTTTCGTACTTATGAAGAAAAAGTAAACAGCTTTAATGGCGAAGAGGTCAGAGGTTATCATAAACCAATTATGTTAGCTGGTGGTATGGGAAATATCCGTCGAGAACATATCCAGAAAGGTGAATTTCCTATTGGTTCCAAACTAATTGTTTTAGGCGGACCAGCTATGAATATTGGTTTAGGTGGTGGTGCTGCGTCCTCAATGACTTCTGGGCAATCGGATGCGGATCTCGATTTTGCTTCGGTTCAACGTGATAATCCTGAAATGGAACGTCGTTGCCAAGAGGTCATCGACCGTTGCTGGCAACTTGGCGATAAAAATCCTATTTTATTTATCCATGATGTAGGCGCGGGAGGCTTGTCTAATGCTATGCCTGAACTTGTTAGTGATGGTGGCTGTGGTGGTCAGTTTGAATTGCGCAAAATATTAAGTGATGAGCCGGGGATGTCGCCTTTAGAAATTTGGTGTAATGAATCACAAGAGCGTTATGTACTGGCTATTCATCCGGAAAGCCTTGAGCTATTTGATGAACTTTGTAAACGAGAACGCGCACCCTATGCGGTTATCGGGGAAGCTACAATAAATAAAGCAGTAGTTTTACATGATGAGCATTTTAATAATAATCCGATAGATTTACCTTTAGATGTTTTACTTGGTAAAACCCCTAAAATGTTACGTGATGTAAAGTCAAGCCAAGCCGAAGGTGACCATTTTTCTACATCTGATATCAATTTATATGATGCAGTGAAACGAGTTCTGCATTTGCCGGTTGTAGCCGAAAAAACCTTTTTAATTACTATTGGTGACCGTTCGGTAACTGGCATGGTTGCTCGTGATCAGATGGTTGGACCTTGGCAAGTACCTGTTGCCGATTGTGCAGTGACAACAGCAAGTTTAGATAGTTATTATGGTGAAGCTATGTCAATGGGTGAACGCGCCCCTGTTGCTTTGCTTAACTATGCTGCATCAGCACGATTAGCTGTTGGTGAAGCAATTACCAACATTGCGGCGACAAACATTGGCGACATGAAGCGAATTAAGCTTTCGGCTAACTGGATGGCAGCCGCAGGTCATCCGGGTGAGGATGCTGGTCTTTATCAAGCAGTTAAAGCTATTGGTGAAGAACTATGCCCAACATTGGGTCTGGCTATTCCAGTCGGTAAAGATTCCATGTCAATGAAAACGACATGGCAACAAAATGGTGAACAAAAAACGGTAACTTCACCTTTATCATTAGTGATTTCGGCATTTGCTCGAGTTGAAGATGTCCGTAAAACAGTTACGCCACAACTTCGCACCGATCAGGATAATCTATTGTTGTTTGTTGATCTCTCTAAAGGTTACCATGCATTAGGTGCAACGGCATTGGCGCAGGTTTATCGCCATCTTGGACAAAGAACTGCTGATGTTCATGACGCTAAAGAATTAGCTGATTTTTATCAAGCTATACAAACGCTAGTCGCTCAAAATAATCTATTGGCTTATCATGATCGCTCAGATGGTGGGTTATTGGTTACTTTGGCTGAAATGGCATTTGCAGGGCATTGCGGTATTGATGTTGATATTCATTCTCTCGGTAGTGATGTGATTGCCTCGTTATTTAATGAGGAGCTAGGGGCAGTTATTCAAATTCGTGGTAGTGATTTAGACGAAGTCATGACATGCTTTAAGCATTTTGGACTGTCCCATGCGATTTATAAATTAGGCTCAGCTAAGGCCGGACAGCAATTTATTGTGCGTAATAACAGTGCTGTGGTATATAGCGAATCTCGATTAACCATGAGAACTTGGTGGGCAGAAACCACTTGGCAAATGCAGCGTTTGCGAGATAATCCAGCATGTGCTGATCAGGAGCATCAAGCCAAACAAAATGATGACGATCCGGGATTAAATGTTCACCTTACTTTTGATTCAGAACAAGATATTGCTGCACCTTATATAGCCAAAGGTGTGAAGCCTAAAGTTGCAATTTTACGCGAACAGGGAGTCAACTCGCATGTTGAAATGGCTGCTGCATTTGCTCGAGCTGGATTTGAATCAATTGATGTCCATATGACGGATTTATTATCTGGGCAAGTGACATTGAATCAATTTAATACCATCGTTGCTTGTGGTGGTTTCTCTTACGGAGATGTATTAGGTGCAGGCGAAGGATGGGCTAAGTCTATTTTATTTAATGAACAAGTTCGCCATGAGTTTGAGCAATTCTTCCATCGTAATGATACTTTGTCATTAGGTGTATGTAATGGCTGCCAAATGATGTCAAATCTCAAAGATCTAATACCAGGTGCTGAGTTATGGCCTCGTTTTGTACGAAACGTATCGGAACGCTTTGAGGCACGCTTTAGTTTGGTCAAAATCCAATCAAGTCCTTCATTACTCTTTACTGATATGGCTGGTTCGCATATGCCTATTGCGGTTTCTCATGGTGAAGGTCAAGTTGAAACTAGAGATTTAGATCATTTAACTCGTTTAGAGGCTTCAGGTTTAGTGGCAGTCAGGTATATTGACCATTTTGGAAAAGCGACAGAGCAGTACCCAGCAAATCCGAATGGATCACCAAATGGTATTACAGCTGTAACGTCAAGTGATGGTCGATCCACTATAATGATGCCACATCCAGAGCGAGTTTTTAGGACTGTAACCAATTCATGGCATCCTGATAATTGGGGCGAAGATAGTCCTTGGATGCGAATTTTCCGCAATGCACGTAAGCAACTTGGATAAAAAAATCGCCGACTTCTGTCGGCGATTTAGTTCCATGAAAATAATATAAACTTTAATCGGTTACTTTTGCCTATTATTTAGAGGCTTTGCTAAATCATTGTTCATTTTTCGCAATAATTGCTCAGTTGTTTCAAAATTGATGCAAGCATCAGTAACTGATACACCATACTTAAAGTTTTCTTTTGGTTGTTCAGATGATTGATTTCCTTCAAATAAATTACTTTCGATCATTACACCAATAATTGAATTGTTGCCTTGCTTAATTTGCTCAATAATTGAGTCTACAACGATTGGTTGATTACGGTAATCTTTATTTGAGTTGGCGTGACTACAATCTATCATTAAATTAGGCACTAATTTAGCCTTGTTCATTTGAACTTCACATAATGCAACATTTTCGGCATCAAAGTTAGGTGTTTTTCCTCCTCTTAGGATCACGTGACCATGTGGATTACCTAAAGTTTGTAATACCGTAACTTGCCCTTGTTGATTAATACCTACAAATCGATGTGCCATTGAGGCTGATTTCATTGCATTAATCGCTACATCTAAACTACCATCTGTACCATTTTTAAAGCCAACTGGCATGGATAATCCTGACGCCATTTCTCGGTGAGTTTGTGATTCAGTGGTTCTTGCACCAATAGCTGACCAGCTAATTAAATCACCGATGTATTGAGGTGTATTTGGATCTAATGCTTCAGTTGCAATTGGTAACCCGATTTTAGTGATATCAAGAAGTAATTTACGTGCTTTTTTTAAACCATGTTCGATATCGAATGAACTATCCATATGAGGGTCATTGATCATACCTTTCCAACCAACAGTAGTTCTTGGTTTTTCAAAATAAACACGCATAACGATAAATAAGTTATCTTTAACCTCATCAGATAGTTTTTTTAGTTTATGTGCATATTCAATTGCGGCTTCAGTATCGTGAATAGAACAAGGACCACAAACAATAAGTAGTCGATGGTCACGACGTTCTAAAATATTAACAATAGTTTGACGAGATGAAGCAATTTGATTTTCTAATTCTGATGATAATGGATAAAGATTCTTAATTTCTTCAGGTGTAATTAACATGTGCTCATCTCTAATTCGAACATTATTTAGTGTGTCTTTTAACATTTTATTTTCCTTGTTAAAATCATGCATATTTTTTATATGTAAAATATTGATTACATAAACACTTAATATGTAAACACAAAATTACAAAATAGTAAATTAAAATTTTACTTATTGTTAGATAAGATATAATATCAAAGTGTAAATACTTGTTTACACCTTAAAGATTTAATTCAAATAAGTGGAAACAAATGTGTACGAATACTTGAATTAATTACAAGTACTCGTATATCAATGAGGTTAACTAAGATTTAAATAGAAGATATTGCTTTTAATATTAATTGTTTATCAATAACATCAATGACTTCAACAGAACCTATTTTAGCCGGTAAAACTAATCTAATTTGCCCAGATTGAACTTTCTTATCTCGTAACATGTGAGGAATATAAGATTCATTTGGCATCTGTGTAGGTCTTTTTACTGGCAATTTGGCCTTAATTAATAACTTTTTAATCCGATCAAAATCTTCATCAGTAAATTTGCCAAGTAACTTAGCTGTTTGAGCTGCCATTAGCATTCCAACACTAACTGCTTCACCATGTAACCAATTCCCATAGCCAAGCTCAGCTTCAATTGCATGGCCGTAGGTGTGGCCAAGATTTAATATAGCGCGCATATCTTGTTCTGTTTCATCAGCAGCGACAACCTGAGCTTTTAATTCACAACAACGATAAATACAGTAACTTAATGCATCGACATCTAAATTAAGTAAATCCTCTATATGCAATTCCAGCCAATTAAAAAACTCACAATCCATTATAATGCCATATTTAATCACTTCAGCTAGACCTGCTGAAAGTTCTCTTTGTGGTAAAGTTTTTAAACAATTAATATCAATTACGACTGATTGCGGCTGATAAAATGCGCCAATCATATTTTTACCTAAAGGATGATTAATTGCAGTTTTACCCCCAACGGAAGAATCGACTTGAGATAATAAAGTAGTAGGAACCTGTATAAATTTTATGCCACGTTGATATGCGGAAGCTGCAAAACCTGCCACATCTCCAATAACGCCACCACCAAGAGCAATAAGTATGCTGCTGCGAGTATGATTGTTGGCAAGTAAAGCGGTCAAAATTTTATTCCAAGTTTCCATAGTTTTGTATTGCTCGCCATCAGGAACAATAATGAAATCAGTTTTGACCCCATGATCTTCAAGCATTTTAATTAATTGCTGTAAATAAATTGGAGCAATAGTGTCATTTGTAGCAATAAGGACTCTCTGGCCACTATGTAGTTTGAAATATTCAAATTGACTAAGTAAGTTTTCACCAATAGTGATGGGATAACTGCGATTATCTAACGCTACATTTAGGGTTTTTTGCATAATTATTTCCAGATAAGTTCATGCCAATTTAATCTTTAATGTTAACGATAAAAAAGTGGCAGCGCAACTTAGAATCATTTAAACTTATTGGCAATTTTTTTCTGTAATGTTGAATTTATATGACTTTATCTTTCGTGTTAGCACAAAAAAATTGGCGTGTAGGTGATATTGAAGGTAATACTCAGCAAATCATTGAACTGATACAAAACTATTCCTCTAATGATCTAATTATTTTATCTGAGCTTGCAATTTGTGGTTATCCTCCAGAAGATTTAATTTATCGAGATGATTTTAAAATTCGTTGTCAACAAGCTTTATTGACTATCAAGCAAGCTAGTCAACAATGTAGTGTTATTGTTGGTCATCCTCATTGGCAAGATGGAGTGGTTTATAATGCGTTATCGTTGTTTTCTGAAGGGCAACAATTGGCATGTTATCATAAACAGCAGTTACCTAATTATGATGTATTTGATGAAAAACGTTATTTTAGTGCTGGTGAGCAGACTTGTGTTATCTATTTTAAAGGTAAAAAAATTGGTTTATTGATCTGTGAAGATCTTTGGCAATGTGAGCCTATTGATCGAATTGGCGCTCAGGATGCGGATCTGGTTATTTCTATTAATGCTTCACCTTATGCTTATGAAAAACAAAAGCATCGCGAAGAGCTTATAAAACAACATGCTTTAAGAACCGGCTTACCAATTATTTATGTGAATCAAATTGGTGGTCAAGATGAACTTATTTTTGATGGTGGCTCATTTGTATGTGATGATAAAGGCCATATCGTTCATCAGCTCAACTTTTTTGAAGAACAAATTTTTATTTTTTATCTTGGACATGATTATAAACCAGTTGTTGATTCTAAAAGTGATCCATTAGCAAATGTTTACGATGCATTAGTTTTAGCGACTCGCGATTATATTACTAAAAATGGTTTTCAAGGTGCTGTATTGGGATTATCTGGTGGAATTGATTCCGCTTTAACATTGGCAATTGCAGTTGATGCTTTGGGGAAAGATAAAGTACAAGCGGTTATGATGCCGTTCCGATATACGGCAGATATTAGTATTGCTGATGCAAAAGAAGAGGCTGAAATATTGGGTGTTGAATTTGATATTATTTCAATTGAACCGATGTTTGATGCTTTTATGTCTTCTTTAACGCCGATGTTTATGGGGACACAAAAAGATACAACTGAAGAAAATCTACAAGCGCGTTGCCGCGGTGTAATTTTAATGGCGCTTTCAAATAAACGTCGTAGATTAGTCTTAACGACAGGCAATAAAAGTGAAATGTCGGTTGGTTATGCAACACTTTATGGTGATATGGCTGGTGGTTTTGATGTACTTAAAGATGTACCTAAAACCATGGTATTTGCGTTATCTAAATATCGAAATAGTAGATCGCCTGTCATTCCTGAACGAGTCATTACACGCCCACCTTCAGCTGAACTTGCACCAGATCAAAAAGATGAAGATAGTTTGCCTCCATATGATATTTTAGATGGGATATTAAAAGGCTATGTTGAACACGATTTTTCCGTTGAACAACTGGTTGCGCAAGGTTATGATGAAACAACTGTAAGGCGAGTGATTAAATTAGTTGATATTAACGAATATAAAAGACGTCAATCAGCAGTAGGTCCTAAAATTACGACTCGTAATTTTGGTAAAGGTAGACGATATCCAATTACTTCTGCTTTTGGATTTAAGAATTGGTAATCTCGAATTAAGGGCAAAAAAATATGAAAAAAATTGAAGCAATTATTAAACCTTTTAAACTAGATGATATTCGAGAAGCTCTTGCTGATCAAGGAATTACGGGGATGACCGTCACTGAAGTGAAAGGTTTTGGTCGCCAAAAAGGGCATACTGAGCTTTATCGTGGTGCTGAATATATGGTTGATTTTTTACCAAAAGTAAAAATAGAACTTGTTGTCGCTGACGATATTTTAGAAACATGTATTGAGACTATCATGAAAACTGCTCAAACAGGTAAAATTGGTGATGGAAAGATATTTGTTTATAACGTTGAGCAAGTAATTCGTATACGTACTGGTGAAATGGATGAGTCAGCTATTTAACTTTATTGATTTGAATATCGGGACGTTCTTGCCTAAGTAGATTATTGGTGACAACGCCTTGAATCGAACAAATAAGGAGTTGCATATTATCACCTTTTTCAAGCAGTAATAACTTTTCGGTAGTATTTGGAGCTGGTATTGTTTTTACTCCAACTACTGTCCCTGTGTTTTTATGCCAAACCTGGATATCGTCAGTAATATTTCGAATTCTTGGATTGGCAATATACAGAAGATTATCTTCCATATTTTTCCACTCTAAAAAATCCAAACTTTCACGTATCTCATTCATATCATTATCAATGATGAATCCCCAGAAATAATATTTCCCCATCTTTTTCAAATCCATCGCACTATCATAATAACCGATAAGTTTTAAGTTTTTATATTGAATTGGCGTTTTGAAATAAATGAAGTTGTTGTTCGTGTCTGTGCGGTTTTCAACTGGAATATAAGCTTGATTATGATTAAAAATTTCAACATTAGTATGATTTTTTAATTCTTCTCTATGCTGATAGACATGATTAAAAAAGTCAGGGTTACAGGATGTCAATTCTTCAATCAGCGGTATTTTATCTGCTGATACGGCAAATGAACAAAACATAAAAAGTGGGACTATAACGTTTTTGAGCATGTTGATTGAAATTGACAAAAATAGATACCATTTAGTTAATTGTCTTTGATTGTATAATTATTACAACAGAATAACAATGTTAAACCGTTTTTTCTTTTTTTAAGAAATATTAAGATTTGACAAATATTTAACCACCAAAAAGGCCTTCAAATATTTTTAGAGCAAAAAAAATTTAATTAATCAAGTACAAATCAAACAAATATTCATTTATGGAAGACAGATCCCATATTTATTAATTAATGTTAATTAGTTGTTTTAATATTAATCAAATTAATATAGTTTAGCATAAACATATTAGTTAAAGTTATTTGAAAAGGTAAGTGAAAAGGGAATTTATATGCTTAAAACATTAGCAGTGAATATTAAACAGGAGTTTTCTTGCATTGAAGACATTTCATTAAGGTCATTTTTTGGAGGATTTAGTCTTAATAGTGAATCAGTTATGTTTGCTTGGGTCGATCAAAATGATGTTTATTTGAGAGCTCATGATAAATATCGTTCAATGTTTGTTGAACTCGGTATGCAACCACTTGATCTGGTATTTGATGGATCACATAAATTGCTTGATTACTATAAAGCAAGTGATGCGTTACGCCAAGATCGAAAAAAATTGCATGATATAGTGAAAATGGTCATTGAATATGCAAAACAAGATCTAGACGAAAAAGTAGCTAAATACCAAAGTCGTTTAAAATCTTTACCCAACATGACGGTTTCTTTGGAAAAATTGATGGTAAGCTCTGATATTACCGATATAGGAACATTTAAAGAAGTCGGTTATTTGGAAACTTTTTATCGAATAAAAAGTAAAAATCCAAAACTGTCAATTAATGTTCTGTTTGGTTTATATGGAGCTCAACATGATCGGCATGTAGGAACATTATCATCCGAATCTAAAGAAGAAATTGAATTAGCTTATCAGAATTTCTTGAATACAAAACAAGATTTGATTTAATCAATTCCTTTTTATAAGGAAAATACCATCATTAAACTTAGTTTTAATGATGGTATTAAATTCGATGCTATTTAGGGTTTAACCAACGATCTCTATTATGATGGTTTTCTACGAGTTGGTCTTTTGAATGGTTTAGGTGTTGGTAAATTAGTTAATAACGCCTGAGGATCATATTGACTAACAGGAATAGTATGATCAATGGCTTTTTCAATAGCAGGTAAGTTTTGTGAATAACGTTCACAAGCTAATGAAATTGAATAACCTTCGGCACCGGCTCGTCCTGTACGACCTATTCGATGTCTATAATCATCACAATCATCAGGAAGATCATAGTTAAAAACATGGGTTACATTTGGGATATGTAAACCACGGGCAGCAACATCTGTTGCTACTAAAATATCAAGATCTCCTTGGGTAAATTTATCAAGAATGGATAAACGTTTTTTTTGTGCAATATCACCAGTAAGTAGTCCTACTCTATGGCCGTCTGCAACTAAATGACGCCAGATTTTTTCGCAGGCAACTTTAGTATTAGCAAATACAATGCTACGGTCAGGCCACTCTTCTTCAATAAGAGTTTGTAAGAGAGCTAATTTATCTTCGTTTGATGGAAAAAACAGCTCTTCTTTTATTCTGTGACCAATTTTTTGTTCAGGCTCAACTTCAACATATTGTGGTTCGTTCATATATTCAAAAGCTAATTCACGAACATTGTGAGTTAACGTCGCTGAAAATAACATGGTTAGACGATTTTGTGGCGATGTCATATGTCTAAATATCCATCGGATATCACGGATGAAACCTAAATCAAACATACGATCCGCTTCATCTAGAACTGCAACTTGGATTGCACCTAAATTAATATAATCTTGTTTTGCATAATCGATGAGTCTTCCTGTGGTTGCAATTAATACATCAACACCAGCAGAAAGCATCTTGAGTTGCTTATCATAACCATCACCGCCATAAGCTAGCCCTAATTTAATACCTGTTTCTTCTGAAAGAGGTTGAGCATCATTGTATATTTGTACAACTAACTCACGTGTTGGAGCAATAATGACTGCTCTTGGTTGATTAGATTTATGATCGGGTAATGGAGCATTATTCAATAAATGATTAAATGTTGATGCCAAAAACGCAATCGTTTTACCCGTTCCAGTTTGTCCTTGCCCTGCAATGTCAATTCCTTTTGTTGTAAATGGCAATGTTTGTTCTTGAATTGGGGTACAGTAAACGAAACCTTTTTTCTCCAACGCTTTTATGACTAATGGGTGTAAGGGAAATTGATTGAAAGTTGTTTTTGTAAGATATGATTGAATCATTATTGTTTAGAATATAATTATCAGAATTCGGTAATTGTAGCATACTAAATACAACAACTTCACTAATAATTATGTCCTATTAAAATAATTACTAGCGGTAGGTATGAAAATATCCTAATATATTTTTAGACAAATTTTCTAGGAGATAATTAAATGAGTGATAACATTGTTGCACTTTCTGAAGCTACATTTGATAAAGTAATAAGCGAATCAACTAAACCAGTATTGGTTGACTTTTGGGCTGAGTGGTGTGGACCTTGTAAAATGGTTGCCCCGATTTTGGAAGAAATAGCTCCAGAATATGCTGATAAAATTATTATCGCCAAATTAAATGTTGAACAAAATCCGAATATTGCCCCAAAATTTGGGATTAGAGGTATTCCAACCCTATTAATTTTTAAAAATGGTCAAGTTGTTGCCACTCAAGTAGGTGCGTTATCAAAAGCACAACTTAAAGCATTTATTGATCCACAGCTTTAATCACTTGAAAAAATATAAATAATAAGCGTTTTATTACGCTTATTATTTTTTATTCCCAAAAATCGCAATTAAGTATAGACATACCTATAATTTTAGTGTAAATTGCTAATTTCTTACATAAACCCCTTTCAGCAATCCATTGTTTTTCTTGATAAAGTGGTTAAAATTCAATGCCCAAATACATAATTATCATCGAAAAAGCTGATTAATAAATTAATTTTATATATTGCTAGAAAGAAAATTTTTTATAAGTAAATGAAAGAAATATACAAAAATAGCAGTAATTGTAAACATATCAATTTTATCCTCAAGAATTTATAAACTATGAATTTAACTGAATTAAAAAACACTTCTGTTTCCGAGCTTGTAGCGCTTGGTGAGAAAAAAATGGGGCTTGAGAATCTTGCCCGCCTTAGAAAACAAGATATTATTTTTGCAATATTAAAACAACACGCTAAAAGTGGTGAAGATATTTTTGGCGATGGTGTACTTGAAATTTTGCAAGACGGTTTTGGATTTTTGCGTTCTGCAGATAGTTCTTATTTGGCTGGACCTGACGATATATATGTCTCACCTAGTCAAATTAGACGATTCAATTTAAGAACTGGTGATACCATTGCCGGCAAAATTAGACCGCCGAAAGAAGGTGAGAGATATTTTGCTTTATTAAAAGTAAATGAAGTTAATCACGATAAACCTGAAGACGCTCGCAATAAAATCCTTTTTGAAAATTTAACTCCTTTACATCCTAATTCTCGCTTACGTATGGAGCGAGGTAATGGTTCTACAGAAGATATTACCGCAAGAGTACTTGATTTAGCTTCACCAATTGGTAAAGGTCAACGTGGTTTAATTGTTGCTCCGCCAAAAGCGGGTAAAACAATGTTATTACAAAACATTGCACAAAGCTTAGCGGTAAATCATCCAGAATGTGAATTAGTCGTATTGATGATTGATGAACGACCAGAAGAAGTTACTGAAATGCAACGTTTAGTTAAAGGCGAAGTTGTAGCTTCTACGTTTGACGAACCAGCAGCAAGACATGTTCAAGTCGCTGAAATGGTAATTGAGCGTGCAAAACGTTTAGTTGAACATAAAAAAGATGTCATTATTTTATTAGACTCAATCACTCGTTTAGCTCGTGCGTACAATACCGTTATTCCATCATCAGGTAAAGTATTGACTGGTGGTGTTGATGCTAACGCGTTACATCGCCCTAAACGTTTTTTTGGTGCGGCACGTAATGTAGAAGAGGGCGGTAGTTTAACAATTATTGCTACTGCTTTAATTGATACTGGTTCTAAAATGGATGAAGTCATTTACGAAGAGTTCAAAGGTACGGGTAATATGGAAGTTCACTTATCACGTAAAATTGCTGAGCGACGTGTATTCCCTGCTATTGACTTTAATCGTTCAGGTACGCGTAAAGAAGATCTAATGACTTCACCTGATGAACTACAAAAAATGTGGATTTTGCGTAAAATCCTCAACCCAATGGGTGAAATTGATGCAATGGAATTCTTAATTGATAAACTTGCCATGACAAAAACTAATGATGAGTTTTTTGAAATGATGAAGCGTTCATAATTCGCTTAATTCCAAAGCATTTTAATTAAAATAATGAAAAAAAGCCGTATTATGTATTGATACGGTTTTTTTATGGCAATATATAACTTATATTGTTAATAAGCGTTAAGGTAATAGTACCAAACCTTGTTAAGGTTATAGAGATTAAATAAAGGAGCCAAATTATGTCTAAACAGCAAATCGGTGTTATTGGAATGGCCGTTATGGGGCGAAACCTTGCACTTAATATCGAAAGTCGAGGATTTTCAGTATCAATTTATAATCGTTCTAAAGATAAGACAGAACAAGTAATGGCTGAACATTCTGATAAACGATTGGTTCCTTATTATAGTATTGAAGATTTTGTTAACTCATTAGAAAAACCACGGCGTATATTAATTATGGTGCAAGCAGGTAAAGGAACAGATGCCGTAATTGATGAGCTGAGACCGTTATTAGATAAAGGGGATATCATTATTGATGGTGGTAATGCTTTCTTTGAAGATACTATTCGTCGTAATAAAATGTTATCCGATGAAGGCTTTAATTTTATAGGAGCCGGTGTTTCTGGAGGTGAAGAAGGTGCATTAAAAGGACCTTCAATTATGCCTGGTGGTCAAAAAGAAGCGTATGAGTTAGTTGCTCCGATTTTAGAAAAAATAGCGGCTAAAGCGAATGGTGAACCATGTGTGGCTTATATCGGCCCTGATGGAGCAGGACATTACGTTAAAATGGCGCACAATGGAATTGAATATGGTGACATGCAATTAATTGCAGAGAGCTATAGTGTGCTAAAACATGTTGTTGGTTTAACAAATGATGAGCTTGCCGATGTGTTTGCTGATTGGAATAAAGGCGAATTAGACAGCTATTTAACTGAGATAACAGCGGACATTTTTAAATATAAAGATGAAAATGGCGATTATTTGGTTGATATGATTCTTGATGCTGCTGGTAATAAGGGAACGGGTAAATGGACAAGCCAAAGCGCGTTAGATTTAGGTGAGCCTTTATCTTTGATTACTGAATCTGTATTCGCTCGCTATATTTCAGCGATTAAAGATCAGCGAGTAGCTGCATCAAAAGTGCTTAAAGGGCCGGAAAAAGTAGCTTTTACAGGAGATAAACAAACTTTAATTGAAAAAGTACGTAAAGCACTTTATATGGGTAAAATTATCTCTTATGCGCAAGGATTTGCACAGTTAAAAGCTGCATCAGAACATTATAATTGGCAATTAAATTATGGTGAAATTGCAAAGATTTTTAGAGCAGGATGTATTATTAGAGCGCAATTTTTACAAAAAATTACTGATGCTTATACTGAAAATAACAATATTGATAACTTACTGTTAGCACCATATTTTCGTAAAACGGTTGAGGCTTATCAACAATCATTACGTGATGTTATTTGTCTAGCGGTTTCGCAAGGTATTCCTGTTCCTACTTTGTCGGCAGCAATAGCATATTATGATAGCTATCGTTCAGCTGTGCTACCTGCTAATTTAATTCAGGCTCAGAGAGACTATTTTGGTGCTCATACCTATAAACGTATCGATAAAGAAGGTGTGTTCCATACTGATTGGTTAAATATTGAATCTTAATTCTGATTAAGATCTGTTGTTGTATTCGATGTATGAGTGCAAAATCAGTTGCACTCATACAAAATTTATCCATCTTTTATATCCAATCTACCCAAATTTTTCTCAATTTAATCATCGAAAGACTTGCATTTATTAGCGTTGGCCTTGTCAAGCAAATTTATTTTTTAAATAAACTAGAAAAACACAATATATGGTGTATAATTTACTAATATTTACTACATATAGTGTTTTCTAAAGCGATGTGAAAATCCGAGTTTATATCAAAAGGCCCATATTTTAATAAAAAATCAATAGTTTTGAATAGCCACAACAACTATTAAGGTTGATATAAAACTCATGCCAAGCGCTAACTATTAATGAATATTGAGGAGTATATATGCCCGTAGTAATCAAACGTGATGGCTGTCAAACTGCATTTAATGAGGTTCGTATTAAAGACGCTATTATAAGAGCAGCTGTTGCGGCCAATGTTAATGACCCAGACTATTGTGCCTCCGTTGCTCGCGTTGTGACCAATCAAATGATGGATCGTGAAAGTGTTGATATCAATGAAATTCAAAATGTCGTTGAAAATCAACTTATGTCAGGGCCTTATAAAAAATTGGCAAGAACTTATATTGAATACCGACATGATCGTGATCGTGCGCGTGAAGAACGTAGCCGTTTGAATCAAGATATTCGTGGCTTAATAGAACAAAGTAACGTTGCTATTTTGAACGAAAATGCGAATAAAGATAGTAAAGTTATTCCAACTCAACGAGATCTATTAGCGGGTATTGTTGCAAGACATTATGCTAAACAATATTTGTTACCTAAAGATATTTCTCGTGCACATGATTGTGGTGAAATTCATTATCATGATCTCGATTACGCGCCATTTTTCCCAATGTTCAACTGTATGTTAATTGATTTAGACGGGATGTTAACAAATGGTTTTAAGATGGGTAATGCTGAAATTGAGCCACCAAAATCTATTGCAACAGCAACTGCGGTAACCGCTCAAATCATCGCACAAGTCGCTAGTCATATTTATGGTGGTACAACCATTAATCGAATTGATGAAATTCTAGCAAAATTTGTGACTATCAGTTATCAAAAGCATAAAAAAGTTGCAGAAGAGTGGGATATTCCAAATCCTGAAGCGTATGCAGAAAGCCGTACGCAAAAAGAGTGTTATGATGCATTTCAATCTTTAGAGTATGAAGTTAATACACTTCATACTGCAAATGGACAAACGCCTTTTGTTACTTTTGGTTTTGGTTTAGGAACCAGTTGGGAATCACGACTTATCCAAGAATCAATTTTAAAAGTGCGCATAAAAGGGTTAGGAAAAAATCATAAAACTGCAGTATTTCCAAAACTTGTTTTTGCTATTAAAGATGGTATTAACCATAAACAAGGTGATGCTAATTATGATATTAAACAATTGGCGTTAGAGTGTGCTAGCAAACGTATGTATCCAGATATTTTAAATTACGATAAAGTTGTTGAAGTAACTGGATCATTCAAAACACCAATGGGATGCCGAAGCTTTTTAGGTGTTTATGAAGAAGACGGACAACAAATTCATGACGGGCGTAACAATTTAGGTGTAATTAGCCTTAATTTACCTCGTATTGCAATTGAAGCAAAAGGTGATGAAGCTCGTTTTTGGGAAATTTTAGATAAACGTTTAAACCTTTGTAAAAAAGCATTGATGACGCGTATTGCTCGCCTTGATGGAGTAAAAGCACGTGTTGCTCCGATTTTATATATGGAAGGGGCGTGTGGCGTTCGATTGAAAGAAGATGATAGTGTTTCTGAAATCTTTAAAAATGGTCGTGCATCAATTTCATTAGGTTATATTGGTCTACATGAAACACTAAATGCACTATACGGAAACCAAACCCATCCATTTGACAGTGAAACTTTACGCGAAAAAGGTATAGCAATAGTTGAACACTTAGCTAAAGCTGTTGACCAATGGAAGAAAGAAACAGGCTATGGATTTAGCTTATATAGTACACCAAGTGAAAATTTATGTGACCGATTCTGCCGTTTAGATACAGCTGAATTTGGTATTATTCCTGGAGTAACAGATAAAGGTTATTATACGAATAGTTTCCACCTCGATGTTGAGAAAAAGGTTAACCCATATGAAAAAATCGAGTTTGAAAAACCTTATCCAGCAGTAGCAAGTGGCGGATTTATTTGTTATGGCGAGTATCCTAACATGATTAATAATGTTAAAGCATTAGAGGATGTCTGGGATTACAGCTACACTCGTGTACCTTATTATGGCACTAATACCCCGATTGACGAATGTTATGAATGCGGTTATACCGGTGAGTTTTCATGTACTAGCAAAGGATTTGTTTGCCCTAGTTGTGGTAACCATGATTCGTCAAAAGTTTCTGTGACTCGCCGTGTTTGTGGTTATTTAGGAAGTCCTGATGCTCGTCCATTTAATGCCGGTAAGCAAGAAGAAGTAAAACGTCGAGTTAAACATTTGGATAATGGCCAAATAGGCTAAAAAATTAATTTTGTTATTATGAATTATCATCGTTATTATCCTGTTGATGTTGTTAATGGCGAAGGGACTCGTTGTACACTTTTTGTAGCAGGTTGTGTACATCAATGTCCTGGCTGCTATAACAAAAGCACATGGGGAATAAACTCTGGTAAGCCATTTACACAATCACTTGAAGATCAAATCATTAAAGATTTACAAGATGCCGAAATAAAACGCCAAGGATTATCGCTTTCTGGTGGTGATCCTTTACACCCTAAAAATGTGCCAACCATTTTGAAATTAGTTAAACGAGTAAAAGCCGAATGTGATAATAAAGATATTTGGTTATGGACAGGTTATAAACTTAATGAATTAACCGATGAACAGCAATCTGTAGTGCCATATATTGATGTCTTGATTGATGGAAAATTTGTACAAGATCTCGCTGATCCTAAACTATTATGGCGAGGTAGCAGTAATCAAATTATCCATCGATTCAAATAAATTTATTGTAATTTATGCAGATTTAACAGATAAGAAATCGCTTCACGATAGTTGATTTCGAGATTTTCACTACTTGATGATGTAATATGCAAATCTGTAATTTTTCCATTATCGATTCCATAAACCCAACCATGTAAATTAACCTTTTGACCACGTTGCCATGCTGCTTGAATAATGGTCGAATGCCCTAAATTATAGATTTGTTCAATTACATTGAGTTCACATAAAATATCCATTCTAATATCAGCAGGAAACTTACCAAGTAAAGAACTGTTGCGAAACCATAAATCACGGATATGAAGTAGCCAATTATTAACTAGGCCCAAATCGGGATTTTCAACTGCGGCACGGATACCACCACAATCTAAATGACCACAAACAATAATATCTTCGATTTTAAGTACATCAACTGCGTATTGGACAACTGAAAGGCAATTTAGATCCGTATGAATCACTTGGTTGCCAACGTTTCGATGAACAAACATTTCACCCGGTTTTAGTTTGATAAGCTTTTCTGCTGGAACGCGACTATCGGAACAACCGATCCACAAAAATTTAGGATTTTGCGCAACCGCGAGCTGTTTAAAGAATTCAGGATCTTCCTGTGCTATCTTTTCTGACCATTCATGATTAAAGCGAATTAGATCGTTGACATCAAACATAATGTCTTTTCCTTGTTATATTTCATTATTTCATTTTTTATAAATTAAATTGTTTTGATATGTTGAATTTTACTTTTCATAATTAATTTACGCCACAATGGTGTAGTCAGTATTTTAGCCTTGATAATTTTGCTATAAAGCTTTAAGCGTAATGGAATTGTTTTTTGATAATAACGCTTATTTGGTTTTGCTATACCCCTATTTAATATCTTGCTTAAAATCTCTGCGCTATCAAGCGCATAACTAATACCTTCTAATGAGCTTGCGCTGATGAAACCTGCTGCTTCACCGATTAAAAAGATATTTTCATTGCCTGTATAAAAATCTTGGAAGCGATTTGGATAAACCACAAGACATTTTTCAGTTTTTAACGGTTCTCCAAAAATAAACCCTTGCTTTGTTAGCTTTTCTTTCAACGATTCAAAGTGTTGATTCGCGGTTTTTTTCGGGAAAGCACCACCAAAAATGAAATATCCATCTTTAGAAATACTCCACGCATAACAATTTGTTGATTGATTATCAAAAATACATGTATTAAAAGGTCGTTGATGTTTTTCAGTAAACCATTGTTGAATAGCAACATATTGTCTGATGGAATGATGAGGATAACGCATTCGTCTAACAATCGAATTAGCGCCATCTGCACCAACTACATATTTAGCCGTAATTTTGTGTTCGATTTTATTTTCATCGATGTAAGTAACTTGATATCCATCGATTACTCTTCTGATTTCTTTACATAGTGTGTTATGTAAAACATTAACAGTGTTGGGAATTAATGATTTTAACCATAGGTCAAATTTATGTCGGTCAAAACTAACATAACTACGTTGATAATTACGAATAAGTTTGGATTGAAGATCGATCGTTTTAACGCTAAAAATTTGTGGATCAGTCAATATATCAGTAGGTAAATTTAACTTTTGTCGCACAAATGCTTTTTGAGCGTCATCTGCTAATAATCCACCACAAGGTTTATGAAAACCCTCATTACCAGCTTGATGCTTTTTATCTAATGCAATAATTTTAAAAGATGGGTTAAGTAGACGTGCGAGGGTACTACCTGCAGGTCCAAGTCCAATGATAGCAATATCGTAATCCATATTATTGTATTGTTTGATTTATAAGATTGAATATCATCTATTTTATCATACTTCGATAAAATTGTAGTAAATAGGAAAATAAGGAAATTAGTCAATTTTCGTAAAAAAAGTTGAGGAGAGGGTTTTTGAAATCTAATTCTACTTCCTACTAATTGATTTAAAAATGAAATTAAGAATTTTTTATTTAATATTTATTTGATTTTGGATGGAATAATAAATTATTTATAGATAATAAATAATTGAAATTATTTTGATGTAGCTTAGTAATGATAAATATAGTCACTATTTTTTGATAAAATTCATTTATCTATTAGTGAATAACTTTTATAATAATCGCCATTTTAAATGAATAAGAGTTAACAATGGAAAAGTTTCACGTTACAGGCCCAACTTCTTTAAATGGAGAAGTTGTCATTTCTGGCGCTAAAAATGCGGCGCTACCTATTTTATTTGCTGCAATTTTGGCTGAAAAACCAGTTGAATTACAAAACGTTCCGAAGTTAAAAGATATTGATACTACACTGGAATTACTTGAGCAATTAGGCGTGAAATATCAACGGAACGGTTCTATTCATCTTGATGCAGGTCAGATTGATAACTATTGTGCGCCTTATGAACTTGTAAAAACGATGCGAGCTTCAATTTGGGCTCTAGGTCCTCTTGTTGCTCGATTTGGTCAAGGGCAAGTTTCATTACCAGGTGGATGTGCAATAGGTGCAAGGCCAGTAGACCTACATATTACTGGACTACAACAATTAGGTGCGACAATTACTTTAGATGAGGGGTATGTTAAAGCTACAGTTGATGGTCGTTTAAAAGGCGCTCATATTGTAATGGATAAGGTTAGTGTTGGTGCGACAGTTACTATTATGTGTGCAGCAACTCTAGCTGAAGGTAAAACGATAATTGAAAATGCTGCGTGTGAGCCAGAAATAGTTGATACCGCAAAATTTTTAAATATGTTAGGCGCTAAAATCACTGGTGCCGGTACTATGCGCATTGAAATTGAAGGTGTTGCTAGTCTTGGTGGTGGTGTACACTCAGTTGTTTCTGATCGTATTGAAACTGGAACATTTTTAGTTGCTGCAGCTATTTCACGCGGCAAAATAACTTGTCGTAAAACTGATCCAAGCTTACTTGATGCTGTATTATCAAAATTGAAGGAAGCGGGAGCCAATATTGAAACTGGCGAAGATTGGATTTGTTTAGATATGCAAGGTAAACGAGCAAAAGCCGTTAATATTCATACTGCACCTCACCCAGGTTTTCCAACTGATATGCAAGCCCAATTTTCATTATTAAACATGGTGGCAGAAGGCACTGGAATTATCAAAGAAACAATTTTTGAAAATCGTTTTATGCATGTACCAGAACTTATTCGTATGGGAGCTCATGGCGAAATCGAAGGTAATACTCTGATTACTCATGGCGTTGAGAAACTTAGTGGAACTCAAGTAATGGCAACTGATTTACGTGCTTCTGCGAGTCTAGTTTTGGCTGGATGTATAGCTGAAGGTTCAACAATTGTTGATCGTATTTACCATATCGATCGTGGTTATGATAATATTGAAAATAAGCTGAGAAAATTAGGCGCTAACATTGAACGTGTTAAATAGTTCTATTTTTAACATTTTGTAAAGACAGTTAGTTGATAGGAAGGGGTGTAATATGACAAAGCAAGCATTAGTTTTTTTATCAAATGGCTGTGAGGAAACTGAAGCCGTGACAACAATTGATTTGTTGACACGAGCTGGAATTAAAGTTACCTATGCAAGTATCACTGAAGATAAAAAAGTTCAATGTTCTCGCGGTGTCACTATCCTAACTCAAAAAACATTTTCTGAAGTTAGTGATATTCATTTTGATGCGATTATTTTACCTGGTGGATTAGTTGGAGCTGAAAACTTTCGAGACTCTCAACAATTAATTGAAAAATTAAAGCAAGCTCATCAAGCCGGAGTTGTTATTGCAGCTATTTGTGCAACCCCAGCGATGGTTCTTCAACATCATAATTTATTCCCTAATGCATATATGACTGGTTATCCATCAACCAAAGATGCTATAAAAAATTGGAAATCGGATAGAGTTTATTTTGATGTTCAAAATAGAGTTATTACTAGTCAAGGCCCTGCAACTTCAATTGATTTTGCTTTAAAAATTATTGAAGTTTTATTAGACAAAAAGATTGCAGCCGAAGTAGCTGTGCAATTGGTGCTTCCACAAGGGATAGAATCCTACCAATAAATAGGTAACAAATGTCAAAATCACATTTGTATGAAAAATTAATTAAAAAGGCGACATTGAGTGCAGTTTTAATTTCTATTTTCCTTATCATTATTAAATTAATTACGTGCTGGTTCACTGGCTCAATGAGTTTATTTGCATCACTGTTGGATTCAAGTATTGATTTGCTTGCATCTGGGCTTAACTTTTTCTTAGTCCGTTATGCATTAAAACCTGCTGATGATGATCATACTTTTGGTCATGGAAAAGCTGAATCATTAGCCGCATTAGCACAAAGTGCTTTTATTATTGGTTCGGCGACCATTTTATTATTATCAAGTATTAAATCTATTATTCATCCAACTGCAATAGAGTTCCCTTTATTCGGTATTATCGTATCTATGGTTTCGGTTGTTGTGACTGCCACATTAGTTTTATATCAAAAGCATGTAATAAAACAGACAAATAGTAAAGCGATTCAAGCAGATATGTTGCATTACTCATCAGATTTGTTTATGAATATTGCAGTTATTATTGCACTATTTTTAAGCTGGTATGGTATTACGTATGCTGATGCCTGTTTTGCATTCTTTATTGCGTTATATATTTTTTATAATGCTTGTAAAATAGCCTATAGTGCAATTCAAGACTTATTAGATAAGGCTTTACCTGAAAGTGATAACCAAAGAATTAGTGTAATTGTCTCTTCTTATTCAAATGTGCGTGGTTTTCATGATTTGAAAACTAGACAAGCAGGCCCGGTGAAGTTTATACAACTACATCTTGAATTAGATGATGATATGCCATTAATAAAAGCTCATGCAGTTGCTGATGCAATCGAAAAACATATCTCTAGAGAATTTGCTCCAGCAACAGTGATTATCCATCAAGATCCGATTTCTGTTGTTCCTCTTGAAACAAATCAGCTGAAAAACTATTCAAAATAGCTTCTAAACTTTATATTGTTAGTTATTTATTATGACCTTATAATAGCCAAAGGTTTATAAATTGGAGTTATTTTTTATGATAAAAAAAATAGGTATTTTAACCAGTGGTGGTGATGCGCCAGGGATGAATGCAGCTATTCGTGGAGTTGTGAGAACTGCGTTAACTGAAGGCTTAGAGGTTTTCGGTATCTATGATGGTTACTTGGGGCTTTGTGAAGATCGCATTGTCAAGTTAGATCGTTCTAGTGTTTCAGATATCATTACTCGAGGTGGAACATTTTTAGGATCAGCTCGATTTCCTGAATTTAAAGATCAAGAAATTAGAAAAAAAGGGATTGCTAATTTAAAGAAACATCAAATTGATGCTTTAGTGGTTATCGGTGGTGATGGTTCATATATGGGTGCGATGCGATTAACTGAAGAAGGTTTTCCATGTATTGGTTTACCTGGCACCATTGATAATGATATCCGAGGAACTGATTACACGATTGGTTATTTTACTGCATTAAGTACAGTTGTTGAATCTATAGATAGATTGAGAGACACTTGTTCTTCACATCACCGAATTTCTGTAATTGAGGTTATGGGGCGAGATTGTGGTGATTTGACATTAAGTGCATCAGTAGCTGGTGGTTGTGAATTTATGATCATTCCTGAAGTTTCTTATACTAAAGAAGACTTAATTGAAGAGATAAAATTAGGTTTTGCTAAAGGTAAAAAACATGCAATTGTCACTGTTACTGAACATATGTGTGATGTAAACCAATTAGCAAAAGATATTGAAGCAGCAGTTCATCATGAAACGCGAGCAACTATCCTAGGCCATGTACAACGCGGTGGTTCACCTGTACCTTATGATCGAATTTTAGGTTCACGTATGGGGGCTTATGCGGTTGAATTACTCATTGATGGTCATGCTGGACGTTGTGTCGGAATTCAAAATGGTAAATTGGTTCATCATGATATCATTGATGCTATCAATAATATGAAAAGACCATTTGATATGGATCTTTATAATACAGCGAAACGTTTATTCTAAATATTGCTCCATTGATAATCTAATAAGATGTGGATAATTGATATACTATAGTTTGATTTAGGTTTATCAATTATTCACTTTATAAGTTTAAAACTATTTTTTTAATAAATTCCAACAAATTTTTCTTTTCTTATTTAATTAATTTCGATGAAAATCATACTAATTGAGGAATTTTATGACATTACAATATAAGCAAGATAACGATCGTTTCTATGTATGTAATGACAATAATCAAGAAATAGCAGAAATGACGTTTACTCGAATTGGGCAAGATAAAGCAACCATCAATCATACCTATACAGATCCTAATTATCGTGGACAAGGAATAGCAGATAAGTTACTTGAGCTTGTGATAAAAACATTAAAGCAAGAAAAACGTGAAATCATACCTTTATGTTCTTTTGCTGCGAGTAAGCTAGACAACTAATTGTGTTTATATTTGATAAATATTTGTAATTTTTTCAGAAATTTGTCAAGAAATATTTTGTGCATTTTCTAAAATAATACTAGTTTTTATCTTGAAATTTTGTGCTAATGTATAGCAAATTTTCTTTGTTATGTTTTGATAACTGAAATGACAATAGTCAAACCCCAAAAAATTCATTCTATTCATGTATTGCGTGGCGTAGCCATCATTATGATTGTTTTTAGCCATTGTTTAGGTGTATTTAAAAATAGCCATTTAATTGCTAATAGTTATTTATTTTCTTTTTTAAATTTATTTGCTTTTAATTTCACAACATTTTTTGTATTAATTGCGGGGTTTTTATTTCAGCATTTAACTTATAAATATAATGTAAAAGCGTATTATTTATCTAAGTTTAAAACAGTAGTTTGCCCATATATTTCTGTATCGATATTTTGTTTCCTATATTTTCATTACCAATATTTATCCAGTTTACCTATTTTTTCGCTAACGGAACCAAGTTCGAGTACTTCAATCATTAAAATGATGTTGACCGGAACCCAGCTTTTGCCATTATGGTTTATGCCGATGATTATCATTATTTTCGCAATTAGCCCTTTATTATATAAATGGTCAAAAAAAAGTTTGATTATCGTGGGGTTAGTTTCGATGTTCTGGGTAGTTATGTTCACCAAGCCTGATTATACCCAGCCATTGCTAAATTTATTGCATTATGGACCTGTTTATTTGACGGGAATGATGATAAAGCAAAATTATGAAAAAATTATGAAACTAGTTAAAGATAATTTAGTTTTGGTGATTTTCTTTTTTGGTTTATGCTTTTTTATTCCATTTGCTTATCGTTATGTTGATCATCTTTGTGTTGAAAAACTTTATTACGATACATTACAAAAGATTATTTTATTTATTTTAGCACTCTATTTTCTGGATGGTTTGAACCATAAAAATGATGAAAGTAATACATATAAGTTTTTTTCTTTCATGGCAAATGTTAGTTTTCCCATCTATTTTGTTCATGAAATTATCGTAATCCTTTTAGAAGCACAGTTACTGAACTCACCTTTTGGATACATTATCAAAACAGATAATGGTGAATTAGCATCACTTGGTGCTATTAGCTTTTTAATATGTACATTAACTATAAGTGTTCTTGTTGCGTATACCATTAAATTAGTATTCAAAGATAAAGCAAAATATTTGATTGGTGGTAATCGTTAATATTTATGATAGTTAAACGAATACTTGATAGAAATTATGTGTTTTTATGGTTCAAAACATATAACAATATGTATCTTGAAGCAACGTTTTGATTTTTCGAATTTTTATAGTAACAATTTTTGCTTTATCTAGAGTATATCAATATTGCTGCTGAACAAATAAAAAACAAACGGAATTCTAAGTGTGATTTTTCACTTGCCAAAAAAAAAGAAGTGCCTATAATGCGCATCCACTGACACGGCGTCAGCGAAAGCAGGCGATAATGAAGTTGGTGAACAAGATCAAATTTTTAAAAAAAAGATCTTGACGAATAAAAAGGTGTAGCGTAGTATACGCAGCCCTTGAGACAGCAAACTGAAGCAAGAAATTGTGAAGTTAACTTAAAGCTGTCAGCTCTTTAAAAAGAAGAAACAGACAATCTGTGTGGGCACTTGCGAGACAAAAAATTAAAAGTCTACGGACTGA
>NZ_JAFNNF010000003.1:0-449507 GCF_026536885.1 Gilliamella sp. B2889 | reverse complement strand
AAGTATTCGTTGATGGTGTATATTGCGTTCCATCTGATAAGGATATCCCTAGTAAATCGTCAGTGTTAACTACGCGTGTACGACCTCCATCGAAGGTTAAATACGGCGCACTGCCATGAATAATATTAGTTGTTTTAGAGGTTAATGCATGACTTGAAAAAGGGATCAAAAAAAACACCCCTAAAAAGATCGGCTGCGATAAATTAGATCGATAAAAGGATCGATAAAAGGATCCTAAAAAGGATCGCGCGAAAATTTTGGAAATTTCGCTGACTCTGGCGAAAAAATGAACTTTTGTGAAAAAAGAAGATTGAGTGCTTAACTTTAGCGAATTTAAATTAGAGGTTGGCCAAGTTGCCTGTTGCCTGTTGCCTGTTGAAAATTATAGAACATCTGCGACAATCCTGTCAAGTATATTTATGATTTATTTACTATTTTTCTAATTATTGTTTTAGCTATCCCGCTAAAATTATGTAAAAAGTATAGTGACTGAAAAAACCAGGTGCAATACTTTTTTTACTTTAGATCGTTAACTTTCGTAAAGATGATCATAAAAAAGCATGATTAAAAAATAACTACTCATTGTTTTAATTAAAAATATAGCATTTACAAAACTTTAATAATTATAATTATTGATCCTGAAAAATTTTATCTTAGCATTTAGAATTAATGATGTTGATCATTAAATAGTTCTGAAGTGGAATTTAGAAGATCAAAAACCCCGTTCCTCAACTTTTTAGATAGTTTATTAGGATTAATAAAAAAGGTCGCAACTGCGACCTTTTGCTTTTAAGGTTAATTTTATCTAGCTTGTTTAACGGCTAATCCCAATTGCCATACTGCCATTGCATAATGTGTGCTATGGTTGTAGCGGGTGATGACGTAGAAGTTAGGTAGTCCATACCAAAATTGGTAATTATCACCCATGTCTAAACGTAATAAGCTGACTTCTTTATGACCGTCGATTGAGCTTTTTGGTTTTAATCCTGCTTTAGCTAGATGTTCAATCGTATATTTGGTGCTAAAGCCTGTATCGAGTTCGATCGCTTGACCATCAGCAACCACTGCGACTTTTTTGTTTCGTTGCCAGCCGTGAGCTTTGAAATAGTTTGCTACACTGCCGATTGCATCAACCGGATCCCATAAGTCGGTATGACCGTCATGGTTGAAGTCGATAGCATGATTTCTAAAGGCTGATGGCATAAATTGTCCGTAGCCCATTGCTCCTGCAAATGATCCATTTAAATCAAACGGATCAACACCTTCATCACGACACATAATTAAGAAGTCTTCAAGTTCCTTAGCAAAGTATTGTGATCGTCTTGGGTAATAAAATGCTAGGGTTGATAATGCGTCGATAATTTTGGTTTTGCCCATTACTCTTCCCCACCCGGTTTCAACGCCTATAATTCCGACGATAATTTCAGGTGGTACACCGTACTCTTTGTAAGCACGTTGTAGATCTTTGTCATATTTATTCCAAAATTCGACACCTTTAGGTAAGTTACCTGGGGTGATGAATTTATTTTTATAACGAATCCATGCGCCATTAGGTACGTTTGACGTTCCTGATTTTGGCGCTTGTTTGTCCATTAAACCAATAACCCAATCAAGTTTGTTGGTTTGTTCTAAAACATTGCGAAGTTGTTGGCGATTAAAGCCATGTTTATTTACCATCATTGTGATAAATTTTTCTTTATCGACCGATAAAGGGGCACTATTGGCTTTTGGTTCTTTGTGTTGTTTTTCTAGATAAACGCCACCCTTTACATTCGAATGTCCTCGATGCTGCTGCATTGGCGATTTCGATGATCCCCCACTCGAACAAGCAGTGAGCCATAAAACCATCATGACACAAATAACGATACGTTGCATAAATCATCCATATTCATTTAGTTAAAAAACGGCGACATATTAAATTATTTATTGTTATTTAACAATATTTTGACACTCTTTTCCTGCTGCTATTTGCGCTATATTATTTAAGGTTGTGTCAGAGATATTTAATAGTGCTTCTTGGGTTAAAAACGCTTGATGACCAGTAAAAATCACGTTATGGCAGGCTGATAATCGACGGAATACGTCATCTAATATGACATCATTAGATTTATCTTCGAAAAATAGGTCTCGTTCGTTTTCGTAAACATCCATACCTAGTGCACCGATTTTGGTCTGTTTTAACGCTTCGATTGCAGCGGTTGCATCCAATAAACCACCTCGGCTTGTGTTGATAATCATCACACCATTTTTCATTTTGTTGAATGACTCTTTATTTAGTAGATGATAATTTTCAGGAGACATTGGGCAATGTAAGGTGATAACATCTGATTTGGCATAGAGTTCGTCTAATTGAACATATTGTGCACCTAATTCAACAGCGATATCATTTGGATAAGGATCATAAGCAAGGATATTCATGCCGAATCCTTTTAAGATGCGGATCACTGCTTGGCCAATTTTACCCGTTCCAATCACACCTGCTGTACGATTATGCATGTTAAAACCTGTTAAGCCGTCTAACGAGAAGTTAGCGTCGCGAGTACGTTGGTAAGCTTTGTGGGTTCTGCGGTTTAGTGTCATCATCAATGCAACCGCATGTTCAGCCACCGCTTCAGGAGAATAAGCTGGCACACGAACAACGGTGATCCCTAATTTTTTTGCTTCATCAAGATCAACATTATCAAAACCCGCACAGCGTAATGCTAAGATTTTAATACCATAATGGGCTAATTTTTGTAGAACTAATTTATCAACTTCGTCGTTAACAAATACACAAACAGCATCATAACCTTGCGCGGTGACAACCGTTTTATGGCTTAATTTATGCTCATAATATTCGATATCAAAACCAAAGTGTTTGTTGGCGATTTCGAGATGTTCTTTGTCGTAATGCTTACTGCTAAAAACAGCGACTTTGACTGTTTCTTTCATACTGCAATCCCCCTTATAGGCGTTTAATTAATGCATCTTTTAAGTTTTAGTGATGATTGAAACGCATTGTTTACTTGATATTTTTTTGGCGAATGTTGATTAAATGCTTACTTTTGAATGTTGAGTTAAAAATTAACCTGTATAGTAAAACGCTTTATGTTAGCTTTAGCAATTATTTTTTTTATTAATATGCTATGATAGCACTTTGCTATATAACTGACCGATAATGTTAACTAATGAATAAAAAACAAGTTTCTCTTCTTAGGACTATCTTTTCCACTAAAATGCTTATCTGTATTTTTACTGGTTTGGCTTCCGGTCTTCCTTTTTATTTGTTAATTCAACTTTTACCTGCTTGGTTAACCAGTGAAGGGCTGAATATAAAAGCTATTGGTGCATTTTCATTAACTCAACTGCCCTATATTTTTAAATTTGTTTGGGCGCCATTTATGGACAATATTTCACTGTTTGGGATGGGGCGTCGACGGGGATGGATGTTTCTGTCGCAAATAATATTGCTCTTTTTTATTGCAATATTGGGGTGTTTTTCACCGACTCTGAATATTTGGATTATTGCTACACTCTGTTTCATTATTGCGCTGTTTTCAGCCACGCAAGATATCGCTTTAGATGCATTTCGCCAAGAAATTCTTTCTGATACTGAACTTGGATTAGGGAACAGTATTCATATTAACGTTTATCGTCTTGCCAGTTTGGTGCCCGGTTCATTATCGCTAATCTTATCTCATTTTTTACCTTGGAGTAGCGTTTTTATGGTCACGGCGCTATTTATGTTGCCCGTGATAATTATTACCTTGTTGATAAAAGAACCAATTAATAAACCAATACCAAAATCCCATAATTTTGAAGATATTATTATCAATCCTTTTTTAGAATTTATTAAAAGAAAAGGCGTTAAATCCGCGATGATCATTTTGGCCTTTATATTTTTATATAAGTTAGGCGATAGCATGGCGACATCGTTAGCGACTACTTTTTATATGAAAATGGGATTCAGCCTACCAGACATTGGTTTGATCGCTAAAAATGCGCAATTATGGCCAGGGATATTAGGCGGAATTATGGGCGGCATTTTGATGATAAAAATAGGGATTAATCGGGCTTTATGGTACTTTGGTTTTGTTCAAGTCTTTTCTATTTTAGGTTTTGCCTGGTTATCAATTGAAGGCCCTTTTAATGATATTGGTGTCAGTGAAAAAATAATGTTAGCCATAGTGATCAGTATTGAATCATTGGGGGTTGGTCTTGGTTCGGCAGCTTTTGTTGCTTTTATAGCCAAAACCACGAATCCATTATATACTGCAACACAGTTTGCGTTATTTAGCAGCATCGCTTCTATTCCTCGAACATTGATTAATTCAACAACAGGAATTATGGTTGAATATTTAGGATGGACCAACTTTTTTGGTTTATGTACGCTATTAGCAATACCCGGCATGGTGTTACTGTTGAAAGTGGCACCATGGAATAAGAAATCTTAGGAGACATTATGGACAAACTATCGTTAGCTTTGGAGTTTAGACATGCTTGTAAACGGTTTGATGAATCAAAAAAGATTAGTCATAGCGATATTGAAATTATTTTAGACGCGGGTCGTTTATCGCCTTCTTCGTTTGGTTTTGAGCCTTGGCATTTTGTCGTTGTCGATAATGCAGATATCAAAGCTGAATTGCGTGCTGCTTGTTATAACCAAGAACAAGTTACTAGCTGTTCACATTTTGTGATCTTACTTTATCGTAAAGCGAATAATTTTACTTTGCAAAGTCCTTATTTACGTCAGTCGATTGCAAGATCATTGCCCGATCAGAACGATCAAACGGCAATTGATAAAGCCAGCCAAGATTTTCTTAACTATATTGCCTATGGTTTACGAGAAGGTTTAAATGCTGATAGCTGGTCAGAAATGCAAGACTATATTGCTGCTGCAAATATGATGACCACAGCGGCTTATCATGGTATAGATTCTTGTGCCCTTGGCGGATTCCAATATGATAAGGTAATTAATATTTTAGAAAAACATATTCCAACATTTAGTCGTGATGTATTTGGTGTTGGGCTGTGTTTAGCGTTTGGTTATCGTATTGATGAGCAACCACCTCATATTCGTTGGTCACTTGAAGATATCACCACTTTCCTATCTTAATTATTATTAGTTTAATGTCGTCAACTGGCGGCATTAAATCTTTTTTTAACAATTATTCAGACGTGTTATTGAGCGTTTGCGCATTTACTGATAGTGAATCTAAAATAAATTCAACACCCAATAATATATTTGCGATTTTTGAATCGTTAATATTCTGCTGAGTTGAGTTTAAAATTTCTTTTACCCACGTAGTTTTAGCTGATAGCATTTCCATTTTTTTAATGGTGGCTTGTCGTATTTCGAGTGAAGGCGTTATCGCCTAATGATTAAAACAGTAATAATTAATTATTAAAACTTATAAAAACTTTAGATAAATAAAATCAATTTGTTAAAAACATAAGTTAATTTAACAAGTTGAAAATATAAGGAAAATTAACGTTACTCCGTGTTATTTATCACCTTCACCTATTGCTGTAATAAACATTTTTTTTACAAGAAAATAGTTGATAATGTTAGACTTATCATCTATAAATTGCGCTAATCATATTTTATTTAGCCAGAATAATAGGAAGGATACAAAATGAAAACCAAACATGCCCGTTTATTAATTTTAGGGTCAGGCCCTGCTGGCTATACCGCAGCGGTTTATGCCGCGCGAGCAAATCTCTCTCCAGTATTAATAACTGGCACTCAACAAGGTGGACAACTTACCACCACGACCGAGATCGAAAACTGGCCAGCAGCAAATCCAGAATTAACGGGTCCTGAACTTATGGTGAAAATGCAACAACATGCCGAACGATTTGATACCGAAATTATTATCGATCATATCGATAGCGTTGATTTTAGCCAAAAGCCATTCAAACTATTTGGTAGCGATACGGAGTATAGTTGTGATGCGTTAATCATTGCAACTGGTGCCTCCGCACAATATCTCGGGTTGCCTTCTGAAGAAACTTTTAAAAGTAAAGGTGTGTCAGCCTGTGCTACATGTGACGGTTTCTTTTATCGTAATCAGAAAGTGGCTGTAGTTGGTGGCGGTAATACTGCGATTGAAGAGACCCTTTACTTGGCTAATATTGCCAGTGAAGTCCATTTAATCCACCGTCGCGATAGTTTTAGGGCTGAAAAAATCTTAATGAATCGTTTAGCTGAAAAAGTACAAGAAGGTAAAGTCATTTTGCATACTCATCAAATCGTCGATGAAATTCTTGGCGATAATATGGGCGTAACGGGTGTAAGATTACGAAGTACTATCGATTCTGATCTAACCGAAGAGTTATCAGTAATGGGGGTATTTATTGCTATTGGTCATAAACCCAATACTGCAATTTTTGAAGGCCAACTTGAACTTGATAATGGTTATATCAAGGTGAAATCAGGTACTGAAGGTAATGCAACACAAACTAGCGTAGAAGGAATTTTTGCTGCGGGCGATGTTATGGATCATATTTATCGACAAGCCATTACCTCGGCAGGAACAGGCTGTATGGCTGCGTTAGATGCTGAACATTATTTAGATAAATTAAAATGACACTAGATAAAAAACGTCAAAATTATTTACTTAGCTGGTTAAAACAGCACACAAAAATGCATAAACCAGATTTGCGTGCTTCAGTTTTATTCGGTTTTTTGTTGAGTCTATTAATGATCGGCCAAGCTGCTTTATTGGCGATTATTTTGCAGAAGTTGATCATCGATCAGACTCCTTTTACCAAAGTTTTCCCTTATTTTTTATCTTTACTTGTCATCCTATTGGCGCGTGGCTTGCTTATTTACTTTCGTGAAAAGATTAACTTTGCTTTAGGCCAAAAAATCCGCCAACAAATTCGGCAAAAAATTATCGATCAGTTTGAATTGTTTGGTCCTGCATATTTAAGTCAAAGTACTACTGGAGCTTGGAGTACCTTAGTTATTGAGCAGGTCGATAATTTGCATGATTTTTTTGCTCGCTATTTACCGCAAATGCGCCTGGCAAGTATGGTGCCGATATTAATTTGTATTGCTATTTTCCCTTTTAACTGGGCCGCGGCCGTTATTTTGCTTTGTACTGCTCCGCTAATTCCTATTTTTATGATTTTAGTGGGAATGGGAGCCGCGGATATTAATCGTCGTCATTTTAAAGCACTCTCTTATTTAAGTGGGCACTTTTTAGATCGCCTTAAAGGGCTGAGTACTATTCGCTTATTTAATCAAGGCAAACAGCAAACCGAGCAAATTGCCAAGGCGTCTGAAGATTTTCGAATTAAAACGATGCAAGTATTAAAGATGGCGTTTTTGTCATCAGCGGTTTTGGAATTTTTTACGTCGATTTCGATTGCAATTGTGGCGGTCTATTTTGGTTTTTCGTATTTAGGGGAGTTTGATTTTGGTGCTTATAATGGCACGGTCACGTTATTTGCTGGTTTTTTTGCCTTGATTTTAGCACCTGAATATTTTCAACCGCTACGTGATTTGGGAGTCTATTATCATGCCAAAGCAGAAGCCATTGCCGCAGCTGATAATATTGAAACTTTTTTAAATAAAAAATTGCCACTTGATAGCGTTCAGAAAAAAAACGAGTCTAATCAATCATCATCAACCATTCCTTCTGAAATAAATGTTTTAAAAACAATTGAAGCGAAAGATCTTATCGTGTTATCTAACGAAGGGATGCCTATTGTTGGCCCGCTTAGCTTTTCATTACAAGCGCCATTTAAATTAGCGTTAATTGGTACTAGTGGTGAAGGTAAAAGTTCTATAATGCAAGTATTGCTTGGCTTTTTACCTTATCAGGGTTCGCTAAAAATTAATGGGATTGAATTTAATCAGCTTGATTTAGTAAGTTGGCAACATCAAATCAGTTGGATTGGGCAAAATCCTTATTTGATTAATGGTTCGATTCGTGAAAATATTCTACTGGGTAAACCCATGGCGAGCGCCAATGAAATTGACGAGGTTATTGCAAAAGCGCAATTATCTGATGTTATCGATCAATTACCAGAAGGCGTCGATACCCAAGTTGGTGAAGATGCGGTTAGATTATCAGTCGGACAAGCTCAGCGCATCGCCCTTGCTAGAGCAATGCTGAAACCTTGCCAATTACTGATACTTGATGAACCGACCGCAAGTTTAGATAAGCAGACAGTTCAGCAGTTGGCACCCTATGATATTGCGACAAATAGTATCACTATCACCCATCAACATGATGATATGCATGAATTTGACCAAGTATGGAAATTGTCGAAAGGACAACTTAACGCCATCAAGGAGAGCTTATGCTAGCGCTATTACGTCCCTATATTGCACTTTATAAGCACTACTTTTGGCAAATTGTTATTGGATTAGGTTTAGCTATTCTTACATTATTTGCCAGTGTTTTTTTACTTTCTTTATCTGGATGGTTTTTAGCTTCTACCGCGGTAGTCGGTGTGGCGGGTTTATATACGTTTAATTATATGTTACCTGCCGCGGGCGTAAGGGCTGCTGCCATTATGCGAACGGCATCCCGTTATGCTGAGCGTTTGGTTGATCACAATACCACCTTTAAAATATTAGCGTATTTAAGAACATTAGCATTTAAAAAAATTCTTCCTTTAAGCGCTAACCAGTTATCCCAATATCAAAAAGCCGATCTTCTTAATCGTTTTATTGTGGATATTGATGCCCTTGATCATCTCTATCTAAAACTCTTTTCACCTATTGTAACGGCACTGGTAATTATTGTGCTCTTGTTTGTCGGATTAAGTTATATCAACTTTCCTATTGCATTAATTATCAGCATGGTACTAACTACTACTCTACTTGCTATACCGGTGATCTTTTATTATGCAGGTAAACAATTAGGCGAAATACTGGCTAAACAGCAAAGTGAGTATCGCGCATTGTTGGTTAATTATCTACAAGGCCAAGCTGAACTGACTTTATTTAATGCGCAAGATCGTTATCGCTCAAAACTCGACAAACTTGAATCAGATTGGCTTTATCATCAACAAAAGCAGTCTACTTTAATGGCTCTCTCGAGTGCTCTTGTGGTATTAATTGCTGGCTTTTTGACTTTGTTAGTGCTTTGGCTTATCACTCAATATACATTATCGCCTTTAGTTGCCCTATTTGTGTTTGTCTGCCTTGCTAGTAGTGAAATTTTAGCACCAATCCCTACTGCATTTATCTTTTTAGGGCAAGTATTAGCGTCAGCCAAACGAACAACAGCTTTATTTGATCAAACACCAGATATCCAGTTTGTCGAGCAAGGCAGATCGATAGATTTGACTACCGCAAAACTGCGGTTTGAAGATGTTTGCTTTAGCTACCCAAATCAACCTTTTGCAGTTTTAAGCCATTTTTCATTAACAGTTGAAGCCGGTAAACATATTGGCTTAATTGGTAAAACCGGTTGTGGCAAATCTACATTACTTAATTTAGTCACGCGCGCGTGGGAACCCACTTCAGGTAATATCTTTATCAACGATATACCGATTAATCAACTTGACGAGCCAACTTTACGTCAGGCGATTGCTGTGGTTCCTCAAGTGATAACTATTTTTAGTGACTCGCTTAGACAAAATTTGTTAATCGGTAATCCAAACGCTTCTGATCAACAGTTAATGGATATTTTACATCAAGTTGGGCTTTCCAAATTGATCTCAACCAATCAGGGTTTAGATTTGCCATTAGGGCAAGGAGGACGATCATTATCAGGTGGTGAAACTCGACGTATCGGTATTGCTCGGGCATTACTACATAATTCACCATTAATGTTGATGGATGAGCCTACCGAAAGTCTTGACCAACAAACTGAACTGCAGATAATTGAACTTATCAAAAACTACGATAAAACTCTGCTGATGGTTACACATAGATTAACGGATAATCCATTGTTTGATCAGGTGGTTGAGTTGTAAGATTTGGGGTGTCAAAAACCCCGTTCCTCAACTTTTTTTATTTTAAAAAGTGCGCTCCTCACATTTTTTGATTTGTACTGATTGAGATGTGCTATTTTCAAGGCGATTTTGAAAAAATATGCTATACTAGCGCTTTATGTATATTAGTAGAGAGTATATTTTGCAACAATCATTACAAGACTTTATTATTGATAAAATTGATGATTTAAAAGGCAAGGATATTGTTACCCTTGATGTGCGTGGTAAGTCAAGTATCACCGACTATATGATTATTTGTACTGGAACTTCAAATCGTCATGTTTCGTCAATTGCAGGGCATCTACTTGATGAAGCTAAAAAGCAAGGACATGTGGTATTAGGCAGTGAAGGCCAAAATGATGCGGATTGGGTAGTCGTTGATATGGATTCGGTGATCGTTCATATAATGCAAGAAGAGAGCCGACAATTATACGAACTCGAGAAGCTTTGGAGTTAGTTACGTGAAACTACAGCTTATTGCTGTTGGCAACAAGATGCCAAATTGGGTAACCACCGCTTTTGATGATTACCAATCTCGATTCCCCAAAGATATGCCTTTAGAACTCATTGAAATCCCCGCAGGAAAACGGACTAAAAATGCCGATATTGCGCGTATTTTAGATAAAGAAGGTGAGCAGATGCTGGCTTCTTGTAGTAAAGGTAATCGCATTGTGACGCTAGATATTCCCGGTAAACCTTATACCACTCATGATTTAGCTAAGCAACTTGAACGTTGGAAAGCAGATGGGCGTGATGTTAGTTTGTTAATTGGTGGACCTGAGGGGCTATCTCCCGCTTGTAAAGCTGCTGCTGAGCAGAGTTGGTCGCTATCACCTTTAACGCTACCACATCCACTAGTTAGAGTGATTGTATCTGAAAGCCTTTACCGTGCTTGGAGTTTAACGGCTAATCATCCTTATCATCGTGAATAGGTTGGATATTTGAATGAATATTTTAGATTTGCAAATTGCCACCGAGCAGCAAGATAATCTGCCAAGTGAGCAACAAATTATGCAGTGGTTAGAGGTAATTTTACCGCAGTTTGTGGAGAATGCTGAAATCACTATTCGGATTGTCGATAAGGAAGAGAGTCAACACCTTAATCATACTTATCGCAATAAAGATAAGCCAACCAATGTTTTGTCGTTTCCTTTTGAATCGCCGGTTGAAATTGATGTTCCATTACTTGGCGATTTGGTGATTTGTAAGCAAGTGGTTGAAGCTGAAGCAATTGAGCAACATAAGTCGTTAACATCACATTGGGCGCATATGATTGTTCATGGCTGTTTGCATTTATTAGGATATGATCATATCCTTGACGAAGAAGCCGAAGAAATGGAAAATATCGAAATCGATATAATGGCACAGTTAGGATTTGATAATCCTTATTTATTAATTGATTAGATGACTAATTTTTAATAGTCTGTTTAATATAAAATTATAACTCAAAATACATTTGATATATGAAAGGAAGAGAGCAAATGAGTGATGATAATCACCGGAGACCCAAAAAAGGGTTTACATTATGGTTAAGTCAATTATTCAATTCAGAACCAAAAGATAAAGATGAACTTATTGAAGTGATTCGTGAAGCAGAAGAAAACGAACTTATTGATCCAGATACCCTTGATATGATCGAAGGTGTAATGGATATAGCTGATCAGCGCGTTCGCGATATCATGATCCCCCGCTCTCAAATTGTAACAATCAAAGATAATTTTTCCCTTGATGAATGTTTAGATATTATTTCTGAACACGGCCATTCACGCTACCCGGTTATTAGTGAAGATAGAGACCATATTGAGGGAGTACTTTTAGCCAAGGATTTACTTATTTATATTCGACAAGGTGTTAATGATTTTGACTTGAAGAAGATCCTTAGACCGACTGTTGTTGTTCCTGAAAGTAAACGCGTTGATCATATGTTAAAAGAGTTTCGTATGCAGCGCTATCATATGGCGATGGCCATTGATGAGTTTGGTGGCGTTTCAGGTTTAGTGACTATCGAGGATATTTTAGAACTTATTGTTGGCGATATTGAGGATGAATACGATGAGGTTGAAGATCGGGATATTCGTCGTTTATCACCAACTATGTACTCCGTTCGTGCCCTTACGCCAGTTGAAGATTTTAATGAGATCTTTGGCACCTCATTTAGTGATGAGGAGATGGATACTATCGGCGGTTTGGTGATGCAACATTTTGGGCGTTTACCAATTCGTGGCGAGACGATTACTATCGATGGCTATCAATTTAAGGTAACCATTGTTGACCGTAGACGAATTATTCAATTGCATGTCACAATTCCTGAAGATGCAGTTGTTCCTAATTTAGAGCAAAATGCTTAAGCACATTCTATTGAGCCTTTTTTTAGGCGCCATTGCCGTATTTAGTTACGCGCCCTTCCATTTTTGGCCGATTGCCTTTGTGTCTTTTGCTGGGCTTTTATGGTTAGTTGCTGATAAAACAAAAAAGCAAGCTATGCTAGTTGGCTTTAGTTGGGGTGTTGGCTACTTTTTAGCTGGTGTTCACTGGGTTTATATCAGTATTAAACAATATGGCGAAGTGCCAACGTCAGTTGCGATTATTATTTTGGGGCTGTTAGTTAGCTATTTAGCACTCTATCCAATGCTATTTGCTTGGTTATTGAGAGCCTGTGACCGTTTTGCAACTAAGTGTTCAATGAAACAATTGGTTTTACTGGCACCAATTTTGTGGCAAGTTACCGAATTTTTACGAGGCTATATTTTAACAGGATTCGCTTGGTTAGAATTAGGTTATAGTCAACTTGATAGCCCTTTACGAAATTATTTCCCAATCGTTGGAATTAATGGGGTAACGTTACTCTTTACTATATGCTGTGGATTGGGTGTTTATTATTTGTACCATTTCAAGCAATCAGCCTTTATAAAGCACACATTTGGTGCAATTGTCGCACTATTTGCGATCATTTTTGCACCAGTTTCACTCAATTCAATTAATTGGACAACCATTGATCATTCCCGGACAGCTAATTTCAGCTTAATTCAAGGAAATATTTTACAATCACTACGTTGGAGCAGAGAGCAGTTAGATAACACTTTACAAACCTACGCTTCATTAACCGAAAAGAATTTTGGTAAAGATAAAATTATTATTTGGTCAGAAGCCAGTATTACTGATTACGAGATAAATCAGCAACCTTATTTACAGTTTTTAGATAATGAAGCCAGAGCAAATGGCAGTGAAATTGCAGTTGGTATTATTGATTATCGTATTGGTAATAATGGTTATCAAGCAAATCCAGATATTTATAATACTTTACTCGTTTTAGGTGAACATACCCCATATCAATACCCTACCGCAAATCGATATCAAAAACATCATTTGGTACCTTTTGGCGAGTTTACACCACTCCAATCGTTGTTAGATCCTATTGCAGATATCCTTGATATCCCTATGTCGTCAATGCAAGCGGGAGCAGAAAAGCAACCTCAGCTTACAATGAAGGGATTTAAGTTTACTACTGCAATTTGTTATGAGGTAATTTTATCAAATTTGATGTGGAAGAATTTTGCACCTGATACAGATTTTTTATTGACCGTTTCAAATGATGCTTGGTTTGGTGATAGTATTGGGCCAAAACAACATTTGCAAATGGCACAAGCTAGAGCGTTAGAGTTTGGTCGACCAATGATTCGTAGTACCAATACCGGTATTACAGCAATTATTGACCATCATGGTTATATTATTGAGCAATTACCGCAATTTCAAACCAATGTTTTAAATTATACGTTATCTCCAACTGTTGGTTTGACTCCTTATGCTAGATTTGGCGATCTAGCTTATTATCTTATTCTTTCTTTGCTATTTATCTTGGTTTTTGTAAAAAAACGTCGATAATCAATTTTTTGGCATAAATATTGCTTGTATATTATTGAAATTCAAAAAATTGTCTGAGTTAAATTTTTGTGAAAATCTAGATAAACCTAGGTTGTAGCTTGTCCTTTTAATCGATAAATATACAGTAAAAAGTACTTTTATGATGAAAAATAAGTTATAATATACGCCCTTTGTAAAAATATTAAATTTATTTAATATGATACAAATTAAACAGTAGGAGATGAGTATGAACAAAAAGACAAAATTAACCAAATTAGTGTTATCATTAGCAATGCTTGGACTAATGAGTGGTGCCGCTGTTGCTGAAGAATTAAGTGGTACATTAGCCAAAATTAAAGATAGTGGTGTGATTGTTGTTGGTCATCGTGAATCTTCTATTCCATTTTCCTACTATGGTGAAAAACAAGAAGTTATTGGCTATTCACAAGATTATTCTAATTTAATTGTCGATGCAGTTAAAAAAGAGTTGAATATGCCGGATCTTAAAGTTAAATATTTACCGGTTACTTCTAAAACGCGTATTCAATTACTTAATAACTATACTTATGATTTTGAATGCGGTTCTACTACTAACAATCTTGAGCGCCAAAAGACAGTAAGCTTTTCTGATAGCATTTTTATTGTTGGTACTCGATTCTTAGTGAAAGCAGACAGCAATATTAATAGTATCGAAGATTTAAAAGGTAAAAATGTGGTAACTACTGCGGGTACTACCTCTGAAGTCCGATTAAATCAAATTAATAATAAAGATAATTTAGGTATTCGTATTATTACGCCTAAAGATCATGGTGATGCATTTAATGCCCTTGAAACAGGTCGTGCTGCTGCATTTTTAATGGATGATGCACTTTTAGCTGGTGAACGTTCACGCGCTATCAATCCAGCTGAATGGAAAATTGTTGGCGAGCCATTATCTTACGAATCCTATGGTTGTATGTTAAGAAAAGGCGATACCCAATTTAAACAATTGATGGATAAAGCTATTGCTGATGCACAAAAATCTGGTAAAGCATTAGAGTCTTATAACAAATGGTTTACTCAACCAGTTCCACCTAAAGGTGCGAATATGGCTCTTGAAATTTCACCTAAAATGGTTGAGCTTTTTGCAAATCCAAATGATAAAGCATTAGATTAATACTTTTCATATCTTTCTAATCCAATGTACTAAATGTTTTTGCATTTAGTACATAATCTAATTTAGTGAAATAAATATATTATGAGTTTCAATTGGACACTATTTTTTGAATCCACCCCTTATGGTGATGGAATTTACTTAAACTGGCTTTTTGACGGTATTATCGTTACCGTTTCATTAGCAGTAACAGCTTGGATTATTGCATTCATACTAGGATCACTAGTAGGGATTTGCAGAACTTTAGAAAATAAATTTCTAAATAGCTTTGCTGCCGGTTATATCCAGCTTTTCCGTAATATCCCATTACTTGTTCAGATGTTTTTATGGTATATGCTTTTTCCAGAAATTTTATCTGGTAGCTTAAAAACATGGTTTATTTCTGGCATTTCTCCTAATGTCAGCGCATTTATTACTGCGGCAATCGCTTTAGGTTTGTTTACTTCTGCACGTATTGCAGAACAAGTTAGAACAGGTATTCAAACTCTACCTAAAGGCCAACGTTATGCGGCAATTGCGCTTGGTTTAACCAATCGACAAGCTTATATGTATGTTTTATTACCTAATGCTTATCGTCGTATTATTCCACCATTAACATCTGAAATGACCAACATCATTAAAAACTCATCAGTGGCTTCGACCATTGGGCTTATTGATTTGATCGGTCAAATCGATCGTATTAATGATGCAACTAATAGTATTATTGAAATATTATGTGGCGTTACCATTGCGTTTATGTTGATAAACTATGCTGTGTTAACGATTATGCGTTTTGTTGAAAAACATACACGCTTACCTAATATGAGTCATGGAGGTTAATATGCAAATTTTAAGTTGGATTGCAGATATACCTTCATTGGTTTTAAACAATTATCATTTATTGTTATCTGGATTATGGCTAACAACTAAGATCACCTTTACCGCTGTTGTATTCGGTATTATTTGGGGAACTGTGCTAGCTTTAATGCGTTTATCAAATAATAAAATTTTAAATATTTTTGCTAAATGTTATGTCAATTTATTCCGTTCCATTCCATTACTATTAGTGTTGTTATGGTTCTATTTAGCATTACCACAAGTTATTAAGCATGTATTTAATTTGCCACCATATGCTGATGTTAGGGTTGTTTCAGCAATGATTGCGTTTGCTTTATTTGAAGCAGCCTATTATTCAGAAATCATTCGTGCTGGTATTAATGCCGTTGCTAAAGGTCAGTATCATGCCGCTTATGCGTTGGGTATGACTAAAGGCCAGGCAATGCGTTTGATAATATTACCGCAAGCATTTAGATCAATGGTACCATTGTTATTAACCCAAGGTATTATCTTGTTCCAAGATACATCTTTAGTTTATGTGATGAGTTTAATTGATTTATTTGGTGCAAGTGTGACACAAATTGGTGTCGTTCAAGGTGGCACAGTTAAGTATTCAATGATTATTTTTGCAGCAATAAGTTACTTTATAATTTGTTATACTGCTTCTCGTTTAGTTAATTATTTCAAGAAAGGGATAAGTAGATGATCTCCTTAGAAAATGTATCAAAATGGTACGGAAAATTTCAAGTATTAAAAAACTGTACTACTAAAGTAGGTAAAGGCGAAGTTGTTGTTGTCTGTGGACCATCAGGTTCTGGTAAATCAACATTAATTAAAACCGTTAATGGTTTAGAGCCTATTCAGAAAGGTAAAATTACGATTGATGGTACTGAGATTACTGATCCATCGACTAATTTAGCAAAACTACGTTCTAAAGTGGGTATGGTGTTTCAGCATTTTGAGCTTTTCCCACATCTGACAATTTTGAAGAATCTGACACTAGCTCAAGTTAAAGTGCTTGGCCGATCAAATGAAGAAGCACGTGAAAAAGCCCTTTCTCTTTTAGATCGTGTGGGTTTGTTAGCACATGCCGATAAATTCCCTGCTCAACTTTCTGGTGGACAACAACAACGTGTTGCGATTGCTCGTGCACTTTGTATGGATCCAATTGTTATGTTATTTGATGAACCAACTTCAGCACTTGATCCAGAAATGGTTAACGAAGTGTTAGACGTTATGGTTGAATTAGCCTATGAAGGGATGACAATGATGGTTGTGACCCATGAAATGGGCTTTGCTCGCAAAGTTGCGCATCGCGTTATTTTTATGGATGCCGGTGAGATCATTGAAGATACTTCTAAAGAACAGTTCTTTACTAATCCACAATCTGATCGTGCTAAAGACTTTTTAGCGAAGATCATCCATTAATATATAAAAAGCACCAGCTATTATTAGTTGGTGCTTGCTTAATCTTTTCTTTAATTCTTTTGCGAATAATTTGCTATTTGCTCAACTAATCCACTTTCCCGATGTATTTGACTTTTAACCACGCACTCTAATATTTTGGCATCAGCGTAAATGGATACTGACTTTTTCGCCCTAGTGATTGCCGTATAGAGTAGAGAGCGATTAAGTAACGGTGAGAATTCAGTGGGTAGTATTATATTTACATGATCAAATTCAGAACCTTGTGATTTGTGTATTGTCATTGCATAGGCTGTTTCATGTTCAGGTAGTCGATAAGGTGAAAAACCTTTAATGACTCCATCAGAAAATGGAAAATAGACTCGCAATTTAGAACTATCATGTTCAGCTGTTAGTGTAATTCCTATATCACCGTTGTATAAACCTAACGATGTGCTGTTACGTAAAATCATAACTGGTCGACCGATATACCATTGTTCACGTTGATTTAATTTGATCAATTTATGTTTGGCTAGTAGCAGTTCAATTTGTTTATTTAATCCTTTTACGCCAAATTTTCCTTCACGCACAGCACATAATAAACGGCATTGAGCGAATTTAGTTAAAACTGTAGCGATATCATTATTGGCGTGATGTCTAATGGCATTTAAGTAATCTTTATAGTGTTCAATACAGTCTTCCAATAGAACTTGGTAGATTTGATTTGATGAAAGTTCATAATAACTGACATCTTGTAATGTATTATCAGCAAGTAGCTTTTTAACATTATGATACTGCCCTTCTTTTACTGCATTTGCTAACAATCCAATACCGGATGACTCGTTAAATCGATAACTTTTTTTCAGTAAACAGATGCTATCAGCGATTGTTGTTACAGGTTGATCCGTAATTGGGATGGTATAGCCGGTTAACTTACTTAGCTCATCTGCCCTTGATTGACTATACCCATTTGAAATAAAGTGACATAAGTCTCCAAAGACCGCTCCGGCCTCAACCGATGAAAGTTGGTCTTTGTCACCTAATAAAATTAATCGGGCAGAAGTCGGTAAGGCTTCAATAATTCTCGCCATCATATTGAGATCAACCATTGAGGCTTCATCAATTACAAGAACATCGATATGTAATTGGTTGTTCTTGTTATAACTAAAAGAGCGATTATCAGTCTTTGCGCCCAATAGTCGATGAAGTGTTACCGCTTCGGTTTTAATATTTAATGATTCAAAAGATAGCTGTTCAATTGCTCGCCCTAATGATTCAGTTAATCGTGATGCAGCTTTGCCGGTTGGCGCAGCTGCTACGATTCGTGTTGCTGGGTTGTTTAATACGATTCCAGCTAGAATTTTAGCTACGGTAGTTGTTTTACCTGTTCCCGGTCCACCAGAGATGATGGCAACTTTTCGTGTTAATGCAACAGCAACAGCAATTTTTTGCCAGTCAATACTTGCGCTGTTGTGAGTAAAGAGTTGGTCGAGTATTTTCTTTAAGTCGATACTCGACGTAATATCCAATTGAGTTTGATTGAAATATTGCGCAACAAAACGTTCATCTAACCACATGCGTTGAAAATAGAGTTTGTTTTCAATAAAAACTAAAGGTGCGAGTTGTTCACCAAAACTGACAACATGTTTATTAGATGCTAACTTAAGTACATTAACCCAATCGTCATTCGTCGGTGAATAAAGTTCTGACCAGATTTGTGGCTCAATATTTTCTAATCGAGTAAGATCAAGGCACACGTGCCCTGCTCTTACTTCCATACTTAAGGATAAAACTAAAAAAGCAAAACGTTTAGCAATGACTTCATCTTCACAATCAATTTTATTAACCAAAAATTGAGCCAAATGAAGATCTAATAAACTGATCTGACTATTTTGCTTAAATTGTTCTAACCACGTAATTAACATACTTTATTCTTTGTTTTATTAGGTTTATAAACCATATATATCTCGTTCTTTACCATCTGGATAAGTGATTTTAAAACTTAGATTAAGGTTTTTAGTTTCACTTGGGTTTAAGTTGAATTGCCACGTTAATAATCCGGTTTGTTTGTCATATACTGCGCCATCATATTTGGCATCATCAAGTGTTACCGCTTTATTTAAGATAACAGGTAGTTGATCCTTCACAACAATATTTATTGGCAACGCTTTGGTATTTTTGACATCAATAGTATAAGCATATTTTTCTGAAACATCATTACCAAATAGTGTAGGAGTCGAGGTCTCTTTTATATTACGATTTCGAGAAACTAAGATATTTTTATCACGCCCTAATGAAAAATCCAATGAGCCTTTAGTATTTTTGGTTGAAATGATAGTTTCCCCCATAAAATCACCACTGAAAAAGATATTGGCTTTTCCTGATAATAAATTCAGCTTATCCCAATCATTTATTTGCGCTAGTAAGTATACGCTACTATCAAATTTTGGTATGGAAACATATTGGTAATTTGCTTTAACATCTTTAGTTTGTAATGTGATTATGTTACTTTTACTATCATTTTTGATTGTATAAGGTAATTTGATATCAAAATGGGTATTGATACCTAATGTATTAACATTGCCAATTTGACTAGGATTAACCAATTGCGATTTGGCATCGCGTTCATAATAATCTTCTTTATCAGATTTGGAAAAAAATAAACCGCTTTTTTCATTATAAACGTCAATATACCAGGGATTAAAATCTGGTGGAGTAATATCTATGCTCGGATTAGATGTCGATAAACTGAAATCAACATTTTGCCAATCTAAACCCGTGTTTTGGTGGATTTCTGCTTTATATGTTAATTGGAGTGGCGAATTGATATCCGCTACTCGCACATCATAAGCTGGTTCCCAACCTGCTTTAGTTGTGATATATGAAAGCGTGATAGGTAGCGTTATATCTTTGTCAGAAGCAACTTTGACTATAACAGCATTGTGTAATTTTCCATTGTTATTCTGATTTTCATCTAGTTTTTTCTCATATTCGCTTATCTGCCTGTCTAACTCATCGATTTCTTTTTGTAATCGATTTTGTTCATTTAACGCAGTGGTCAAATTGGTTTTCACAAAATCTAATACATTTTTCATTGCTGTTAAGTCATCAGGTCCTTTTTTAGCTAAAGTATCTAAACGGTTACCTTGTAAAAGCATAATTTGTTCATTAACAGCTTTGAGTTCGATTTCTAATGTATCGCGATCTTCTTGTAACTTATTCATTTTTTTAACAGTTAATAGAGTATCTTCGCCGTTACGAATATTAGCCAGATAGTTATCACTAAATGATGTAGATAATACTCGGACGTCACTATTATTACCAAAACCTACATTGATTGTATTTGGTTTAACATCATTAGCAATACCAGTTAATACTATTTCACTTTCACCTTTAGTTAATGAAACAGTTGACTGACCTTGTAATTCTGCTCCCTGAATAAATAATGTCACTTTATTTAATTTAACGTTATTATCTGCCAAAGCACTACCTGAAATTAATGCAATTGCTAATGCAATTTTTTTCATTGAATTATTTCCTTATATCATTCTGATTTTAATTATTAAACTATAGATGTTACTTAAAATGAAGATTGCCTATTTTTAAGATTATAAAAGTATCTCCTATTTTATATTTAATTACTATTAGATTTAAATTGATTAGGCAAAATTATTTTCCTTGTTTAATATATTGAACATTTATTAAAAATGATGTAAATTTAGTTCCAAATAAAAAACAAAAGGTAAGGAGGCGATATGAATGGTTTTAGTTATTTAAAAACTGCCATAAAACGCAAAAATTTATCGTTACAGACAGTTGCTGATGCCTGCCAAATGACCAAAGGTTATTTGAGCCAATTAATTAATGATAAAATCAAAAATCCTAGTGCTCAAAAATTACAATCACTACACCGTTATTTGCAAATTGATCCCAACAGTAAACATAAAAAGGTAGGTGTCATTTTTGGTAAGTTTTATCCATTACATACCGGACATATTTATCTTATTCAAAGAGCGATTAGCCAAGTTGACGAACTTTATGTGATTCTTTGTTCCGATACGATGCGAGATATGGCACTATTTAAAGAAAGCGCAATGTCACGCCAACCAACAATTAACGATAGGATTCGTTGGTTATTACAAACGTTTAAATATCAAAAAAATATTCATATTGAACTTTTAGAAGAAGACGGAATTCCTTCATATCCTAATGGTTGGAATGAGTGGAGTGATCGCGTTAAAAAGTTATTCAAGGAAAAAGGCATCAATCCTAGTTGCGTTTATTCGAGTGAACCACAAGATGTAGCGATGTATAAAGATTTATTCGATTTAGATACTGTGCTTATTGATCCTACCCGCCGATTTATGCAAGTTAGTGGTACACAAATTCGTCAAGCGCCTTTAAAAAATTGGCAATATATTCCAACTGAAGTTAGACCGTTTTTTGTACGAACTGTTGCTATTCTTGGTGGTGAATCGAGTGGTAAATCAACATTAGTTAATAAGTTAGCCAATATGTTTAATACCACTAGCGCTTGGGAATATGGTCGTGATTATGTGTTTTCTCAACTCGGTGGCGATGAACGAGCATTGCAATATGCTGATTACGATAAAATTGCATTAGGACATGCACAATATATCGATTTTGCTATCAAACATGCGAATAAAGTGTCGTTCATTGATACTGATTTTATTACCACGCAAGCATTTTGCAAAAAGTATGAAGGTAAAGAGCATCCATTTTTACAAGCCATGATCAACAACTATCGCTTTGATTTGGTTATTTTATTAGGTAATAACACGCCTTGGGTTGCTGATGGCTTACGTAGTTTAGGAAGTCCAAAACAACGGAAAGATTTTCAGCAACTACTAATCTCATTATTGAAAAAGAATCATATCAGCTATGTTCAAATCGACTCATCTGACTATGATGAACGTTATTTACGCTGTATTGAATTAGTCAATCAACTTATTAATGATAAGAGTATTAATTATGAATAATTTAAGAGATGTTATCATCGCTATTGGACGAAACAAGTTTTATCCACTATTTTGTATTATCTGCGTCACCCTTGCATTTTTGTATACTGATCCATTTAATAATTTCAATTTACGCTATGCCGTATCGTATGCTGGTGCATTTTTGGGATTATTGTGTGTCATTTTATTAGCTAAACGAAAAAACTTAGGAAATGTGCTGGGAATGCTTGCTGTAGTAGCTGAGTGTTGTGCCAATTTTCTTGGTGGCAATATTGGGGCTGGCTTACCTACTTTTTACTATTTTGGTTCACATATTTATGGATTATTTACTTGGCAAAAAAATCTCGATCAGAATAAAAATGTTAAAGTTCGTTCCTTAAATGAAAGTGCATTTTTATATGCGTTGATATTTTTAATTGTTGCAGCATTTTTTAATATCTATTTAACTAACGAAATCGGTGCGAGCAATACTTCATATCAACTCATTACAAATTGCTTTATATTCGGCTTAGGTGTAGTTGCGCAACTATTATTAATGATGAGGTACGCCTTCAATTGGTATTTGTGGGTATTGTTAAATGTATTAGTGATCGGTTTGAATATTTATACTGACAATATTGTTATTGCAACTCAATATTTAATTTACCTATTTAATGCATTATACGGTATTAGTGAATGGAAGCTTTCAGAAGAAAAAGCAAAAGAAAATAAATTATAGAGAACATTCAATCAAAAAATAGAAAATAATTGATTATTTTCTATTTTTTGCGATTTATTCAACATCCCCATCAACAAGCGGTACAAATTTTACTTCCCCAATATTTGTAGTTATAAAATTGTCTCCATCACGCTCAATTAATTGTAACGTTTGTTTGTTTTTACCAACAGGTAAAACTAAGCGCCCTTTGTCAGCAAGCTGTTCTAGAAGGCTTTGAGGAACTTCTGATGCTGCGGCAGTAACGATTATGCCGTCAAATGGACCTCGTTCAGGCCAACCTTGCCAACCATTACCATGACGAGTTGAGATGTTATGAATATCAAGTTGCTTTAATCGCCGTTTTGTATTCCATTGTAAACTTTTTATTCTTTCTACTGAGCAGACATGATCAACCAGCTTGGCTAGTACTGCGGTTTGATATCCTGAACCTGTACCAATTTCAAGCACTTTGGCTGTCGGCGTTAACCTTAGTAATTCAGTCATTTTGGCAACGATATATGGCTGAGAAATGGTTTGACCGCTACCTATTGGTAATGATCGGTCATCATAAGCTTGATGAGAAAGCGCTTCATCAACAAAATTTTCACGCGGTATTGAAGCTATAGCATCTAAAACACGATCATCTTTTATTCCCTGCTGGCGCAATAAATTAATCATAGCCTGCATTTTTGAATTTTGCATTACTCATTTCCAATTATCAATTCGCGTAAAACACTTGTAGCATAGCAACCAGAAGGTAAGTAGAAATTGATTTCAATATCATTTTCGCCTATCCATTGCCATTCAAGTTGCTCGGGGCGCAATAATATTGAGCGCCTGATTGTTTCCATTCGTTCTTTCTTGAATAATTCCTCAAAGCAAGACCAATGTTTTAAACAATTTGTTTCAAATTCTAATGCAACTGATGTTGTGCCCAATGGCGAATCACCAACCATTGGTGCAGTAATATTAATTTCGCCATTTTGCAAACGTTGTTGTAAAAGTGATAATTCATCAGTTTTAGACAAAAACCAACTATTACTTTTAGATAGTTGTAATATATCACCATCGAGCACCGTTTGCTGAATATTTTGTTTAATTCTTTGACTGACAATATCATTGAAAATAGCACTACGAGCAGCAGAAAGATAAAAACCTCTTTTTTTACGATCTTTAACTGAAATTTCGCCAGTTGCCCATTTTATTGCTTGGGTTATGTTATTTTGATCTCGTCCAAATCTTTGCTCACCAAAATAATTAGGGACACCATATTGTTTAATTGTGTTTAATTTAGGCTCAATATTATCGGTTAAGTTTCTTAAAATAATTTTAAAGCGATTACCTTTTAAAGCCCCTATTTTTAATTTTTTATTATGACGAGTAATCTGCAATATTCGACAGCCCGTTAAATCAAATTTTGAAAAATCAGGTGTTTCTTTACCTGGCATATGTAAGCTAAACCATTGCTGGGTAACTGCTTGACGGTCTTTAAGACCAGCATAACTGACATTTTTAGCTGAAATACCGACATATTTAGCTAATTGTTCGGCGACAAAGACCGTATTGCAATCTTTCTTTTCAAGATAAACTAAAACATGTTCACCTTCACCAGTAAGCTCAAAACCAAGCTCTTCAATAACGATGAAATCTTCAAATTGCTGTTTATATAAACCATGAGTTGTCGGTTTACCATAAAAATAATTAAGTTCTGCTAACACTTATTTTGCCTATCGTTTATTTTGTATTTGTTTTTTTTGCTAATAGTACTACTGCCTCACAAGCTATCCCTTCTTTACGGCCTGTAAAACCTAGTTGCTCGGTGGTGGTTGCTTTAACACTAATTTGGTCAAAATGCACATTCAAATCTTCAGCAATATTAACGCGTATTTGATCTACATGAGGTCTCATTTTAGGTTCTTGGGCAATAATAGTTGTATCTAAATTAACTAATTCATAACCTTTAGATTGAACAATTTGGTAAACTTCTTGTAATAACAATCGGCTATTTATATTTTTGTATTTGGGATCATTATCAGGAAATAGTTTACCAATATCGCCCAAAGCTAATGCGCCAATTAAAGCGTCAGTGATAGCATGTAAAACGACATCGCCATCAGAATGAGCAATAAGTCCATATTGATAAGGAATTGTTACTCCACCTAGGATAATTGGTCCTTCCCCACCAAACTTGTGTACATCAAATCCATGACCTATTCGCATAATCTACCTATATTAAATTTGATTAGTTAAATAAAACGTAGCCAAGCTTAAATCTTCTGGGCGAGTGATTTTTATATTATCTCGACGACACTCAATTAATAATGGATGACCACCACAATACTCTATCGCTGATGCTTCATCAGTGATGGCGACATGATTATTTAAAGCCTTACTCAAACATGCTTTAAGTTCACCAGCATTAAACAACTGAGGTGTAGCAGCACCCCATAAATATGTACGATCCACAGAGTGGCTAATGATATTGGCATCATCTGTATAAGCTTGCTTGATCGTATCACTGAGTGGGGTTGCCAATATTCCACCTTTGTTTTCATGTAAAACTCGATTTATTAATTTAGTGATATCTTCATGAGTAACACAAGGCCTTGCGGCATCATGGACTAATGCCCATTGATTTTCAGCAACTAAGTTTAAGCCTGCTAAAACAGAGTCAGCACGAGTTTCACCACCATAAGTCACTTTAACTTTTGATGCGACATCAAGTGTTTTAAAAAGCTTATCTTCTTGGTTTATCACCACTACTACTTGACTGATTTTAGGGTGGGTTAATAATTTTTGTAGGGTGTGTTCTAAAATGGTCATTTGACCAATTTTTAAATATTGTTTAGGTAATTGACTATCCATGCGACAACCAATTCCTGCGGCAGGAACGATTGCGATAATATCACTATTATTTGCCACGTAATACCTTATTGTTGTGAGTTGGAATCAATAATTATTCGATAAAAATACTCATTAGGTTTAACCATACCCAAATGACTTCGAGCTCGTTCTTCTATTGCTTCATAACCTTTTTGTAAATCTTCAACTTCAGCAAACATCTGTTCGTTGCGAGCTTTTAACTTATCATTCTCTTGATGTAGGTTTTCAAGCATTTGCACATTTTCTTGGTAATCATAAAAATTATTTTTACCATACCATAATGAGTACTGCAAATACCCTAATACAAGAAGTAATATAAATGGGAGTTTCCATCTAATCATGAGTATAATTGTTCTCTTAACTTAAATACATTTCACAGGTTTAGGTAAGCCTGCAAGTTTAGTTGCTTGTTTAGCTGGTCCGTCAGGAAATAATTTATATAAATAGCGACTATTACCTTTTTCTGGACCAAATTTTTTCTCCATTGCTTTAACTAACGCACGGATTGCTGGTGATGTTTTATATTCTAAATAAAAATCACGAACGAATAAAATGACTTCCCAGTGAGCATCAGTTAATTCAATAGACTCTTTAATAGCTAATTCAGGCACCAAATCAACAGACCAATCCTGCCAATTCTTTAAATAGCCTTTTTCATCGGTTTCTATTTGATTTAACATTTTTCAAAACATAGTTTGATATTTGCGGTGTATTATACTCAAATAATAAGATTCCAGCACTAATTTTGGTAAGTAAACCATATCAATTTACCTAAATTGACCCGAATTTGGCGAAAATTAGAGCAGTTGATGAAAAATATTAAATTAGCTATTTACAAATAAGTCCGTCTCCTTTAATATTCACAGCCATTGCGGAAGTGTGGCTGAGCGGTTGAAAGCACCGGTCTTGAAAACCGGCGAGGGGCGACCCTCCCAGAGTTCGAATCTCTGCGCTTCCGCCATCTTTTCTAGAGATTAATCAAATAGTTACAATTCAAAACTCAATAAATAATTATCTTCCAAAATATATCACTTAGAATATACTTGTCACATATCTATTTTCCCTAAAATACCTGTTTTATGTACAGTGAAAATCATCATCAATTTTTTGCTGGGGTAAAACTCATACCATTTTTAGCAAATTTCTGCGATCCGCTTTCCAACTTTTCACTTCAATTCACACTCCAGAAAAATATTAGTTATGATGAATAAAACTAACTAATCTTTCATAACATGATCACAATAAACTATACAAAAACAATTTACATACTAACCGGCCCAGACACCGATTCAATTTACGATTACGAAAATGATTCGTATTTGATTTTTCCTCTCTCTCGATATACACAATGACTGGTAGTGCTTTTATCGGAATAACGGATTAAACAAAATCGGAATTTTTGAATCGTATCAAGATGAGGTAGAGTATGTTAAGTTGAAGATTGAAGATGAATCTTTTAACTGGATATGATTTAATAATCATCTTATTAATTATTGAGATCAACCATGAAAAAAATAATAGCGATATTTTTTATCTTATTTTCGTTTAGTGTTTATTCTTATGATATTGATGAGTTAATTAAGAAAGCAAACAACGGAGACGCAGAAGCTCAAAATAAGTTAGGTAAGATATATTCTGATGGCAACAGTACAATTACAGATTATGAGAAGGCTATAAATTATTATAAATTATCCGCAGAGCAAGGTAATTTATATGCTCAACACAACTTAGGCGTAATGTATTATTTTGGCCAAGGAGTACCTAAAAATTTATCTATTGCAAAAGAATGGTTTAAAAAATCTTGTGACCAAAAATTTGTAATTGCATGTGGTTATTATAAAAAATTAAATAAGTTTAATTAATAACTTGACCTGCACCGTCGGTTAAAACTCCCGAAATTTTTGCCATAATTTTAATTTCTCCAGATAATAAAAAACCGCTACTAAAGCGGTTTTTTTATTTTTTTAATGTCATAAGCGTAATGATGTCGGGAATGCCCGTTTTATGATGTTTATCGCTCTCGTGCATACTAACACTAAATGTTGCGTGCGCTGGAATGACAACATAATATGTGTTGCTAGCAATATGATTATAATTTATTGTTTCCATTGTTTTTACCAAAACAAATCTACCATTAGTATTATCGAATGTAACAACCAGCATGGTTGTTGATATATTGTCATCAGGTTACTTTACGCTCCATAGCCAAAGAGTTAATGTTAATCGGACTGATTTTGGACGACTCTGGTTGCCAGAAATGCGGCAAAAAAAGCGATCGCAATAGAACCAGTGGTTATGACAAAATATCCCCACGTTTGAGCAAGATAAAAGCTTAAGGATACAACGATAAAACCAAAGACAAAGCCAATTGCCGTCTGAGCATTGTAGGCGGTAGCGGGTGCTACGCTATTGGCAACGTTATCCATAGTAATGGTAGATAGAGATATAAAAACAAACGGCAAACTAACGAAATATAGGAAAAATGAAGAATAGACTAGCAAGGCACTATTATAGCCAAGCGAGATAGGAATAAATGATAATAAACAGCAAGCATGGAATATAATAGAAAACGATAAGCTTTGTTTCCGGGTCAATCTTTTGAGCAGCCGAGCACCAAGAAAAATAGCTACCAGACTAATCACCGAACCAAATAATTTCAGCAAAATGGCAATATTAGGTAACGACCAGCCGCTATCAAGTAGTGCTGGAGACATCAAATTATAAGAGGGTAAAATGCCAAATGGGATAATAATCAGCAAAGCACACCAAAGTTTTTTTCCTTTCCAGATTGAAACCATATTCTTCCAATAATTTTTGTCAGTAGTCTCAGAAATACCACTGTTATTGCTAAACTTATACTCATAAAAAAACCATAATTGCCCCCATGTAAATGCTAAAATCGCAGAGAGCAAAAGCATACAGCCCTTCCAGTTTATGTAAGGATATAGCAACAAAACAGCGCCACCGCCGACAATATTGCCGAACATGGAACCGCCACTTTTTACACTAGAAATAAGATATCGCTCATGCTCTTCAAAAATGTTGCAGATTAACCCTGACAATGCCAAATCTTGCGTGGCGGTCATAAATGAAAAAAATAAAATAACCAATAAAACGAGTGAAAAATCATTAACAGGATCAATAAAAGCAATCGCAAATAAACACAATATCATCAAGAACTGTGCAATCAACAGCCAGTTCCGATAATGACCTGACGATGTTTTTAAATATTTATCAATAAACGGCGCCCATAACACCTTAAAGGCAATTGGCAAAGACATGAGTGGAATAAGGCTTAATTTATCTAGCGCAGTACCGTTATTGCGTAAAATTAAAATCAAGGCAATAGACAAAAAGCTTATGCCAATATACTGCGTAGAATATAAACTAAAAAATAAAAACCAAATCTGTTTGGGAAGATTTTTGATATTTTTATGGATCATTTTAATACAAACCTTATCGTGACAACAGTTAATTATGTTTAGAGTTTGCTATTTTTAATCCCCTAGACAGCGGGATTAAGCATATCAATACCAAGATAGCTGAAAAAATAAAGGGGTATCCATCGCTATTAGGTAAGGACAGACTCACCGTGAAGTAATACATACTGGTCGCACAAACTGGTCCTAATACAGCCCAGAAATTGGTAATAGACGATAATGCCCCCATTAACTGCCCTTGCTCAGAATCAGCAACCTGCGATGAAAAGATACTTACAATGGAGGAGTTACTGATGCTTGAAAAACTATAAATCATCATCGACAGGTATATCGCTAAAGTACTGTTGGAAAGAGCAATACATGTCAACCCCAGCGCAAATAAAATGAAACCTAACAGAGGAACTTGACGATCGCTTAGCACATAGCGGACCAACTTGAGCAAAACTGTTTGGGCAAATAAGGCTCCGAGCCCAAGGATGACAAAAGAGGTTGCGATTTGACTATCATTCCATGTAAAACGATATTTTGTAAAAAATGGCCACAGGGTAATAGAGAACTGCGTCGCAAACATAAATAGAATTTGCACAATAAACAGGTGATATAAACCTTTATACTTAAGAAAATAGGCTACCGAAGAGAACGGATTGTCAAGTTTGAATGCCCTTCTCTTCTCTTTAGGTAACGTCTCTTTAAAAAAGAAAATAACGCACAGCAACCCTAGCAAGCTAAAGATGGCGGCAACATAAAAAGGAACTCTTATTCCTGACTGAACAGCAGCTGCTGAGATAGCCGGTCCAATAACTAAGCCCAAACTCATCACACCAAAAATAAACCCATAATTCTGCATTTTACTTTTTTCATCGCTCATATCCGCAACGCTTGCCAGAGAAACAATGACTGAAGAGCCAGCAATGCCTGCGATAATTCGGGCTAAAAACAAAAGGTATAGATTTTGGCTAATGGCATATAAAAAATAATCAAGGGTAAATGCCGCAAAGCAAACAATTAAAACTGGTTTGCGACCAAATTTATCGGAAATAGCCCCCATCACTGGCGCAAAGATAAACTGCATAATACCAAAGGTCGCTAACAGCCACCCACCGATAAGTGCATTATCAACGACACTCTCGTGAGTTACCGATTCCAACAAAGAGGGAATAATCGGGTAGATAAGAAATAAACCGATTTGGTCTAAAAAAACGGTTATCAACAAACAAATAAACGATAAAGACAATGTCTTCTTTTGCATATCAACCTCACAATAAGGAATTTGCTAAAAACTTACTACCCAATTTCAAAGACGCAAAGCAAACGACTAAGAATGTTGCAATACATTAAGCTGCCTACCCTTTGTAACTCGCAGTGGGCAACAACATTAATGCGGCTGATGGGTTTAATTTTGCTGGAGATGCCAAAACTCTTTATAAATTCCATCTCGCTGCAATAACTGCTGATGAGTACCACTTTCCTCAATTTCGCCTTTATCAATAACCACAATTTGCTCAGCGCCGATGATAGTTGAAAGTCGATGGGCGATGACTAATACCGTTTTCCCTTGCACGAGCTTATTAATCACCTTTTGCACTGCCAGTTCATTCTGAGTATCGAGTGCGGCAGTTGGCTCATCGAGGATAAGAATAGGCGCGTTTTTCAAAATGGCTCTGGCAATAGAGATACGCTGCCTTTGCCCACCAGAGAGACTTTTGCCAATGTCATTCAGTTGTGTTTGATAACCATCGCGTAAATTCTGGATAAATTCGTGGCAATTCGCCTGTTTACAAACTTCGATGACTTCCTCGTCGCTAGCAGATAATTTTGCCATTCTGATGTTATTAATAATGGTGTCCTGAAACAAATAAACATCCTGAAATACGACAGAGACTAGACTCATTAACTGCCTCTGAGACATTTCTCGAATATCGATACCACCGATTTTAATACTGCCTGATATTACATCAGCAAACCGAAGAATAAGCTTGGTTAACGTAGTCTTACCGCAGCCGCTGACACCGACCAAAGCGGTTAATGCTTTTTCTGGGATTTGAAGGGATATATCCTTAAGCACGTACTTGTCCTGCCCCTGGTACGAAAAGTTAACTCGTTCAAATTCAATATCATAGTGCTCAGGCATAATCTCTGCCTTTTTTTCAGGTAATGACGGTGCATTCAACAGCTCCTGCAATTTTTCATACCCGATAACCAATGATTCAAGCATCGATGACAATTGTACAAAAGAGTTTAATACATCCGTGGAACGAGCAACAATTAATAACACGCTGGCTAACAAGAGGTAGGAAATGGTCGCAGCATTCACTAAATACGCACCTAACGAGATGATAAGGATCAAACCAACTTGAATCACGATGGTAATTATTAAGTTAGGTTTTTCACCTTTTTTTGTGCCAATGTGCAGTATATTCGCCACATCTGTTGCCACCTTAATAAAATCTGTCATCTTCTCTTCGGTTTGACCTGTCGATTTCAATACATCAAACCCTTGTACAAACTCGACAGCTTCACCTTTTAATTTTGCATTGGCTTCTGCCAGAATGCTAAAACCTCTGCGATAGGCCCTTCTACGCCACAGGTAGAGTGGAATTGCCATTGGAAAGACAAAGAGCATCATCAAAGAAAGTTGCCAACTGTAAAATAACAAGGCGATTGCAGCTGACAGTGGTATAACCACGCCGGTAATGATGATATTGAGTAGCATAAACGTAAATACTGCCGCTTCATTTACGCTTTGCATCATAAGGTAATTTATTTCGCCTGATCTAAACTGACTTAAATAATCTAAGGAAATATGCCGTAGCTTGTTGCCTAATTTTTCCCTTAGCTCGGTAACTGCCAAAGTCGAATAACCATCCGCATCATAGCGTTCACAAAGCACCTTAAAAATAAAGCTACCAACCAGCAGAACAACAACTATAATTAAATGAGTGGCTGTTGCAGTAACACTTTTGGCTTCTAGCGCAGCAAATAAAGGATAGAGAAAAACCAGCGAAACGCCAAATAGACAAGAGGAAATCACAGTATAAATCAGACTACGGATCAATATTTTCTTTTGCTTACCTGCCGCATTAATTAAACCTATATACGTTGTCAGCAATGATTTTGTTGTGCGTGTATATGTATTAATATACTCTTTCATCACTTTTCTCCATGAGCCAAATTATTGACTGGAATCGACCAACTTTTTGCTTTGTCATACTCTTGCCATAACAATTTATAGTCACTTGAATTTTCGATTAAATCATTATGTGTCCCTTGAGTTTTAATCATCCCTTTATCCAATAATATTATTTGGTCGGCATTGACAATCGTAGATAAGCGGTGAGTTACCATGATGACAGTTTTATTTTTATCAATTAAACGATTAAAGGCTTTTAACAACAAAGCTTCATTTCGAGCATCAGAAAAAGCCGTCGGTTCATCTAAAATAACGATTGGTCGATTTTGTAGAAAAACCCGGGCAATGGTAATCCTCTGTTTCTGACCACCTGATAATAGCTGCCCTCTTTCTCCTACTAGCGTGTTATACTGTTCAGGCAGTGTCAGAATAAAGTCGTGTATTTCAGCTTTTTTTGCGGCTTCAATGATGTCCTCATCCGAGATAGCGTTTAACCCATAGCGTATGTTATCTGCGATTGAACATGAGAATAAAAAGTTATCCTGAAAAACAAATGAAATTCTCGACATAAGTTCAGCGTATTCAATATCTTTTATATTCGCTCCACCTAAAGTTATCGTTCCAGAGGTTGTATCAAGAAAGCGTGGAATGAGATTTGTCAGCGTTGTCTTGCCAGAACCTGATGTACCAATAAGAGCAGTAAATGAATTCTCAGGAATTTTGATATTGATATTGGATAAAACAGTGCCAGAATTCTGGTAAGAAAAACTAACGTTTTTGAAAATGATCTCATTACTGTCAGGTAATAGCGGGTTGGAGGGAGCCTTTAAAATTGGCAGGTTTTCAACTTCAAATATCCTTTCTATTGCTACCTTAGACTTTTGCAATATCTGGAACAGGCTCATCACTGGATGAACACTTTCTGCAATACCGATCGCCAGTAATAAAAAACAGAATGTCGTGATAAAAGAGATTTGGTCATTTAGCTGGGCTACGCTCAACCCAACGACTAATATGATACTCATCGGCATAGCAGAAAAAAGGCTGCGGGCAATTTTTGAAGACAATCGCATAGATTGCAACCAATGAAAGACCACCTGACAATAGTTTTCCAGCGCTTTTTGATATTGACCGAATGCCCCCTCCCCAGCATCAAATGTTCTTACCGCACTCATTCCTTGAATATATTCAATGATTTTACTGTTGATTTGAATAGTTGCATTGTTATAGCTTTCCTTTAAAAGCTTGCCTTTTTTCATGATAAAACTCAGCAGTAGAAAAGTAACTAAAGTGAAGGCAAACACAATACTTGCAAAGACCCAATTAAAGATAAATAAAACGAGTAAGGTAAAAATTGGAGTAATGAATGCCTCAGCTTTTAAGGGCGGGGCATCAGCCACAAAAGCATGTAATTCTTTAATATCATCAATTAATGTTTTAACAAGATTCCCGCTGCCCATGTTTCTAACTGTTTCAATTGGCAATTGATTGATCTTTTTGATAAGCCTAGTTCGTAATATTTTTTCTAGTTCAAATGCCGCATAGTGAGACTTATCGTGAGCATAAGTTCTCAGCATATAAAAAAGAATGCTTAGAACAAGCAGAGAGACAATCGGCAGTCCCGGGAAAACACGAGCATCCAACATCAATTGGTGTAGAACCCAAATCAACATTAGCCAGATACTCAGTTTAAGCACCTGAGCAATTGATGCCCAAAATATAGAATAAGATACTTTATTCTTTACTGGCAGAAATATATCCGTGTGATTCATAATTAAAGTGTCTCCTTAGCCTATATCCATCATGCAATAAAAAGGTCCAATCGCTATTACAGTTGACCATCTATCAATAACCTACATGTATCAACTATCTTTTCCAGCAAAGCCTGACGCGCACTTTTATCATTTTAGTAAAAATGTCCGCCTGGAAATATATGACTACCCAGCCATTGCATAGTATAGATCGACCATTTCTCTACTGCGGCCTGTGACACAATCTTTACGTCATTGTGGCCAAACATAACCATTAATTGCTAAATAATTTTCGCTCAGATATCTTTCCTTTTGCTTTCCTGCGGTAAGATTAATAACCTCTTGTGTAGTATAGTGCCAAGAGTATCCGGCATAGGGAATCGAGTATTATTTGAGTGGCTCATATACTTTAACCTTAAATCACATTGATAATAATACAGTAACTATCATTTTTAGAATCTCAGCTCTGTAGAAAGCCCAACCAAACGAGGCTGTTGATAAGTTGTATATCCACCGTCGATAATTTTAGTTTTTTCATTAGAGTTGAATGCATTTTCGGTATAGAGCGTTATACCGCCATGTTTGAAGTTATAGGTTATATGCGCGTTTGCCTGTGAGTATCCGTTGGTTTTCGAATTTTTACTATTGGATACCGATGAGTAATAAGAGTCGGTGTAATTTACATTTGCGCCGATTTCAAAGCCCGCTGGCAATGTATAATTCCCCCCTATATTGAATGTATAACCGGGAGAACGACTGAGTTTATTATTTTCATAACTCGGATTCCCCGTATATTCTTTAATTTTAGTTTTCAGCAACCCAACGCCTGCAAAAAGATTTAAATCATCCGTTGCTTGCCAATTAAGATTAAACTCTACACCATAAGTCACTGCTTTATCGGCATTATCAATTACCGGACTACCAAAAATATTATAATAAGGAAGCTGTAAATTTTTATAGTCATTATAAAAGAGATTGGTTCTCAGTTTCAGGCGATTATTTGGTGAAATCCAACGATGATACAACTCATAACTCCACACATATTCAGTATCATATTCATACGTTGCAAAGGGTGGAATAAATGAGATTCCAGCACCTCCTGGGTTATAACCGCGCGCTACCTTAACACCAATGCGATGAGCGTCGCTAAAGAGATAGGCTACGTCAAGTTTAGGCAGGAATTCCTTTTCTTTACTTTTGTAGTTCACAACAAAGAGATTACCGCCATTGCGTTTATGATCCTCCTGCTCATATCGAGCAGACATATTTACTTCAATATATTCTAAGGGGTTAAATGTCACTTCGCCATATATCGCCTTAGTTTCAGTTTTATCGTGATAATTGTTTTTATTAATTAAAAACACCGATTCATCTTGCGGTGAGGTGTAGTAAAACAAACCAAATAAACCGCGATAGTCGCCAGTATTAAATCTCAATATTGGTTCAACCTGAACTTCATGGCCTTCTACACGAGCGGGTCCACCGGATCGAAGCGCATAGCGATCCTGAATATAGTTTGAATAAATAACTTTATTTTCAAATTCTAAAACATCATTTATTTGATAACCAATATCCCAAATATTGCTCGCTGAACGTACTTGGAATACTGAACGGTAAGTTTCAGACTTATTACGTGGCTTAAACTCGCCCTGAGGGGCCTGCGAGTCAATATGAGAAAACGTATAGCGACTATAGAAATCAGGGAGTGTTGATGGTAACCAATAAAGCTTGCCTCTCACTGTAGTCGCTTCAAATTTACGCGAGTTACCGGCCGGAGAATAATTAGCAAGATGTTCATATGACTGTCTCTCTTGTCGATCCATGCTCAGCCGAAATAATAATTCATCTTTGAGCACTGGCCCCGAAAGCATCGCTGCGTACTGGCGACGATTTTGATTACCGTAATCAAACTTTACTGCACTTTCGTATTCATTGACTGGGTCGTTACTTTGCATAACCACAGATCCGGCAATAGAATTACGGCCCTGCGCATAGCTTTGCGGACCGCGATACACTTCGATCTGCTTGATATCCCATAGTGATTTAATACCAAACGCCACTTCGTTATAGTTTGAGGTACGGCCATCGATTGAAATGTTAAAGCGAGGACGCGCGCCGGTAAAGAACGCCGTAGAACCGTGCGCGTTCGATCCCTCAATACCACGGATTGTCGGTAATTCATTTCCCAACCCTGTATCTATGATATTGGGTGTTTCCTTTAATACCTGAGTTAAAGAGTGGAGATCTGGACGGCGCTCCAGCTCTTTATTGGTAATAATGTTAACACTTGAGCCGGTTTCAACCTCGCTGCGGTCAACTCTTTCGCCGGAGACAATAATCGTATCGTCAGGTTGTTCTGTTTTATTACTGACCTCATTTGCCATACTAACCGCGCTGTAGCCACTAATCATGCACAAGCTAAATAAACTTAATTTAGACTTTAAACTTTTCATGTACAAATCCTATTATTATTATGTTATTCACATATTGCGGCATATTAATGACCAGCTAGTATTAAATCCAAAATTCCGATTTGTGGTTTGTTAGTGTGTTCGTTTTATTGAATAAAACAGGATAACCGTAGACTCCAATCAGTCGAAAATAAGTGTGAAACTCTCGCTGAAATATTTTAGTCAATTCTGAATTATTACCAACTTCCCAAAAACATCATCCTCAGAGGTTTGATTTGTCGTTTTTATGCAATAACATTCTGTTAAACAGCCATTTTTACTTTTTAAACAAAATTTTATTTACCCATACATAGATAAAATTGACTATCGATGATATTGATAATCATTATCAGTTAAGATCTTATATCATATTGCAAACTTATTGTCAAAACTATCAATTGTTTACTTTTTAATCACGTTAAATTTATTTAATACATTGATATTAAATAAATTAATTCAAAAAACATTTATGTTGGCCGATTTTCTAAAAGATATGCATTCCCTTTATTACCCAAGGTTAAGATTGTTTTTTGCGCAAAATTGAATTATTAATGGGAATACTAAATATTTTGATCACTTATTTGCATATTTCCGTCCATAAATCTGTTGATGCAGGACGTACTGTCAAAAACGTTTGTCGTGAGGCAGGTATATTAGAGGCCTGTTATTACAACTGGAAAGCCAAGTACGGCTGGATGGAAACCTTTGATATCAAAAGGCTTAAAGAATTTGAAGATGAAAATCGCCGCCTGAAGCCATGCAAAACCATCATCAGACACCTGAATATGTGTCATATTCATATTTGGAAATACCTTGCATGTTTTTGATAAGTTAGCGCTTCCACCATGGATTATAAATATTAATCAATTAGTTACAATTCAAAAATTAATAAATTATTCTTCTTAAACTATATTACTTAAAATTAGCTTAGAACATACAGTTAGAATAAATTGTAACTTTTAAACTTATTACCTCACCCAACATATTAGATTATTATAGATAAAAACGAATAACCTTAAAGTGATTATAATAAACTCTACCAATACCTACTTGTATACTTAGTGCCTATTCAACAAGTCTGACACTAAATTAATGGTATCTTGTTCAATCTGATCATTAAGATCCCTATCATTTTTATACACTACACTAATATTAATTAATCCTTCAAGAATCACCATCAGTTTATTTGTCAAAGACTCTTTATCTGAATAATCTTCAAGTTTTGAATAAATTAGATGTCTAACAAATTCTTTATGCTCCATAAGTATATCTGATACGCAAGGCAAGGTTTCACGCATTTCCTCAACTGCTCGCATGAATAAACAGCCATTATAATCCAATTCAGAAAACCAATTTTTATGCCATTTAAATATTTCCAAAATAGCATTTTTTCCATTGAGTCCTTTAATAGAATCCTCAAGCTTTGAACGAAATATTGAGTCTCTATGTTTCAACACTTCTACGATAAGTTTATCTTTGCTTCCAAAGTGATTGTATAAAGTTGTTTTAGAACATCCTGATATATCCCTAATATCATCTACTCCTACACTAGAAAAACCAGTTCGATAAAACAGTTTTTCTGCTGTCTTAATAATTAATTCATCTGTTTTTTTCAAAATAAATCACCTAAATAAATTGCAAAGTGAACAGATCTGTACTAATATCAATTTTATGTACAGATCTGTTCATATTTTCTATTCATATATTATAACTTATAAGGAAAACAATTAATGAAATTCTTTCTTTGGGGTAGTGAAAAACTACCTAATAGACCTAAATTACTTGATTTATTTCAAGGACTGTTAGGCGGAACTTTGGCAATTTTAACTCTGGAATATCTGACTATCTATTCTGGTAGCTATTTTATTATGGCTCCGTTTGGAGCTTCATGTGTTATCTTATTTGCTGTTTCTCAGTCTCCTCTTGCACAACCAAGGAATGTAATTTTTGGGCATCTTATATCAGCATTTATTGGTCTTATATTTTTGAAATTATTTGGTGATTCAATTTTTATTACTGCTTTAGCGGTGGGTTGTGCTATTGCAGCAATGCAATTCTTAAGATGTGTACATCCACCTGCAGGTGCTAATCCGTTGGTTATATTATTAACAGCAAGTCAGGTTAATTACGATTTCAGCTTTTTATTGTTTCCCGTGCTTTCTGGCTCCATCTCTCTGGTAATAATAGCCTATGCTGTTAACAATCTACTATCTAAAAACCAGTGGCCAATTTATTGGTTAGCATTTTTTAATGATAAAAAGGAGAAGTGATTAAATTAGATGCAAAGTAATAATTTTATGAGAACATTCAAAATGTGTTGCTATATGAAATAGTGTTGAACATTGCGTCATGATTTACAGTCACATCCATAAAAAAAGCCACTAAACAACGATATAAAAAATCAATATTATTGAATTAACTTGTTTCTTATTAGAATTGAATAACTAATATTTGTAATGAAATTTGAGAGATATAAGAGAAAAAACCCTAGATAAACTAGGGTTTGATAGTAGAGTTGATAAGTTAATCAGTATGATTATCTATTTTTTATTAGCTTTACCTTGATACTCTGCATAATACTCTTGTGCAAGTTTACGCATAGATAAACCAATTGCCGCATATTGATATTCATTTAAGTTAGCTAATGAAGCCCGAGCAGATGGATGTTGCACTGCAAACCCTTTACCTGGTAATAAAACTACACCAGCTTCATCAGCAATTCTAAATAACATTTCAGACGGATTTTTATTTTTTAAGATCCATTTAGCAAACTTATCATCATAAAGTTCACGACAAATATGTTCTAGATCAATTAAGGTATAATAATCGACACTATTTTCATCAGTATGATGCTCAAGTCCTAAATGTTGATACAATGATGCTGCTCGACGACGAATTAATGATTTTAATGCGGCTTTATAACTTTGATCGGTATCCATCATTTCACATAATGCAAATAACACCATTTGAACTTGTTGTGGTGTAGAAAGACCAGCAGTGTGATTTAACGCAACTGCACGGCTATCTGCTACTAAACGATCGATGAATTTAAGATTTTCAGGATCGGTCACAATTGAGCTGTAACGTTTATCTAAAATCTGTCTAGCCTTGCTTGGTAATGCTTTAATTTTGTTATCTAAAATATTATCGTGTGCAATTGCAATCACACCTAAACGCCAACCTGTTGCACCAAAATACTTAGAGAATGAATAAACTAAAATCGTATTTTTAGGACAAATAGCAAATAAGGATTGGAAATCATCAGCAAATGTACCGTAAACATCATCAGTTAAAATAATTAAATCTGGACGTTTTTTCACAATATCAGCAATGATTTTCAAACTTTTATCATCAATTTTTACTGATGGTGGATTAGATGGGTTAACTAAATAAAATGCTTTGATGGAAGGATCTTCTAATTTGCGCAATTCAGCTTCTGGATATTGCCAATTTTTATCAGGATCAGAATTAACTAACACTTCAACCAATTGATAATCATTAAGCTCTGGAATTTCCAAATACGGCGTAAAAATAGGTGCACCAATTGCAATTTTATCACCTTTTTGGATTAAGTTATTTTCTTTCATTGAATTGAAAATATAAGCCATTGCAGCAGTACCACCTTCAACAGCAAATAGATCAAGATCATCTCGTCTTAAATATTGCGCACCCATTTGAGAAAGAACATAGGCTTTAACCACCTCTTCACTAAAATGCAGCATTCTATCAGGTACTGGATAGTTACAGCCCAAAATACCTTCCACCATCTCTTGTAAGAAGGCATTTTCATCTAGACCAAGTTGATCGCGAATATATGAAAACGCTTTACCTAAAAATGACACGCCAGGAGTTTGATAATTTTGACGGACAAAATGTTCAAAACGACCTGTTAAACCAGCCTTAATTGGCATTCCTCCTATGCCTTCATTCATATATGAAAAAGACATTTCAGACTCTTGCAAAGCAAAAACACCAAGTTGGAAAAAAGCTTGTCGTGGCCATGTTGCCAAGAAATTAGGATTACCACGCCCCGCATTTAACATTACACGGTCAGTATGGCTTTGTGCTAGTTTAATTAAATTATCTTTCAATTCAAAAGGACTTAAATTCGCATATTTTGCATATTCATTATTACTTTTCATAACCATGTATCCTTAATTTGAGATGTCAATTAAACAAAAGCAACAACTAATGGCCCTAATAAAGTTAGGAAAACATTAGCTAAAGCATAGGTAATAGCAAAAGAGTTAGTAGGTGTTGAGTTACCCGCTTTATTTAGTACTTCACCAAAAGCTGGATTTGCACTACGAGAACCCGCCAATGCACCAGCGAATACTGCAGAATTTTTATAACCCAGCACATACTTACCAAAGTAAATGCCAAGCAACATAGGCAATAAAGTAACTACAACGCCAATTAGAAATAAAGAAATACCTTGATCTTTAATGGTATCAATAGCTTGCAATCCAGAGCTTAAACCAACTACGGCTACGAAGCCAGCTAGACCAAAATCTTTAAGTAATTGCACCGCACCCGTTGGGATGTTTCCAACAGTTTGATGTAAAGATCGATACCATCCAAATAATAAGCCTGATAACAAAGCACCACCACCAGCACCTAAGGTAATTGGAATACCACTAACACGAATTACAATAAGACCAATAATAAGGCCAACGACAAGACCTAAACCATGGAATATCCAGTCAGTTTTTTCGCTCTTTGTTATCGGAGCACCAATTTTATCAACTACTCGCCTTAAGTCACCATCAGTACCATAAACCGTAATAATGTCACCTAATTTGAACACCATATCATTATTTAATGGCAATGGTTGCCCATCGCGATGGACAGCAATTAAATAAATACCATGTTTTAGTTTCATTACTTCATCAGATGAAAGTACTTGCGTTAAGTTTTGACCAACATAACGTGTATTACGCATTTCGACATCTTGAGTATTCATAACCACATCCATACCCTGTGCCGAATTCACCTCTTCACCTAATAAATCAGTGGCTTTAATCATGGCATCACGATGGCCGACAACTAAAATAATATCTTTGGCCTTTAATAAAGTTTCTGGTCCAGCTTCAATAATACGATTACCACGTTTGATTCGTTCAATGCTTATACCGTTAATCACCTTTTCTAAACTTTCAACGGTCTGATTAACTTTATTGGTAATACGATATAAACGACCCGTTACATCAGATAAGGCAAAGTTCTGACCACTACCTAATAAAAGTGAACCATGTAATTGTTCTGCTTCTGCCTGAATTGCATCATCGTTAATTTCACGACCCATAATTTTAGGTAAAATATTAACACAGACAATTATGGCTCCGAGTGAACCAAAAATATAAGTTACGGCATATCCAATAGTCACATTACCTTGTAATCGGCTTAACTCTTCAGGGCTTAAACCTAACTGAGTAAGCGCATCTGATGCTGTCCCCATTATTGCTGATTGGGTTAATCCTCCTGCAGCTAAACCAGCAGCAAGACCTTTATCTAAATGGAATAATTTGGCTAAAACGAGCACCGTAACAAAGCCAGCAACGGCAATAAATAGTGCTAAAAAGATTTCACGAAGGGTTTTAACCCCCAATGAACGAAAGAATTGAGGTCCACTTTCGAACCCTACTGCATAAATAAATAAAGCAAAAAGTACAGCTTTGACACCAGCATCAACCGTAACACCAAACACGCTTAATGCGACAGCAACTAGTAGGGAACCAGCCACTCCACCTAATTGAAATTTACCAATTCGAATACCACCAATCAAATACCCTAAGCTCAGTGAGAGAAATAAAAGTATTTCTGGTGAATGTTTAAGTCCATCTAAAATCCAATTTGAAAGCCATTGAAACATAATAATTGTCCTCAAGTGCTAAAATTTATGAAATAGAAAAAGATAGAAAAGAAAAGATTGGAACTTGAACTTTAATATTCATCACATTTTATGAATACTGTTATATATTAAACTTCAATGCAAAGAATAGATAGTTAATTTTAACGATTAATACTATTGTTAGGAGATAACAGATTATTAAAAAAGTAACATATTGTCATATTACAATATCTATAAATTGTTCTTAAAAAGAAGCCCAAACAATTTTTGGGCTTAAAGGTGGTTTAATTAAAAAATAAATTTCATTAAATTCAAAGCGTTATTTTGCTCTGAAAATATTTTCTCTAATTTTAGCATCAAGATTGTTTATCCAACGATTGTAGTTGCGATGAACTTTTCCATTACTACCTTGTAAGTTTGAACTAACTGAAACATACTTAATTGAATACCCTGTTGCAGAGTAAGGAATATCAACAACAACTTCAAATTTACGATTGAATAATTGACCTCGGATAGTATCATTATTTAATGCTTGCATTTTCCAAGTACCAAATGCTGCTCTACCTTTAGTACCACTATCTAAAATAGCTTGTTTAACTTGTGCTTTAGTCAAACCATTAACTGGGGTACTAATACTATTTGGCGCTTGATATTTACTTGCACAACCAAATAATATTGAAACTAAAAAGAATGCTGCAATATATTTAAAAAATCTCATTGTTTACTCCTTAAGGATAATTTTAATTAACGTTTTTTACATATTAATAAAGTGTGTCCAAATCCAATCCCATCAATATCTTCCTCAACGTGAAACCCTGCTTCATTTAGACATTGATAAAATACTTTTGAATGGTAAAAACGGCTATTACCATTTGCTAAACAAGTAAAATAGAGAGAAGAAGCATTTAAACTTAATGCTCCTGCCTCAAAGTTTTGGCGATCCCAAAAAAGATCCATAATACAAACAGAAGCATCATCATTCATACTACGGTGTATTGTTTTCAAAATATGGACAATTTGATCTGAACTAAAACAATCTAAAAACTGGCTCATCCACCAGATATCAGCTTGGTTAGGGAAAATATCAGTTTCCAGTACATTTACACCAATACCATCAATACGATCTTCAAAGCCCGATTTTTTAATATTTTCTTTTGCAACTGAGATTTGTTCAGGTAAATCTAAGATTGTCACTTGAGTTTCAGGCAAATGTTTAGCTGAAAAAATTGCCCATTTACCTGTATTACCACCTATATCATAAACATGTTTAGGGTTCAATTTCATGATGTGAGGTAAAACAGCAGGAAAAGCGTGATCTGAATAAAAATGGTCGAAATCAAACCAACTTTTTTTTGCTTGTTCAGGCAGAGACTGCAACATGGGGTAAATCGTTTTACCATCACCAAAAACTTTGAGGCCACTCGGTTCGCCTTTTTCAAGTGCTTCTTGAAGAAAAAACATACTTTGGTAGCAGATATCTTGGGAAAAATTAAGGTTAACTTCTGTCATTTTATCATGCAATAAAAAATGACCAATTTTACCTAAAATATAGTTGGAGTCTTGCTGATAAATGACACGCATACTAAGTGCAACATCCAGCAGAAGTTCAATTGCATAAGGTGATAAAGAAACTTTTTTAGTTAAATCCTCTAAATTAATACCAATCTTACCAGACTGATCAATAGAAGATAAAATTCCTTTGTTTTTCATGCACATTATGGCTTGGAATAATATAGGAGCAAAGGCAATTTTTTGAGCTTCAGTAATTGCTTCTAATGCTGTATAAATTTCCTTATTGAATCCATACTTGATGTTTTCTTGTCCAGTCAATGTATTGCCTTTTTATTGTTTTACTGTATTGTATAAATAAATCAGATTTTTTCAGTATTATCGAATTAATAATATTACAAAAAGTTGCTAAGTAAAGAATTAATTAAAAAATATTAATATGAGACTTTCTTTTTCAATCGAAAATTGGTTTGCTTTATCTGCTGGTTTATCCTCCAAATCTGACTGGCAATTATGGTCAAAACAGATTAATCACAATTGGGATTTACACATACCCAAACTCAATAAACTGCCTATGATGCAAGCAAGAAGAATGAGCATTTCTTCACGCCTTGCTGTTGAAGTTGCTTTAGAGCTCATAGAAAATAATAATGTGGATTTAGCGATTTTTTCAAGCCAACATGGTGAACTTGAAAAAACATATAAAATACTAGTTTCACTTAATCAAGCTAATGACATTTCACCAACCGATTTTGCATTATCGGTCCATAATACTGCTTCAGGTTTATTCACAATTATTGCCAAGCAAGCTATCCCTATCACATCGCTTAGTGCAAATAATGATGGTTTTCAACAAAGTTTGATTGAGGCTCTACCAACACTACAACAAAAAGATAAAAAAGTACTATTGATTGATTTTGATGGGATGGTTCCTGAATCTTACCAAACAGAAATTCATCAAATAATTCCATATTATGCGGTAGGTTATATCTTAACAAATGGCAATCAGTTAACATGCCAAAGTATTAATAAAACATCACAGAAAAATCCAATCAATTATCCTCAATCATTGGCTTTTTTACATGCTTATCTAAATAAAAAACAAAATTTCATCATACAAGGATTATCTCAAGACTGGCAATGGACGATAAATACATAAATAAACAAAAATTCTATACTATAAACCAGTGGTGGCGATTATTTGCGACCGCACTGGGTTTTATTATATTTGGTTTTTTTGGATTATTCGTTTTATCGTTGATATGGTTTAGTTTATTGAGATTATTTGTTTGGAAGAAACAAAAAAGAATTATTATTGCTCAATACAGCATAAGTATTAGCTTTAAAGTGTTTTTATGGATAGTAAAATCATTATGTATTTTCAACTATCAATTTAATGAAGTTGAAAAATTGAAGCAAGATGACGGATGTTTAATTGTTGCTAACCACCCATCTTTGCTAGATGTTGTTCTTCTCGTTTCAGTTATGCGTCGATGTGATTGCTTAGTTAAGGGTGCGTTACTCAATAACCTTTTTATTAGCCGCATTATAAAAACAGCAGGTTATATACTAAACGGTGAATCAGGCCAAATACTACCACAATGTAATGAAATCTTATCAAACAAAGGAAGAATTTTGATATTTCCCGAAGGAACTAGAAGCATACCTAATCATCCTATAACGTTACAAAGAGGAGCTGCTAACATAGCATTAAGGTGTCATGCTGATATCCGAATAATACATATTCAATGTAATCCACCATGGTTGATAAAAAAACAAAAATGGTATGACATCCCTGAAAAAAAGGCATTGTTTAATATTACAGTAGGTGAAAAAATCAAAATAGATGACTTTCTAGAAGAAAATACAACTGTTGCAGCGAGAAAACTTACCAGACATCTCACAACATTATTAACGCTGGAACCATAAAAAAGAATAATAGATAAAAGGGAAATTAAATGGAAAAATTATATCATGATATAAAATCATTAATAATCGAAGTGCTTAATTTAGAAGATATCACATCTGAAGATATCGATACCCAAGCTCCATTATTTGGTGATGGTTTAGGTTTAGACTCAATAGATGCATTAGAACTAGGTCTTGCTATCAAAAATCAATATGGTATTGTTTTATCGTCAGAAAGTGAAGAAACCAAAAAAGCATTTTACTCAGTTAAAACGCTAGCTGATTTTATTAATTCTCAACAGTAATAAGGAAGATTTTTAATGGATAAGCAACAAATTTTTCAACAAGTACAATCAGCACTAGTTCAGCTTTTTGAATTATCTGCCGATGAGATTAAGCCAGAATCTAAACTTTTTGAAGAATTAGACTTAGATAGTATTGATGCAGTAGATTTAGTTGTACATTTACAAAAAAAGATAGGCAAAAAAGTTGATCCTGAAACGTTTAAAGCAGTAAGAACTGTTCAAGACGTGGTTGATGCAGTGTACAATTTGCTAAATGCTAAATAGCATAATGAATAAATTTAAGTTAATAATAAAAGCAATGACAGGAATAATCCTGTTTTGCTATCCGATAGTTATTTACTTATCTTTAAAATATCAAATTATTAATATCGCTGTTTTATGCATTGCTGCATTATTAGTGTTAAGGCTAATCGCCTTACCTAATTTATTTTCAAATATTGGTTGGTTAGCAAAAGTAACAACTTGCTTTGGTTTGCTTTTAGCATTAACCAGCTGGATATTTAACAAATTTCAATTTTTGCTCTATTACCCCGTAGCAACAAATCTTCTATTCTTAATATTTTTTGGATATTCATTGTATCAGCCACAAAATATTATCGAAAGATTCGCCAGATTAAAACATGATAATTTACCAGCAAGTGCAATTAACTATACAAGAAAAGTAACTATATGTTGGTGTCTATTTTTCATACTAAATGGTTTAATCGCACTAATAACTTGTCTTATTAATGATATTTATTGGTGGACAATGTATAACGGATTAATAAGTTATATTCTTATCGGATTATTAATGGGGGGAGAATGGATTGTTCGCCAAAAAGCAAAACATTAGTTTTATTATCCGAGCAATTATTACGACCAGATAATGAAATAATTGCATTCAGAAAGCAACTAGCTTTAACTGTTGGAGAGCTAAAACAACAAATTAGCATAATTGTTAATGAATTAGACAATCATACTGAAGAAAATTGGGTTTTATTCATGGATGATAGTTTTAATTTTGTTGCAGGATTTCTCGCTCTCTTATATTCAGGAAAGCATCCACTTTTACTAAATCCTAGGCATGTCGAATTATTACACCATTATCAAGCTGTATTAACCGATACACATCTTACAAATATTAATTTGCCAACTAATTTGCCAATTATAAACATCAGCAATATTAATCAACATCAATCAGTTAAATCAAAAAAAAATAATCCGAATTTTAGACAAACATCATTTACATTATTCACCTCTGGCTCAACAGGTTTGCCAAAACCAATTAAAAAATCTATTTCTCAACTTGAGCAAGAAATTAATATATTAATAGATAATTTAAAAATTTCACCTTGTGACTTGCTTATTGCTTCTGTGTCACATGAGCATATGTACGGATTAACCTTTAAGATAATGCTTTCTTTAATCTGCAATATACCTTTCGTTTGTGAAACAATACTCTATCAGGAACAATTAGCAACTTACCAATCTAAAAAAATCACTTACATCACAACGCCATCAATTATCAAAAATTTAGATCATAATTTATCTACTATTAACTGTACTTGTGTATTTTCATCTGGTGGTGAGCTTAGTTTTGAAAATGCCCAATTTTGTTTACAGAATTTCAAAGTGTTACCTTATGAAATTTATGGTTCAAGTGAGACAGGTATTATAGCCAAAAGACAACAAAAATCGCTTAATACACCTTGGGAACTCTTTTATCCATTACAATTAAAATATACCCCCAATCAACAACCATTATTAATATCACCTTTATTACCACAAGCTGAATTACTAAATGATAAATTACAAAAAATAGATGACATTAAATTTTATTTAAAAGGCCGGATGGATAAAATAGTCAAAATTGCAGAACAACGCCTATCTTTAACCTATATAGAGAACCAGATCAATAAAATTACAGCCGTTGAAAAAGCAATTGTTATTCCCTTAGAAAAAAACAATAGAACAATATTGGCCGCCATCATTAAAATAAAACCATCTCATAGTAAGGAAATAGATAACTTTAATTATTTCAAACTTACACAATATTTTCGACATTTACTTAAAGATACATTATCATTAGTTGAAATACCTAAGAAATGGCGTTTTATTGAAAGTTTTCCTGAAAATTTGCAAGGAAAATGCACATATACTGACTTAAAAGCATTATTCGATACTCCAAATAAGATATGAAAAAAGAGTTTCCCAACGAAATAAGCATTAGTAAAACTGAAACAGAAGCTAATATTGAAATCACAATACCGCCAGATCTTTTTTGGTTTAAAGGACATTTTCCTACACAACCAGTGTTACCAGGTGTGACTCAGGTTAATTGGGTAATTGGTTATGCCCAAAAATTAATTAATCCAAACTTATCAATATCGTCCATCGAGGTGGTAAAATTTCAATCGCCAATATTACCTAATGATCGCCTAAAACTAACGCTACTCTGGAATGAAAATAAGCTAAAATTCACTTATAGTTTTATTACACAGCATGGCAACATAGCAAGTACAGGAAAGCTTACACTATGTCAGTAATTGAGCCTTCGCTATCAAAAAACTATTGCTTTATTATACCTTGTTACAATCATAGTGATGCTTTACCGCGTGTTTTACAAAATATTGAACATTATCAATTGACTTGTTTTCTAATTGATGATGGTAGCTCGTATGAACATGCACAAAAACTGACAGAAATAGCAAAACAATATGCATGGGTCAATTTAGTGCGTTTAACTAAAAATGAAGGTAAAGGTGCGGCAGTAATGTGTGGTTTTAGTCACGCATTAGATCATGGTTTTGCTTATGCCATTCAGATAGATGCTGATGGCCAACATGATAGCCAAATTGTCAAACAGCTTATTGAACAATCACAATTAAATCCCAACACTTTAATATCTGGTTGTCCTATCTATGATGATTCAGTTCCTAAACACCGACTTATTGCGCGATATATTACCCATTTTTGGGTATGGATTGAAACCTTAAGTTTTAATATTAAGGACAGCATGTGTGGGCTTCGTGTCTATCCATTAAAACAGACTTGTCACCTCATCAGTCAACAACAAATTGGTAAAAAAATGGATTTTGACACCGACATAATGGTTCGACTATATTGGCAAGGTACTGATTCTATTTTTGTACCAACACATGTCACTTATCCCGCTGATGGTGTTTCTCACTTTAACGCATTCAAAGATAACCTATTAATTACTTGGATGCATACTCGACTATTTTTGGGCATGTTGCCACGAATTCCAGCATTAATAAAACAAAACCGACGTAAGAAAAATAAAGATAGTCACTGGTCTCAAACTGACGAACGCAAAGGTTTAATGGGGATCAAGTTAATTTTAATGCTTTATCGCCTTCTAGGAAGACGTGTTGCTCAAATGTTCATGTTCCCAGTTATCAGTTATTTCTGGTTAACAGGGAAAAAACAACGACAAGCATCCAAAGCATATTTAGAAAAAATCCTTAAACAATATCCTAACGTGCCATTGATTGAAAAGAAAAAATTAACCTCTTTCCGACACTTTCAACAATTTGGTGAGTCACTGTTAGATAAACTAGCCAGTTGGCAAGGCGATATTAAGCTTGATGATATCTATTCACCAAACAAAGGCGAATATTTAAGACTAATTTCTGAAAAAAAGGGGATTATCTTAATTTGTTCACATTTAGGTGATATTGAAATGTGTCGAGCACTAGCAGAATTATCCCATAATGTGACAATAAATGCTTTAGTGCATAAAGGTAATGCTGTACGATTTAACAAAGTATTAAAACAGGTTAATCAAAATTCAATAATCAATCTAATAGAAGTTGCTACATTAGGAGCGGATACTGCCATAATACTGCAACAAAAGCTTGAAGCTGGTGAATGGGTAGCTATCATTGCTGACAGAACATCAATTAATCCTTACCAAAGAGTGCCAGAAAATGCTATTGTTTGGGCCAATTTCCTTGGTAAACCTGCACCTTTTCCTAAAGGGCCATTTATACTATCTTCTGCATTAAAGTTCCCCGTTTACTTTTGTTGGGGATTAAAACCCAATGGTCGATTCCAAATATATCTAGAACATTTTACTGATGAGCTAAAGTTATCTAGAAAAAATAGACAAGCGGAACTAGAACAAACCATTGAGTATTATGCCAATCGATTAGAATATTATTGTTTACAATCACCACTTGATTGGTTCAATTTTTTCGATTTTTGGCAATTTAATCCACCTGAAATAACGAATAATAAAAATGAATAATTTTAATCACTGTCATATCACCATCGACTATAAACCATCTTTCCATGACACAGACGCCATGGGCGTGGTTTGGCATGGTAATTATCTTAAATTTTTTGAAAAAGCTCGCGAAGCATTATTTCGAAAATTTAATTATGGTTATAAAGAAATGGTTGATTCGGGTTATATTTGGCCTATTGTCGATGCAAGAATAAAATATACAGCACCCGCCCTTGCAGAACAAACTTTAGAAATCTTTGCCAAACTAGAAGAATATGAGCATCGCATAAAAATTAGCTACCTAATAAAAGATAAAAAAACTGGTAAAAAAACAACTTCTGGCTACACAACTCAAGTTGCGGTCTCTACAGATACTCAGGAAATGTGTTTTGTTACACCTGATATATTTTTGAATTGCTTTGGATTAATTAAATGAACAAATGCCTAGTTGCTTTCGCAACAACACTATTATTAACTTTCTCAACAATAACGAGTGCAATCACGCTAAGTGATATACAACTGCTATTTAGCAAAAACCAAGTTGTTCGAGCTGATTTTACCCAAGATCGCTATATTAATGGTTTAACCTCACCCATCCATTCAACGGGAAAGATGATAATATCTAAGGAATTAGGTCTATGGTGGCAACAAAATACACCATTTGCTATGACATTGAAAATGAATCAACAGCGAATGGAACAACGCATAGAAGACCAAACTCCAGAAACAATAACTGCAGAAAAACAACCTCAGCTATTTCAGTTCAATCATTTATTAACGGCAATTTTCACTGCAGATAAAGAGATGCTTGAAAATAATTTTGATATAACAGTCACCGAACAAAATAATATTTGGACATTAACGCTAAAACCTAAATTAGCACCGCTAAATAAAATTTTTAAACAAATTATTCTTAGTGGAAAATCCTATTTAGAAAAAGTCACTATTAATGATATGCAAAATGACAAAACAGAGCTTACATTCAAAAATCATAAAACGACAAAATTAAATCAAGATGAACAATTGCTATTCAGATAATCAATTAACATTAAAAAGAAGAGCAATCTTATGGTTGATGATGGTCGCTTGTCTGATTCTTGCTGCTTATTACCTTTTAGCTAATAGTAAAATCAACAGTAGTGTTTTATCTCTATTACCTAAAGAGCAAACCAACAATGTTCCTACTGAACTTATTGATGGTTTTCAAAATCGATTAGATAGGCAACTTGTCTGGTTGATTAAGCCCACTAATGGCGAATTAGAACCAGTTAATTGGTGGTATCAAACCCTAAAAAAACAATCTTTTATTAGCCAAGTAAACGGTTATTTTGATGAAACATTTCAAAAAAATTGGGGAAAATTTGCTTTTCAATATCGTTATCAGCTACTGGACTCAAAAACTAGTGAAAGATTAAAAAATGGCACTCAGCTGAATTGGATAAAAAGCCAGCTATATTCTCCTTTTAGCGGAATAAGTGCAACTGAATTGGAAAATGATCCATTATTATTAACTCGTTCATCTCAATTAAATCAACTGGCTAACTCAGGTGGGTTGACCATTCAAAATAATTGGTTATCAGGACAAGATGACCAAGGCAATCAATGGTACATGATTTTTGCTGAGTTAAATAATTCATCATTTAACATGAGCCAATCTCACCAAATTACCACACAATTAAATGAACTTACCAAACAATTACATGAAAAGTGGCCAAATGTTGAAATTTTAAAACGAGGCGTGCTTTTTTATAGTGATTACGCAAGCAGTGAAGCTATAGATGATATAACAACCATCGGTAGCTTATCAATTATAGGCATTATCATATTGATAATTAGTGTATTTCGATCGATAAGACCAATTATTTTATCGATACTATCAATTTTTGTTGGAATTATTTGTGGTTTAGTGGCTGTTTTAAGCCTATTTGGTGAAATTCACATAATGACAATTGTTATGAGTACTAGTGTAATAGGAATAACTGTCGACTATTCACTGCACTACTTAACTGAACGACTGCTACATGGTAATCAAGAATCACCTTATGCAAGTTTAAAAAAACTCATTTCAACTTTGACGTTAGCGTTATGCACAAGTTTTATTGCTTATCTAATCTTATTAATTGCGCCGTTCCCGGGCTTAAAGCAATTATCAATATTTGCAGTTTTTGGTCTACTCGGTGCTTTTTTAACTGTAATATGCTGGTATCCTCTGCTCGTTAACAAATTACCAGTACGTGAAGATGTTGGTTATAAGTTACTAAGTAGCTGGCTAAATTTATGGAAAAATAAACAGATGCAATTGATAATGGTATCAATCGCTCTATTATTTATCGGCTATGGGTTTATTAATTTAAAAGTTGATGACGATATTGCCAAACTACAAGCATTGCCAGAACAATTACAACTACAAGAACAAAAAATTATCAGTATTACCCATCAAACAACAGATCAAAAATGGTTTGTTGTTTTTGGTGATACAGCTGAACAAACCTTACAACGACTTGAACAATTTTTACCTAAACTTGAACTTGCAAAATCAGAAGGTTATTTTGAACAATATCAGAGCATAAACTTACCTTCATTCCAAAAACAGCAAGAAAATATCGAATTTGTTAAACAATATAGTCCTGAAATTATATCCTCTTTAACACAAATGGGAATTAAGGCTAACTTACCTACTTTTGAACAACCAATTATTACACCAGAACTATGGCAACAAAGTGAACTTAGCCAAGGTCGAAAACTACTTTGGTTAACCTTACCAACGGGAAAAAGCGCGACTTTAATTCCAATAAATGGAATTAAAAATATCATTGAAATAAAAAAATTATCGGAAGTAGATAAAGGAATCTATTGGCTTGATCGCCGTGAAGAATTTAACACTATGTTTGCCCATTACCGAATACAATTATCCCAGCTGATTGCTGGTGCAGTGATTCTTATTTGCTCTTGCTTTATCTTCTATCATCGCAAATATGGTTTAAAAGCTGCATTAAAAAGCACATTACCTACATTATTATCAACAGGTATAGCATTAGCTATTAATGGCATAACCAATCAAACTCTTAATTTATTCTCAATGTTAGCACTAATTCTTGTTATTGGTATTGGTATCGACTATAGTCTATTTTTGAGCAACAATAAAAGCCAAAACCAAAGTGCATTATTAGCAGTAAGCATGGCGGCATTGACTACTATATTATCTTTTGGGTTATTAATAATAAGCCATACCGTTGCCATAAAAGGATTTGGATTAGTATTAACTGGCGGTATTTTTACAGCATTTTTATTTGCACCACTAGTCATCAATAATAGACAAGAAATATTAGGGACAAAAGGATGAAGAAATATTTATATTTAACTTTTTTATTATTAAGTATGTTGATTTCAGCCTGCTCGTCCCAACCTAAATCAGAAGCTTGGTTAACCAAAGAAACCAAAGTTAACTTGCCTAAGATAAATCTAACTCAAGACTATCACGATCAACAACTATTAACCTTTAAATATAACAATCAAGAAAACTCGGTAATAGTAATCGTTGATATCAAAGATAACCAATTGAAAGTAATTGGGTTATCCACTATAGGTATTCGTTTGTTTGAAATTGAATACGACGGTAGTAAAGTTAAAGCAAAACAACATATATTTGTTAAGCAACTTCCCCCTCCTGAGCAAGTATTATCAGACATAATGCTAAGCATATTACCAACAATTTCATGGCAAAACGTATTACCGGCGAATTGGCAACTCATTGATAACGACTTATTTAGGACCCTTGTCAATGATAAAAAACAAACAATCATTAAGATAACTTATAACCAAAAATCTTCAACAGACATTAGAAAACCAATTAAAATTCAACATGCTATATTTGGTTATCAAATTACAATTAAGAGTATGGAATAGATGATTTATGTTGCTGCGCTTGGCGCGATAAACACATTAGGACATGACAAACAACAGATAATCGATAATTTATCCCAAAATTATTGTGCAAAGCACTACTTGACTCAAGAAAAGGGTTGGTTATTAAATGGCCAAAATACTTGGTTAGGTAAAGTAACGGGGGAGCTTCCCTCCATTCCTCACAATTTGACGCAATATGCGACAAGAAATAATCAATTACTTTATGCTGCATATTTACAAATTAAACAGCAGATACAACAAGTTATCGAAAAATATGGACCAAAAAGAATTGCGGTTATAATGGGTACTAGTACTTCTGGAATACACGAAGGCGACGTTAACATTGAGCACTATTTAAAGACACATCATTGTCAACCCCATTTCTATTATCACCAACAAGAACTTGGTAATCCATCGTGTTTTTTAACAAAATTACTCAATTTACAAGGTCCTAGCTATACCATTTCCACGGCTTGTACATCTAGTGCAAAAGCCGTAATAAGTGGCCAACGATTGATTGAATCAGGATTGGTTGATGCTGCCATTGTCGGTGGTGCTGACAGTTTAAGCAGAATGCCGATAAATGGTTTTAATGCGCTTGAAGCACTATCGAATAATCCCTGTATGCCATTTGCACAAGACCGTAACGGCATAAATATTGGTGAAGCCAGTGGATTGATGTTAATAACTAAAGAAGAATCAAGTGATATTGCATTATTAGGTGTAGGTGAATCATCCGATGCTTATCATATCTCCTCCCCTCATCCAGAAGGAATAGGAGCACAAGTTGCGATGGAAATGGCATTAGAAAATGCAAACTTAAAACCAAATCAGATTGGCTATCTTAATTTACATGGCACGGCAACGGTGCTTAACGACCAAGCTGAAAGTAGAGCTGTTTATCGATTATTTGAGCAAAACTTACCTTATTGTAGTTCAACAAAACATTTAACAGGACATACATTAGGTAGCGCAGCTATTACTGAATTGGCAATTAGTTACTTATTACTTAAACAAAATATTAATTTACCCCAGCAAGATTTTTCAGTATCACCTTATGATAAAAAACTAGATAAAATTAATATTGTTACAGAAAAAATGATGCTACAAACACCAATCATTATGTCAAACTCTTTTGCTTTTGGTGGCAATAATGCATCTCTTATTATTGGAAAAGTATAATGCAATATCAATCAGCAAGTTACTATTTGCCACACAGAACTCCCATGATCATGATTGAGAAAGTTCATTTAGTCGATGAAAAACAATGCATTTGCAGTGTTCAAGTTACCAAAAATGGCATACTTTCTCCATTTTTAACTGATAATTATCAGCTACCCAATTTTTATGCTATCGAATTAATGGCACAAACTATTGGTGTTTGGAATGGATATCATGATTCCAAAAAAAATCACTCACCACAATTAGGCATGTTACTTGGAGGGCGAGCAATAAAAACCAATTTACCTTCATTTGAGCTTAATAGTGAATTAATTATAACCGCCAATTTAGTTCTTTTTGATTCTAAACTAGCTAACTTTGATTGTGATATCAGTATAAATCAACAATGTGTTGCATCAGGTAAATTAAATGTTTATGAACCTGATCCTAGTGAATTAGACCAACTTTTTGGTTCCCAGCGATTAAAAGGATAACAATTATGAGTCGAACAGTACTTGTAACTGGAGCAAGCAAAGGAATTGGTAAAGCAATTGCCTGTAAACTAGCGTCCGACGGTTTTGATATCGTCATACATTATCATAGTGACAAAAAAGGGGCGATTGAAACTCAAAAAATTATCGAACAAACCACCCAAAAAGCTAGACTAATTCAATTTGATGTAAGTAACACTGAGCAATGTCAGCAAATGATAGAAGCAGATACTGAACAATATGGAGCTTATTACGGTGTTGTTAATAATGCAGGTATTATCCGTGATGGTGCTTTCCCTGCTTTAACACAAGATGATTGGAAAGCTGTAATTCATACCGATCTTGATAGTTTTTACAATGTATTACATCCTTGTATTATGCCCATGATTGGACTACGTAATGGTGGAAGAATTATAGTTATATCATCAGTTTCTGGCATCGTTGGAAATCGTGGTCAAGTCAATTACAGCGCGGCCAAAGCAGGCGTAATTGGTGCAACCAAAGCGTTGGCACTTGAATTAGCTAAACGAAAAATTACCGTCAATTGCATTGCCCCGGGTCTAATAGACACGGGTATTTTAGATATGGAACCAATCGCTTTAAAAGAAGCAATGAACATGATCCCTCTTAAACGAATGGGGCACGTTGACGAAGTCGCAGGACTTGCAAGTTATTTAATGTCAGATAATGCGGGATATATAACAAGACAAGTCATTTCTATTAATGGAGGAATGGTATGACAAAACGAGTAGTCATAACTGGCGCAGGTGGCGTCACCGCATTTGGTAATGAATGGGATGATGTTGAGCTCAAACTAAAACAACTTCAAAATGCTGTTCGATATATGCCAGAATGGGAAATTTACGATGGATTGCATACCAAACTTGGTGCCCCAATTGATGATTTTGTTTTACCAGACCACTATACACGGAAAAAAATTCGTTCAATGGGCAGAGTATCATTACTCTCAACCAAAGCAACTGAAATCGCATTAGAAAAAGCAGGATTACTAGATGAGCCTGAGCTAACTAATGGTGATACAGGTATTGCGTTTGGGTCATCAACAGGTAGTACTCAACCCGTTGCATCATTTGCAACCATGTTAAATGAAAAGCATACTAACAACATCACCGCAACGACCTATATTCAAATGATGCCACATACAACTGCAGTTAATACAGGTTTATTTTTTGGTTTAAAAGGTCGATTAATTACCACATCAAGTGCTTGTACATCTGGAAGTCAAGCTATAGGTTATGCATATGAAGCTATAAAATACGGTATGCAAAAAATCATGGTAGCAGGTGGAGCCGAAGAGTTATGCCCTTCGGAAGCAGCTGTTTTCGATACCTTATTTGCCACGAGCCAACTTAATGACACACCAAAGTTATCACCAAGACCATACGATCGGGATCGCGATGGGTTAGTTATTGGTGAAGGAGCCGGTGCATTAATTTTAGAGGAATATGAACACGCCATGGCTCGAGGAGCAAAAATTTATGGAGAGATTATAGGCTTTAAAACTAACTGTGATGCGAGTCATATTACCCAACCAAGGCAAGAAACAATCCAATATTGCATTGAACAATCACTCAAAGATGCAGGTTTAGATCCAAGCCAAATTGGTTACATCAGTGCTCACGGTACCGCAACTGCTCGTGGAGATATTGCTGAAAGTAATGCTGTTGCCAATATCTACGGTAATAAAACCCCAATATCATCTTTAAAAAGCTATTTTGGTCATACTCTTGGTGCATGTGGCGCGATAGAGGCATGGTTAACATTAGAAATGATGCATACTGGCTGGTTTAATCCAACTATCAACTTAAATAATGTCGATCCTCAATGTGGTGATTTGGATTATATCGTTGGTTCAGGACGAAATTTAGATATTGAATATTTTCAAACTAATAACTTTGCTTTTGGCGGAATTAACACCTCAATTGTGATTAAAAGAATATAATTTGAAATTTCTTGTCATTAAAACAAGGCAAAAAAAGTTGAGGAGAGGGGTTTTTGAGTTTTTTTTCAAACCACAAAAAACTTTTAGGGCTAAAAAACCCCTCTCCTCAACTTTTTTTGGCTTAATGGTAGATAAAAAAATAGCGCTATATAGCGCTATTTATTTGAAATTTATTTATTTTTTTCGCGTTCAATAGCTCGATAGCCAATATCATGACGATAGTAACAACCATGCCAATAGATACTTTTAATTTGTTCATACGCACGTTTTTGAGCGTCTGAAACACTATCGCCTAAAGCTGTAACACATAGAACTCTCCCACCATTGGTATAGACTTGACCGTTTTCTAAACAGGTGCCGGCATGGAAGATTTTGCAATTAGTATCTGTTTCAGTAGGTAGACCTAATATAACATCTTTGGTGTTGTAATCGCCTGGATATCCGCCAGCAGCAAGAACTACACCTAAAGCAGGCCTTATATCCCATTTTGATTTTACAGTATTTAGTTCGCCCTTTGTGGCAGCCAAGCAGAGCTCAACTAGGTCAGATTGCATTCGCATCATGATTGGTTGAGTTTCAGGATCGCCAAATCGACAATTGAATTCGATTACTTTAGGATTTCCTTGTTTATCAATCATTAATCCGGCATAAAGAAAACCAACATATACATTGCCTTCTTTTGCCATGCCATTGACGGTTGGGTAAATGATTTCTTCCATAACTTTATTGAAGACGTCATCGGTTACTACTGGCGCTGGAGAGTAAGCGCCCATTCCACCAGTATTCAAACCAGTATCACCATCACCAACACGTTTATGATCTTGGCTGGTTGCCATTGGTTCGACATGTTTACCATCGACCATTACGATAAAACTGGCTTCTTCGCCATCAAGGAACTCTTCAATTACGACTCGATGACCGGCATCACCAAAGGCATTTCCCGCTAACATATCGTGTACTGCCTCTTCGGCTTCCTTTTGTGTCATGGCAACAATCACGCCCTTTCCTGCCGCTAAACCATCAGCTTTTATCACAATTGGTGCGCCTTTTTGACGAATATAAGCAATGGCTGGCTCAATTTCTGTGAAGTTTTGGTATTCAGCAGTTGGGATGTTATGTCGAGCTAAAAAATCTTTAGTGAAAGCTTTTGATCCTTCTAGCTGAGCAGCCGCTTTTGATGGGCCAAAGATAGTTAATCCAGCTTTTTGAAAACTATCGACAATACCAATCACTAATGGCGCTTCTGGTCCAACAATAGTTAAGTCTATTTGTTGCTCTTGAGCAAAGTTGAGTAGACCAGCAATATCTGTTGCTTTGATGTTGATATTTTCTAAATTTGGCTCAAGTGCGGTACCTGCATTACCTGGTGCAACAAACACTTTAGAAACTAATGGCGATTGTGCTGCTTTCCAAGCTAAAGCATGTTCGCGCCCACCATTACCAATTACTAATACTTTCATACAAGGTCCTTTCAATACTTTTATAATTAATGCCTAAAATGACGCATATTGGTGAAGATCATGGCAATGTTATGCTCATTAGCGGCTTGTATTACTTCATCATCACGGATTGAACCACCCGGCTGAATAACACAGGTGACACCAACCGCAGCCGCGGCATCAACACCATCTCTAAACGGGAAGAATGCATCAGAAGCTACAACTGAACCAGCAACTTCTAGATTCTCATCTTGTGCTTTTATTCCAGCAATTTTGGCCGAATAAACACGACTCATTTGCCCTGCACCAATGCCAATAGTCATCTTATCTTTAGCGTAAACAATAGCATTAGATTTCACAAATTTTGCCACTTTCCAACAAAATAGTGCATCAGATAACTCTTTTTCAGTCGGTTGTCGTTTGGTAACTACCGTTAATTGGTCTTTGGTTACCATACCTAAATCACGATCTTGTACAAGCAATCCGCCATTAACTCGTTTTAAATCTAAACTGGCTTTTGTGCTCGCTGGCCATTCGCCACATTCTAATACTCGAACATTTTTTTTCGTTTGTGTAATGGCCAAAGCGTTTTGATCAACCGATGGTGCAATAATTACTTCAACAAATTGTTTATCAACAATAGTTTGGGCTGTTTTAGCATCTAATGGACGATTAAAAGCAATAATTCCCCCAAAGGCAGAAGTTGGGTCGGTTTTAAAAGCATTAAGATAGGCATTTAAGATGTTATCACTCACCGCAACACCACATGGGTTAGCGTGTTTAACTATTACACAAGCTGGTTCATCAAATGATTTTACACATTCTAATGCAGCATCGGTATCGGCAATATTGTTATAAGATAGCTCTTTACCTTGTATTTGTTTGGCTGTAGCAATAGAACCTGGCTCAAGATGTTCTTCCACATAAAAAGCTGCATGTTGATGTGAGTTTTCGCCATATCGCATATCTTGTTTTTTAACAAATTGTAGATTTAAAGTGCGAGGGAATTCACCAGCAGGCTTTTCTGTATCACCATAATATGGAGGTACAAGTTTACCAAAATAGTTAGCGATCATACCGTCATATTGAGCTGTATGTTCAAATGCTTTTATTGCTAAGCTAAATCGATACTTGAAAGAGAGGCAATTTTGCTGTTTATCTAACATATCAATGATTGTGCTATAGTCCTGACAATCAACAACAATGGCGACATCTTTATTATTTTTAGCTGCAGATCGCACCATTGTTGGTCCGCCAATATCAATATTTTCTATCGCATCTTCTAAACTAGAATTTGGGTCAGCTACCGTTTTCGCGAAAGGATATAAGTTGACAACCACCATATCAATCGTTGCGATCTGATGTTGTTGCATCACTTCGTCATCAATCCCTCGACGCCCTAAAATGCCACCATGTATTTTAGGATGTAACGTTTTGACTCGACCATCCATCATTTCAGGGAATCCCGTATAATTCGATACTTCGGTAACAGGAATGTGGTTGTCGATTAAAAGTTTGGCGGTGCCACCAGTAGAAAGGAGTTCAATATTACGTTCAGATAAAGCTTTAGCAAATTCAATGATTCCTGTTTTATCAGAAACACTGAGTAAAGCACGACGGATAGGACGAAACTGCTGCATGAAAAAGCTCCGAAATTGATATTCTAAATCCAAGTCTGTGAGCGGCTATTATATATAAAACGAGGAGCGATGTTTAGTATTAACTTTCTGAAAAAATAATTACCTAATAATTTGTATTTATTCAATGATATGGTCATTTTGCTTATCATAAAAGTAAAGCGAGTTGACACTTTGGATTTTTCTTTCATTTTGTTCTCGAGTGCTATTGCGATATTTTTGAGGACATAGACCAATTCTTTTTTTGAAGATTCGCGAAAAATAAAGTTGATCATCAAATCCGATTGAACGGCTAATTTCTGCGATACTCATATTAGTGGTTTGCAATAACAGTTTTGCACGATTTACCCGTTGCTCTTGTCGCCATTCTCCAATAGACATACCAATCTGGTCTTTAAATATATGAGCAATTCGCGATGTCGACAAACACACTTTCTGCGATACGATATCAAGCGTAAAATTATTTTCATCCAGAGTATCAATTAAATAGTTGCAAACTTGTAGTACTCGGGTATCTATTTTAGGAGGATTAGTGCAAGAAGTCTCTTGTGCGCAACGTATCAAGAATTGCTCTAACATGCTCATAGCTAAATTTTCAGAATATATCGTATTTGATTGCCCTACCTCGACAATTTTTATAAATAGCTGTTCTAGTTCATCTTTTACTTGGGTATTAGGGCGATAAAATCCCGTTTCTTTTAATCGGTTTTCCCAACTTAATAAATATTTCCATGTTGATTTTGGTCTGAAATATACCCAAAAATGAAACCAATTATTCTCATCTTCTTTACGTCCGTATAAATGGGGTTCTTTGGGAGGAAAAAGAACAAAGTCACCGGGATAACAATTAAATGATTCATCATCACGATAAATAGTACCTTGGCCTGCATAAGTGAGGTTAATAATGTAACCATTTAATCCATTAGGACGATCAATGAAAAAATCAAATTTTCCTTCTTTTTCGATCGGTGTTAAACCAGATACAAGATGGACATTAAATGAATAACCAGGTAACAAAGGGTTATTTTGTTGTTTATTGCTCATTTGTCATCACCAATTTTTTGAAACTATTTTATTTTTACATAAAATTTTTTTTTGAATAGTGATAATTGTGAGATCTACATCACAAAACAAATTAGGTGTGCAGAATCGTCTATATTTATAGCAACAACATACCTACTTGTTTTATCGGAAATTATTTATTCTTCCAAAAAACTCCATTTAATTAGTCTTTGAGGTGTTAGCGGATGAATAAAAAAATAACCATTGGATTGGATTTTGGTAGTGATTCTGTCAGAGCTTTAGCGGTCGACTGTCAAAATGGGAAAGAGTTAGCTACAGCAGTAGTTTATTACCCACGCTGGTCTAAGGGCCAGTTTTGTGATCCACAAAAAAATCAGTTCAGGCATCATCCCCTTGATTACATTGAGTCAATGACTCAATCAATACAATCTGTTGTCAATCAACTTAAATCTGATGCACAAAATATAGTTGCTATTGGTGTGGACTCAACAGGTTCTACCCCAGCACCTATTGATGAAAATGGCGATGTGTTAGCTTTAAAACCAGAATTTATGAACAATCCTAATGCAATGTTTATTTTATGGAAAGATCATACCTCGGTACACGAAGCTGAAGAAATTAATAGAGTGTGCAAAACTGAACCATACTCTAAATATTTGGAATATTGTGGTGGAGTTTATTCTTCAGAATGGTTTTGGGCGAAGATTATGCATATTTTTCGTCAAGACAGTGCTGTAAAAAATGCTTCGGCTTCTTGGATTGAACTCTGTGATTGGGTACCCGCTTTACTTTCTGGAACGACAGCGCCAAATGCAATAAAGCGTGGTCGATGCGCTGCCGGTCACAAATGTTTTTGGAGCGAAGAATGGAATGGTTTACCCCCTTATGAGTTTTTTGAAAAACTCGACCCAAGTTTAGTTAATAACTTACCTTATCCTTTATTTGAAAAGACTTATACCGCAAATCATAAAGTGGGCACTATTACCCAAGAGTGGGCAGAAAAATTGGGATTACCAACATCGACCGTAATTTCTGGTGGTGCATTTGATTGTCACATGGGTGCCGTTGGTGCAGGTGCAAAACCTTATACATTAGTTAAAGTAATTGGCACCTCTACCTGCGATATTTTATTGGCAGAACAAAACGTTATAAATAATCGTTCAATTAAAGGCATTTGTGGTCAGGTGGATGGTAGTGTGATACCAAACTATATAGGTCTTGAAGCTGGGCAATCAGCTTTTGGAGACATCTATGCATGGTATAAAAAACTCTTGTGTTGGCCTCTTGAAAAGTTAGTTTCAATCTCACCAGAATCTCAACCAATAGTGAAGGAGTTAAAGCATAAATTATTAAATGATATTGCTCAAGCTTGGGCAGAAAATCCAAATCTAGACACAATTCCTATAACGCTTGATTGGTTTAATGGTAGACGAACCCCTTATGCCAATCAACGAATCAAAGGTGTTATAACCAATTTAACGATTTCAACTGATGCTGCAACATTATTTGGAAGCTTGGTTTTATCAACAGCCTTTGGCGCTAGAGCAATTATGGAATGCTTTATTAATCAAGATGTGCCCGTTAATGAAATTGTCGCTTTAGGAGGAATAGCTAAAAAATCCCCAGTTATTATGCAAGCTTGTGCAGATGTAATGAATAAACCGCTGACCGTTGTGAGTTCAGAACAATGTTGTGCATTAGGTGCAGCAATCTTTGCAGCTGTTGCAGCAGATGTTTATGCCGATATTTCCACCGCTCAAAGTAGTATGTCTAGTAAGCTTGAAACCACCTTTATCCCTGATGATAACAGGGTCCCTATATATGAAGAATTATATAAAAAGTATTTAGTTTGGTCAGCCTCTAGTGAACCCAACTATAACGCTTAATTTAATTTACAAAATATGAATAAATTATAAAGGAGTCCATTATGTTTGTTTATTCAGAAGCTGAAATTTGGTTTGTTGCAGGTAGTCAACACCTTTATGGGCCAGAAGCACTTGAACAAATTAAAAGAAATATTCAAGAGGTAACAGATTATTTTAATCATGAAGCAAATCTACCCGTTAAAATTGTTCTTAAACCACTCGCAACAAAACCTGAAGATATATATGACCTTTGTCAGGAAGTAAATTATTCTTCAAAATGTGTTGGATTAATTACATGGTTACATACATTTTCACCAGCTAAGATGTGGATTAATGGATTAACTCATCTACAAAAACCTCTTCTACAACTTCATACTCAATTTAATAAAGTCGTTCCGTGGGATTCAATGGATATGGATTTTATGAATCTTAACCAAACTGCACATGGAGGACGTGAATTTGGTTTTATCGGTTCTCGTATGCGCCAACCTCATTCTCTGGTAACTGGTTACTGGAAAGATAAAGATGTTCATGAGCAAATTGGGAAATGGATGCGAGTTTGTGTGGCAATTAATGCAGAAAAAACCATGAAAATCGTTAGATTTGGTGACAACATGCGCGAAGTTGCTGTAACAGAAGGGAATAAAGTTTCTGCACAAATTAAATTTGGTTATTCAGTCAACACTCATGCAGGTGGTGATTTGGTTTCAGTCATTAACTCAATTGCTGAAGGTGATGTCAATCAGCTAATTGATGAATATGAAACACTTTATAAACTTGCTCCCGTCGCCCAAATTGGTGGAGAGAAAAGACAAAACTTAATTGACGCAGCGAGAATCGAATTAGGTATTGAGCAATTCCTTAAACAAGGTAATTATGGCGGATTTACCACAACATTTGAAGATCTATACGGTATGGCACAATTACCAGGACTTGCTGTCCAACGATTAATGGCTAAAGGTTATGGCTTTGCTGGTGAAGGTGATTGGAAAACCGCAGCATTACTAAGCACCATGAAATTAATGGCCAAAGGGCTTTCAGGTGGCACCGCTTTCATGGAAGATTATACCTATGATTTTACTGAAGGTAATGAATTAGTTGTCGGCTCACATATGTTAGAAGTTTGCCCATCTATTATAGACGATGACATCAAACCTTTACTTGATATTCAACATTTGGGCATTGGTGGTAAAGCCGATCCTGCTCGACTTATTTTCCCTGCAAAACCTGGTTTAGCAATCAATGCCAGTTTAATTGATATTGGTAACCGCTTTAGACTAGTTGCGAATGAACTCGAGACAATCAAACAGCCTTATGCACTACCAAAACTACCTGTAGCATGTGCAGTTTGGAAACCAAAACCATCGTTAAAAGTATCAGCTGAAGCCTGGATTCTTGCTGGTGCTGCACATCATTCTGTTTATACCCAAGCACTTTCTATGGATTATTTCAGACTTTATGCACAACTGCATAACATTGAGTTGTTAGTTATTGATGAAAGTACCCAAATTAATGATTTCAGGAATGAATTGCGTTGGAATGAGATTGCGTATTGTAATCCTTATGCTTGATAAATTTATTTTAGTTCAATAATTGGAAATATTATTTCCAATTATTATCAAAATTACAGAATAAAGGGAATAAAGAGGTGGATATGAATACGTCTTTAACAACGAATAAAATGGAAATAAATTCTGCAAAAAAAATGACCTTTCTAATCGGCTTTTCAGCTGCAATGGCCGGTCTACTATTCGGTCTAGATATAGGTGTAATTGCGGGAGCTTTACCGTTTATTACTATTCAGTTTGAACTAACTACTCAGCTACAAGAATGGGTAGTGAGTTCAATGATGTTAGGAGCTGCTTTGGGGGCTCTATCCAATGGTTGGTTATCTTTTTATTTAGGTAGAAAATATAGCTTATTAGCGGGCGCCTTATTTTTTATTATAAGTTGCTTTGGATCGGCTTTAGCACCTAATGTAGAAGTTCTTTTAGTCTGGCGAGTTATTTTGGGGTTTGCTGTTGGTATTGCATCTTATACAGCGCCACTTTATCTTTCTGAAATGGCGCCAGAAAACATTCGCGGTAAGATGATTGCTGCTTACCAGCTGTTAGTCACAATTGGTATTTTGGTTGCATTTTTATCAGATACCTATTTTAGCTATACAGGTGATTGGCGAATGATGCTTGGTATCATTTCTATACCTGCAATCATATTGTTTATAGTAGTGATTTTCCTGCCTAATAGTCCTAGGTGGTTGGCATCAAAAGGACGATTAAATGAAACTGAGAAAGTTTTAAAATCAATTCGTAGCGATCCTGTAAAAATTCAACAAGAATTTAATGATATCAAGGATAGTTTACAAGAAAAACAGGAAGGCTGGACACTGTTTAAAGCAAACAAAAATGTACGCAGAACAGTTTATCTTGGTATGGCATTACAAGCGATGCAACAATTTACCGGTATGAATATTATTATGTACTATGCACCAAAAATCTTTAGCCTTGCAGGATTTGAAAGTACCCAGCAACAAATGATTGCTACAATTATTGTTGGTCTTACTTTTGTGTTAGCTACATTTATTGCAATTTTTACTGTTGATAAGTTAGGACGAAAACCAATTCTAAAAGTTGGTTTTGGTATTATGGCTTTAGGTACATTAGTACTAGGTATTTGTTTGCAACTTATCGAAAATGGTAATCCATCATCATTTACATCCTATGCAGCAGTTGGAATGGCAATTATGTGTATTGGTGGTTATGCAATGAGTGCAGCACCAGTGGTGTGGATTTTATGTTCTGAAATTCAACCTTTAAAAAGCCGTGATTTTGGTGTGACTTGTTCAACTGCGACCAATTGGATTTCAAATATGATAATTGGTGCAACATTCCTTACATTATTAAATCATATAGGTGTTGCTCAAACATTTTGGTTATATACCGGCATGAATGTTTTATTTATCTTCATTGTAATTTTCTTTGTACCTGAAACCAAAAATATTTCATTGGAACGTATCGAAAAAAATCTGATGTTAGGTAAAAAACTTCGTCATATTGGAGATGATCATTGAGGTTTATATTAGAACAATTGATATTGTTTTATGTTTATTCCTGATGTTTTATTTATTATCAAACAGGATGTTAATATGTTTACTGAATTAAAAGAACATGTTTTAGCAGCAAATTTATTATTACCTTATTATCAGCTTGTGACATTTACTTGGGGGAATGTATCTGCAATTGACAGAAGTAACGGTGTTATTGCTATCAAACCGTCAGGAGTCGCTTATGATAAGTTGCAAGTGAATGATATTGTTATTGTCGATCTTGATGGTAAAAAAGTCGAAGGTAAACTTAATCCTTCAAGCGACACACAAACGCATATTGAGCTTTATAAGGCTTTTGAACAAATTGGTGGAGTTATTCATACTCATTCAAGAAACGCAACAATTTGGTCTCAAGCAGGATTAGATATTCCAGCTTTAGGTACAACTCATGCAGATTATTTTTATGGAGATATTCCTTGCACTCGCCAGTTAACACCAACTGAAATAATTAACAATTATGAACTCAATACAGGTAAAGTGATTATTGAAGAGTTTACTAAACGATCCATTGATGTATTGGCAATACCTAGTGTATTGGTATCCGGACATGGTCCTTTTAGTTGGGGAAAAAATGCAGATGATGCTGTTCATAATGCAGTTGTCTTAGAAGAAGTCGCTGCTATGGCATTAGCTACACGCAATCTAAATGTCGGCATAAAAATCCAACAAGAATTATTGGATAAACACTATTTCCGTAAGCATGGACAAAATGCTTATTATGGGCAGGGTTAGATATTTTTGGATAATATCAATCTACTGCAAGTAGATAAAAAAATCAGGCAAACTTTTGCCTGATTTTTTAAAGAGTTAGATTAATCGTCACTATAACCTAAACTACGTAATGCTCGCTCATCATCAGCCCAACCAGCTTTGACTTTAACCCATAATTCTAAATGAACTTTGTTATCAAAGAAAAGTTGCATATCTTTACGGGCTTCAATACCGATTTTTTTGATTTTTTCACCTTTGTTGCCAATGACCATTTTCTTTTGTCCATCGCGTTCAACTAGGATTAAGCCATTAATGCGGTACATGCCAGTACGTTCATCAACTTTAAATTGTTCAATTTCAACCGTAACCGAGTAAGGTAATTCATCACCTAAAAAACGCATTAGTTTTTCTCGGATGATTTCTGAAGCCATAAATCGTTGTGATCGGTCAGTGATATAATCTTCAGGAAAGTGGTGTTCACCAACGGGTAAATGTTTTTTGACAATATCTTTGATGATGTCAATCCCTTCACCTTTTTCTGCACTAATTGGCACAACATCTAAAAAGTTAATTTTTTGACTAATTTCTTGGATATGTGGTAACAGTTGGGTTTTATCTGTTACATTATCAATTTTGTTGATAACTAACAGTATAGGTGCCTTGCAATCTTTGAGTTTGCCTGCAACCATTTCGTCATCTTCAGTCCAGTGGGTTCCTTCCACGACAAAAATAACTAATTCAACATCACCAATTGAACTGCTAGCGGCACGATTCATTAAGCGATTAATCGCTCTTTTTTCTTCAATATGTAAACCGGGTGTATCAATATAGATAATTTGATCATCGCCTTGGGTATCAATTCCGACAATACGGTGACGCGTTGTTTGCGCTTTACGTGAGGTGATTGATACTTTTTGACCAAGTAGTTGGTTTAATAGTGTTGATTTGCCGACATTTGGTCTTCCAACTATGGCAACAAATCCACAATGTTGTTTTGATTCTGTCATTTTATTCCTAATTGGTTTAATGCTTCTTGAGCTGCGGCTTGTTCAGCCTTGCGACGGCTTAAACCTCGCCCTAAGTATTGGTGATCATCGTTTTCAATTTTACATTGAATTAAGAACTCTTGCTCATGATTGTCGCCAGTAACTTCAAGAATTAAATAACATGGTCTTTCATGTCGTATACCTTGCAAATATTCTTGTAAACGTGTCTTAGCATCTTTTTGCTTAATACCAGGTTGAATTTCATCTAAGCGTTTTTGATACCAAGATAAAATTATGCGGCGAATGTTTTCAATTTCACTATCTAGATAAATAGCGCCAATGATAGCTTCTACTGCATCAGAGATAATGGATTCACGACGAAAACCACCACTTTTTAATTCACCTTGACCTAAAATTAGGTAATCACCTAATTTGAATTCTTTTCCCATTTCAGCAAGTGTCTGTCCACATACTAAACTTGCTCGCATTTGACTAAGATCACCCTCATCTTGCTTGAGAAATCGATGATAAAGTTCATCAGCAATGACAAAACTTAATATCGAATCACCTAAAAATTCAAGGCGTTCATTATGCATTTTATTAGCACTACGATGAGTTAGTGCTAACTGAAGTAAAGATGTGTTTTTAAACTGATATCCAATAGCTTGTTGTAGTTGATTCAAATTTTTCATCACAGTTAGTGGATTCCACCTATACGGCTAAAACGAATTCCTGTTGGCCACTTATCAGGTTGTTTTTCAAAACTGATCCAAATAGTTGTAGCTCGACCAACAAAGTTTTTTTCAGGGACAAAGCCAAAATATCGACTGTCACCGCTGTTATCACGGTTATCACCCATCATAAAATAGTTATCTTGTGGAACAACCCATGTTGCTATCGGTTGACCATTTTGATGATAAAAATAACTTGTATCTTCCATTTTTCCAGGCGTTGTTAGAACATCGTGAGTAATTTCACCTAAGGTTTCTTGTTGAATTTTCATATCTAATGTAATTCTAGAGTTAGAATCAACAATACCTTTGTCTTTATATTGTTCTATTGTATAAAAGCCTGGGTTTTTCCCCATTTCGTTCACTTCTTTCCAATTACTTGGTTGTGGTTGAGTGTAATGTAAATCTAATGGTTCAGAACGCTGACCAACACAATTATTATCGGTTGATTGGCAAGCTGGATAAATGAGAATTTTCTTTTCATTAGACAAATAGACAATTTTATCGCCAGGTAAACCTACAACGCGTTTAATAATATCTATATTAGATCCATTGGGGTGTTTGAAAACCGCAATTTCACCACGTTTTGGATGACCGGTTGAAATTAAGACAGTATTGGTGATCGGATCACGTAATCCATATGAAAACTTTTGAACAGCAATAAAATCACCAACTAATAGTGTTTGCATCATTGACCCAGAAGGAATTTGAAATGGTTCATATATAAATGATCGAATAACAAAAACCACAAAAAGAACAGGGAAAAACGATGCTAAATTTTCAATCCAGCCTTTAGGTTTTCCAACTTCTGCCAAAATTTTACCATCAATTTCACCATTAGCTTGCTTACGAATCTCTTCAACTTTACGTTGTCTAGCAGGTTTCCATCGGTACTTCTCTAAAAACCAAAAGATCGCAGTAATGAATGTTGCTATTGTTAATATGATGGCGAATAAGTTAGCCATTTTTTATCCTCTTTAACTGATTAATCTTTACCAACATGTAGAATAGCTAAAAACGCTTCTTGCGGTAATTCTACATTACCTACTTGTTTCATGCGCTTTTTACCTTCTTTTTGTTTTTGTAAAAGTTTTTTCTTACGACTTACATCACCACCATAGCATTTAGCTAAAACATTTTTACGAAGTTGTTTAACTGTTGAACGAGCTATGACGTGGTTGCCAATTGCAGCTTGAATCGCGATATCAAATTGCTGACGCGGAATAAGATCTTTCATCTTTTCGACTAGTTCACGCCCACGGTATGGTGCATTGTCTTTATGGGTAATGAGTGCTAATGCATCAACACGCTCACCATTAATTAATACATCAAGCCTAACCATGTCTGCGACTTGGAAACGTTTGAAGCTGTAATCTAAAGAGGCATAACCACGTGAAGTTGATTTCAGTTTGTCAAAGAAATCTAAAACAACTTCAGTCATTGGAATTTCGTAAGTTAATGCAACTTGATTACCATGATAAACCATATTGGTTTGTACACCGCGCTTTTCAACACATAGAGTAATTACATTACCTAAATACGTTTGTGGAACTAATATGTTACATTCAGCTATAGGTTCACGAAGTTCTTGAATGTTATTCACCGCAGGTAATTTTGCAGGGCTATCAACATAGATAATTTCATTTTGAGTAGTCAAAACCTCATAAACTACTGTTGGTGCAGTAGTAATTAAATCAAGATTATACTCTCTCTCTAATCGTTCTTGAATGATTTCCATATGCAATAAACCAAGGAAACCACAACGGAAACCAAATCCTAACGCACCAGAATTTTCAGGTTCATAAAAAAGCGAGGCATCGTTAAGGCTTAGTTTTCCTAATGCATCACGAAATGCTTCGTAATCATCAGAACTAGTTGGAAATAATCCTGCATATACTTGAGGTTTAACTTTTTTAAATCCTGGTAGTGGCTTGTCTGCTGGAGATTTTGCTAAAGTTAACGTGTCCCCTACAGGTGCTCCTAATATATCTTTGATTGCACAAACAACCCAACCTACTTCACCACAATGCAAGCAGTCTTTATCTATTTGTTTTGGAGTAAAGATCCCTAGGCGATCAACATTATAAGTCATTCCTGTACTCATAACTTTGATTTTATCACCTTTATTTAACTCACCATTCTTGATACGAATTAGTGATACAACACCTAAATAGTTATCAAACCATGAATCAATAATTAGTGCTTGTAGTGGTGCATTCGAATCACCTTCTGGCGCAGGGATATCATGAACGAGTTGTTCAAGCACATCAACCACACCTACTCCGGTTTTAGCCGAGCATCTTACTGCATTGCTAGCATCAATACCAACAATGTCTTCAATCTCTTCTGCCACTCTTTCAGGTTCGGCTGCCGGTAAGTCGATTTTATTAAGTACTGGTACAACCTCAAGGTCCATATCAAGTGCTGTATAACAGTTTGCAAGAGTTTGCGCTTCAACACCTTGCCCTGCATCAACAACAAGTAATGCACCTTCACATGCAGCAAGTGAACGAGAAACTTCATATGAAAAATCCACATGTCCTGGTGTATCGATGAAGTTTAGCTGATATGTTTGGCCATCTTTAGCATGATAATCTAAAGTAACACTTTGTGCTTTAATTGTAATACCACGTTCACGTTCCAGATCCATTGAGTCTAAAACTTGAGCTTCCATTTCACGATCAGAAAGTCCTCCACAGATTTGGATAATACGATCAGAAAGCGTTGATTTACCATGGTCAATATGAGCAATAATTGAAAAATTGCGGATATTTTTATTCATATCAATAAGTTATATTTTAGTTATGTACTGTTAATTATCGTTAGTGTTATTGGCTATAAATAACAAGTCAAATAATCACGAAAATAGAAGCAAACATTCTACACATTAATGGTCAGTAAGCATAGTGTTATCGAGAGGTTTACGGCGATTTCTCAACAATATTTTGGGCAATTCTTTCAATTGTCCCTTCAGGTAAATTACCAATAATAATAATATTTTTGTTACCCAGATTAGTTGAGAATATTGTTCTTCCGCCCTGCTGAATAAGTTGATTAGGTTGACTTGCTTGCTCTAAAGAGACATTTACTGTAAAAGAAAATACGCCATCAGAAAACAATTTAGTTGCAATATCAGAACTATAAAAATTGACATTATACGCCGCTATTTCTTTAAATCCTTTTGGCAACCATGCTAAGCGCCAAGCATCAAGTAAATTATTCTGTTTTTCGATTGATAATAAAATTGGGTAAGTTCGATTATCAATATAATTTTTGAATTTTTTAACATCGAAATCAATATCGATATCAACAACTTTCAATTGATTAACAATGTCATTATCATCATCAATTAAGTCTATTCGTAATGGTAAGAAAGTCTCATCATCGATCCATATAACATAGCTATAGCGATCTTTGTCTTTTGCAATTATTTTAACTAATTGAGCACCACGATTTGCCGTTCTAGTTTTACCTAATAAAATAAAATCATAAATATTCGCTATTGAATTAAAGTCATTATAAATTACATCAGGAAATGCCTCTGTTATGCGAGAACTAGCAATCGAAAATGAAGGGCTATCAGGTTGAAAATAACTGGTGGTGTTGTTATGCAAGATAATCTCTTTTGCTGGACCTTCAAGATAAAGCAATTGCGCATTAATATTTTCTTTTTTAGCTGCGCCTAAGTGATTATATTCAAAAGTTGAGCCAAATTGTTCTCTATCTTGTGATACAAAATGAATTTGATAATCATTGATTTGCACCGCTTTACTCATTTTATTTAATAAATTTAACGCTTCATTTGTTTCTGTTGCCATGGTTGAGGCAGAAAACAATATAAAAAACAGAGTAATAATAAAATTATTACTCTGTTTTAGCTTTATTTTTATTAAAGAAAATAGAAAATTCATTTTTATTTAACGGGCATTTAACCTTTTTTGTAATTCATAATCTTGAACGAGCAATCTAATTTTATCGTATTGTCTTTTTTCAAGTAATTGCTTGTCATTATGTTGTATTCCACCAACAGGAGCTACATTAACACCCATAGGAACAGTATTAAGCGTTGGAGCACCACTGGCATCGTCCGATTGACCTTGATGATATTGAACACCAGCAATAATTGCTAATGTAACACAAGCAGCAAGTCCAACTTGGCTAACTTTAGCCACAACATCTTTAATTCGCACCCAAAATAGATTTTCAGCTTTAGGAATTGAAATCTCATCTTGAGAAGGTTGCTCTGTTAATTGTGGGTATAAATCATCATCCGCAATCGCCATAGCAACTTGATTGCTAATATCTAATGTTAATGAACTACCGTGCAATTCTCCTCGCATTGCTTCTCTTGCGATATGATAGCGATGCCAGCAGGATTGCAAACTTTCATCATGGCTAACGACATCAACAAAGTTATCGTCTGTAAACTCACCATCCATCAATAATGAAAGTTGCTGCTTCTGTTCTATTTGCATAGTAGATACCTTAATTTCTTGCTACCTATTTTAATTTGTTCAAACCACTAACTAATTAATGGTTTTATTTTTTCATCAATAGCATCACGTGCTCTAAAAATACGTGATCTCACAGTTCCGACTGGTGTACCCATAATTTCAGCTATTTCCTCATAACTTAATCCATCAATTTCACGTAGTGTGATGGCGGTTCTTAAATCATCAGGTAATGCTTCAATTGCTTCAAATACTACTCTTTCAACTTCTTTAGAAAGAACTAAACTTTCAGGGTTATCGACATCTCTTAATGAGTCTGCACCTTCGTAACTTTCCGCTTCACTTGCATCAATATCCGAAGATGGTGGTCGTCTGCCTTGCGAAGTTAAGTAATTCTTTGCAGTATTAACCGCGATTCGATACAACCAAGTATAAAAAATACTTTCACCTTTAAAAGAGCTTAATGAACGATAAGCTTTAATAAAAGTTTCTTGCACAACATCAGGTATTTCAGAAGGTAAAACATAACGTGATACCAAATGAGCTAGCTTATTTTGATAACGTACCACAAGTAAATTAAACGCATTTTTATCTCCGTTTAAAACGCGATCTACTAAAACTTGGTCTGTTATTTGCTCCCCCATTAAAGGCCATCCCTCATTATATTATCACTATTAGTGTGGCCCAAAATTGTGCACTCTAACAGTTAGATTCATAAATTTAAAAAAAGTTCCCATTATTTTAATAGAAATTTCATTTTCATTGCTAATTCTTTTATTTTTTATCATGTTGCATACTAAAAAAGTACGTTCCTCAACTTTTTTAATATACTTTTTGAACAAAACTAATTTAGTAAGAAGATTTCGCGTTCACCAGCATCGTTGTATGTAATTTGGTAAAATTGCGGTAAATTAAAATTAACAGAGCTACTGGTGGTAAACGTAAAGCGGTCATCAGATAATACATAAAAATCATTAATATCCTTGACCATGTTCTCTTTGGTACCGTTACAATTACGGTAAATTTCGATCTGATTATGCTCGTTTAAAATGTATAAATCAAATCCATTTGCGGTATCTTCAAAAAAGAATTGAATAATACCTTCATAAGCGACGCTATCTATCTCTTTAGGTAATTCATTACTTTCATCTAAAATATTTAGCGGTCTACCTTGAACTTTGTTGTTTGATACTGCACCATAAAAATCAATAGCACTTTCAAATTGATGGAATGACACGCCAAACCGTTCGAAGAATAGATACCAAGACGCCCCATCAATTCTCAATGGCTTAACTTGTGTTGAATTATTTTTAGTTGTCGATAATCTCAAATCAACACAATTGTACATCAGCCTTTTCATTTGATTTTTAATTTCATTACTTAGCTGGTTACTATAACAAAAGATTTCGACCGAATTGGGTAAATCAGCATCTTTGTGCATACGATTGAGTAAAGCTTTTATAGCTTCTAGCACGCACAAAGTACCACTAAAATGCAAGACCCGAATTTCATTCCATGAGTTACGATAAAGCAAATCAATTGAGCTAACCAAACTTAATTCTTGCTTACCATAGTTTAGAACATTAGTGCTGATTTCATCTTCTAACTTTAAATTAACCGTTGGATCGTTTTCTAAATTCAATATGATTGCTAAATGGCGTATTTCACACGGACCATATAATTGTTCTTCTGTTGCTGTTGGAACATCAATTGGAAAATAATTTTTCAGATCTTCAATCAGTTTGGTGATTTTTTTGTTATCACGGTCATCACCATCATAATAGTAAAATTGAGTTGAATCTGAAATCAAACCATTAAAGTAACACCAACCAACTAATTTGACTAAGTATTTACTATATTCTAGATATTGATGTCCAACAATCGAATTGAGTTTAGGTTTTTGGTTATAAACATACCAACCAGCTCGGTTAATCCGGTCTTCTTTAACATGGATAAAAGTTAAAACATCTTCCTGTAAATTATCAGAAATATTTAATTTCAATGTAGAGATTTTACCAGGAAGAACTTCAAAAGAGGCATATAATTTGCGAGTCAATATTGCTAGATCTTGTGGGCTAATCAATGAATCTAAATTGTTACGACGGCCAAAATTGAGCAAATTTCGATAACCCGTCATCATAGTATGTAGTAATATTTCGTGTATTTCACGAACTTGTTCTATTTTCCAAGTTTTACTAGCATCTAATTTTTCCAATAATGATTGTTGCCACCCCCAATTTTGTACAAATTCATTTAATATGTCACGTCGCCATGACGATGAATTTACTTTTTGTGACAATTTTTCATTCACTTTTAAATAAAAGCAATGTCTAACTAATTCCAGCCGTTGAAAATCTCTAATCTTTGTTAAATAGTTTGAGATCCTATCCAATAACATCGAGTATGAATCAAGATAGTGATGGGAATGGATTTCTCCTTTTTGAATTAATTCACGCATATCAAACGCAATAGGCCTATTTTTTGGATAGATCGAAGAATAAGCTTCAAGTAATAATGTTTTTAATACTGCTTTGAATGGTGAATCGATACTTTTATACAGTTGCCATAAACTCGCACCAAAGTACTCTTCAGCAGATAAACCCGTCAAAGGTCCAAAATCAATCCATTCTTCGCGTTTGATGATATTCGATACAACTAATGCCTGGACACATTTTTCATAGGTTGGATAAGTGACGTCATTGACTGTAAAATCAGAAGGAATCGCAAACCATAACAGACGTTTACCTGCTAAAAGGTTGGCTGAACGGTAAAATTCTTCGAGTAGTAATATGTGCTGTGCAGATCCACAGTTTTCACCCATTAGACATTCATGATGTTGGTTAATAAACCGATCGACGTCAACAACAAATAAAGTAAGTTTAATGCCGAGATCTTTAGCCCAAGTTTCTATTAATCTGCACTTCTTTATTAATGCTTGCTTTTTAACATCAGATAAACTATTTTCGATACAGATCCATATATCAAGATCTGATGAGGTAGATTGCCCGATGGAACATGTGCTACCCATTGAATATAATGCTGAAATATTGGCGTGATTTTTTTTATTTACCTCACTGAAATTGAACTCATTTTTTAACTGTTCAACAATTTCATTGGATGGTTGATAATACGCAATACCTAATGGAGTCTCTTCGCCCGCATAACCTGGCAGATTGGGATGGTTAAAATGAAAAAGAACTGGCAATAATGAAAAGACACGCTGAAATTCCAGAGACATACCACTTTGAGCACGTTCGTGTTTTAGTATTGCAAGATCATCAAGTTCTTTTTTTATATTATTTATATCGTATTGCATAGCATTATTCAGGTGAAACAGATGTACTATTGACGAACAATTTCTCCAATAATTTTCTATTATAGCGTAAAAAGAATGTAAATTTACAAATAAATGAAATAAATATTATGATCACCCTAGAAAAAATATCACAATCTTTGAAAAATACCAAAAACCAATTTCAATTCATGAATAAAGCTGCCGTGTTAATCCCTATTATCACTATTGAAAACCAATTGCACCTGCTTTTTCAGGTACGTTCAAAAAAACTTAAATGGCAACCAGGCGATATTTGTTTTCCTGGAGGACGAGTTGAGTTATCGGATATCAGCCCTGAATATACCGCCAAACGTGAAACTTTCGAGGAGTTGGGTATTACGCTTGATCAAATAACCCTATTAGGACAATTACCTAAATTTTATGCCTCATTAGGCATGATAATTTATCCATTTGTTGCAAAAATTGAGCATGTAGATAAATTGGATAATTTACAAATTAATCATGATGAAGTTGAGTCGGTTTTTACGGTTCCATTAGAATGGTTTATTGAGCATTCCCCCAAAAAAGCAACTATGTTTGTTGGCTTTAAACCTGATGATAATTTCCCTTTTGAATTAGTTCCAAATCGCACAGCAAATTGGCAAAAGAAATCGCAACATGATGTACACTTTTATCAGTATGGTGATTATGTCATTTGGGGATTAACTGCACAGATAATTAATTGTTTTATAAGCACCATAAATATAAATGCTTGGCTGTAATATGATAATTTATTACAAAAATAATATTATTTAATATCGCAATATTTCTTTAGCATAAAATGCTTAAAAATATATTCTTTACAAAAATTTAAAGTGATACCTACACAAATATTCTAATTGATATATACTATTTAACGGTTATTTTTCTTTTCCACAATTTCCACATTGTTTTATCTAGCTGTTTGAAAGAATTAGTAAAAGATAGATCCCGAGAGCGTTTTTCGTTTTCATACTCTCATGCAATACCCTCATAGAATAAGCGTTACAGATTGTTTTTTTATTTTTATAACATAAATACAAAGGACATTATTATGAAACGTTATAATAAATCATCTATTGCATTAGCTTTACTATTATCTCTACCTATTGCCAATATTTATGCGGCTTTACCATTAACAGCAGAAGAAAGTAATAATTTAATACCCTTCAAAGAAGTCTCTGTAACCGGTAGCTACTTACAAGCACAAAATGCAGCAGATGATATATCAAAAGCTGCGGACGAAGTTGGTGCTAAATATTATCATATAACTGGTATTGAACAACCTTCTACAGGCACATCAACTGATCGTGCAATTGTTTATGCCGATGTTTATAAATCAAATGCACCTATTGCGGTAAGCAAAGAAGAAGTTACTCACAACGGTGTTGTGCTTTATCCTCGTTCAAAAGCCCTTTATTATTTACCATTTGCAGTCGTAAAATTTAAAGGCGATTATAATAACACTTCTGAAATTTTAGATGCAGCAAGTAAAATCGCTTCTGAAAAAGATGCCTATGCGTTTTATGTTTATTCAATTATTGCTGATGATGTAAAAAATCGTGAACAAGATGTTGATGTTGCATTATACAAAAAAGAGGCACCAGTTCGTGACTTTATCATTTCTAAAGCAATCGCAAGTCAAGATGCTTATGAAATTACTAGCGAAGCATTCAAAATCATGAAGCCATATAAAACAATCGTTTTCCATGGAACATTTAATAATACCAGCGAAGTTAGCGCAGCAGCACAAAAATATGCTATCGCTAACGATGCACACTTCTACTATGTAAAAGAAATATCTAATAACCGTGCTGAAACAGCCCAAACTGTTTATGTAAATTTATATAGATAATCATTTTTTCAAGGCTGTCCATGCGTAAAACTTTTTTTCCCGCATGGATAGTTTTTATTCAATTTTTGCATGTCAGTAATAAAAAATATCTTTATCAATAAATTAATTTTCCCACATTTTTAACATTGAAATAAGTATCAACTTAATTGAAACGTAATGATTGTATCTTTCTATTAAATTTAAGAATAATAAGGTAAGGTAACATGATGTTATTGAAAGGATTTAAATTTAAAAAGTTTTCTCAATTTTCAATAAGGTTTATAGTTTTATTAACAAGTTCGATATTTTTAATGAGTAATTTAGCTTTTGCACTGGTAGCAGTCACAGCACAATCTATTAATGGCAATCGCCCATATTTTATCGATCCTGATGCGGTTGGTGTTAATGGTTCCCGAGAGTATGATCAACAAAACTTCCAATATTTTGGGATAAAATTCCAATCTCAGGTTTTTACAGGAATCGATGACCTAAATCGTCAACTAAAAAATATCAATTTCCCTCAAGTTGATCCCAATGCCACCACTCCAAATCAATTATTGACATCGTTAAAATCTAATTATGGTCTTGATGGTACAATGATACCTTTTTCCATGTCTAATCCGGTTGACAGTCAATTGGTTGCTGATGATGATGGAGACAGTATAACTCAAATAACCCCACCCGATGGGGGATTTAAAATAGACTGGTTCTATCGCTATGATAATAAATCCTATTTATTACTTGAATCAGATAGAAACAGAACTTTTTGTGAGTTGGCAAGATTAGGTTGGAGCCCTTATATTAGAATTTCAGGCTCTATTGCTTTAGTAACGCAATATGGTGTTCCAAATTATAAAGTTTATCCCGAAGCTAAAAAAGATTTTTTGATTTACAATGCAATCAAACCAACTGTTTGTGCCAATCGTCCATCAATTGTGCATTCATTCCTCTTCGAAAATCGGGATTATACTGGTGATTGGGTCTATTTAACTTGGGGGGATGCTAATCAACACGTTATTGATTCTGGTTTCGTCAATAAAGTAAGTTCTGGTGGGTTTCCAACAACGGGATTTGATCAAGCCCGATTCCTTATGTTTATAGCTGGAGCACCATTTGATTTATCGACGATAACATCATCAAATAGTTCAAAAGGCGTGAATATAGAAATAAACCAAATTACTGTTGGTGATATAGATAGTCATCTAATTAATACAGGGCTTCAAGTAAAATTGACAGGTGAAGCAACGGATGTAAATCCTACCTTTACCATAAAATCTGATGGCGAAGATATATACACGTTTACGATTAAGAAATGGTTCACATCGCCAAGCCAAGATGTTTACCATTACAACCAAAGCGCAAGTGTTTGCAATGGTAAATATGTTGTTCCTACTATTGAGGATTTGACCAATAGCGACCAAAACCTTATAACCAATGGTCCATGTAAGTCAGATAATAATTCTGATAACTGTTTGGCTATTACAACTAATCACTATTATCGTAGGATTGGTAATAGCCTTCTAGGAGAATGGGGTAATGTAACAAACGAAGGAAAACTTTATCACCACACCTACCCAGGTAACCATTTTCCTAAAGGTCATCTATATTGGACATCTGATGAACGAGATGCTACCAACCAATATACTGTTGGTACAACTATAGGAGCGATTGAGTGGCAACCCAAAAATAATGAATTAAATTTCGTCTGTGTACTTAAATAATAATTGTTCTAATCATTGCGCTTGTAGATTAAAGTGCGATGATTATTACTTTTAAGTTTGACTGCACATTAATTCATTTCTCGACAGCAAACTAAAGTATTAAGTTAGGTCTTAATGGCTGGGGTACCAGGATTCGAACCTGGGCATGGCGGGATCAAAACCCGCTGCCTTACCGCTTGGCTATACCCCAATTATAAAGGAGAAAAGATATCTGGTACGGGTAGTGAGATTTGAACTCGCACACCTTTCGGAACTAGAATCTGAATCTAGCGCGTCTACCAATTCCGCCATACCCGTGAAAAGGAATAACTAAGAATGTAAAAAGCAAAACAGATTAGCTAATAGATATCAAAATTTGCAGATTGGAATGGCTGGGGTACCAGGATTCGAACCTGGGCGTGGCGGGATCAAAACCCGCTGCCTTACCGCTTGGCTATACCCCAATAAAGGATAGATATTAAGATTAAATGGTGCGGGTGAAGGGACTTGAACCCCCACGCCTCGCGGCGCCAGAACCTAAATCTGGTGCGTCTACCAATTTCGCCACACCCGCATAATATACTTTCGGTTAAAGTATAACTTAATCTTAATGGTGGCTACGACGGGATTCGAACCTGTGACCCCATCATTATGAGTGATGTGCTCTAACCAACTGAGCTACGTAGCCATTTCATTCGCAACGTCATAACCAACACTGCGAGGCGCATTATGCTTGTGTTACGGCAAATCGTCAACCCTTTTTTTTAGATATTTTGAAAAAAAGTGACAATTGATTAAGATGCAATCAAATACCGTTTAATAACGCTTCAATTCGCCTTTTTTGTAACTCATCTTGAATCAACTTTCCTTTATAACCTTCAGCAATAATATTTTGAACATTGACGCCATGAGCTAATTTATATGCCCTTTCTAGGTACTTTGCTTGTGGAAATGATTCTGTTTTAGCATAAGATTGGCTAGCAATAATTAATTGATTAAGATGATGAGGATTACGCCAAACATCTATTCGATTGAATAAATCAATAATTTGTTCAGCTGTTAATTGTGTCACGTTTTCAACTTTAAGACGGTATTGCTGCACCATTATCGCTAATTTTGTATATTGATTTGGTGCTTTAATTTGTGAACAAAGTTTTTCTGCTTCAGTTGTTAATTCACCAAATAATACTGCAAAACGAACCGTTAAATCATCGGTTAATAAAGTTGATTTCTTTAATGCATCTGCAACAGTATAAGAAAGAGTTAATGATGGAAATAATATCGCCAAAGCACCACATTGTTTTAACACTTGAAAATAAACTTGTGGATCGGAACTTGCTAATGCCTTCTCGGTCTCTTTCCAAACACGCTCTGGAGTTAGAGTATTTATTTCACCAGCTAAAACCATCTCTTCCATTAACTTTTGAGTTTCAGATGCGATTCTAAAACCTAAATGATAATAACGAGCAGCAAATCGAGCAACTCGTAACACTCGTAAAGGATCTTCTCTAAACGCAGGGGAAACATGACGCAATAATTTAAGTTTGATATCATCAATACCATGATAAGGATCGACAAGATTACCATCTTCATCCATGGCAATAGCATTAATAGTCAGGTCTCGGCGGATAAGATCTTGCTCTAAGGTAATATCCTTACTAAAGTCACAAATAAATCCAGTATAGCCTTTACCCGATTTTCGCTCGGTTCGAGCTAAGGCATATTCTTCTTTAGTTATGGGATGTAAAAAGACAGGGAAGTCTTTACCAACTTGTTGATAACCTAGAGCTAAAAGCTCATCGGGTGTAGAACCAACTACAACCCAATCTCGATCAACAAGAGGAAGATGTAATAATCTATCTCGAACAGAACCGCCAACAAGATAGAATTTGCTCATTTAGCGCATCCAGCGATCTTTTTTGCGGCGCCCCGGCATAATAGCTGGCAAAATTAAACCTAATAGGAATCCACCACCAGCTACTAAGCCACCATAAGTAAACCAAGTAACAATAAGGTCTCGTCGCTTATCATCAACTTGATTTAGCATTGATTCAAGTTTAGTGTCTTGTGATTTATTGATTTGTTCTAATTCTTTATTTCTAGCTTGTAGGCTTTCAATTGTTTGTTCGGCTTGTTTTAATTTTTCGGAATAATCATTGATAGCATTTTGTCTATACTGCTCTGCGTTATCAACCTTATCTTTATATTCCGCAAGTTTTGACTCTAACGTTGGGACAAGTACTTTAAGGCTAGGTTGATCTTTTAGTTTATTTGATTCAATCCAAGCCGAGCTACCGTTAGGAAGTTGTATCCGGGTGTATTTACCGTCAGCGCTTTTCTCTAGTTCTGCAACTTTTTCCCCTGCTTTAACTGCATTCGTATAGGCATATTGAGAACCTGGACCGCGGCGAAGATAAATATCAACATTTTCAGTCACATATTTATCTGCTGCTTCAACACTAAAAACCAGCGTAATTAAAGAAAATAAAGTAATAATATTTTTCATAATATTTTAAAATTTCACCCATGATTAAAAATCATAATAACACAAAATACTGCCTTTTCGCACAACCATTTGCAATAAAAATTGCTTAATTAACCATTTTAGAAAAACAAAATGAAAACGATTACATTAATTGAGATCTTAATCACAAAATTAAAAATTAATCATATTAATTAATGAAAATTATTATTATTCTATATCGGAAAAGTGATTAACCTTTGGAGAGAATATGAATTGCCATCTTAGAACCCGCGATATAGATATTATCTTACGCACCCAACCTTATGCTGAACTATGCTATTTTGGTAAACGATTACAAAACGTAAATCTTGATGATATCGATATGCTTATACCTGCTGTACCCAATTCACGTATTGATATCGATGTCCCGTTCACCCTTTGTCCTGAGGAAGGAGTAGGAAACTTTAGCACTCCAGGACTAGAAGGTCATCGAAATGGTAAAGATTGGTCACCAGTTTTTGTTACCAAAAAAGTAACCAAGAAAAAAAATGATATAACTATAATTAGTGAAGATAGTATTGCAAAACTTCGTTTGACTAGTAAGCTGATTTTAGATGAAACCGGTGTATTACAATGTCAAAATAGTCTGACTAATCTAGGTAAAGAACCATATCAAGTCAACCGTTTATCTGTAACATTACCAATTCCTGAACGTGCACAAGAATTAATGGCATTTAGTGGTCGTTGGATTAAGGAGTTCTTCCCTCACAGAACAAAAATCGAACATTGTGGATACCTGCAAGAAAACCGCCGTGGTCGTACTTCACACGAATACTTTCCGGGTATGGTAGTTGGTACCGATGGATTTAAAGAACAAACTGGTGAAGTTTGGGGTATCCATTTAGGTTGGAGTGGTAATCATCGTATCCAAGTTGCAGTGAAAAGTAATGGTAAGCGCTTCATCCAAGCCGAAGCGCTTTATCTTGCTGGAGAAATATCATTAGCTAAAGGTGAAACTTTAAGTACTCCTTGGCTTTATGCAACCTATAGTAATGAAGGCTTAAATAAGATGAGCCAGCATTTCCATCAATTTTTACGCCAAAATATTATTCATTTCGCAAACGATAAACCTCGTCCTGTCCATCTTAATACTTGGGAAGGAATCTTCTTCGATCACAACCCAGATTACATCATGAAAATGGCGACAAAAGCAGCACAACTGGGTGTTGAACGTTTTATCATTGATGATGGTTGGTTTGGCAAACGTGATGATGATTATCAAGCATTAGGCGATTGGTATTTAGATAAACGCAAATATCCAAAAGGACTTGAACCAGTTATCAAACATGTAAAAAAACAAGGAATGGAATTTGGTATCTGGGTTGAGCCAGAAATGATCAGTAAAAACTCTGATCTTTATCGAGCACATCCTGATTGGTTACTTGAATTACCTGGCTACAATCAACCTGAAGGCCGTCATCAATACTTACTTGATTTACAAAATCCAGCGGTATTTGATTATCTACTCGAAAGATTAAATTGGCTACTCGGTAGTTATGATATTGACTATATTAAATGGGATATGAATAGAGAAATTGTTCAGGCAGGCCACGAAGGTCACCCAGCTGTAGTTGGACAAACTAATGCGGTTTATCGTTTAATGGATATTCTGCAAGAAAAATATCCTAATGTTGAAATTGAATCATGTTCTTCTGGTGGTGGTCGTATAGATTTTGAAGTGTTAAAACGTACTCAACGTTTTTGGGCCTCAGATTCGAATGATGCATTAGATAGACAAATCATACAACGAGGTATGAGCTACTTCTTCCCACCTGAGGTAATGGGTGCTCATATCGGCGGCAAAACTTGTCACACCACCTATCGTGAATTAGATATGAATTTACGAGGTTTAACAGCATTATTTGGACATATGGGTGTTGAGCTCGATCCCGTGAAAGAATCGGCAGAAGAACAAAAAGGTTTTACACATTATATCCGTTTACATAAACAGCTACGCCCATTATTGCATAGTGGTAATAGTGTTCGTTTAGATGTTGATGATAGCGCAGCTATGCAAAGCTATGGTGTGGTCAGTCAGGATAAAAAAGAAGCAGCATTTATTATAGCGCAATTGGCATTACCGACTTATGCATTAAGTGGTAACTTACGCTTAGTTGGATTATTAGCTGATAAGCAATACAAAATCGAAATTCTAGATCTACCTGATCACATTGATCCGAAAGTAAATGGTCACGCCATGAAATCATTTCCAAAATGGATGACAACCGATACCACACTGTCAGGAGATTGGTTAATGAATATCGGCTTACCATTACCTGTACTCGATCCTGCTACCGCAATGTTAATAAAAGTTACGGCAAAATAGTACGAACTGGTTAAAATTTAACTAATTTGAGGGGAATTTAGTCAATTAATCATTCCCCTTATTAATAAATTACAACTGAAACGATTCAGGCGTCAATGCTTTGTTGGCAAAGCCAAAATTTTGCTTTATTATCATACATTAAGTCATAAAAGTGAGCAGATATCTGTATCAACTATTTAAGATAAGTAAGAACGTATTCTGTAATATTTCATAACTTCATTATGAATCATTTTTGGCTTAGTTATTAACAGTTCTACTTAACTTGATACCAACACAAAACTAATAATAAACTTTAAAAAAGTTACGGTAATAATTTAAAAGGTTTTTTTTATGGCGACAATAAAAGATGTTGCACATTTAGCTAAAGTTTCTGTTGCGACAGTCTCGCGAGTGATTAACAACGCCGAAAACGTTAGTGATACCACACGCGAAACCGTAAAAAAAGCCATGGAAAAATTAAGTTATTATCCTGATGCTAATGCTCGTGCATTATCACAACAAAACTCTAATACTATTGGAATTGTTGTGGCTGACGTATCCGATCCATTTTTTGGTGCTATGGTTAGCACGGTAGAAAGAGTTGCATCCAAAACAGGACATTTTTTGCTAATTGGTAATGGTTACCATAATGAACAACAAGAATATAATGCAATAACTCACTTAATAGAGCATCGCTGCTCATCACTAGTTGTTCATGCAAAAATGTTACCCGATAGCAGATTGATAAAATTAATGGAGCAAGTGCCAGGGATGGTATTAATCAATCGGCTATTGAAAGGTTTTGAAAAGCGTTGTATTGCTCTAGATGACCGTTATGGTTCATATCTAGCCGTAAAACATTTAATCCAGCATGGACATACTAAAATTGGATATTTATGCTCTAACCATGAAATTTCTGACTCGTCCGATCGGTTACAAGGCTATAAAGATGCATTAATTGAACACAATATTGATGTTAATGAAAACTTTATTGCCTTCTCCTCACCTAATGAAGAAGGAGGAGAACAAGCAATGATGTCACTATTGGAACGTAATCGAGAAATTACCGCAATTGCCTGTTATAACGACTCAATGGCCGCTGGTGCAATGTCAGTGTTATATGATAACGACATAAAAATTCCAGCAGAAATTTCCATTATTGGATTTGATGATTTGCTACTTGCGCGCTATTTACATCCAAAATTAACCACCATCCGTTACCCACTTCATACAATGGCTGAACAAGCTGCGGAACTGGCATTATGCTTGGCAAAAGGCGAAGCACCTTCAGCAAATTTAATTAATATATATACGCCCACCCTCTCTAAACGGTATTCAGTCTATCCAATTGAATAATTGATACAAAATATAAATTAATCAAAGTATACCTACCAATGTAATCGCATACATAAAAAATTAAAATTATAAAAATAAAATCAATCAAATAAAAATGTATTCGATTACACAAATGTTAACTTGATCACTGTTTTCAATAATTGAATCATTATAATTAAAAAGTCAAAAAAGATTTTAGACATTATCAGATATACTTGAACAAATGGAGAGGCTTATGAATCCGTCCCTAGATGATATTATCAACAGACAAGATTGGAATAATCTATCTGTATTAAGCATGAACAAACTTGATACCCATCCAAAATTTCATAGTTGGCGAAACAAGCAAAATGCTAAAAATAATGCTGATTCAAGTGCCATTATTTCACTTAATGGTGACTGGTTTTTTAGTTATTACCAAAATCCTAAACAAGTACCTGTATCATGGTTAAAAAAAGAAATAGATAAAAATACTATTCCAGTTCTATCAAATTGGCAATTACATGGCTATGATGCGCCTGTTTATACTAATATCCGATATCCATTTCCTTATAATCCCCCATTTGTTCCTGAAGATAACCCAACTGGTTGCTATTCTCGCTATTTTAAAATTGATAAAAAATGGTTAAATAAAGGGGACACAAGAATTATATTTGATGGTGTCAGCTCAGCATTTCATCTTTGGTGTAACGGCAATTGGGTTGGCTATTCACAAGACAGTCGCATCGCTGCTGAATTTGATTTAACGCCTTTTTTAAAAGAAGGTGAAAATCGAATTGCTGTATTAGTATTGAAATGGTGTGATGGTAGTTATTTAGAAGATCAAGATATGTGGCGATTAAGTGGTATTTTCCGTGGAGTTTCACTACTTAACAAACCAAAATCACATTTGAGTGATATTCATGTTAAAACGGAGCTTGACGCTTGCTATCAAAATGCAATATTAACATTGCAAGTTAACGTAAAGCATGACAGTGAGATAGACATGCTAAATGTCGGTATTGAGTTATGGCAAAAAGACAAACTCATTCTTGAACAAACGCAACCAATCGGAATATCTTTTGTTGATGAAAAAGGTGGATATAATGACCGAATGACATGCCATATTCCCGTCAATAAACCACAATTGTGGAGTGCCGAAACCCCAAATCTTTACCGACTAGTTGTTAGCTTAAATCATAAGAAAACCGGCTTGATTGAATCAGAGGCTTATAATATTGGTTTCCGAACTGTTGAAATCAAACATGGGCAACTCTGTTTAAACGGTAAACCACTTCTTATTAAAGGAACTAACCGTCACGAATTTTATCCTGATATGGGCTATGCTGTTACCGTACAAGCCATGTTGCACGATATCAAGTTAATTAAACAGCACAACTTCAACGCTGTACGTTGCAGCCATTACCCTAACGATCCTCGTTGGTATGAACTTTGTGATGAATTTGGACTATACGTAGTTGATGAAGCCAATATTGAATCGCACGGCATGTTCCCAATGTCTCGATTATCTGACGATCCTCGTTGGTTAGCAACTTATAGTGAACGAGTAACTCGCATGGTTCAACGTGACCGAAATCATCCTGCCATAATTATTTGGTCATTAGGAAATGAATCAGGGCACGGGGCAAATCATGATGCACTATACTCATGGATAAAAAGCAATGACCCAACTCGTCCAGTACAATATGAAGGTGGTGGTGCCAATACTAAAGCTACTGACATTATTTGCCCTATGTATGCCCGAGTTGAACAAGATCAACCTCATCCTAATGTGCCTAAATGGGCGATAAAAAAATGGATATCCATGCCAGATGAAGAGCGACCACTCATTTTATGTGAATATGCTCATGCAATGGGAAACAGTCTAGGTGCATTCTATAAATATTGGCAAGCCTTTAGACAATATCCTCGATTACAAGGAGGATTTATTTGGGAATGGGCTGATCATGGTATTCGTTGCCATACCAAATCTGGCGAAAGTTATTGGGCTTACGGTGGTGATTTTGGTGAAGCGTATCATGACAGACAATTTTGTTTAGACGGTTTAGTGTTTCCTGATCGCCAAGCACACCCAAGTTTAATTGAAGCTAAAAAAGTACAACAACCTTTCCAATTTAAACTTATAAACCAAAAACCATTAGTTATTGAAGTAAAGAGTGAGTATTTATTCTATACTACTAACAATGAAACATTAGAATGGGAATTGTTGGTTGATGGTAAAATCCAACAAAGTGGTAAAGTTAAACTGACTATTTCACCTAATAACCCTATTGAACTCAAACTTATAGATGACATTGATAATAACTTTGATGGTGAAGACTTACACTTATCACTCAGAGTCATCCAAAATAGAGCTACTACTTGGTCTCCAGCAAAACACGTTGTGGCTTGGGAACAATTTAAATTAACCAATAGGTTTATTCCACAATTAGCATTTAGTAACAACAAAACATCACTAAAATTAACTGAAAATAAAACCGAATTTGTTGTTAATTGGAAGAACCAAAGTTGGCAAATCAACAAAAAAACTGGCCAACTTAGTCAATGGAGCAAAAACAAAAAACCACTATTAGCCAGCGCTATTGCAGATCAGTTTATACGAGCACCAATCGATAATGATATTGGAATTAGTGGTGACTTTGACAGTAATAACAATCCATATGCATGGGTCGAACAGTGGAAGGCGGCGGGTTACTTTGATTTAAGCCACAAATGTTTAGCAATAAGAGCATCACAAACTGAGAATTATGTGATCATTGAAGTTTTGCACAGCTACTCGGTGAAAAAACGCAAAGTTATTCAAAGTAAGTGGGTACATCAGTTTGATCAAGATGGTATCTTAACTATCTCAGTTGAAGTGGACATTGCCAATGACATGCCAGCACCAGCTCGTATAGGTTTGACGTATCAATTAAAAGGGATACCAAAACAGGTGAAATGGCTTGGCTTAGGACCACATGAAAATTATCCAGATCGAAAAACTTCAGCGATTTTTGGTGATTGGTCATTACCATTTTCTGAACTTTACACACCTTACATTTATCCATGTGAAAACGGCCTACGCTGTGATGTAAAACAATTAACACTTAATGAGATGACGATTACTGGTCATCAATTTAAATTTAACATCAATCAATATGGAACTAAACAGTTGATGGAAAAAAGTCATAGACACTTATTAGAACCACAACAAGACGCCTATGTTAGTATTGATGCTTATCATATGGGAATAGGCGGTGATGATTCTTGGACACCAAATGTTCACAGTGAATATTTACTAACCGATAAACATTATCGATATCAACTAAAATTTACATGTTGATTTACATAATTTCTTCAAAAAATTAAAGGCACAACTATTTGTGCCTTTTTATTTAAGTTAAATTCTCACCATCAAACAATTTATCAAGTTTCTCAATAAACTCTTGTTTTGGTAGATGGTAAAAAATACCTTTATCAGGAAGCCCACGTAAGAATAGATAGTAAACTCCGCCAAAATAAGTTTCATATCGATAGTCGGGTAAACGACTTCGCAAAAATCGATGCAACGCCAAACAATAAAGTTGATATTGCAATTCATAACGATGCTCACACATTACTTGATTTAATGCTTGCTCAGTATAGGCCTCTATACCATCACCTAACCAATTTGATTTATAGTCAACAATATAATATTTACCTTGATACTCAAACACTAAATCGATAAATCCCTTTAACATGCCTTGTACCGTTTCAAAATCTAAAGGTGGACACTGTTTAGATAAATCATCGTATTGTTTGCATAAACTATCTAGTTGCGAGCTAGTCACGGCATGGCGAATAGGAAAATAGAATTGTAGTTCATTAATGCATTTGCTATTTAAAATACTGGCTAATGTCGAACAATCTTGATGTAGCTTAGTTGTTAATACTTGTTGAAGCCAATCATTTAGTACCCTTAACCAAGGTTCATCCAAACCCAATTTTTTAATCGTAGTTGTACATAATTCATCGGCATTACTTGGCGTTAAATTTTCCATAATGGAATGTAACAATGTACCAACATAAGCACCTTTTGGGAAATGATGAATGTCATATTGCACCTCAGATAATAAAGAAGCATCTGGCGGCACACGACTCTCACTCCAATCACTAGCTAAATTAAAACCATTGTTATGTTTTTGTAACTCGGTATAGCTTGTCACTCGCCAACTATTAGATAATTTACGTTTAAATTCATTAGCAGCCAGTAACATATTAGGAGCTTCTGTGGCAGTATACTGCTCCCCAAATATAGGTAATTGTAGTTCAACCAAATCTGCAAATTTACCAATCGAGCGTAATTGGCCTTTTAATAAATAATCAATTGCTGATTGACTCTTTTTCAATGATGCTAAGCCAACACTACAATGATAGATTGAGCGCGTCATCGCCACATAAAGTAATCGTAGATCTTCAGCTAAACGTTCATCTTCAATTTGTTGTTTGACATCATCGGTTAATAACCAAGCATAAGTGGGTTGATAATCATTATTTTTATCATGATAAAACTGACTATCTGAATTACGAAATTGGGCAGCAAATGGTAACCATACAATAGGAAACTCTAAACCTTTTGATTTATGGATCGTAATAATTTTTACTAAATTTTCATCGCTTTCTAAGCGTTGTTCATGATTTTCTATATTAGAGTCAGGGCTGACAATTTGCCTAGATAACCAACGAACCAAAGCATGTGGGCTATCTAGTTCATCAGCGGCTTCTTGCAGCAATTCGCCTAAATGCATAAAGTTAGTTAATGTACGTTCACCATTTGGGCTAGCTAGGATATTTTCAGCTAACTTACGCTTTTTCATCATCCGCCGCAACATTACTAACACACCATAATATTGCCAAATAATCTGGTACTGTTTGAACTCCTCTATCAACCCTTCCCATTTATCTTGATCATCGATAATTTGCTCCAGCTCGGCCATTGTTTGCCCTAATAGTGTCGTCATTAAAGCTAAACGCAAAGCCGCTTCATTTTCGGGCATTAAAACAGCTTGTAATAGATAAAGAATCTCTTGTGCTTCTTTAGATAGGAATACGCTATTGCGATTGGATAAATAAACGCTTTTAACCCCAAAAGCAGCCAATTTTTGTTGGATGATTTCGGCTTCGCGCCCAGTTCGGACTAAAATCGCAATATCAGCAGTGGTGATTGAACGATGCTCATCTTTATCCTTTATCAAAATTGTTGGATCTGTCAACCAAGTCACAATTTGCTTAGCGCAACAGCTAGCAATATGTTCTTGATAATCTGTTTTTGTGGTAACTTCATCAGGTAATAAATAGGCTGTTAACGCATTAACTTCACGTTGATTGATGATCAATCCTTTATGCTGATTTCTTTCAGCACTTTCCATTGGAAAAAAAGAAATATTTTCAAAAATAAAAGGATTATCATGATTGCTAAATAGTGCATTGACTGCATCAACCATAGACGATGAGGAGCGATGATTAACCTGCATAGTAAAATTATTTTCACCGGTTGATAATTTCGCTTTTAAATAAGTAAAAATATCCGCACCACGAAAACTATAAATAGCTTGCTTCGGATCACCAATAAACAGTAAACCGGTTGATTCAGGATAACAACCATAGATACGATCAAATATTTTATATTGCACAGGATCAGTATCTTGAAATTCATCAATCAAGGCCACGCAATATTTTTGCGCAATACTTTGTGCTAATCGCTTTCCATTTTTAGCTCGTAAGGCGCGATTTAACTGGCTTAATAAATCGTCAAAACTCATCTTACCAAGTTTAACTTTTTGCGCATAAATACCTTTTTGAATGACGCTAACTATATCCATTAAAATTTCGCTACGTAAATCAATAGCACTATTGCATAACCGATCGATCTTTTCAAAAACAACATGAACAGGAGGATCTTTATCTTGCTTAGTTTTTTCAATTAAAATCGATTGGCTAAATTTAGTTAATTCACTAGGTATTTTGAATGATTGGGTGGGTAATTGAGCCCAAGCAGTCACTTTAGCAAACCAATTTGGTAAAAAGCGGTTATTATAAGATTGTTTATTAACTCCTGATCGAGCAATGATTTCAGGAAGATCTGCAACAGAATCTAACCACAGTTTTTTAACTAATTCGATCTGCTCAAAATGTTTTCGATAAAACTGCTCGATCTTTTTAGTAATGTCAAAATTCTCTTCTTGCGATTGATCAAATTCAAAATTTAAATAAGGATTAATATCTGATAATAACGATTTTGGATCTTGCCAATAATCAAGAATTAAATAAACTAACGCTCTATCAAGCGGAACAAAATAGTGACGCCAAAAATCTTGGACAACTTGTAACTTTAGGTCTTGCTCATCAGTAATTAGCGTCTGCTCAAACAGTACCCCAGATTCAAAAGCATGGCTAGTTAAAATGCGTTGACAAAAACCATGGATAGTATAAATCGCTGCATCATCCATTGATTGCTGAGCTTGAGTTAGTCTTTGGATAGCATCATCTGTATCTTCAACTAAATCAATTAGCTGTTGATAGATAGGATCTTCATGACGACCTTGTAAAAGTCCTAAACGCAGTTCTTGGATATTTTGTCTTATTCGCGATCTAAGTTCTTGAGTTGCAGCTTTTGTAAAAGTCACAACTAAAATTTGATTAACCTCGAGCGGTGTAGGATAGTTATTTTTACCAATCCCAAGTAATAACCGGAGATAAATGAATGCGAGCGAATAGGTTTTACCAGTCCCAGCCGACGCTTCGATCAGCGTTCGACCTGTTAACGGTAAATCAAAAAGATTAAGTTTTTTTATTCCACTACATGAAACCATTCTAACTTTCCTGCCGCATTGGGTGATAGTTCAACACAAGCAATAGCAGCTGTAGGAAACATTGGTGGTGAAACATCTGGACATAATTCATTAACCAAATAACCAACTAAAGGAAGATGGGAAACAATAATTACATTCTCGATCCCACGAGCGGGAAGTGTCATTAATAAATCGGCAATATGGGAAGGACTTCCACCTGGCACCAAAAAATTATCAGTTTCAACTTTAGGTATATGGCAGTATGAAGACAATTCAGAGAAAGTCTGTTGTGCTCTTAGATAAGGACTAACTAACCCTAAATCAAATTTGAAATCTTGCTGATTAAGCCATATACCAGCCAAACTGGCTTGTTTTCTACCAAAATCAGTCAATGATCGACTTGCATCAGATGAAGCAGAAAAACCTGCTTCACCATGCCTCATAATACAAATCTTCATAAAACAGGGATTAACGTAATTTTAATTGGAAGATCATACATTCTGCACCACAACAGAAAGTGAATTTAGCTGTCAATTTATAGCCATTTTCTACTTTATCGATGCTGCTATTGATTTCGCAAGGTTCTGTTTCAACATCTTTAGCTGCTTGTGTCAAAGAGGCTAATTTTGCTTTTGCTTCTGATTCAGTTGTGAAAATATTTTCATATTCTGCACTACAATCTTCATTATCAATAATTGTGCCGACATCAACACAACAACAAGCTGGTGTTTCATTAGCTTTACATTTATTTAGAGAATCTGTCATCCTATACCTCTGTTCACCGATTGAATTGGTATTAGTATACTCTGAATAAACACCAAGGGCAAAATGTAAAAAAGCTTTACCACGGCAAAAATTTTTAGCGTATATTAGTTCCTAATTTTTATATTTTTGAATTAATTTGTAATATTATGGAACAGTATAATCACGTTCGTAAAATGGCTATTTTAGTAGCGGCAACCTTCTTCATGGAAAATCTAGACGCTACGGTGATAACCACAGCAATTCCCGCAATGGCGAAATCATTTTTAACTAATCCACAAGATTTATCTATCGGTATTAGCGCCTATATGTTAGCACTTACAATTGGCCTTCCCGCGAGTGGCTGGATCGCAAATCGATTTACAGCTTATCGTGTCTTCTCGATTTCAATTATATTATTTATGTTTGCATCAATATTGTGTGCTTTATCGACTAACCTAACCATGTTTACTATCGCAAGATTGATTCAAGGTTTAGGGGGATCATTAATGGTGCCAGTAGGTAGAACAGTAGTACTAAGTCGAACTGAAAAACAGCATCTTGTTAGCACAATATCAATTCTCGTTTGGCCAGGTTTAATTGCACCATTGATGGGACCAATTATTGGTGGATTCTTTGCCCAATATCTCACTTGGCATTGGATATTTATCCTCAATATTCCATTAGGCTTTATTGCATTATTTTTCGCTCATCACCTATTACCTAAAGAACTACCTGAAAAACGCTCATTTGATATTGTTGGATTTATCGCTTGTGGCTTAGGCTTATTATTGTTTGTGTATGGACTTGAAATGGTTTCCCACTCAAATAGTCGTTTATGGCTAGCTCTCGGCACTTCCTTTGCAGGTTGCCTAATATTAATCTTCGCCTATTACCATCTCACACATACAAAATACCCATTAATTAGCCTATACGCATTTTCAAAACGCACATTTAGAATGACCTTCTTTGGAGGCTCACTAATACGGATGGGCTTGAACAGCGCTCCATTTATTTTACCACTAATGTTTCAAATCGGTTTTGGATGGTCACCATTAACAGCTGGTTCCTTATTACTTTCACTATTCGCAGGAAATATCATTTTCAAAACCATTAATACACCTTTAATTCACAAGTTTGGGTTTCGTAAAATTCTAATCGTTAATGGTCTATTATTGTCATTTAGTTTTGTATTGTGTGCGCTCTTCACACCAAAAACACCAATCATTTGGATTATATTGGTTCTATTCTTTTCTGGTGGTGCACGTTCGATCCAATTTACTACAATAACAACCTTAAGTTTTTCAGAAATTGAAAAAAACGAAATGCAAAGCGCTAATATTTTATCAACCCTTTTTCAACAACTAAACAACGTGCTAGGCATTGTTTTAAGTGCCTTATTTCTATTTATTGCGTCAAGCTATAATGGACATAATCAGATAATGGTTGAAGATTTTCGGTTAGCATTATTTATGGTGGCAGGAATGACTCTATTGGCGATGATTGATTTTATCTCGTTACCCAAAAATGCTGGCAACAATTTAAATGAAAAAAAACCTCTGCCATAAGATGCAGAGGTTTAAGATGAATTAAAGTCCTAAAACTTAGGTGCTGATGGGCGACCCCGTTTTTTCGCAAAACCTTTATCCTTAGACTCAGGTTTACTACTTCTACTTCCACGCTTAGCTTCAGATGGTTTACCTGTAACTAAACTCATTTTCATCGGTTGATTTAGCACTCTAACGCGCTCAAAGTGCTTAAGGATATCTTTAGGCATACCTTTTGGTAATTCTACTGTTGAATAAGTCTCGTAAAGTTTGATATTACCAATATAGCGACTACTAATATCAGCTTCATTGGCAATTGCACCAACAATATGGCGCACTTCAACACCGTTTTCTTTACCAATTTCAATACGGTACATATCCATCTCGCCAACATCTCGACGCTCACGACGTTTTGGAGACTCACGATTATCGCCTCTTAAACGACGCTCACCACTTCGACCATCACGATATTCTCTTGTTGGTTTAAAGACCGGATCAGGAGGAAGAATTAACGGACGATCACTTTGTGCTAAACGTAACAGTGCAGTTGCAATCGTTTCAAGATCTGCACCACTATCAGCTTGGATTTGAGTTAATAACGATTGATACTGATCTAAATCCGCACTCTCAAGTTGTTGTTGAACTTGCTGAGTAAATTTAGCCAAACGACGTTTTTCAAGCAATTCTTTAGAAGGTAGTGCCACTTCCGGAATGGGTTTCTTGATAGTTTGCTCAATATTTTTAAGCAAACGACGCTCACGACTATCCACAAACAAAATCGCTCGCCCTGCTCGTCCAGCGCGTCCAGTTCGTCCGATACGATGAACGTACGATTCAGAATCAAGTGTAATATCATAGTTAATTACTAAACTAATACGCTCAACATCTAACCCACGTGCTGCAACATCGGTTGCAATTAAAATATCTAACCGACTATTACGTAAACGATCGAGTGTTTGTTCTCGTAGTTGTTGCGTCATATCACCATTTAAGGCAGCACAACTATAACCGTGTTTTTCTAATACTTCTGCTACTTCTAAAGTTGCTGTTTTAGTACGCACAAAAACAATCGCAGCATCAAAATCTTCAGCTTCTAAGAAGCGCACAATTGCTTCATTCTTACGCATACCGCGTACTAACCAATAGCTTTGATCAATATCGGGAGCCGTTTGATTAGTCCCTTTGATTTGCACTTCTTTTGGATTATGCATAAAACGTTTAGTAATCCGACGAATTGGGGCTGGCATAGTTGCTGAAAACAGCGCCGTTTGATGATCTTCTGGAATTGAAGCCATAATGCTTTCAACATCATCAATAAAGCCCATTCTTAGCATTTCATCAGCTTCATCTAATACTAAACCTTTAAGATTAGAAAGATCTAAAGTCTTACGGTTTAAATGATCTAATAAACGACCAGGTGTCCCCACAACAATTTGAGGACCTTGTTTTAATGCACGCAATTGCACATCATAACGTTGACCACCATAAAGAGCTAATACTTTAACCCCTTTTACATATTTAGAATACTCAGCACAAGCATCAGCAACTTGAATAGCTAGCTCACGTGTTGGTGCTAAAACCAATAATTGTGGCGCTTTCAAATTAGCATCAATATTCATTAAAAAAGGGATTGAAAAGGCTGCAGTTTTACCACTACCTGTTTGAGCCATACCTAATACATCATTACCCTCTAAGAGTAAGGGAATACATTCAGCTTGGATTGGTGATGGTTTCGTAAAACCAAGATCATTTAATGCATTAAGGATTTCCTCAGATAAACCAAGGTCAATAAAAGATATTTCTTTTGTCATGTAAACTCGCTTATAAATTTGCCTATATACGCTTAATATTTGGTTAGGATTACATTTGATCGTTATTAATCAAGATAATTCATGAGGATTACTGCATACATCACAAATTATGACTATACCAAAATAAAGAAGCCTATATAAATTTATGCCAGCTCACTAAATTGAAAATTTACAACTCACCCCAATAACTAACAACCAATACTTACTCAATCAAATAGCCATTTATTCTAATGCAATTGATATTTGGAAAAATACAATTGATAAGAAACATGTAAAGAATCGAGAATATATTTTGGGCAAATCAGAACTACGCTATAACAATATTTTCACTTTTAAACTGGCATGACCCTTGTTACTTTTCGTCAAGTAACTTAATTTCATAGAGCGCCTGTTGATGTTCAACAAAGTTATAAATATTATTTGCTAAAGCATATTTAAATAACATTTTGGCACGCTCATTGTTACCTTTACTTTGGTAATATTTACCTAAATAAAAGTAAGCTTCACAAAGGCGCTCGGCTAATTGCCGATCATTTTCAACACCTTGTTGAAGGTTTTGCATTAATTTAGATTCGCTTATCTTACCTAAATAAAATGCAATGATATTACTGCCATAACTCGATTTATCGTTAATAAGATCGTAACGTTTTTGTAGCTGAGTTAAGGCAGCTTGTTTATCTATTTCTTTTTCAATCAAATAAAGCCATAAAATCCGAATAGGCTCATTGACATCATATTTATAAAATTTTTCTGCATCAAGCTTTGCAGCTTGATAATGCCCTGTACGATACAGAGTTACTGCACGATTAAAATAGGCATAAGCATAAGAAGAATCCAGCTCTAATGTTGTATTAAACGCCATCATCGCATTATCGAAATCACCGTCTCTTAACGCATAAGTACCCAGAAAATTATATACATCTGGAATTTCTGGGTTAAAGCTTAAAAGATGGTTAAAATCACTTTGTGCAAATGCTTTAAAACCTAATGAATCGTAAATAATTCCTCGTTCAAAAATAAGCTGCATCCTAGATGGGGTATCAAGATCGCGACTTGATAACTGCTGACTAATTTGCGCTATTTTCAATTCATCGTCATAGGTAACTTGCTCAGGAGCAACAAGTAACGGCTGAGAATTTGAACAACCTGACAAAATAATGACTGCAAGAATACAGCACAACATCCTCAGGTTGAATAATCTCATTTTTTAACTCCTGGTGAATAATATCTTATTCAGCTGCTGGCTCAACATCAGAATTCGGCTCAACAGCATCTTTCATACTTAAACGAATTCGACCTTGGCGATCAATTTCAAGTACTTTAACATTCACTTCTTGACCTACTTTCAAGTAGTCTGCAACTTTCTCAACACGGTGATCAGCAATTTGAGAAACATGAACAAGTCCTTCTTTACCACCAATAATTGATACAAAAGCACCGAAATCAACAATACGGGTTACCTTACCAGTATAGATTTTACCAATTTCAACATCAGCAACTAAATTATTAATACGTTCGATTGCATCTTTAGCCTTATTGCCATCAGTTGCCGCAATTTTAACTGTACCATCATCAGTAATTTCAATGGTAGTACCAGTCTCTTCAGTTAGTGCACGAATCGTAGCACCACCTTTACCGATAATATCGCGTATTTTATCTGGATTAACATTCATCGTATAGATACGAGGAGCAAATTCAGAAATTTCCTGACGAGGTTTATTAATTGCTTGTTCCATCACCCCTAAAATATGCAAGCGAGCACCTTTAGCTTGATTTAATGCAACTTGCATAATTTCTTTAGTGATACCTTCAATTTTGATATCCATTTGAAGTGCACTCACACCTTCACGGGTACCGGCTACTTTGAAGTCCATATCACCTAGATGATCTTCATCACCTAAAATATCAGATAACACCACAAAGTTATCGCCTTCTTTCACAAGCCCCATTGCGATACCTGCAACAGAAGACTTAATTGGCACACCAGCATCCATAAGCGCTAATGAAGCACCACAAACTGAAGCCATTGAAGAAGAACCATTAGATTCAGTAATCTCTGAAACAACACGAACAGTATATGGGAACTCTTCTTTACTTGGCATTACAGCAGCAACACCACGCTTAGCTAAACGACCATGACCAATTTCACGACGTTTTGGCGAACCAACCATGCCAGTTTCACCTACTGAGTATGGAGGGAAGTTGTAGTGTAATAAGAATCGCTCAGTATACTCACCAGTTAACTCATCAATAATCTGAGCGTCACGTTCAGTTCCTAATGTTGCTGTCACTAGTGCTTGAGTTTCACCACGCGTAAATAAAGCACTACCATGCGTTCTTGGTAATACATTGGTACGAATATCAAGCGCACGAATCATATCTTTTTCGCGACCATCAATACGTGGCTCACCAGCGATAACACGTTGACGAACGATTTGACTTTCTAAATCAACAATAATATTGATAACTTCGTTTTCATCAAGCTCTTCGTCTTTCTCTTTAAGTACCGCTAACACTTCTTCTTTAATCAAATCGATTTGTGCATAACGAGCTTGTTTTTCAGTGATACGATAAGCCTCACCTAAACGAGCTTTAGCTAAGTCAGAAACAGCATTAAACAGCTCTTCATTTTTAGCAGGTGCAACCCAATCCCATTTTTCACAATTCGCTTTCGCTACAAACTCATTAATATTATCAATAACAACTTGTTGTTGATCATGACCAAAAACCACCGCAGCTAACATCTGATCTTCAGTTAACAAATCAGCTTCTGATTCAACCATTAACACGGCACTTTTGGTACCTGCAACAACCAAATCTAAACGGCTTGATGCTAGCTCTTTAACTGATGGATTTAGCACAAACTCATCATTGATAAAACCAACACGTGCTGCGCCAATTGGACCATGGAACGGTACACCAGATAAACAAAGCGCAGCCGATGCACCAATCATCGCCACCAAATCAGGGCTAACATCTGGATTTACAGACACCACAGTTGCAATGATTTGAATCTCATTAACAAAACCTTCTGGGAATAAAGGACGAAGTGGACGGTCAATTAAACGAGCAATTAACGTTTCGCCTTCGCTCGGACGACCTTCTCGTTTAAAGAAACCACCTGGAATACGGCCTGCTGCATAAGTACGTTCTTGATAGTTAACGGTTAAAGGAAAGAAGTCTTGCCCTTCTTTCACTTTCTTATTAGCTACTACAGTCACAAAAACCGCAGTATCGTCCATATTGACCATAACCGCAGCTGTTGCTTGACGCGCCATAATACCCGTTTCTAATGTAACTGTATGACGACCATATTGAAATTTTTGATATGTCGGATTAAACAAAATAAATTCCTCTTGTTATAAATCATGTTGAAGTTTGATATTTCGACAGGAAGCAGCGCAATGCTGGAACATATTGATACACACTTCAACCATGTGGGGGATACTCAACAAAAGATTATTTCACTGTCACGACTAATGACAAATCTATAAATTATAGAGCTCTCATTAGTCGCGCGAAACATGAGACATAATCTTCTATTTTTATTAATTTTTCTCTACAAAGCAATTAAACATGCTTTTCGAGCTCAGCATTATAGCAAAGCCCTAAATTTATACAACGAAAAAGAGGCCTAAGCCTCTTTTCAAGTAGATAAATATTAGCGACGTAAACCTAGTTTTTGAATCAACTGGTTATAACGGTCAAAGTCTGTACGACGTAAATAATCTAATAATTTACGACGGCTAGAAACCATACGTAATAAACCACGACGGCTATGGTGATCTTTCTTATGCTCAGAAAAATGACCTTGTAAATCATTAATACGCGCAGTTAAAAGAGCGACTTGAACTTCAGTTGAACCAGTGTCGTTAGTACCACGACCATATTCAGCAACGATTTTCGCTTTTGCTTCTACAGTTAGAGACATAATAAACCTCTTAAAATAAATAAAAAAATGGAATGACCGATCTCTAATTCAGACATTCCTCGGTATTCATATAATCAATATATGAATTGTGCGCAATTATACTGGAATTTATTGAAATAGCAATTTGATTTAGTAATTTAAAACGCTTATTTAAGTTTAAAACCATATTCTTCTTGGATAAGCTTTTTCAACGCTTCAATATAATTTTGCGCCGACAAACTTAATTGCGCTTTTTGCGAAGTTATCCAACCGATTAAAATCTTCTCATCAACGGCCAAAGGAATAGACAAAATATCCGAACCATTCAAATCAGTACTGAGCACGCCAGTACTAATTGTATAACCATTTAACCCATGCAATAAATTAAACAACGTCGCTCTGTCACTTACATGAATACTTTTCTTATGATAGACGGTACTTAAAATCTCTTCCGAAAAATAAAAAGAGTTATATTCACCCTGTTCAAAAGAGAGATATGGAAAATCCTCCAAATCTTCAAGCGTCAACGACTTCATAGCAGCTAAAGGATGATGGGTGCTAATAAACACATGAGGATCGGCTTCAAACAAAGGATTAAAAGTAAGACGATGCTCTTTAAGCAGTCGCAAAATCACCTTTTGATTAAAATCGGTCAGATACAAAATACCCACTTCACTACGCAAATTGGCAACATCAGTAATAATGTCGTAAGTCCGCGTTTCTCGTAAGGTGAACTCATATTCATCTGTATGATTCTTCTTGATTAAATTAACAAACGCATTAACTGCAAACGCATAATGCTGCGTTGAAATACTGCATAACTGCTTAGAGGGTTCTTTTTTTGAAAAATGTTGCTCCAACAATTGAGCTTGATCTAAAACCTGCTTAGCATACCCCAAAAATTCCACACCATCAGCCGAGAGTGAAACCCCTTTTGATGTTCTTACAAAAATCTCGATACCGAATTCGGCTTCCAAATCCTTAACCGCAGTGGAAAGACTAGGCTGAGTAATATAAAGATTCTTAGCAGCCTCATTAATCGAGCCTGAGCGAGCTATTTCTAAAATGTAACGTAATTGTTGAAGTTTCATGGCATCACTTAATGGATTGTTATAAGCAAATCATTTTGCAATATAAATTTAACTATATATTAAATATAATTATATGTGCAGTAAAAACTATAGCTCAAAAATCCAATTTAACAAAATAGATAGACTGTTTAATTTAATATAGCATTTTGTTTACAATATAATTCATTGCTGTTATTCACCTTTGGATCGTCGATAATTATCATACTCATCAATTATCTAGTATCAATATATCTTACCAGTTTCCTATATAGATACCACAATGATAACAAATCACTTCTTCAATTTAGTAATTAAATAAATTTTTACTGAATTTTGTACGGTTTATCCCTATGTATATAGAGAACACAATATATCCAGCTGGGTGTCCATCTAAAAATGCGGTTTATCCCTATGTATATAGGGAACACTTCTAAAATTTCTTTAATATTCATTGTTTATTCCGGTTTATCCCTATGTATATAGGGAACACCCACTAGAAGTGTATGCAATAACACAACACCCCGGTTTATCCCTATGTATATAGGGAACACTGAGCCAAAAGGAAAAGATGTTAAACCTTTGTCGGTTTATCCCTATGTATATAGGGAACACTCTTATTATAACCGATTGTTTTATAATTAAAATATTAACCTGGATTTTTCTACCAACTTTTTTGTGTTTTTTTATATCTAAGATAATAATCATAACAACAAAGATATAGTGCTACAGTTTTGTACAAGAAATTTAATAAATATTTATGGTTTAGAAGAAGATATTTAATATGAAATTATTCAATATCAAATAATTTTTTTAAAAAAGATTGAGGAGTGTATACCGTTTCATTTTTGTAGTCTTTTAACTTCAACTACAAAACAACAGCAAGTTTGTTATGAAAATCCTACTTATTAGTATAAAACGGAATAACTAAAAGAAGTTTTCATAGATGAGTTTGATACTCATAATAGTGGAAACGGTAATAAGCATTGGTCTTATCAATTTTCGCCCTTTAGCGATAACCATTTTGGCCCCTAATCTTGCGCCAATAAATTGACCAACAAGCATAACAAGACCAATTGACCATACCACTTCTCCACCAACAATAAAAAAGATTAAGCCCGCTAAGTTAGAGGTAAAATTGAGTACTTTGGTATGTGCAGTGGCTTTGGTTAAATTAAAACCGGCAAGGGTGATATAGGCTACTGCGTAAAATGAGCCAGCTCCGGGCCCAAAAAAACCGTCATAAAATCCGATAGCTAATGCTGGTAATAAGGCGAATTGGATTATGGTTAGGCGACTTTTACGGTCATTTTCACCAATGGTCGGGGAGAGTAAAAAATAGAGCCCGACACTAATAGTTAAGATCGGTAAGAGTAATTTTAAGAAGTCAGCTTGTATATGCATGACAGATAATGTGCCAAGCGCCGAGCCAATAAAGGCACAGGTAATTGCGAATTTTTGCTGTTTTAAATCAACCATGCGTTCACGAATAAAGTAAAGGCTGGCAGAGAAAGATCCCCCAGTACTTTGTAATTTATTGGTGGCTAAAGCGCTGGCTGGCGGTAAGCCTACCGCCAAAAGTGCCGGTACTGTTAATAGCCCACCGCCACCAGCAATAGAATCAATAAAACCAGCCAACATGGCTATAAAAAAAAGTAAAGCCAGTAATTCGTAACTCATGATTATTTTACATCACTACATTGTGCAAGGTGTCGAAGATAATGATCCATTAAAACAATTGCAACCATTGCTTCAGCAATTGGTACTGCTCGGATCCCCACACAAGGATCATGTCGACCATGCGTCGATACTTCAACGCTATCACCATAAACATTAATCGACTGCCCGGCAATTTCAATACTTGGCGTAGGTTTTAAAGCAATACTTGCCAAAATGGTTTGCCCGGAGCTAATACCGCCTAAAATACCGCCAGCGTGATTAGATAAAAAGCCTTCAGGGGTAATTTCATCACGATTTTCACTTCCGCGTTTGTTGACAGTAGCAAATCCGTCACCTATTTCTACCCCTTTGACGGCATTGATGCTCATTAGGGCATGGGCAAGATCGGCGTCGAGTTTGTCAAAGACTGGTTCTCCTAACCCTACTGGCACATGCTCAGCCACTATACAAACTTTAGCTCCGATAGAATCACCCTCTTTTTTTAGTTTTCTTAGTAATTCATCAAGAGCTTCCAATTTGCTTTCATCAGGGCAAAAGAAAGGATTTTGGTCTACTTGTTGCCAATCTTTTAGTTGGCACTCGATATCACCCATTTGAGCTAAATAGCCGCGAATAGTGATACCCAGTTTTTCATGTAAATATTTTTTAGCAATAGCACCTGCAGCAACTCGCATGGCGGTTTCACGAGCTGATGATCGACCACCACCACGATAATCACGAATTCCGTATTTTTTTTGGTAGGTGTAGTCAGCATGACTAGGTCTGAAGATATCTTTTATTTTGCTATAATCTTGCGAACGTTGGTCAGTATTTTCAATAAGTAATCCAATGCTGGTTCCTGTAGTTACCCCTTCAAATACACCTGAAAGAATTTTTACTTGATCCGCTTCGCGACGCTGAGTTGTATAGCGAGATGATCCTGGGCGACGACGATCAAGGTCATGTTGCATATCGGATTCGTTTAAACTCAGTCCTGGTGGTACACCATCGACAATGCATCCTAATGCAATGCCATGTGATTCACCAAAGGTAGTGACTTTAAATAATTTACCAATTGAATTTCCTGCCATAGTTCTCTATTCCGATTTTATTTTTTATATTTAATTTATTTAAAATAGTGTTGATAAGCTTTTAGGTCATTATAGGTCAGTGAAAATACACCTAGTCCACCATGTTCAAAAGTTATCCAGTTAAATGGTACGTCTGGATACTGTTCTTGTAAAGATACCCAGCTGTTGCCGACTTCGCAAATTAATAAGCCTTCTGGTGTTAAATAGTTACTTGCATCATGTAAAATTCTTTTCACTAAATCTAACCCATCAAGCCCAGCTTCAAGCGCCAATTTTGGTTCATATAAAAATTCGTCTGGAAGATCATTCATGTCTTCATCATCGACATAAGGCGGATTAGTGACGATTAAGTCATATTTGTTATCAGGTAATCCATTAAACAGATCAGATAGAATTGGGGTGACTTGATATTGCATATCGTGCATTTCAATATTGGTTTGAGCAACATCAAGAGCTTCAAGTGAGATATCGGTAATATCAACTTGCGCCTCAGGGAAGGCATAAGCACAGGCAATCCCAATACAGCCACTACCGGTACAAAGATCTAAGATTTTCTTTGGTTGACTAATAATTAAGTCTTTAAATTGATTGTTAATCAATTCGCCTATCGGAGAGCGAGGTATTAATACTCTTTCATCAACATAAAAGCAGTGACCACAAAACCATGCTTGATTGGTTAAGTAAGGTGTTGGTAAGCGATCAGTAATTCGCTTATTGATGATCGCATTTAATTGTTGTTTTTCATCGCTAGTTAGATTTGATGCATAAAACTCAGGGGGAATAAATAATGATAAGCCTAACGTTGCTAAGATAAGTTGTTTAGCTTCATCTATAGGATTATCTGTTCCATGCCCTAGAAAGATATCTGATTGACTAAGTTGTGACGTGGTCCAGCGTATATAATCCTGAACGGTGCGTAAATTTTCCATATTAACTCCGGAAGATCAAGGAGAAGATGAGGTTACTCGTCAGGTCATTAACCTTGTGCGAATATGTCACCAGTAATGAGATAGAACCTCTGGGTTCTTTGCTGCAATGACTAAATAAATTTTAATGGCGGTGAGGAAGGGATTCGAACCCTTGATACGTTGCCGTATACACACTTTCCAGGCGTGCTCCTTCAACCACTCGGACACCTCACCTTAATTTAGCACCCGCTTTAAAAAAGCAGGGTGCATACTATAATTATCTGGACCAAATTAATCAAGTCTTAATTCATGCAAACAACAACGCCAAAAGCTGCAATAATGGATAAAATTAATACGGTTGCAACTAAAGCATATTTTAAGTCAGTACACATAGTCTTTTCTCCTTACTTTTGTTTTAACACTATTCAATTGGTGTATCTAAAGATAAAAATCCACCTAAGTTTTTACTTTCTTCAATACTTGGATAATTAGGTATTAAGTCAAACAAGATCTCTACCGATTCATCTAAGAATGGATCTGGCTGTTTATAATCTTTAGGTAGTTCCTTTAAATTTTTAATAGGTGCTAGACCTGCACGGTTTAAACGTTCATTCATACGCTTAAGGTCTCGCTCTTCTTTAGTTTTTTGCTCTGTTTCACGTTCATTTTTATTTAATGAGACAGTGAGATTGTCATTTTTTTTGCTATTAAATTCTTTAATGTCTTCTTCGATATAGTTGAATTCTGGGTTTTTAGCAATTCGAGCTTCATGTTGCGATTTTAAGTTTGCTAATAGTGGTTTGATGTTTGCTACAGTTAAATAGTCTGCAGAAGGAATTTTATCCCATGGCATAGCATTATCTAAGAATCGTTCACCAGTTTCATCAACATATTGGCTTTTGGTCATTTCAATATCAGGATCAACACCCTTTAATTGGGTACTGCCACCATTAATACGATAGAATTTTTGGACAGTATATTGAGCACCACCAAGTTCAGGCCAGCTTGGGTGTAAACGGGCATCAACTGGGTATGAGATACCTCGTGAAGTTTGTACTGTTCCCTTGCCATAGGTGGTTTCACCAACAATTACTGCCCGACCATAATCTTGCATCGCTGCTGAGAAAATTTCTGATGCTGAAGCACTATAACGGTTAATCATCACAACAATTGGACCGCTGTAATCAATACCTTTATTTTTGTCATCATAAGTCGTGATTTTTTGAAGGTTATCACGCACTTGTACGACTGGACCATTGTCAATAAATAAACCTGTTAACTCAATAACTTCAGCTAAGGAACCACCACCATTATTGCGCAAATCAATAACTAGGCCTTGTAATTTTTCGCTGTTAGCTTCCATTAATAATGATTGAACCTTTTTGCTTAACCCAATATAGAAGCTTGGTATTTCAATAATACCGACTTTGCCTCGGCTATTATTGATAACTTTTAATTTTGCTTCTCGATCTTCAAAATGAATTTTGTCACGTTTGAGTTCAATGATTTTAGGTTTGCTGTTATTGCCCGCTGGTAAAATTTCTAATTTTACTATGGTGTTTTTAGGACCGCGTATTTTGTCAACAATATCCTCTAATCGCCAACCGATTACATCTTCTATAGGAGAATTGCTTTGCCCTACCCCGATAATTTTATCGCCAACTGTTAATAATTTACTTTTTTCGGCTGGGCCGCCAGTTACAAATGACATGATTACAGTATAATCATCTTGTTGACTAAGTGTGGCACCGATTCCTTCAAAAGATAAACTCATTTCAGAATCAAAATCCCGTTTTTTACGCGGCGCTAAATAGCTAGTATGAGGGTCAATTTCGCGAGCAAACGCATTCATAAAGACTTGGAAACAATCTTCATTATTAGATTGTTCAATAGTTTTTAATACGCGTTTATATCGTTTAGTTAATACTTCACGAATCTGAGTCTCGTTTTTACCCGTTAATGCTAAATTTAGCTCGTCATATTTAACGCGTTTTTCCCAATAGTCATCAAGTTCTTTTTCATTAGTTGCCCATGCTAGGTCTTCACGCTTAAAATTAATTTCGTCTTTAGCGCTAAAGTCCATTGGACGTTGCAATACTTCAAGCGCATATTGATATCGGTTGTAGCGTTTTTGTAAAAAAAGGTTGTAGATATCATAAGCTGTTTTTAGATCGCCATCTCTTAATTCTTGACCTAATTGTTCTTGGTAAATACGGAATTTGTTTACATCATCTTGAAGAAAGATAGTTTTATTACCATCTAATAATTTGAAATAGCGATCGAAAATTTTAGCTGAAAATGCACCATCTAAGGAAAAATCACGATAATGTGATTGAGTAAAGAAATTAGTTACTCGTTTGGCAACAACTTGATGAACTTCATCTTGTTTTAAAACTGGAATTTGTTCCGTTGCAGGAGCTTTGGCCTGAGCCGTTGTACTAATAATACATATAATGAGACCGAATTTAACAAAACCTTTCAGTAACTTATTCATATAAATTCTCTATCGATTAATAATATGCTCAGGTTTGACTGTTAGTTCCATTCCTGTTCCTACTTTGACTTTGATGTGCTCTTTTTCAATAGTAATGATCTGTCCTTTAACTGGTTTTTGACCAACATTGACTCGAACAAAATCACCAATTTTCAAAGCTCTAGGTTTTCGAGAAGGTTTAGGGGCTGCTTTACGTTTTTGTTTTGCCCTTTCCTTAGCTTGCTCCTTGCTTTCTTTTAATTGTTGCTGAGCATGTTCCATTTGTTCTTTGGTAATAACTTCAGTTGGGTTACCATCTAAGTCAACGCGATTTGCACCTTCCTTTATGCAATATAGATAGCGCCAACCCATGGTGTAGGCTCTAAGTGCAATGCGAAGTTTGGTTTTGCTCAATAATTCACTATTTTCTAGGCGAGAGATAATATCTTGAAAGATGCCAATTTTTAAAGGCTTTGCTTCCCCTTCAATAGTAAAACAATTAGGAAACTGCTGGTTTAAATAATTAATAATCTCTTTAGTATTTGTTAATTGAAACTGATTTTCCATTGATTATTCCATTGCTACTAAAAATTTTCTGACTATAAAGTATATCTCAGCTTGTACAATAACACTAATTATCTTTTTTGTGTTTGTTAATAAAAGAAACAAAATCTTTGATACCATTTCGCATTATCCATGAACTGACAATCGTTTGTTCTTCTGCAGATAATTGTTCAAATGCTGTCATCCACAGTTGTAGTGGATTAATTGGCGAAACAACATAAGTTGCACTCTCTTCCTCAAGATACAAAGCTTTTTTAACTTCTATTGACAAGCTGCTAATGTGATACTCAATAGCTTTACCACGAACACCTGAACGTTTACGAGAAGTCCAGTTTTCAGATCTTGCTTTACGATTTATACCTTGTGTTGTTGATGGCATCCCTGCAATACTTAATAGTTCTTTTGGTGAGAACCACTCTTTCATTCTAATAATCCTATTTTTAAGAAACAAGAAAAAGTTATAGAAATTAAAGAAACTTTGTTACAATACTAAGAAACTACCTACCATTGTTATTTAAAGTTAAATTATAAACTTACTGGTTTTGATAACTAGAAAGCATAACATAGATATTTAAGGTTATAAACTAAGAAGGAAGAAAAAAATGGAGATTAAATCTAATGATTGGCATAAAGCAGACATTATTGCCGCATTAAAAAAGAAAGGGACAACTCTCGCTGAACTATCTCGTCAATCCGGACTAAGTTCTTCAACACTTAGCAATGCGCTTGTTAGACCTTGGACAAAAGGAGAGTCAATTATCGCTAAAGCTCTCAATTTAAAACCTTCGCAAATTTGGCCAAGCCGTTATATCAATTCAATGACAAGACAGCCAATTAAGCGAGTTTTGAGAAAAAGTTCAGATAATACATCTTCAAATTATTAACTGACAACAATCTAATTAACACTTTTTTACAAACATATGGAAACATATAGAAACACTTGTTTTCATGTGTTCGTTTTTGCTTTATTCTTTTATCAATTCAATTCATCTATTCTCCTTATTTAAACTAACTTGATTATTTTCATCAATATTAATCCTATGCTATGATTAGCCATCTTTTGATATAAATCATAGTTTAATAGGCAATTATTATGAAAAATCTTAGTAAAATTTTGGTGCTTTTATTTTCAGTATTAGCATTATCCGCATGTTCACAAAAAAATTATTTAGAACAAGGTACCCCACTAAGTCATGAGAAGGTGGATAAAATTGTTGAAGGCTCAACCACTGAGGCACAACTGCTGCATATTTTTGGTCAACCAGCAAGTAAGGTTAGTATTAATGCTAACGAATCAAAATGGACTTATACATATCTTAAAAAAAGTTCAACCAAAAATGCAATTTTTGGGGAAACTCAATACGACATTCTTGAGGGTACGTTAGAAGTAGTGGTAAACCAAGGTGTTGTAACTTGGTTTAACTATTCGCAAAACAATAAACAGAAGAAGTGGTAATTATCATTTGATTATTAAGCACATCAATTAGATGTGCTTTTTCATCTATTTGCTTAATGATTGTTTTTACCGTTAAATCACATTATTCTCAGATTTTCATTTCATATTTTGTTTAGATTCCATTCATATACATTATTCCGCTCTGGACAAAAGTCTTTATTACGTTATACTCGTTTGCGAAATTAACCAGACAATCGCTGCTTTGTTGTTGTCCTTTGTAAAAGGGAGACAAACAGAGGGGAGGAAAGTCCGGGCTCCATAGGGCAGAGTGCCAGGTAACGCCTGGGGGGTGTTGGCGAGAGCGAATACTCACGACTAGTGCAACAGAAAGTATACCGCCGATGGCTTAGCAATAAGATCAGGTAAGGGTGAAAGGGTGCGGTAAGAGCGCACCGCGCAGCTGGTAACAGTTGTGGCACGGTAAACTCCACTCGGAGCAAGGTCAAATAGGGATTCATTGGCGCGGCCCGCGTTGAATCCGGGTAGACTGCTTGAGCTAATGCGTGAGTATTAGCCTAGAGGAATGATTGTCCACGACAGAACCCGGCTTATCGGTTAATTTCACCTTTTTATTCTTTACGGTTTTGCTTTGCTTGTTTTTTATTACTTAACCAACGCTTTACTGCTAACCAAATCGAAAATACTAATCCTAATACCAATAAAAATACTGGTATTAACATTAATAAAGACATAATCTGTTTTTCGTATGTTTTAAAAATTGGTGATAAACCAAATAAATAGCCTAATGTAACAATCAAAAATATCCATAATGTTGCACTTACCCAATTGTAGATGTGAAATTTACGGCTATGCAAACCTGATAACCCCGCCATCATTGGTAATAATGTGCGAACAAATGCAATAAATCGTCCAATAAATAGTGCTTGTAAGCCATATTTGTGGAATAGTACCTCTGATTTATGGTGATATTTTTCTGGCAAATGTGCCATCCAATTCTGTACAGTTTTGGTATTACCCAGCCACCGGCCTTGTGCATAACCGAGCCATGTGCCGAAGGCAGCACCAGCAATTAGAATTAAGTTTATAAGACCAAAATGAAAAACATCAAGACTTATCAATACGCCAGTTAGAAACAGTAAACTATCACCCGGTAAAAAAGCTGCGGGTAACACACCGTTTTCTAATAGAATGATGACAAATAGCATTCCATATAATATCCATAACACATCTGGGTTTGAGAGTGTTTTTATATCCATATGAACAAATGCTTGGTATAGTGTAATGATTGTATCCATTTAGCTTATTTTCTCATTAATGTATTATTATTAGTGGTTAATAGTACCACCTACGGTTAAATTATTCACTTTTAAAGTCGGTTGACCAACTCCAACAGGAACGCTTTGCCCTGCTTTACCACAAACACCAACACCTGGATCAAGTTCGAGATCATTGCCTACCATTGAAATCTGTTGCATCGTTTCAATACCTGATCCAATAAGCGTTGCACCTGTGACCGCCGTAGTAATTTTACCTTTTTCAATTAAATAGGCTTCTGAAGTTGAGAAGACAAATTTTCCTGAAGTTATATCGACTTGCCCACCTGCAAAATTAGGTGCATATAGTCCATAATCTACACTTTGGATGATTTCATCAAAACTCGATGTTCCCGCTAGCATGTAGGTATTGGTCATTCTAGGCATTGGTAAACAGGCGTACCCTTCACGGCGACCATTGCCAGTCGAATGGCAATTCATTAATTTTGCGTTGAGCTTATCAAACATGTAGCCTTTTAAAACACCGTTTTCGATTAATACCGTTTTTTGACTTGGCGTACCTTCATCATCAATAGAGAGTGAACCTCGACGATTTTCAATGGTTCCATCATCAACGATAGTACAAAGCTCTGAGGTAACTTGTTCGCCAATTTTTCCTGAAAACACAGAACTATTTTTACGATTAAAGTCTCCCTCTAGCCCGTGTCCTACTGCTTCGTGAAGTAACACACCTGGCCAACCTGCACCTAAAACAACTGGCATAGTCCCTGCTGGAGCCGGTTTGGCTGAGAGCAAAACTAAAGCTTGACGCACAGCTTTTCGGGTATAACTATCTACATAACTTTCACCTGTTTCGGCGTTAGTCGTTAAAAAATAGTCATAACTAAATCGACCACCACCGCCACTACTCCCTCGTTCACGTTTACCATCTTGTTCGACAAGGACGGATACTGATAAGCGAACTAAAGGCCTAACATCTGCACATAAGGTACCATCAGTGCTAGCGATTAAAATGTCTTCATAACTACCAATTAAGCTTGCTGAAACTTCAATGACTCTTGGATCAATTGAACGTGCTAACTTATCAACTTGGTGTAATAAGGCAATTTTTTGCTCTTGCGAAAAGCTATTTATCGGATTAAGCGATGGATACTTGATGATATTGTTAGCCGTTTTAAATGGAGTAACCATAATTGGTGTTTGATTTTTAGTAATAGAGTTTGCGGCTAATACACTTTGCTCTAATCGAGCTAAAGAAAGCTGATCAGTATAGGCAAATCCTGTTTTTTCACCAATAATCGCTCTAACACCAACACCTTGATCGCGATGAAAAGAGGCATTTTTAATAATGCTATCTTCAAGAGACCAACTTTCGTAATAACCAGATAAAAAATATAAATCACCAAAATCAATTTGCCTTGAACTAAGCATATCAAGCAAATTTACTATATCTTGCTGATTTAAGTTATTTGGATTGAGTAACCGTTCACTCACTTGGGCTACGTTCATAAATTCCTTAATCTAATGATTATCAATATAAAAACTGTAAAATTTATTATTACATAAGTACTACATCATATTGTTCTTGAATATAAAGTGGTTCAACTTTTACTTCAACACGTTTACCAACAAACACTTCAACTTCTGCTAGCGCATGTGATTCATCCGTCGTTAATGCATTAGCCACTGCAGCTGAGGCATAAACCAAAAAGTATTCAGAGCGGTGAGCTTTGTATATACGAACAATTTCACGGAGTATTTCATTACAAACCGTTTCTACTGATTTAACAATCCCTCGACCTTTACATGCAGGACACTCTTCACAAAGTATATGACCAATACTTTCTCGAGTCCGCTTACGTGTCATTTCAACTAACCCCAAACCAGAGAAAGTGTTCACAGATGTTCGTGCTCGATCTTTAGCTAAAAAGTCTTGTAAAGATAATAACACTCGTTCACGGTGAATATCTTCTTGCATATCAATAAAATCGATAATGATAATACCGCCTAAATTGCGTAATCGTAATTGACGCGCAATCGCAATAGTTGCTTCGATATTGGTGTTGAAAATAGTTTCTTCTAAATTACGATGACCTACAAATGCACCAGTATTAATATCAATGGTCGTCATAGCTTCGGTTTGATCAATAATTAAATAACCACCCGATTTTAATTTGACTTTACGGTCTAACGCTCGTTGAATTTCGTTTTCAATATCATACAGATCGAAAATAGGGATATTACCGCGATAATGGGTTAATTTGTTGGTAACTTCTGGCATAAATTCCTGTGTAAACTCAACCAACAAATCATAAGTAAGTTTTGAGTCAACCAAAATTCGTTCAATTGGGTCGCCAACAAAATCCCGTAATACTCGCTGAGATAAAGCAAGCTCACCATAGACTAAATATTTGCTGATTGGACGCGCCATTCGTTCTTGAATTTTTGCCCATAAACGTTTTAAAAAATTGGCATCTTGTTCAAGTTCGTGAGCATTTGCTCCTTCGGCAGCAGTTCTAACAATAAAACCACTTTCATCGGTAACATATTGTTCAACAATTTTTTTTAGCCTTTCACGCTCTTCTTCCGATTCAATTCGTTGCGATGTCGCTACATGAGCAGAGTTTGGACCAGGCATTAAAACTAAATAACGCGAAGGTAAAGTTATATCTGTAGTAAGTCTGGCACCTTTAGTCCCCAAAGGATCTTTAACAACTTGTACCATTAAATCTTGGCCTTGACGTACCAATTCAGAAATATCTTTAACTTGAAACTGTTCTTGTTCACTGTCCGATACGCATTCGGTATGCGGCATGATATCCGAAGCGTGCAAAAAAGCAGCTTTTTCAAGACCGATATCAACAAACGCAGCTTGCATACCCGGTAAAATACGAATGATTTTGCCTTTATAGATATTACCGACAATACCACGACGTGATTCACGATCTACGTGGATTTCTTGTAATATCCCATCTTCAATATATGCCACCCGAGTTTCTGATGGCGTTACGTTCATTAATAATTCGACAGACATAATGATCCCTTATTAATTAATAGCAAAGTTCCGTCTTATTAGTCGTAAGAATAGATAAATCACTATCCATAATACCCCATCAACAAAACTAGATACTAAAATTAAAGGTGAAATCGTTATGGTATGATAAATACTAACTTGAAACAGAAATACTAATATATTATAACAAAGCGAAACGGCAAAAATAATAATTGATTGTTGCCATAAAGCTAAATTACGGATTAACTGGAATTTAAACATTAACAAATAAGCCACGCATGAAAAAATAAATGCGTGAATACCTAAAAGCGATCCTGAGAATAGATCTAAAATGATACCTAATAAAAACGCCATGCCCATACCAATTCGGTGCGGTAATGCTATTAACCAATAGGCCATAATTAACATTAATAAATGTGGCTTAAACATATTATATTCAGGTGACCACGGTATAATTTGTACACATAAGCCAATTAGCAACGTTAACCAAATAACCAGTATACTAATTCGATTATTACCCCTCATGTTTTACTCCTTGATCGCCCCACAATAACAGTAGATAACGTAAACGTTTTAAATCTGCGGTTGGCGTAGCAGAAATAATGGGGGTGGAATCACTTATATCAAGCTTTACTGAACTAACCACAGCCACTGGGTACCCTTCTGGGAAGCGACCATCAAGTCCAGAAGTGACTAAAACATCACCAACTTTGACATCAACATTGTTAGGTAAAAAATCAAGCGTTAAATCGTTACTGCATCCATTACCAACAGCTACCATTGAAATATCATTTCTTAATACTTGTACTGGAATTGCATGTTGATAATCACAAACTAAGATTGCTCGGCTTGTTGATTGAGCGGTTTGATAAATTTGTCCAACGATACCTTTTTCATCTACTACCGGCTGACCTATATATACACCGTCATTTTTACCTTTATTAATTACCACTTGATAAACGTAAGGATCAGTATCAGCTAATAATACTTGAGCAGCCATTTTATGTTCATCATGTCTTAAAGGTGAACCTAATAGCCCTCTTAGGCGGTCATTTTCATGCTTTAAATGTTCAAGCAATAATAGATTACTTTTTTGTTGCATTAAGGTTTCTTGCAGTTCTGCATTTTCTTTAATTAGTGTCTCTTGTGTTTTCGACATTTCATACAGCGAATCAAATGATGATTTTGGTGCATTTGAAACATGATAAAGTGGCGAAATTAAGGTATCTAAATAATAACGAACCTCTTTAAAAGGACGATAATTGATATCTAACACTATTAACGTCAAAGCGAGTGCCAGTGATATAAATAATTGAACACTCAGAGGCGAACGTTTAGAAAAAAGTAATTTCATTGTCCAGTATTTACCTGTTATATATCTAGAATTTAACTATTTTAAGATATGACTCCGCCGACAATGTCGGCGGAAAAAATGAAATATTCGTTACTTGCTAGTAATATTATTACTCTTCACTGAAGAGATCACCACCATGCATATCTACCATATCAAGAGCTTTACCACCACCACGAGCTACGCAAGTAAGTGGGTCTTCAGCTACAACAACGTGAATCCCTGTTTCAGCAGATAATAATTTATCAATATTACGTAATAATGCACCACCACCAGTCAATACCATACCATGTTCTGAAATATCAGAAGCTAGTTCTGGAGGACACTGTTCTAGAGCAACTTTAACAGCACTAACAATACCACTTAATGGCTCTTGTAATGCTTCTAAGATTTCATTCGAGTTTAGTGTAAAACTACGTGGCACACCTTCAGCTAAGTTACGACCACGTACTTCGATTTCAAGGACTTCATCACCTGGATAAGCACTTCCAATGAAGTGTTTAATTTTTTCTGCGGTCGCTTCACCAATTAATGCACCATAATTGCGACGAACATAATTGATTATTGCTTCATCAAAACGGTCTCCACCAATGCGTGCAGAAGCGGAATAAACTACACCATTTAATGAAATAACAGCAACTTCTGTTGTACCGCCACCGATATCAACAACCATTGAACCAGTTGGTGCAGAAACTGGTAAATCAGCACCAATTGCCGCAGCCATTGGCTCTTCAATTAAATAAACTTCACGAGCACCAGCACCTAATGCTGATTCACGAATAGCACGACGTTCCACTTGTGTTGCGCCAACTGGCACACAAACCAATACACGAGGGCTTGGTCTTAAGAAGCTATGGCTATGAACTTGTCGAATAAAATACTGTAACATTTTTTCAGTGACGGAAAAGTCTGCAATCACACCGTCTTTCATTGGTCTGATAGCTGCAATATTACCAGGTGTTCGCCCTAGCATCTGTTTCGCAGCATGGCCAACGGCAGCAACACTTTTAGGTGTTCCTGAGCGATCTTGACGAATGGCAACAACTGAAGGTTCGTTAAGCACAATGCCTTGCCCTTTTACATAAATAAGCGTGTTGGCTGTACCTAAATCAATCGATAAATCATTTGAAAACAAGCCGCGAACTTTTTTGAACATAATAAAAACTCTTCCTAGAATTAATCTTGTTTAAATATATTTGAGTATTAGAAGCAAACTTAGGCGTCTACAAAATATATATTTTAATTTTATCCGACAAATAATAGTTCATTTAGCAGATAAAAACCACAGCCAGCCTCAATAATAATTAAGGGTTATATTGTATCGCAATTTAAAAATAATACCTAGAAAATAGTATAACAAGTGTTTGTAAAGGAGATATATAATGACAAATTATGATTTACAGTGTATCCTTCCGCGTTAATGTTGAGTTACTATTTTTAGTATCGAATTAAAAGATTACTTTTAAGATATTAAAGGTACATTAAAATAATTGTTATTTATATCAAATAAACACGGTGTAATTCATGGATATACGTAAAATTAAAAAGTTAATTGAATTAGTAGAAGAATCAGGTATTTCTGAGCTTGAAATTTCTGAGGGTGAAGAATCGGTTCGAATTAGTCGGTCGACACCTACCTATACAGCTCCAGTGCAAAACATTCAAATTCCCCAACCGGTTGCTGTTCCTGCTCCAACAGTCACTGCGGCTACAGTTGAAGCAGAAGTCATCACAGAAACTAATAGTGGCACAACCATAAAATCACCAATGGTTGGTACGTTCTATCGAACTCCAAGCCCAGAATCTAAAGCATTTGTTGAAGTCGGTCAGTCTGTAAATGTTGGTGATGTGCTTTGCATTGTTGAAGCAATGAAAATGATGAACCAAATTGAATCAGAAAAAGCAGGGACTATTAAAGCTATCTTAGTTGAAAATGGTCAACCAGTTGAATTCGATCAACCACTATTCATTATTGAATAATCAGAATTATTTGTTAACTTAGACGATTAAGAGATTGAATATGCTTGATAAAATTCTTATTGCTAACCGCGGAGAAATCGCTCTTCGTATTTTAAGAGCATGTAAAGAACTTGGAATTAAAACTGTCGCTGTTCACTCTTCGGCAGATAAAGACTTAAAACATGTGCTACTTGCAGACGAAACCGTTTGTATAGGTCCAGCAGCTTCAGCCAAAAGTTATCTTAATATCCCTGCATTAATCTCTGCTGCCGAAGTAACCGGCGCAGCAGCTATTCATCCTGGATATGGATTTTTATCAGAAAATGCGGATTTTGCTGAACAAGTTGAACGTTCAGGCTTTATATTTATCGGTCCAAAACCTGATACTATTCGTTTAATGGGTGATAAAGTTTCAGCCATTGAAGCAATGAAAAAAGCAGGCGTACCTTGTGTTCCTGGTTCTGATGGTCCTCTTGGCAGTAATATGGACCTTAATAAGCAAATTGCTAAAAAAATTGGTTATCCAGTTATTATTAAAGCGTCCGGCGGCGGCGGTGGTCGTGGAATGCGTATTGTTCGTGAAGAAAAAGATCTCGAACAATCAATCAAAATGACTAAACTTGAAGCAAAAACCGCATTTAATAATGATATGGTTTACATGGAAAAATTCCTAGAAAACCCACGCCATATCGAAATACAGGTTTTATCTGATGGACAAGGTCATGCAGTTTATTTAGGTGAACGCGATTGTTCAATGCAAAGACGTCACCAAAAAGTACTTGAAGAAGCACCAGCGGTTGGTATTACACCGAAAATGCGTAAATTCATCGGTGAACGTTGTGTTAATGCATGTATCGAGATTGGATATCGTGGTGCAGGTACTTTTGAGTTCTTATTTGAAAATGGTGAATTCTACTTCATCGAAATGAATACTCGTATTCAAGTAGAACACCCAGTTACTGAAATGGTTACTGGAGTTGATCTTATTCGTGAACAAATTCTGATTGCAGCTGGACAACCTTTGTCAATTAAGCAAAGTGACATTGAAATTAAAGGCCATGCAATTGAATGCCGAATCAATGCCGAAGATCCTAAAACATTTATGCCATCTCCGGGCAAAATAACACGTTTCCATGCTCCGGGGGGATTTGGTATCCGTTGGGAATCACATATATATGCTGGCTATACTGTACCACCATATTATGATTCAATGATCGGTAAATTAATCGCCTATGGTGAAACTCGTGAAGTCGCTATTGCCCGCATGAAGAATGCATTAGCAGAACTGGTTATTGATGGTATAAAAACCAATATCGAACTTCATCTAGAGATTTTAAATGATGAAGGCTTCATAAAAGGTGGCACGAACATTCACTATTTAGAAAAGAAATTAGGTATTTATGAGTAAAATAAGCCCTCAATAATTTGAGGGCTTATTGCTGTATAGAAGTAAATAAAGTATAGGTAATACATATGAAAAATTGGAAAAAAAGCGCTGAAGAAATTTTAACATTAGGTCCAGTAGTTCCTGTTATTGTTATTGAGCGTTTAGAAGATGCCGTTCCTTTAGCAAAAGCATTGATTGCTGGTGGAGTGAAGGTTTTAGAAGTCACATTAAGAACAGCTTGTGCACTTGACGCAATTAAGAAAATTATTAACGAAGTTCCAGAAGCTGTAGTCGGTGCCGGTACTGTAACCACAGTAGAGCAACTTAAACAAGTAACTGAAGCGGGTGTAGAATTTATCATCACTCCGGGTATTACTGACTCTATTTTAAAAGCAGCAGTTGAAGGCCCTGTGCCAGTTATTCCTGGGATTGCAACCATTTCAGAATTATTAACAGCTCAAGAATATGGTTTAACAGCATTAAAATTCTTCCCTGCTGAAATTAATGGCGGTGTTGCTGCATTAAAAGCGTTTGCTGGCCCTTGTGGTTATATGAAATTCTGCCCTACTGGCGGTGTGAATCCTAAAAACTATCGCGATTATTTAGCGCTTGATAATGTTCTTTGCGTTGGTGGAACTTGGTTTATTCCAACTGATGCAATTGCTAAAGGTGATTTTGCTAAAATTACTGAAATGGCAAAAGAAGCCGTTGCAGGAGCAAAATAAGTTTTATCTTACCGCCGACATTGGTCGGCGGTTTAGTCAGTTCTGTCTAACTTCTAAGACCTCTTCCACTTTCAATTATTCGCCATGCTATAAAATATAAAATGCTAACAAATAATATAAGCATCGAAAAAGTAATGACTAATGAAACATCACTAATACCTAAAAAACCATAGCGAAATCCATTAATCATATAAACAATAGGATTAAGTTTAGAAACCCATTGCCAAAAAGTCGGTAACATAGTGATTGAATAAAAAACTCCGCCCAAGTAAGTTAACGGTGTTAATACAAAGGTTGGAATAATACTTATATCATCAAATGATTTTGCAAATACTGCATTTAACAATCCAGCTAATGAAAACAAAATTGAGGTTAATAATAAGGTGAAAACTACAAAAGTCCACGAATGAACTTCATATCTAACAAAAAATAACGATACAGCAGTGACCAACACACCAGTTAATAAACCACGCATTACACCACCACCAACATATCCCCAAATAATAATATGAGTCGGAACAGGAGCAACAAGTATTTCTTCAATATTACGTTGAAATTTAGCACTAAAAAATGAAGAACAGACGTTTGTATATGAATTGGTTATGACCGACATCATAATTAAGCCTGGCACAATGAATGCCATATAACTAAAGCCACCCATATCACCAACTCGCGAACCGATTAAATTACCGAAAATAATAAAATATAGTGACATTGTAATAACAGGAGGAATCAGTGTTTGGATCCAAATTCTTAAAAATCGGGTAACTTCTTTACGCCAAATACTTTTTAAGGCAATCCAATATAAATTATTCATCAATAGCTCCTTTGGTATCATTTCGCAACAAATCTACAAATAATTCTTCTAATCGATTAGCTTTATTACGAACACTAATCACTTTTATGTTTTGTTGATTGAGTTGTTCAAATAACTGATTTAATCCTTGTTGTTTATCTACATTTACTTCTAACATGCCAGATTCAATATCAGTATAATTATACCCTTTAAGGGAGATTGGTGTTGATGTTGGTACATAATCAATAATAATTGTTTCAGATTGACTTTTTGCTAGTAAATCACGCATTGAAGAGTTAGCAATTAATTCTCCGTGCTGGATTATACCAATGTGACGGCAAAGCATTTCTGCTTCTTCCAAATAATGCGTGGTTAATATAATGGTGATGCCTTGTTTATTAATCTCACGTAGAAAATCCCACATGGAACGACGTAACTCTATATCAACCCCAGCAGTAGGTTCATCCAGAATTAATAATTTAGGTTCGTGGACAAGTGCGCGAGCTATCATTAGTCGTCTTTTCATCCCACCTGATAACATATTAGCTCGACTATGTCGTTTATCCCATAAATCTAAAATACGCAGATACTTTTCAGCTCGTTGTAAAGCCAATTTTCGTGGCAACCCATAGTAACCACCTTGATTGGTAACAATTTGGATTACTTCTTCAAATTGGTTAAAGTTAAATTCCTGAGGAACAAGTCCTAATTGTCTTTTTGCATTAACAAGATCTGTATCTAAGTCATATCCAAAGATTTTAACTTGGCCTGAGGTTTTAGTAACTAAAGAGCTAATAATACCAATGGTGGTTGACTTACCTGCACCATTTGGTCCAAGTAAAGCATAAAAATCTCCTGCCGCTACAGTTAAATTAATTCCTTTTAATGCTTCTACACCATTTTTATATTTTTTCTTAAGCGCTATAAGTTCTAGTGCAGGTGTTGACGACATAAATGTATCCTAATTGAGTAAATTGCTATTTGAATAATATGATATCATGTTTAATCAATTGACAATATTGTTTAATATTTAGATAAATATATGGATTAAGGAATAAATGTTATGGTTAAAATTGGATTAGTTTCAATATCAGATAGAGCATCACAAGGCGTTTATCAAGATGAAGGTATTCCAGCATTGTTATCATGGTTAAAATCTGCATTGAAAACAGCTTTTATTACCGAACAACGCATTATTCCCGATGAACAAATCATCATTGAAAAATCATTATGCGAATTGGTTGATGATTTGCAATGTAATCTGATTTTAACCACAGGCGGCACAGGACCAGCAATAAGAGATGTAACACCTGACGCAACTTTAGCTATAGCAGATAGAATAATGCCCGGATTTGGCGAACAGATGCGGCAGATTAGTTTACATTTTGTTCCAACTGCGATTTTATCCAGACAAGTTGGTGTTATTCGTAAGCAATGTTTAATTTTGAATTTACCAGGCCGACCAAAATCAATCAAGGAAACACTTGAAGGTGTAAAGGATGATGAAGGTAACACTATTGTTACTGGCATATTTGCAAGTGTTCCATATTGTATTGATCTGCTAGAAGGTCCTTACATCGAAACACATGATCACATCATTAAATCATTTCGTCCCAAAAATGCTATAAAATCTAATCTTTAATTTTATGCAAATGTCATGCATAATTATGTAGATTATATTCAATATTTGAATGAAGCTTTATAAGAACACTTGCTTAATTAGCAATCATTAAAAATAACTGACCGTAATCAAGCATTTTAGTTAACCCGTTAATATGACTTATTGTTTTAATCAGTTAGTCATAAATTAAATTTAAAGGAACAGTATGAAACAAAAAGATCTCACTAAAACTTTCAAAGAAATGCTTTTACAAGAAAAGTTTAGTTCTCAGATAGGTATCGTACAAGCCTTACAAGAACAAGGATTTGATAATATAAATCAATCTAAAGTATCGCGAATGTTAACTAAATTTGGCGCTGTAAGAACTCGCAACGCAAAATCTGAGATGGTTTATTGTTTACCTGCTGAAATGAGTGTCCCAACAACAAGCAGTCCATTAAAAAATTTAGTGTTAGATATTGATTACAATAGTTCAATGGTTGTTATTCGAACAAGCCCAGGCGCAGCTCAGCTTATTGCGAGATTGTTAGATTCAATCGGTAAATCAGAAGGGATTTTAGGCTCAATTGCCGGTGATGATACGATTTTTAGCACACCAACTAAAGATTGTTCTGTGAAAAAACTATATCAAACGATTATTGAATTATTTGAACGGAGTTTATAATTAACAGTTTATTTTAACAAAGCTCTATAATTTTTTTTAATATTTAACCTATTGACACATTTGGTAAAATCGTTAATCCTATACGACACTGAAATCAGAATTAAGAAGAGGCGCATTACTCAGGCAGATCATTTTAGGGACTGGAGCCGCAAATAAATGATTGAGGGGATGTAATGCCGAGGTTTAATTGTTATTCCAGAAAGCAATTAAATCGACTGCAAGGGCTGAATCCCTTGGGTTGTCACCCTAACAGGTGGAGCGCTTCATGGTATGTATTTTTTTAATTGTATTAGGACATGCCCGCTCTATCTCTGTTAAAAATAAAAATTTTTAATATGAGGAATACATGGAAAGATCATTTATAATTGCTAAGTTTGGCGGTACTAGTGTTGCAGATTATCCCGCAATGGTTAATAGTGCCAATATTGTTATAGCTAATCCTAGTGTCAAAGTTGTTGTGTTGTCTGCCTCTGCAGGTATAACAAATTTACTGGTAGCATTAGCTGAAGGTCGTGATGCCAATGTAAGAGCAAAACATATCGCTAAAATTCAATCGATTCAATACAACATATTAGAAAATCTTCCTGAAAATCCAACCCTACGCGCTGAAATTGACCAAATAATTGCAAATATTGCCTCATTATCAGAAGCAGCAAGCTTGGCAACTTCCCCTGCTTTGACGGATGAATTAGTCAGTCATGGCGAAATAATGTCATCAAAACTATTTGTCGAAATATTAAAACAAAAACAAAAAAATGCCCTATGGTTTGATGTACGTAAAGTCATGCGTACCGATGACAAGTTTGGTAAAGCCGTACCAAAAATTGACGAAATTAAACAACTTTGCTGTGCACATTTGAAATCTTTGAATCCAGAAGCTATCGTAGTTACTCAAGGATTCATTGGTAGTGAAAGTACGGGCAAAACCACAACTTTAGGTCGTGGTGGTAGTGATTATACCGCAGCTCTTCTTGGTGAGGCTTTAAACGCCACGCAAATAGACATTTGGACCGATGTTGCTGGTATTTATACTACTGATCCTCGTATCACATCAGGTGCGAAACGAATTGACGAAATATCATTTGCTGAAGCAGCTGAAATGGCGACCTTTGGTGCTAAAGTTCTACACCCTGCAACACTCGTTCCTGCTGTACGTAGCAATATTCCAGTATTTGTTGGTTCAAGTAAAGCGCCAGAAGCTGGTGGAACTATCGTTTATAACACACATAGCATAAAATCTGCACTACCTTCATTTAGAGCGTTAGCGCTTCGTCGCAAACAAACATTATTGACTTTAACTAGCTTAAATATGCTACACGCACAAGGCTTTTTAGCTAATGTCTTTACCATATTGGCTAAACATAATATTTCGGTTGATTTAGTCACCACCTCTGAAGTTAGTGTCGCATTAACCATTGATACTACAGGCACTAATACCAATGGAAATAGCCTATTAACAAAAGCATTATTCGATGAATTATCAACAGTTTGCCATGTTGAAGTTGAAGAAGATTTAGCACTAATTGCCATCATTGGTAACAATCTAACCACAACAAAAGGTATCGCTAAAGAAGTCTTTGGCGCTTTAGATGACTTTATTATTCGACTTTGTTGTTACGGTGCTAGCACCCATAATCTTTGCCTTCTAGCAAGAAGCAATGATGCTGAAGATGTAATAAAGGTTCTACACAAAACGATTTTCGAATAGTTTAATATCAGGGGCGATTACATTATCGCTCCTAATCATTAATCATATAAATCAACAATTAAACAAAATACCTAGAATATTTGAAAAAATAATTGTAAACTACGCCTAATATTTGTATGAATTTGTGTTTCATACATCTATAGCTTCATACTGTTCTACATAATAATCATTTTTCTTCATATTTAGATAACAATTTTTAAAGCTGTAAATTTACGTTTTATTAATATCTGTTCAACAACTATCATCGTTATTTTTTAGCTATACTAGTAACTTTCAACTTAATTAGACGAAGGAAATTATTATGGGTATTTTAAGCTGGATTATTCTAGGATTAATTGCTGGATGGATCGCTAAGTTTTTTATGCCATTAGGCCGTGTTGGTGTGATAAAAACTATCCTGCTTGGTGTAGCTGGTGCATTAGTCGGCGGTTATATCAGTACCTTCTTTGGTTGGGGTAGTGTGACTGGTTTTAACTTCCCAAGCTTGTTTATCTCTGTGCTTGGTTCTATTTTACTTATTTATCTTTACCGCCTTTTTAAATAAATTCAATAGTAATTTAAATTGGCGAGTTTACTCGCCAATTTTCACTGATCTATCCAACCAAAGTTCTCTCATTTATATCGATGTTTAAAACCTATTAACTTAAATAGCTTTTTAAGTATCCAAATTAATATATATACAATTATGATAATGCTTAGTAAAGCAACCAAAGCCCCTAAAAGGCATACTAAAAAAATAACAAAAAGTGCAATAAACTTATAAAATCCTATATCGCCAAAGCCACCTAACCTCCTGTTAACAGCCTCCACAAATAATAATATTGCTAAAAAAATCCACGCAAGCCAAAATAGTAATTTTTTAAAGCGATTATTAAATTCAATTTCCATTACAAAACTAATAACTTCAATGGCCATTAATATTACAATGAAACTATACAAAAAAGTTATTCCCAAAATTTGTGATATCATCAATTAATTCCATTTAATTTATTTAACGAGATTATAAGAAGTAATTTCGCCACTTCCAGTTTTTTGTTATATTAAACACTAAAATTTATCAAATTTATTCTGCAGGATAAAATGCTCAAAATATTTAATACATTATCACGTGAGAAAGAAATATTTAAACCAATTACACCAAATAAAGTTGGGCTATATGTTTGTGGTGTTACTATCTATGATCTATGCCACATTGGCCATGGCCGTACTTTTGTCGCATTTGATGTCGTTACTCGTTATTTACGTTTTTTAGGTTACGATCTCACTTATGTTCGTAATATTACCGATGTCGATGACAAGATCATCAAGCGTGCATTAGAAAATGGTGAAACTTGTGACGAATTAACTGAACGTATGTTAAATGAGATGTATGCCGATTTCGATGCACTTAATATCAAACGACCCGATGTCGAACCTCGAGCAACTCGTCATATGTCACAAATCATTGAACTTGTTGAAGAGTTAATAAGAAAAAATCACGCTTATATTGCTGACAATGGAGATGTGATGTTTTCGGTAGATAGTGATCCTAACTACGGTATTTTATCACGCCAAAATTTAGAACAGTTACAAGCAGGTGCTCGAGTTGATGTAGTGGACGTAAAACATAATCCAATGGACTTCGTTCTCTGGAAGATGTCAAAACCCAACGAACCAAGCTGGGATTCACCATGGGGGAAAGGTCGACCTGGTTGGCACATTGAATGCTCTGCAATGAACAGCCATCAATTAGGCAACCATTTTGATATTCATGGCGGTGGTTCTGACTTAATGTTCCCACATCATGAAAACGAAATTGCCCAATCAACCTGTGCCCATAATGGTCAATATGTAAATTATTGGATGCACTCAGGCATGGTAATGATAGACCAAGAGAAAATGTCCAAATCACTGAATAACTTTTTCACTATCCGTGATGTTTTAAAACATTATGATGCTGAAACTGTTCGATATTTCTTATTATCAGGCCATTATCGTAGTCAACTTAACTATAGTGAAGAAAATCTAAAACAAGCTCGTACCGCTTTAGAAAGACTTTATACGGCTTTGAGAGACACCGATGCTAACTATCCGCACAACACGCCAGATAGCGATTATCATCGACAATTTTGTCAGGCAATGGATGATGATTTCAATACTCCTGAAGCTTATTCAACTCTATTTGATTTGGCTCGAGAGATCAACAAAGCTAAGTCAGAAAATAATATGCCATTAGCTAATGAACTAGCTGCTGAGTTACGTTATTTATCTTCTGTACTTGGTTTACTTGAACAAGATCCGGTTAAATTCTTACAAGGTAATAGTCAAGATGATGAAGATACACAGCTAATTGAAGCGTTAATTAAACAACGCAACGATGCTCGAGCAAGTAAGAATTGGGCTTTAGCTGATGAAGCTCGAGACAAACTCAATCAGATGAATATTATTTTAGAAGATGGTGCTAACGGCACAACTTGGCGTAAAAAAACTTAATAATATAAATGAAAAATCCCCTAGATTTACACAAAACTAGGGGACTAATCTCACTATTTTTTATCTATTGACGTTAAAATTCCCCGTAAAATATTGAGTTCTTGCTGTTCAATACCAGCTCGCGTAAATAATCTACGTAAACGACCCATAATCTGCCCAGGATGATTAGGATTAATAAATCCGGTTTTTAATAACGTCTGCTCTAAATGCTGATAAAACCGTTCAATATCTTCGCTTTTAGGATACTGAACCTCATTCAGATTATCATCATCATGTTTTAAAGATGCCTCTAAAGTTGACAACATTGACATTCGAATTTCGTAAGTTAGAACCTGAACTGACATAGCTAAATTTAAAGAGCTATAATCTGGATTAGCTGGAATACCAACATGAAAATGGCACTTTTGTAATTCATCATTAGTTAATCCAACTCTTTCTCGACCAAAAACTAAAGCCACTTGAGCATGATGCGCGGTTTCAGCAATAATTTTGTCGCCACATTCTTTCGGGGTTAAGTTTGGCCATTGCAAACTTCTAGGGCGCGCACTAGTACCTATAACCAATGAACAATCTGCTACCGCCTCCTCAAGGGATGAAAAAATCTGTGCCTGTTTGATAATATCACTCGCCCCGGCTGCCAGTGAAATCGATTGGGAATCGGGTTTTATTACAGGGTTCACTAAACATAAACGAGTTAATCCCATCGTTTTCATTGCACGAGCAGCAGACCCCATATTACCAGTATGCGAAGTTTCAACTAAAACAATCTTAACATTATCTAAATAGCTCACATATTCCTCATTAAATAACTAAACTTAATACTTTAAATCAATCTAAATAAACCACAGTATATAATAAAAAACAGATTAAAAGCAGTTCTGTGCTACCTAATATCAAATACCAATAAATTATTTTAGACAAAAGTCACAAAAATCTTAATATAAACCTAATAACCTATTGACGAAATGTGAAAAATTTGTCAATGTAATCAATATAATAATAGCTCAATTAGTAAGTAAACATAGTGGAGGTCAATTATGACTTTAAGTATCACAAGTAAACAAATGGACATTACTCCTGCAATTCGTAGTTATCTTGAAGATAAGTTTTCGAAATTAGATAAATGGAGAGCTCTACTAATCAACCCTCACTTTATCTTATCTAAAGAGCCCGATGGATTTATTATTGATGCAACCATTGCAACCAAAGGCTCGCCACTAGTTGCTTCCGCTAAACACACTGACATGTATGCTGCAATTAATGATTTAGTTGGTAAACTTGAAAGACAACTAAATAAACTCCAACATAAAGGTGAGTCGCGCCGTGCATTTGACAGTATTAAAAATACAGTAATTGAAGAAGAATAATAATTTATAATTTAACAAAAAGGCACTTTAATAGTGCCTTTATTTTTTTGCTTGTTATAATATTACCCATCGAATTTTTAATCTATTAATGAATATGACAACCAGTCCCTTATTGCCTTTACGAAACAAAATTAACCAACTTGATCAAAAATTAATTGAAATCATTGCTGAAAGACGCCAAATTTCAGCCGAAGTTATCCAGGCTAAAATAAAAGCAAATATCCCTGTGCGTGATTTAGATCGTGAACGTTTATTGATTAAGGCATTAATCGAACAAGGTAAACAATATCATCTTGATGACCTATTAATTAAGCGTTTATACCAAATTATTATTGAAGATTCGGTTCTACTACAACAGAAGTTTTTACAAGAAAAACTCAACCAAGGCGTTATCTCATCAGCTAAAATTGCTTTCTTAGGACCAAAAGGTTCATATTCACATTCAGCAACTCGCCGTTATGCTAGTGCCCATTTTGATCAATTGACTGAATCAAGTTGTAATACATTTAAAGATGTTTTTGAAAAGATTGAATCAAAAGTTGTTGATTATGGAATTGTACCGATAGAAAACTCGAGTTCGGGATCTATTAATGAAGTGTATGATTTGTTACAAAAAACCAATTTACATATTATTGGTGAACTATCCTTAATGATTGATCACTGCATTTTAGCTCTTCCTAACACTAAACTTGAGCAAATAGATACTATTTATAGCCACCCGCAACCATTCCAACAATGTAGTAATTTCTTAGAAAAGTATCCGCATTGGAAAATTGTTTATTGTGATAGCACTTCGTCAGCAATGGAAACCGTAGCTAAATTAAATCAACCAAACATTGCAGCTATGGGAAATAAAGACGGTGGTGAATTATATTGTTTACAAGTTCTGGAGCACAATTTTGCTAATCAAAAAGAGAATATCACCCGCTTTATTGTGTTATCGCGTGAATCGATTGAAGTTTCCGATCAGATTCCGGCCAAAACTACAATCTTGATGAAAACGGGCCAACAAGCTGGGGCTTTGGTAGATGCTTTATCCGTATTACGTAATCATAATATTGTTATGACAAAACTTGAATCACGCCCTATCCATGGCACATCTTGGGAAGAGATGTTTTATATTGATTTACAAGGTAATATTAACGATTACGAAATGCAGATCGCACTTAAAGAATTAGCTTCCATCACTTTATATACTAAAGTGCTTGGTTGTTATCCTAGTGATTCTATTACCGCTGTCATGTAATGACTAACTTAAGTTTTTCAAATGCCGTACTCAAATGGTATGGACAGTACGGCAGAAAATCATTACCATGGCAAATTGAAAAAAGCCCTTATCATGTTTGGTTGTCAGAAGTTATGCTGCAGCAAACACAAGTTTCAACTGTTATTCCATACTTTAAACGCTTTACTAAACAGTTTCCTAAAATTACCGATTTAGCGAAGGCTCCAATTGATGATATCTTACATTTTTGGACTGGACTTGGTTATTATGCACGTGCTCGTAATTTACATAAAGCAGCACAAGTTATAGCTGACAAGTTTGGGGGAAAATTTCCAACCAAATTTGAGGATGTTATCGCCTTACCAGGCGTTGGGCGCTCAACCGCTGGGGCTATCCTATCTCTATCACAAAATCAACATTATCCAATATTAGATGGTAACGTAAAACGGGTTTTAACCCGAACTTTTGCTATAGACGGATGGCCTGGTAATAAAAATGTCGAAAATCAACTTTGGCAATTAAGTGAGCAAGTCACGCCTAAAAATGAAGTTGCTAAATTTAATCAAGCCATGATGGATATTGGTGCAATGGTTTGTACTCGTTCTAAACCCAAATGCACTTTATGCCCTTTACATCAATTATGTATTGCTTATAAGACCGACAGTTGGCAACAATATCCAACTAAAAAACCTAAAAAGACTATTCCTGAAAAAACCGCCTACTTTTTAATGCTTGAACATGACAACATGATTTGGCTTGAAAAAAGACCGCCTGCTGGTATTTGGGGCGGATTATATTGTTTACCACAATTTGCAAGCGAGCAAGCATTAACTGACTGGCTAGACAGCCATGGTATTAAAACTAGCAAACCCAAACAGTTAATTGCATTTCGACATACTTTTAGCCATTTTCATTTAGATATTGTGCCTATTTACTGTGAGATCAAAGGCAATACTAAATGTCTAGATGAATCGAATGGTTATTGGTATAAACTAAAATCGGAAAATGCAAAAATTGGCTTAGCAACACCTATTTATAATCTATTAAATCAATAATCAACACAATCTATCAGTATCTAACAACCTTTTGATATATAATTACACATTATTTATTTTCTAAATTGTTTATTATGAATAGCAAACAAGCTCAAGGGCTATCTGCATGGTTAGTATTCCTAATGGCATTTGCCATTGGCGTCGCGGTAGCGAGTAATTATTATGCGCAACCACTATTACACTCGATAACTAATGATTTACATATTGCAATTAAACATGCAGGTTTTATCATTATGGCTGCACAATTTAGTTATGCTGTTGGCTTGCTGTTCATTACCCCACTGGGTGACAAAATAGAACGTAAACGATTAATATTGACCTTGATGATATTATCAACCTGTGGGCTAATTATTAGTGCAACTTCACAAAACTTATGGTTACTTATGCTTGGTACGGCTATGACAGGTCTATTTTCAACCGTAGCCCAAGTATTAATTCCATTTGCCGCAACACTATCACGACCAGAGCATCGAGGTAAAATTGTCGGTACATTGATGAGTGGTATGTTGCTAGGTATATTATTAGGTCGTGCATTCGCTGGTTTTGTTTCTTCGATGACAGATTGGCATTATGTTTATTGGATTGCCGCGTCAGTAATGATCATTGTTACTTTGCTACTTTGGTTATCATTACCAACTTATAATAACACCATCAGTATTAACTATTTTCAACTGTTATTATCAATTGGCTCACTATATAAACAAGAACCTGTTTTACGAATTCGCTCATTGTTGGCAGTTATTTCCTTTGCGTTATTTTCACTGTTATGGACGCCGCTTGCCTTTTTATTAAGTAATAAACCTTACTATTATTCTGATTTTATAATCGGTTTATTCGGCCTAGCCGGTGCCGCTGGTGCACTAGGTTCGCCTATCGTTGGCAAATTATCAGACAAAGGAAAAGGCTTTTTAGCCACGACCATTGGCCTAATATTACTTCTTGCTTCATGGGTACCACTTTCTCTTGCTGAATATTCACTTTTAGCCTTAATTATTGGGGTAGTATTGCTGGATTTTGCTGTTCAAGTTACTCATGTATCAAACATGAATGCCATTTATCAAATTCGACCAGAAGCACGTAGCCGTATGAACACAGGTTATATGGTAAGTTATTTTATCGGAGGCATGTTGGGTTCTATCGCTTCTACTTATTTGTATAGCAACTATGGTTGGATCGCGATAATTATTGCTGGAACAGTTTTAGGATTATTGGGTTTATTATGTTGGCGCTACTATCTTAAATCAGTTCGCAAACCATAAACGATTTAATTGCAAAAAAAAGTTGAGGAACGGGGTTTTTTAACGTTTATTTGCTCTAATATTCCGTTTTTAAACACTATATACTATTCGTCAGTTAACTTAAACATTTGCACCATTAATAAAAACAGGAGTCATCCATGGCTAAAATAGCCTATATTAATACGCCATTTAAAGTAAAAAATTTATCACTCAAAAATCGTATTGTTATGTCGCCGATGTGTCAATATCAAGCAAAAGACGGATTGGCTAATGATTGGCACTTTGTTCATTATGTTTCACGAGCGGTTGGTGGCGTGGGTTTAATAATTTTAGAAATGACCAATATTGCTCCAAATGGTCGAATATCGCCAAATTGCTTAGGTCTATGGAATGACGAGCAACGCGATCAGCTTAAACGTATCGTTGATGCGGTTCATGCTCAAGAAGGAAAAATCGCTATTCAAATTGCCCATGCAGGACGTAAAGCTTTGGGTGAGTCTGACGTCGTATCCTGTTCTCCTATCCGCTATGATGGGAACGTCGAAGCGAATCAAAAATGGCAATATCAAACGCCAAGAGAATTAACCAAAAGTGAAATCGCTGATATTATCGAAAAATTTAAACAATCAACCAAACGTGCGGTTGAAGCAGGTTTTGACGCAATTGAAATACACGGTGCACATGGTTATTTAATCCATCAATTCAGCTCATCAAAAACGAATATTAAAACGGACGAATATGGTAAGGATAAATTATTATTTGGTGAACAAGTAATTAAGGCAGCAAAATCAGTGATGCCAAAAGATATGCCACTAATTGTTCGGTTTTCGGCTCAAGAATACGGTACTAATGGTTACGATATTAATTATGGTTACCAAATTGCTAAACGTTTTACACAAGCAGGCGCAGATGTTTTAGATGTGAGTGGCGGTGGTGATGGTCAGTTAGATCCAAAGCATACGCCTCTATTTCATGCTGGATACCAGGTTTATTTAGCGCGTGCTATTAGGAAGGTCACTAATTTGCCAATTATTACTGTTGGTATGCTTGAAGACCCTTATCTTGCTGATTATGTATTAAGTACTGGCGATGCTGATTTAGTTGCAATTGGTCGAGGTTTATTGAAAGATCCTTACTGGCCACTAAGAATTCCAGCATCTCCATTTATCCCAACATCTTATCAAGTAGCTTTTAAATAAACTAATGATAATCCTGTAGTGTTAGCTACAGGATTAATTTACAAACTAAATTTTCATGGCATATTTGATGAGACGTTTCTTTATTGGCGAAAAGTTATCAATTGCGTTCATCCCAACTGTTCTCACCATTTTTTTAAAAGCATTATCGCCATTAAACATATCTTGAATAGTTCGCATTGCGGTTAACATGACTAAAGCATCTTTACGGCGAGTGAATTGGAATGATTTTAAGTTTTCTACTAAACCAATATCTTTATGTTCATCAATAAGTTTATTAATGGTTGCCACCAATAATGCAGAATCTTCAAATCCTAAATTAACTCCTTGACCAGCCAATGGATGAATAGTATGGGCAGCATCACCAATTAGCACTAATCGATGTTTAATAAATTGTTTTGCAAACCGGGCTTTTAATGGAAACACCATTCTCGGATTGACCAACTGACATTGTCCTACTTTATCACCGCTTAATTTAAACAGCTCTTGGCAAAACTCAGATTCAGTTAACGAAGTTAAAATAGCTGCTTGCTCTGGTTTAGTTGACCATACTAAACAACTGTAATTGGGTTGCCAAAGTGGTAAAAATGCTACAATACCATTAGGGTAAAAAATCTGCCTAGCACATGCTTGGTGAGGATATTGTGTTTCAACAGTTGTAATCACTGCATGATGAAGGTAATCACGCTCAAACACAGAAATTTTTTCCTGTCTGCGCAGCCAAGAGTGTGCGCCATCAGCACCTATAATCAGTTTTGCTTGTAACCGAGTATTATCCGAAAGCGTTAAAAAAGCATAATCTTCATTATAGCTATTGTCTATAGCGGCCAAATTGAAAATAGTGATATTTGAATTTGCTTGAGCATGTTGATACAGGTAATAAGAAATTAAATTATTTTCGATGATATACCCAAGATTTGGATAACCATAATCTTTAGCATGTGCAGTAAGATGCGCTAAACCGTTTTTTTCCCAAACACCGATCTCGCTAAAAGAATGAACACGTTCGCTCGCACATAAATCGTTCCAAATACCAATTTGAGAAAAATATTGCTGACTTGCGCCATTAATTGCAGAAGCTCTAATTCCTATTTCGTCAAAAGCAAAATTTTGATTATCATTAACGTTAACATCAACAATAGCTACAGTTAAATTAGATTGGCTAAGAGCACATGCAGTTGCTAAACCAACCAATCCACCACCAACGATGGCCACATCAAATTGCGTTTTCATATCAATAAATAGGGTTATTTCTTATCAAGCTTATTATCATCTTCAACATCATCATTCATCGCTTTTTTAAAACCTTTCAATGCTGAACCAAGATCAGAACCTAAATTACGTAACTTCTTTGTTCCGAAAATGAGAACCACCACGGCAAGAAAAACTAATAGATGTGGAATGCTAAATGACATAATTAAAACCTCATTTAAAAATGTATCGCTATTTGAACAAGCTAAACGAACAAATAGATTATTAAATATTGGAATTGATTATACTCTTTTTATGATGGGATTTCATGACAAGTTAATTTAGATAAAAAAAAGACCCGCATAAAATATACGGGCCAACATGAAATATAAGGAATATAAGGAAAGAAAACAATGAAAAATCCTTACGCTGCTTATTATCCACTTTTTTTCTTTTTAGTCAACGTTTTTATTTGCCTTTCAGCAAATGTAGCAATTTTAGCTAAAAAATGACTTTAACCATTATAAATCAATAAATTAAAATAACACCCAACATATAAATAAGAATAATACATATTTGATAAATATCAATTACGCATTAAAAAAAACTTAATATCTATAAAACTACTTGAAATTTCAACGGAAAAACAAAGACAATAAAACGGAAAAAAAAGCCATACTTCTTATTATAACACTCGCTGTTTTTTTATTTTTATGCGAGAAAAGAATATTTTTCCATAATATAAAACGCGTTTAAACAAAAAATCGCATTAAAACTTAATAAAATTAAGAAGATTGATTCAAATTCATATATAAAACTCATAAAAAATACAATATAATTATCAAACGGATGAAAAAATAAAAACGAAATAAGTATGATTAAAAATAAAAATGTAAAAACTTTTAAAGATAGGCTACATTCGTCAATGCAAGGATTATCTGTTTCATCCTTTGCAAAAAAATGTGATATGTCAGAAACGGTAATACGAGATTATTTGTCTGGAAAAACCTACCCTTCACTAACTCGTTTAGAAGTAATTGCTGAAAAATGTAATGTTTCATTCAACTGGTTAGCTACCGGTTATAAATTGGAAGTGTTGGATCCTAAAGACGATGATAATAACGAAGTTTATAATGAAAATATCTATCGTATCCCGGTTTATAAAAAACAATTACCAACTAAAGAAGAGGCGCAAAATCAACGTTACGTACGTGAAACGCCACCAGTAATGAATTATCCTATTGTTGAAGGTTGGGCTTCTCATCGTGGTTTAGATATCAAAAAACTTATAATCTATTGGGCGAAAGGTGATTTAATGGCACCTGAAATCGAAAATAATAATGGATTAATTATTAATACAGAAATAAACGAAATAATCGATGGCGCAATTTATTTAATTGAATACGAGAATTTCACTCTACTAAGAAAAATTCGCCTATCACTCGGAAATTGGATTTTGATTTGTAATAATCATCAATACCCAACGATTGAGGTTCCTAAAGCTCATTTCGAAAAATATAATATTGTCGGACGCGTTGTACAAATTATTAAAGATGTTTTTTAAGACAATTATTAGTAATCTAGTACTTTTAACTATATAATTTGCCATGAGGAAAGCTCAAAAACCCCTTTCCTCAACTTTTTTTAATTTTTATTAATGTTAGTTTAATAGGTATTGGAGTGATGTCTCTTTTAATTTAAAAATATCATATTTCGCTTATAGCACTTAGCATTTGGTAATAAAACCCTCACTTTTTAGATCATTGGTAAACCTATCAATGAATAACCTTTTAACTAATAGGTCTAATATGTATCGATTTTTTGAAAAATTGGTATCACCTTATCCACAAGATGAACCACAGCCGATGGCTAAAAGTTTTTTTAGTTTTATTTGGCAATCGACGAAAGGCACACGTTCTTTCCTTCTATTATTAATCATACTGAGTTCATTAGCTGGCGCTTTTGAAGCCTTTTTATATGCTGCACTCGGTAAAGTTGTTGACTGGCTGGCAGCTGTTTCACCAAGTCAATTTTGGCAGCAGGAAAAATCAACCTTAATTGTATTTACGATTATTATATTAGCTAGCACGATCATTATTGCCTTACAAACCATCATTAAACATCAATGTTTGGCGGGAAACTTTCCAATGCGACTGCGTTGGAATTTACATCGATTAGTGCTAAATCAAAGTATGCGCTTTTTCCAAGATGAATTTGCCGGCCGTATATCAGCAAAAGTGATGCAAACCGCACTTGCGGTTAGGGATACCTGCTTTTTGGTTGCTGATATCTTTATCTATGTTTTGATTTCGTTTATTACTATGGCAACAATCATAGGTCAGTTAGATCTTTGGTTATTAGTACCGTTTATGGTTTGGTGTTTTGTTTATGGCATTGCAATGTATTACTTTATTCCACGACTAAGTAAAGTGGCAAGTATGCAAGCAGATGCACGTTCTACCATGACAGGCCGAGTGACTGATGCTTACACGAATATTATGACAGTTAAACTGTTTTCTCATGCAGGCAATGAAGCAAAATATGCACAAGAGTCGATGGACGAATTTTTAGTTACCGTTAATAAACAAATGCGTTTAGTTAGTAGTTTTGAAATTGTTAATCATTTATTGTCTATTTTTCTCGTTCTTGGTACTACTGGCTTATCATTATGGCTATGGACTAATGATTTAATTGGTGTTGGAGCTATCGCCACTACAACTGCTGTCGCACTTAGATTGAACGGCTTTTCACATTGGATTATGTGGGAAATGGCAGCATTATTTGAAAATATCGGCGTGGTTAAAGATGGTATGAATACGTTTTCTGTTGCTAAAACCGTTGTTGATGAACCTGATGCACCAACTCTTAAGGTGACTGATGGTAAAATCGAATTTAAAAATATTAATTTTAGTTACGATGCAAAATTAAACAATGCCATTATCGACAACTTAAATTTAACCATTAAACCAGGTGAAAAGATCGGTTTAGTTGGCAGATCAGGGGCGGGTAAATCCACTTTAATCAATTTATTGTTACGATTTTATGATTTACAAAATGGTCATATTTTTATTGATAATCAAGACATCACCAAAGTCAATCAAGAAAGCTTACGCGCTCAAATTGGTATGGTTACCCAAGATACTTCACTATTACACCGATCAGTAAGAGATAACTTATTATACGGTAATAACCATGCCACCGAACAAGAGATGATAATCGCAGCTAAAAAAGCCCATGCCGATAGTTTCATTGAAACCTTAGTAGATGCTAATGGAAGAACTGGATATGATGCTTTTGTTGGTGAACGTGGGGTTAAATTGTCCGGAGGACAACGCCAACGTATCGCTATTGCTCGAGTTATTTTAAAAAATGCACCAATTCTATTGTTAGATGAGGCAACTAGTGCGCTTGATTCTGAAATTGAACAAGCTATTCAAGAAAGCTTATATACGTTAATGGAAGGTAAAACGGTTATTGCTATTGCCCATCGATTATCTACAATTGCGGCGATGGATCGATTAATCGTTTTAGATCAAGGAAAAATCATCGAACAAGGAACACATCAAGAGTTGCTTAGTAAAGATGGACTTTATGCTCAACTTTGGAAGCATCAAAGTGGAGGTTTTTTAGCTGAAAATTTTTAACTTAAAATTTAGGGCGATGAGTAAATAACATCGCCCCAAAATCTTAATTCTCAAATTAGTCAAATCTAATTAATGAAATTTTTATAAAACTCAGATTCGAACTTCATAACTGCCCCGTTTTTAGGTTCCCCTTTACTATCAGCCCGATACCCTGATAATAATTGAACAAAAGCGACATAACGTCCGTCTGATTTTTGAATAAATCCGGCTAAATTATAACTACCTTGAATATAGCCTGTTTTAGCCATAACTACATCTTTAAATGGTGCTTGACTGAAGCTTTTACGGTTTTGCAACGTTCCATCAACACCCGCAATTGGTAATTTTTCAATAAAAGCGAGTTGATTGTTATGTGCTGAAATATACTGCAACACTTCCATTAGTTTGTTGGCGCTAACTAGATTAAGACGAGATAAACCCGAGCCATCGGCAATCACTAAGTTTTCTAAGTCAATACCTGCTTTTTTGCGAAGGATTTGTTTAACCGCATCACCACCATTACGCCATGTTCCTGCAGTATTATAATAGCGTGCGCCAAGTGTTCTAAAAATGGTGTCAGCATACAAATTATTTGATTTTTTGAGCATAACCGTTATTAACTCAGAAAGCGGTGCTGATTGACTTGATGTTAATAACGTTAAGGAACCAGTGGATTTTTGTTTTCTTTCAAAAACACGTCCACCATAAGTTATTTTTTGTTGTTTTAATTCATTTTTTAAAACAGTCGAAAAATATTCAGTTGGATCCATTACTGCAAATTTTAATGGTGTTTTATCCGCATTAGAAGCGATGCATCCAGATAAATAGTAGCGATTTTTATCGGCATTAACATCAAGCTCACAATATTTATCATGTGCATCTTTACTACTAGCGGAAATCGTTCTGACATCACCTGAAACCATAACTGGAATATTAGATGAAACAGAAACTGATGCTTTACCACCTACTTTACCCGGGGTTATTGTTGCATAAAAGCAGTTATCATCAATTGTTGCAGCTGATGCAGGGGCATTGTAACAAGCAGTTAAATTATTCCATGACCACCCTTCTGCTTTATCATGACTAGCAAAAATTGAAGTGTCTAAAATAACATTACCTGAAATTTTTTCTACACCCTTTTGACGAAGGGCGCTAATCATATTTTTTAATCTTTCTCGACTAAAAGTGGGATCACCACTCAATTTGATAATCAGATCACCATTGAGTTGTTTATTACTAACTGAACCATTCGCGTACATTCCAGTAACAAACCGAAAGTCACTACCTAGTTCAAGCTGTGCAGCTAGTGCAGTTATTACTTTTTGTGTACTAGCTGGCTGTTTAAATTGATCACTTTTGTATTTGGCTAATGTTTTAGGATTGCCATCAACAGTTTGCACTAAAATTGATAAATCACTCCCTTTGGGTAATGATGATATATATGGTTCAACCGATTGTGCTTGCAATAAGCTTGAATAAAAAGCAACGATAAATAGAAAAGATACCCTTATATTTGTCATGAATGTATGCTCAAAAAATTTATTAAATATATTAGTGTGGAAACAAATATATCTTTTTTTGATAAGCCTATCAATATATACTCAGTCTCTTTAAAAATAATGTTCTAAATACCATTATATTTTATATTTTTGAATTTAATCCAAGAGATAATTTAATATAGGTAACAAGGCTATGATTCATCATTCATTAGGTTTTCCAATCGAAACTGTACTGATGTTCGTCATTTTGGCTTTAACTGCGATTATAATTGATTTATATGCTCACCATAACGATAAACCCATTAGCCTAACCAGCGCAATATTATGGTCTTTATTCTGGGTTGCTGTTGCATTAGGTTTTGCACTTTATCTTTATCTTCACCATGGAAGTGAGATAGCAAGTTTATTTATCACAGGTTATGTGCTTGAAAAAGCGCTTTCGGTAGATAACTTATTCGTTATTATGGCGCTGTTTTCATGGTTTGCTATCCCTAACAATTATCGACATCGATTACTTTATTGGGGCGTAATTGGTGCGATTATTTTCCGAGCTATTTTTGTTGTAATAGGTACGGGTTTATTATCGTTAGGTCCTTGGATGGAATTGTTCTTTTCAGTAGTGGTTGCATTAACTGGATTTATGATGCTGAAAAACCAAGGTCAAGATGAAAAAATTAAAGATTATTCAGAACATTTTGCTTATCGTATTGCTAAACGTATTTTCCCCTCTTACCCTAAGATAGTTGGTCATCACTTTTTATTAACCCGAAAACAACTAAACGCGGAGTTAACGAAGCCAGAAAATAGCGACCTGATTCATAAAATGCCAAAAAGTGCCTTATATGCAACACCACTATTTTTATGTGTTGTGGTGATTGAGTTGAGTGATGTTATGTTTGCATTTGATTCTGTTCCCGCAGTAATCGCGGTCAGCCAAGAACCTCTCGTTGTTTATAGTGCAATGATTTTCGCTATTTTAGGGTTACGGACTATGTATTTTGTTTTAGAAGCAATGCAACAATATCTTGTTCATTTAGGCAAAGCTGTAGTCTGCCTACTATTTTTTATCGCAGCAAAACTGGCTTTAAATGCTAGCGACCATCTATTTAATTATGGTATTAACATAAGCCCTACTCTCAGCCTTTATATAGTATTAGGCATTTTATCTTTAGGTATTGTTGCAAGTTTTATTTGGCCAAATAAATCATAAAAAATAATAAGGGAATTGATAATCGGCAGTAAACCTGCCGATTAAAGATGAGAGCTATTGGCGTGTTGATGAACGAATAAAGTAACTCACACCTAAAATAATAAACCATAGTGGGGTCGCGATCAGCGCTTGGCGAGTATCAGCTTCAAATGTCAATAACACAATCACAAAAGCAAAAAACGCTAAACAAACATAACACATAAAAATTCCACCAGGCATTTTAAATTGTGATTCATGATGCAAATTAGCTTTTTTACGGCGATAAGCAATATAGGAAATCAATATCAACGACCAAATAAACATAAATAAAATGGCAGAAATAGTCGTTACAATAGTGAATGCTTCCATCACATTTGGTACTAAATAAATCAGTACTACCCCACCGAACAAGCAGGTACATGAAAATAACAAACCATTAGCGGGGACTGAACGTCTTGATAATTTACCAAATGGTTCTGGTGCATCTTGTTTTTTAGCAAGACCAAACAACATTCGACTGGTTGAGTAAATACCACTATTTGCTGAAGAAGCCGCCGAAGTTAATACCACAAAATTGATAATACTTGCCGCAGCAGGTAAGCCAATCAAGGTAAATAGTTCAACAAATGGGCTTTTATTGGGTGAAATAAACTGCCAAGGTGTTACACTCATGATAATAATCAAGGCAAAAACATAGAAAAAGATAATTCGTGCTGGCACTGAATTAATTGCCCGTGGTAAATTTTTATTTGGATCTAGTGTTTCAGCCGCTGTAGTTCCAACAAGCTCAATACCAACAAAAGCAAAAATTGCAATTTGGAAACCAGCAAAAAATCCCATCGTACCATGGGGAAAGAAACCACCATACTCCCAAAGATTAGAAAACGCAGCCGTAGTATTGGTTTGTTCTGAATGATAAGCCGTGAAGACTAAAACAAGTCCAATAGCTATCAAGGCTAAAATGGCCACTATTTTGATCATAGAAAACCAAAACTCAGTTTCACCAAACATCCTAACAGTTAACAAATTCAAAGTTAAAAGCACAATAACTGTAAGTAGCATTGGGATCCATGCTTGTAGTTCTGGAAACCAGTGTTGAGCGTATCCTGCGATAGCAACAACATCTGCAATTCCGGTAATTACCCAACAAAACCAATAAGTCCAACCAGTAAAAAAACCAGCCCAAGGACCCAATAAATCGTTAGCAAAATCACTGAATGATTTATAATTTAGGTTGGATAATAAAATTTCTCCCATTGCCCGCATAACAAAAAATAAAACAAACCCAATAATCATGTACACAAAAACAATAGATGGTCCGGCAAGGCTGATTGTCTTCCCAGAACCCATAAATAATCCCGTACCAATTGCACCACTTATTGCTATTAGTTGAATATGTCTACTGGAGAGATTTCGTTTAAGATCATTATTTGAAGACGTACTGTTCATCGTATCGATTACCTGTCGTTTTTACAATTTTCGTTTTTTTATAAGAAGTAAAGGACTATAAAGTCTACAGCGCTAAATCGCAAGCTCAATCACATGAAAAATTTTTATAGCAATATCATAATTATTGGTAGTTTCTTATAATAGAATTGTGTAGCATAACCAACCATATCATTTAACTTATTACAATAAATTATCAAGATGAAAGAAAACAAATTTCACATTTATCTATTATGTTTAGCATTTATCATGTCACTACTTGCTGGCTGCCAGAGTGATCCTAATTCATCAAGTAAACAATTTAAAGACGGTAAACTACCACATGATTTAAATGCCAGTCGTCCGCATTTAGCTGTGCCTGTAAATATTTCTGACTATACGATTCAAATTGAAAAAATAAAAACAACCTCGCCTTCTTTGTATCGTAAAAATGAACATATTTATAAAGCCGTTGATGCCTGGATTAATCGCTCATTGGGCTCAGCAGAATTCCATAAAGTGGGTCTAAAAAGTTATGAAATGGCTGGTAAAGATGGATATGGTAATGTACATCTAACCGGTTATTACACTCCGGTTATTAAGGCTAGATACCAACCAACTGGTGAATTTAAATATCCAATTTATAGAATGCCAACCCAATCTAAAGGGCAATTACCAAGTCGAGAACAGATCTACAATGGCGCATTAGCTGGAAAAGGACTGGAGATCGCTTACAGTAATTCGTTAATGGACAATTTCATAATGGAAGTCCAAGGAAGTGCCTATATCGATTTTGAAGATGGCAATCCACTCGTTTTCTTCTGTTATGGTGGAAAAAATGGCCATGGCTATTCAAGTATAGGACGCTTATTGGTTGAATCAGGAGAGATCGCTAAAGAAGATATGTCTATTCAATCCATAAGAGATTGGGCAAAAAGTAAGAGTGAAAAGAAAGTCAAAGAGCTATTAATCCAAAACCGATCATTTGTGTTTTTTAAACCGCAATATAACGCCGAAGTAAAAGGCGCAGCAGCAATACCCTTAGTTGCCAATGCGGCAGTGGCATCAGATAAAACATTAGTCCCAACCGGTTCAGTTGTATTAGTTGATGTACCACTCCTTGATAATGATGGTCAATATCGTGGAAGGCGCGAAGTTCGTTTAATGGTTGCGCTGGATGTTGGCGGGGCAATTAAAGGCCATCACTTTGATCTTTATCTAGGTATTGGAAACAAAGCAGGTAAACAAGCAGGTTATTACAATCATTTTGGTCGAGCTTGGGTGATACAACCTTAACCAACCAACATCGACGCCATCAAAAGAACCTGCTAGAATAAGATAAAAAGCAGACTTTAAGGATAACTTATGAGATTATGTGACCGTGATATTGAAGCATATTTAGATAGTGGTAAATTAAAAATCACGCCACAACCTGCATCAAGTTGTATTAATGGAGCAACAGTAGATGTGCGATTAGGTAATCAATTTCGTACTTTCAGAGAGCATACAACACCTTATATTGATTTAAGTGGACCTAAAGAAGAAGTTGCAGCCGTTCTGGATCGCGTTATGAGCGAAGAGATGATATTAGCTGAAGGTGAAGCATTTTATTTACATCCTGGCGAGCTTGCTTTAGCAGTGACACTTGAATCAGTTACTATTCCTGATGATTTGGTTGGCTGGTTAGATGGCCGTTCATCATTAGCTCGCTTAGGACTTATGGTACATGTTACTGCTCATCGTATCGATCCAGGCTGGCATGGACAAATTGTTTTAGAGTTTTACAACTCAGGAAAGATACCAGTAGCACTTAGACCTGGTATGACTATTGGTGCGTTAAGTTTTGAAACACTTAGTGGACCAGCTTCTAGACCATATAATCGCAGACAAGATGCAAAGTATAAAGACCAACATGGCGCTGTCGCCAGTCGTATTGATAAAGACTAATACAGTTCATAACCTTAATAAAGGACATTAATATGATAAAAAAAATATTGGTTACGCTATTTATCTTAATTTTGGTCATTGTTATCAGTATCGCTTCCCTTATTATATTTGTTGATCCTAATAATTTTCGTGGTTACATCTCACAAACAGTGAAAGACAAAACAGGGTATGAACTGACTATAGAGGGTAATCTACGTTGGCATATTTGGCCTCAAGTTAGTATTTTAACTGATTCGGTTAAATTATCCGATAGCGGTGCAACAAAACCTCTTTTAACCGCTGACAACATGAGGCTTGATGTTGAGCTTCTTCCTTTGTTTTCAAAAAATTTAGCAATTAAAAATGTATTTATTAAATCAGCAACAATCAATATTACGGATGAAAGCAAAGGTGAAAATGCTAAAAATAGCACTCAAGCTATAACTAATTCTTCAGAAAAACAACCATCTGAAGATAAAAAAAATCCATCTGATTGGAAGTTCAGTTTAAATAAGTTTGAAATAGCGGATAGTACAATTGCATTTCAGCATAATCGTGATTTGATAAATTTTAGAAATATTAATCTGTTATTAGAAAAAAATAACGATAAAAACCTTTCTCTTGAACTCAATGGGAATATCGATAAAAACCAGCAAGACTTATATTATTCATTAAACGCCAATATTGATTTAGTCCAATTCCCTGAAAAAGCAGTTATTGATTTAAAAAAATTGGATTACACGTTTAACGGCATAGTCAATTCAGAAAAAGAGATAAAAGGTAATGTAACTGGTGTATTTAATTATCAAAAAGCACCAATGCAATTGGATAGCCAAAATTTGCTTTTTTCAATTAACGATAATGATTTTACAAGTAAGATCAATATCCGTTTTGATAACAAACCGGTGATCGATTTCCAATTAAATTCAAATAAATTTGATTTAACACCTTTTATCCAAAAAAATGAAAATTCAACGAAAAGTACTAACGTTCAACAAACTTCGCCAGTTGTATCGAATGTTTCCAAAAATGATAATGAATTAAGTATGCTTAATTCATTTGATGGAAAAGCAAAAATAAATATCAAAGAAGTCAAAGCGGATAAAATTGCATTAGGTAATTTGAATGTTGAAATTGACAATCAAGATGGTATAGCAAACTTAAAAAATCTAACTTTCAATTTTGCAAATGGGCAAATTGCTGCCAACGGCACCGCTAATGGTAAACAAAAAAACCCACAAGTTAAATTGAATACTAAAGTTAGCAATATCAATTTAAGCTCATTTTTTACGCAGATGAATATGGCTTATGATCTTGATGGTATATTCAATGCTTCTGGAGTATTAGAAGCCAATACATTATCAACAACTAAATTATTAGAGAACATTAAAGGTAATGCTAATATCGTCATTACTAATGCTAAACTAAATAATATTAACATCCAAAGCATCATCGAAAATGCCGCCGCGAAATATAGCAATGGTAATATAAATTCTGAAAATCATAAAAAATATACTGAGTTTCATAAAATCACAACCAATGCTTATATAAATCAAGGTAACATTGATCTTAATTCACTCAATGCAAACTCTGAAACATTAGATGTGATAGATAGTTCAGGAAGAGTGGGAATGGTTAATCGTGATTTAGATGTTAATCTAAATATAAAAATATTAGGTGGTTGGAATAGTAAAAGTGAAACTATTGCAAAACTACAAAAAGTGACTATACCACTACGCATATATGGTCAATTTTCTAATTTACACTATCAACTAGATATTGCCAAAATAGTATCTGATGTGCTTAGTGATAAATTACAACAACGTTTAGATAAGCTACGTGATAAATTAGAAAACAATGGTTCCAGAGATAAAGATAAATCTAGACAAAAAGCAGTTGATATTTTAGGTGAATTTATCAAGAAATAAATATTTGATGAAATAATTATAATGGATATAAAAAAGGTGAGCTAAATAACTCACCTTTTTTTATTCAATTAATCTAGTTGATTATAAAATGAATTTGCTCAAATCTTCATCAGCAACAAGTTTATCAAGATGATCGCTGACATATTTAGCATCAATTGTAATGGTTTGACCACCCAATTCACTGGCTTCGAAAGAAACCTCTTCCATCAAACGTTCAAGCACAGTATGCAAACGGCGAGCACCGATATTCTCATTTTGTTCATTAACTTGCCAAGCAGATTCAGCAATTTTACGAATCCCATCTGGTGTAAAATCAATATTAACACCTTCTGTTGCCATTAATGCTTTATATTGCACTGTTAACGACGCATTAGGTTCCGTTAAAATACGCTCAAAATCTTCACTAGTTAATGCTTGTAATTCAACGCGAATTGGTAAACGTCCTTGCAGCTCAGGAATCAAATCTGAAGGACTTGCAGTTTGGAACGCACCTGATGCGATAAACAAAATATGATCAGTTTTTACTGAACCATGTTTAGTTGAAACAGTACAACCTTCAACAAGTGGTAGTAAATCACGCTGAACACCTTCACGTGAAACATCAGGACCAGATGAATTACCACGCTTACACACCTTATCGATCTCATCGATAAACACAATACCATTTTGCTCGACAGCTTCAATGGCTTCGTGTTTAAGATCATCGGGATTAACCAATTTAGCAGCTTCTTCTTCAATTAGCTGTTTCAAGGCATCTTTGATCTTCATTTTACGAGCTTTGGTTTTTTGACCACCTAAATTTTGAAACATTGACTGAAGTTGGTTGGTCATCTCTTCCATACCTGGCGGTGCCATAATTTCAACACCAATATTAACGCCAGCTATTTCAATCTCAATTTCCTTATCATCAAGAGCGCCTTCACGTAATTTTTTTCTAAATGCTTGTCTAGCAGTTGAATCATTATTGTTTTCAACTTGTCCCCAACCATCTTTTGCTGGCGGTACTAGCACATCTAAAATACGTTCTTCAGCTAATTCTTCTGCTCTATTACGATTTCGTTCAATTGCTTCTTGACGAATCATCTTAACAGCAGAATCGGTAAGATCACGAATGATTGAGTCAACTTCTTTACCTACATAACCAACTTCCGTAAATTTTGTGGCCTCTACTTTGATAAATGGAGCATGTGCAAGTTTAGCTAATCGTCTTGCGATTTCTGTTTTACCCACCCCTGTTGGGCCTATCATAAGAATATTTTTTGGGGTAACTTCATGACGTAATGCTTCATCAAGTTGCATACGACGCCAGCGATTACGTAAAGCAATAGCAACAGAACGTTTTGCTTTATCTTGTCCAATAATATGTTGGTTTAATTCGCTTACAATTTCGCGAGGAGTCATTTCAGACATAATAATATTTCTCTTAAATCAGTTTTAATTAGTAATTAAGCTCTTCAATAGTTTGGAAGTTATTGGTGTAAACACAAATGTCACCAGCTATTGATAGCGATTTTTGTACAATATCATGTGCAGATAATGAAGTATTATCTAATAAAGCTCTTGCAGCAGCTTGAGCATAAGGTCCACCAGATCCAATCGCAATCAGATCATCTTCTGGTTGAATAACATCCCCTGTACCAGTAATAATTAATGATGCGGTTTCATCAGCTACAGCAAGTAATGCTTCTAACTTACGCAACATCCTATCGGTTCGCCAATCTTTGGCTAGTTCAACTGCTGCTTTAGTTAAATGACCTTGGTGCATTTCTAATTTACGTTCAAATAATTCAAATAATGTAAAAGCATCTGCTGTACCTCCAGCAAATCCTGCTATCACTTTATTATTGTATAAACGGCGAACTTTTCGAGCATTACCCTTCATAATAATTCGTTCACCTAATGTAACTTGCCCATCGCCTCCAATAACGACTTGACCTTCACGACGGACACTGACAATTGTTGTCATATTCTGCTCCTTCTCTTACTAAAACACTTATTTCGGAATGAATAGAGAATATATTGGGATGATTAGTAAATTTTCAACATCTGATTATTAAAATGCGAAATATTTATTTATTAATAGATGGAATAGTTAAATATGGTATTGAGATTTAAGCAGTTCAGATCTTACTTATTTGGGTTGGAAATCAATAGTCATTGTTTTAACTTCATTGTATAACTTACTAGAAGGTTTTGGTATAACCGCTAATTTAGTAGCTGCTAAAGCCTCTCGACATAAATCAGCATCACCGCCTTTTGAGGTTACATTCAGCAATAAACCATCAGGCGCTATCTGGATTTGTAATGTACAAGTTTTTCCTCGATAAAGATTTTGCGGATTAATAAACTTATTGCTAATTGCATTTTGTACTAACGATCGATATTTATTTAATTCGCCATCTGAGACACCTCTACGACTAGCTGCACCACCGGAAACATCAGGAGAGCCTGATGTAAGACCGCCTAAGAGATCATTAAGCGCTTTATCCTTTTTTGCTTGCTCAGCCCTTTTTGCAGCTGCGGCCTTTTCGGCGGCAGCTTTCTCGGCAGCGGCTTTCTCTGCAGCAGCCTTTTCTGCAGCGGCTTTCTCAGCAGCAGCCTTTTCTGCAGCGGCTTTTTCTGCGGCAGCCTTTTCTGCAGCAGCTTTCTCTGCAGCAGCCTTTTCTGCAGCAGCTTTCTCTGCAGCGGCTTTTTCTGCAGCAGCTTTTTCGGCAGCGGCTTTTTCAGCAGCAGCTTTTTCGGCAGCGGCTTTTTCAGCGGCAGCTTTTTCGGCAGCGGCTTTCTCTGCAGCGGCTTTCTCAGCAGCGGCTTTCTCAGCAGCAGCCTTTTCAGCAGCAGCTTTTTCGGCTTCGGCTTTTTCGGCTAATTCTTTAACTTGTTTGTCTAATTGCTCTTGACGCTGTTGATTTGCTTTTTCCTGATTAACTTGCGCCTGCAATTGTCTTTGATATTGTTCGGTCATAACTGACGGATCAATCATGATTGCGTCAATAGAATTACCATTAATGCTACCGTAATTTTCTCCATTATCATCAGGAATAAATTGATATCCTAAAACAATAATCAATATACCATGTAAAATAATGGATATGATAACTGGTAGACTTAGTTTTGATCTTAACTTGTTAGACATTGCTGACATTTTTTATAATTATTAATTTAAATTGGTTGAGTCATCAAACCGACAGATTTAACACCCGCAGATTGAAGCAAATTCAAAGCTTTTATAATTTCTTCATAAGGAACTTGTTTAGCTCCACCGACTAAAAATACTGCTTTATCATTTAATGACATTTGCTGTTTAACTTCTGCAACAATTTGCTCTTGAGGTATATTCGATTGTCGATTTTGATCAATAATTATTGCATAAACACCAACTCCGGAAACCTCAATAATAATTGGTTTATTATCGGAAGGTGAAACAGTTTTTGACTCTGTCGCTTCAGGCAGATCAACTTCAACACTTTGACTAATAATTGGGGCTGTCGCCATAAAAATCAATACTAATACAAGCAATACGTCAAGTAACGGTACAATATTGATTTCTGATTTGGTTGAATAGCGTGAACGTCTACTCATAATTATTTCCTAACAGCTACTGCTTGACGTTGTAAAATTGTAGAAAACTCATCAATGAAGTTCAAATAGTTTTGTTCCATTCGACTTACACTTAATGATAATCGATTATATGCTAATACCGCTGGAATCGCCGCAAACAAACCAATAGCTGTTGCAATTAACGCTTCCGCAATACCTGGTGCAACCATTTGTAATGTAGCTTGCTTAACTGCGCCAAGTGAAATAAAGGCATGCATAATACCCCAAACAGTACCAAAAAGACCAATATATGGACTGATTGAACCGACTGTTCCTAAGAATGGGATATGCAATTCTAAGTTATCTAATTCACGATTCATTGCTAAACGCATTGAACGAGATGCGCCATCTAATGCAGCTTCAGGCATATTTGGATTAATTTGATATAAACGAGAAAATTCTTTAAATCCCGAATAGAAAATATGTTCTGTGCCACAGATCTCTTCTTTATTGAATTTTGCTTTATCAAAGAGCACATTTAAGTCTTCGGCAGACCAAAAACTATCGTCAAACTGTTCGACTTGTTTTTTTGCTTTGCTTAAAATTTTGCTACGTTGGAAAATGATAGCCCAAGACATTACCGAAAATGCTAATAACAATAACATAACACCTTGTACTAAAAGTCCAGCTTGTAAAAATAGATCAATAATATTGAGATTATCCACTTAAATTAACTCCAAAACTAATAACTTGGGAAGCGCACACGGCTTCATTTTAGTCATATTGACACAAGCAATAACGACATCAGCGCTGCTGATAATTTGCTTATTCTGGTTTAAAATTGTCTGTTTAAAAATAATAGACGCCTTACGAATTTGCTCAACCTTAGTGCTGATAGTTAGCATGTCATCTAAACGGGCTGGAAAATCGTAGCTAATATCCATCTTTTTGACAACAAATGCAATACTTTCCTGTAATAACTTTTGCTGACTAATATCAAGATGTCTTAGCATTTCCGTTCTAGCTCGTTCAAAGAAGGCTAGATACCTAGCATGATAAACTACTCCGCCAGCATCTGTGTCTTCATAATAGACTCTTGCATTCCAATTGAATTGTTTCATATTTTATAATTTGAACAAAAAATTTGCGTCATTATATATGATTATAAAATTCGCTGCACTATGATATAAAAATAGTTAAATGAAAACAATTATCATTTGTTAATTATTTGTCTAATATACAGCCCTATAACTAAAAAGGTGGCAATTTGCCACCTTTTTATCTATTTTATGACTCTTTAGTTTCTTTATCGTTATTTTCAAGCCAAAGTCCTGTAACAACTGCAAGCATACAAGCTGCAATTAATCCTGCTAACCATAGAAAGTAATACATAATAAATCCTTAATAAAGTGAATGTTTATTATTTTCAATATGATTTTTATCTAAACGGCCAAACATCTTAATGTAACACCATGTGGTATAGAACAGAATGAGTGGTACAAAGATTAGTGCTACACCAAACATGATATTAAGTGTTAATTGGCTAGAAGATGCGTCCCAAATTGTCAAACTCGCATTTGGCATAATGCTTGAAGGAATGATGAATGGGAATGTCGCAATACCATATGTCAGTAATACACAAGCAATGGTTAGTGCAGAAGATAAAAACACTAATCCATTTTTATTTAAACTAGAAAATAAAATAGTAAATAAAGGTAATAAAACACCTAAAGCTGGTACAACCCATAATATTGGATAGTTCATGTAATTTTTTAACCATGAAACATCTGTCGAAACAGTTTTGCTCAATGGGTTTGAAACACCATTAGGATCTATAGCGCTAGTTACCTCATAACCATGAATACCGAAGGCAACCCAAACTCCAGCTAATACAAATGCAATTAACATAATTAAACTAGCTATTTGAGTTGCTTTTCTTGCTCTTAAATAAAGTTCACCAGAAGTTTTCATTTGCAACCAAGCACCACCATGAGCAACGATTAACATTAAACTCACAACACCTGCTAATATTGCAAATGGGTTAAGTAAACCAAAAAATGAACCATCATAAAAAGAGCGATAACTATTATCAAATCTAAATGGAACGCCTTCTAACAAGTTTCCGAATGCAACACCGAAAACAAGAGCAGGAACAAAGCTACCTAAAAAGATTGCAATATCCCACATATTACGCCATTTAGAATTTTCTAATTTACTACGATAATCAAACCCAATTGGTCTAAAAAACAGTGCACATAACACCAAAATCATCGCAATATAAAATCCGGAAAAAGATACCGCATAAGCCATCGGCCAAGCAGCAAAAATACCTGCACCACCAGTAATTAACCAAACTTGGTTACCATCCCAGTGCGGTGCTATTGCATTTATCATAACACGGCGTTCAGTATCAGTTTTGCCAATAAATGGTAGTAAGATACCAACACCCATATCAAATCCATCGGTGACAACAAAGGCGATTAACACAACGCTAATCAGCACCCACCAGGTGACTCTTACAATTTCATAATCAATCATTGTATATACTCCCTATGCCTTACTCTGATATCGATTGTGTTTTTTCATAATGATAGCTGCCAGTACCTAAAGAGCTTGGTCCTAATCGAGCAAACTTAAACATTAAGAACATCTCAGCAACTAAGAACATTGTATAAAGTCCACAAATAAGAACCATAGTGAATAGTACTTCACCTGGAGTTAATGATGAATTAGCTACTCCAGTTGGCAATATGTCTTGAATTGCCCAAGGTTGACGACCATATTCTGCAACAAACCAACCACATTCACATGCTAACCAAGGGAATGGGAGTGATAAAAGAAGTAAACGGCATAACCAACGTTTTTCACCAATTTTATTTTTGTAAGTTGACCATAAAGCAAGGCCAGTACCTAAAATCATTAATAAACCAAAGCCAACCATTCCTCTAAATGCCCAGAATAAAGGCCATACAGCTGGGATTGAATCTTCAGTCGCTGCTTTAATATGTTCTTCAGTAGCTTCTGGAATTGTTAGGTTATCTTTATCGGTAAAACGTTTAACTAGGTAACCATAGCCTAAATCAACTTTATTATCTTCAAAGGCTTTTAAAACCGCAGGGTCTTTATCGCCTTTTTGAATTTTTTCTAAACTAGAATAAGCGACAATACCATTACGAATTCGAGTCTCATTATCCGCTAAAATATCTTTTAAACCAGTTACTTTGGTATCTAATGAGCGAGTTGTCATAATTCCCATCACATAAGGAATTTCAACCGCAAACAAGTTCTCTTTTTTCTCTTGTGAAGGGAACGCTATAACGTTGAACGATGCAGGTGCTGGTTGAGTTTCCCATTCAGCTTCAATTGCAGCTAATTTAACCGGCTGTACAGTAGTCATTTCATGACCAGCTTCATCACCCATAATAGCGACCACAATTGACATAATAAAACCAAATACTGCAGCTACAGCAAAAGAGCGCTTAGCAAATGGTAAATCACGTTTTTTGAGTAAATAATATGAACTAATACTTAAGACAAAAATAGCACCAGTTAAATAACCCGCTGCTACGGTGTGAACGAATTTATATTGAGCAACAGAATTGGTAATTAACTCAAAAAAACTTTGCATTTCCATTCTTGAGTTAATCGGATTAAAGTCTGAACCGACAGGGAACTGCATCCAACCATTGGCAACTAAAATCCAGAGCGCAGAAAGATTAGAACCAAAAGCCACGCACCAAGTGACCATTAAATGCTTGCCACGGCTTAATCTATCCCATCCAAAAAAGAATAAACCAACCATGGTTGATTCTAAGAAAAATGCCATTAATCCTTCTATTGCAAGCGGTGCACCGAAAATATCACCTACATAATGCGAATAATAAGACCAATTTGTACCAAACTGAAATTCCATAGTTAAACCAGTAGCAACACCAACAGCGAAGTTGATACCAAATAGTTTACCCCAGAATTTAGTCATATCTTTCCAGACTTGCTTACCACTAACAACGTATACCGTTTCCATAATTGCAAGCATAAACGCCATACCAAGCGTTAATGGTACAAAAATAAAATGATACATCGCAGTGAGTGCAAACTGAAGGCGTGACAGTTCTACTATATCTAACATAAAGCGCTCCCTTATCCTTAAATGCCCACAAATTTTGTAACGTTATTATTGTACAACAAAATTTAATGAATAAAAATTGATTAATGTCAAAAAAATAAAACTTAAAAATGTTTTTTTATTGCTTCACCAATTTGCGCTAAGCTACTTACAACAGTAACACCTGCTGATTGCAGTGCTTTAGTTTTTTCTGCTGCAGTACCTTTATTGCCAGAAATGATTGCACCTGCATGTCCCATACGTTTGCCGGCTGGGGCCGAAACACCAGCTATATAAGCAACCACAGGTTTAGTAACATTATGTTTAATATAGTTGGCGGCTTCTTCTTCTGCGCTACCACCAATTTCACCAATCATAACTATTGCTTCTGTTTTAGGATCTTGTTGGAGTAATTTTAATATTGAAATAAAATCACTGCCGGGAATGGGATCACCACCGATTCCGACGCAAACGGATTGGCCTAATCCAATATCGGTTGTTTGTTTAACTGCTTCATAAGTTAGCGTACCTGAACGCGAAACAATCCCAACTTTACCAGCTAAATGAATATGTCCAGGCATGATACCAATTTTACACTCATCAGGAACAATAATTCCTGGGCAATTTGGACCAATCATCACAACATCATTTTGGGTTAATTTTTCTTTAACAATAAGCATATCCATGGTTGGAATGCCTTCTGTAATACAGACGATTAATTTTATACCTGCATCAATGGCTTCTAAAATTGAATCTTTACCAAATGCAGCGGGAACATAAATAACGGTTGCAGTTGCACCTGTTGTTTCAACCGCTTCTTTAACAGTATTAAAAACAGGTAAACCTAAATGTGTCGTACCACCTTTGCCTGGTGTTACGCCACCAACTAATTTAGTACCATAAGCCAGTGCTTGTTCAGAATGGAATGTACCTTGGCTGCCAGTAAATCCCTGACAAATAACTTTTGTATCTTTATTAATCAAAATTGACATAGTAATTATTCTCCACCCATTCTCTTATTGTGCAACACTGACGATCTGTTGGGCTGCATCGACTAAACTTTTTGCGGTAATAACATTTAATTTACTTTTAGCTAAAATATCTCTTGCTAGTTCTGCATTATTACCTTCAAGACGAACGACAACAGGAACAGTCAAACCTATTTCCTTAATTGCATCAATAATGCCATTAGCAATAAGATCGCAGCGAACAATACCACCAAAAATATTGACTAATATTGCTTTCACATTTTTATCAGAAAGTATCAATTTAAAGGCTTCGGCAACCCGTTCTTTTGTCGTGCCACCACCAACATCTAAAAAGTTTGCTGGCTCACCACCATAAAGTTTAATCATATCCATAGTTGCCATAGCAAGGCCTGCGCCATTAACCATGCAACCAATATTGCCATCTAAAGATACATAGCTAATGCCTTGTTTAGCCGCTATCGACTCCCGTTCGTCTTCCTGTGTAGTATCTCTTAATACGACTAAATCAGGATGTCTAAACATAGCATTATCATCTAGCACAACTTTAGCATCTAGACAGATTAACTCCTGTGTATCGGTAATAACTAAAGGATTGACTTCTGCTAAAGAAACATCTTTTTCAATGAAAAGATTAGCAAAATTAACAAATAATTTAGCAAATTGATTGACTAATTTACCGGTTAAACCAAGTTTAAAAGCTAACTCTCGGCCTTGATATCCGCATGGTCCTGTTAAAGGGTCGAGTGATATTTTATGAATTAAATGTGGCGATTGCTCAGCGACTTTTTCGATCTCAACACCACCTTCGGTAGATGCCATAATCACAATGCGTTTTGTACTACGATCAACAACCGCCCCTAAATAAAGCTCTTTCTCTATATTAGACGCTTTTTCAATTAAAATTTTATTAACTGGTTGCCCTTTAGGCGTTGTTTGATAAGTCACTAAATATTGACCTAACCATTTTTCAGCAAACAATCTAATTTCATTAAAATCTTTAGTACAAATTACCCCACCTGACTTACCACGTCCACCTGCATGAACTTGGCACTTTGCTACCCAAGCATTAGATTGAGAAGAGAGCTCAGCCAATGTATCTTGTATTTCATCGATTGAATTACACACATAACCTTCTGGCACTGGCAAATTATATTGTTTAAATAGGTGTTTTGATTGATACTCATGCAGATTCATAAATAATTCCGAAACGTCGATTGCCATAAAATAGTGGCTAATTTTAATTCAAGTTGAAAAAATTGTGTAGTAAATAATTACTTATGTTTGGAGTTATTGAGAATTATTGCTGATAACTACCGACAGTGTTATACTCAAAATATGTATATTGTAAAAACAGTAAAGGTAAAAATATGGCACAAGTTGGAATTTTTTTTGGTAGTGACACAGGCAACACAGAAAATGTAGCTAAACAAATCCAACAAATTTTAGGTATAGACAAAGCAGATCTTTTTGATATTGCAAAAACAACAAAAGAACATATCGAAAAATATGACTTCTTATTTTTTGGTATCCCAACTTGGTATTACGGCGAATCTCAAGCGGATTGGGATGATTTTTTTCCTAACTTAGAAAACGTTGACTTTAATGGCAAAACAGTCGCAATATTTGGCTGTGGTGACCAAGAAGATTATGCTGAATATTTTTGTGATGCAATGGGAACAATTCGCGATATTATCGAACCTAAAGGCGCAAAAATTGTTGGTCATTGGTCTACTGAAGGTTACAGTTTTGAAGCATCTAAAAGCTTAGTTGATGACAACCACTTTGTAGGTTTAGCCATTGATGAAGATCGCCAACCAGAATTAACAAAAGAAAGAATTAATAATTGGGTAAACCAAGTAAAAACCGAAATGAATATTTGATCTATCAAACTGATTTATTTTATTTTCCGTTCATATTTTATAATATGCCTAATTAATTAACTAAATTGGAATGTAATATGACAAATCATGATAAAGATAACAATGCAGCACTCAAAAGTGCGGGTTTAAAGGTTACGTTACCGCGATTAAAAATTTTAGAATTACTACGCGATCCTTCATGCCAACACATTACTGTGGAAGATCTTTATAAAAAACTACTTGATATGGGCGAAGAGATTGGTCTTGCTACTGTATATCGTGTATTAAATCAATTTGATGATGCGGGTATTGTAACACGCCACAATTTTGAAGGAGGAAGAGCCGTTTTTGAGCTTGCCTCACAAAAACATCATGACCACTTAATTTGTTTAGATTGTGGAGAAGTTTTTGAATTTCGAGACGAAATTATCAACAAACGTCAAAAAGAAATTGCAGAGCAATATGGCGTGGAACTCACCTTTCATAGCTTATATCTTTATGGTCATTGCAAATCAGGTAACTGTAAAACTCATCCGGAACTTCATACAAAAAAATAAGCCTATTTAATAGGCTTTTCACTTATTGAGAACTCTTACTTTTATCTTTCAGGTTAATAATTAAATGAAGCAGCTATTAAATTTTATACCACTTATCGTCTTTTTTATATTTTTAACAATTTACGATATTTTTGTTGGCGTACAAGCCTTGATGGTTTCAGCAACCATCTCATTTTTAATTATTCTTGTTATGTATAAAAAAATTGATAAAGTCGAGCTCGTCTCCTATCTGATGATAATGATTTTTGGTGGCATAACACTTTATACGCAAAATCAAGACATAATTAAATGGAAAGTAACCATCATAAACTTCTTATTTGCTGCTGCATTATCTATTAGTCAGTTTGGTTTCAAAAAAAATCTACTACAAAAAATGTTAGGTAAAGAGATACATCTCGATATCGCTATTTGGAATAAACTCAACTTGATATGGATCGCTTTTTTTACGGTTTGCGGTTCATTTAGCCTAGTTGCAACCTATTATGCATCAAGTGATTTCTTCTGGATCTTCAAAGTATTTATTTTACCGATTGCATCATTAGTCATGTCATTGATATCGGGCATTTACATCTATCGGCATATGAATAAAATGGCTGATAACGGATAAAAAAATATAAGTAGGAGTACTTTCAACATGACGCAAGACAACCCTAATGGACAACTCGTTTTACGCACTTTAGCCATGCCAGCAGACACCAACCCTCATGGCCATATATTTGGCGGGTGGATAATGTCACAAATGGATTTAGCCGGTGGTATTTTAGCTAAAGAAATTGCTAAAAGAAGAGTAGTAACAGTAAATGCAAGTAGTATCACCTTCTACAAACCAGCAATGGTTGGCGATGTTGTTTGTTGTTATGCTCATTGTATAAAAACCGGTACAACATCCATTACAATTGGTATTGAAGTTTGGATAAAAAAAATAACAGATGCTGACAATGCAACACAACGCTTCTGCATTACTGACGCGACATTTACTTATGTTTCTGTAGATAAACATAATAATCCAAAACCGTTGCCTGAAATATTTCAAAATTTCGATTGTACTAAAGACCCAATTAGTAAACTAAACTTAAGTTATAGCTGATAATTATGCAATTTACATCATTTCATGCCTTAGTAAGTACATTAATATTTCTTGTTTACTGGTTGCTTATTGTGTCAACCACCTTACGTATTGTCTTTAAAAGACGACCAACCACTTACGTAATCGCATGGATGTTAGTAATATATATATTACCTATAATTGGTGTCATTCTCTATTTTGCACTAGGTGAAGCTCATCTTGGGCAACAAAGAGCTAAACGTGCGCAAAAAATGCGCCCGACTATTACAAAATTTATTAATCGATTAAGTGCTTTTCCTGACATCTTTACCACCAAAGTCAGCCAAGTTAGCAAACCTATTTTTCAACTCTGTAAACATCAAACAGGTCTTGATGGGATCAGAGGCAACCACATTGAATTACTGAGCAATACCGATACCATTTTTGACCAACTAATTCAAGACATAAACCAAGCCAAGTCAAATATCGAAATGGTCTTTTACATTTGGAACGAAGGTGGTAGAGCTGACGATGTTGAACAAGCGCTTATACAAGCCACACAACGAGGCGTCACCTGTCGCCTAATGATTGACTCAGCCGGTAGTCGACATTTTATCCGCTCCAAAGCCAGTCAAAGAATGCGAGACGCAGGCATAACCATCGTCGAAGCATTGCAGGTTAATCTATTAAGATTTATGTTTAGACGACTTGATTTACGACAACATCGAAAAGTCGCCATTATTGACAACTACATCTCATATACTGGTAGCATGAACATCGTAGATCCACGATTCTTCAAACAAAATAAACATGTTGGGGAGTGGGTTGATATCATGATCAGAATGTGTGGTCCAGTAACCACACTAATGGGTGCAATATATGCCAGTGACTGGGAGCTAGAAACAGGAAAATATTTAGCCCTACCTCAAATTACTGATTTCGCAGAGCCGCCAGAAGATAAAAAACATATTATGCAACTGATTGCTTCAGGTCCTGGTTATACTGAAAACATGATCCATCAGGTACTCTTAACCGCAATCTACTCAGCTCAAGAACAAATTATATTCACAACGCCATATTTAGTACCAAGTGATGATATTTTACATGCAGTATGTACAGCCGCTCAACGAGGTGTTGAAGTAATCATTATCGTCCCTAAAAAGAATGATTCGCTAATGGTTAAATGGGCAAGTCGAGCATTCTTTTCTGAATTATTAAACGGTGGGGTTAAGCTTTATCAATTTAATGATAATTTACTCCATACCAAAAGTGTATTAATCGACAACCAACTTAGTTTAGTTGGAACCGTTAACTTAGATATGCGAAGTTTATGGCTCAATTTTGAAATCACAACGGTAATTGATGATGCACAGTTTGCAAAATCACTATCTACACTGTTGGAACAATATTTATCACAATCAGATAAAGTGGATATTGAAAAATGGAAAAAAAGACCAATCTGGCAACGGATTGTTGAACGACTATTTTACTTTTTTGCTCCATTGCTCTAAACAATCGTTGTAAAAATTAACGTTTGAGTAAACTTTGAAAAGATAAATATTAATATCCTTTTTGCGAAACATCAGGCAAAAACAGATTATCTGCAATACGGAAAACGCTAGATTCGATTGTTCCATCTTCATTAAGCGTAATTTCACGCCAGCCTGGAGCTTCATCATTAGATAATTGAAACTCATAACAATTTGGCTTGAATTGAAAACAAGTAGATGGTGTAGAAAACGCGTGGCAATTATGCCAAACATGATCTTGTTGTTGATGAATATGCCCCCAACCAAGACCTTTTATTGAAGGAAATTTTTTAACGATTTCCTCAAGTTCATTACTATTTTTTAAAATATGCTCATCTAACCAATAACAACCCGAATTAATAGGATGGTGATGCAAAAAGACCATCACATTTTTATCAGTATGAGCTAATAACGTCTTTTCAAGAAATTGCAACTCAGATTGAGGTAACAAACCACATGCCTGACCAACAACTTGGCTATTTAAAAGCACAATCAACCAATTATCACCAAGCGATACCACTTTATTTTCAGCCAGTTGGTAATTCGAAAAAACTTCCTGCATATAACTAAAATTATCATGATTACCAGCCAACCAAACACATGGCGTATTAAACTGCTTAATCTGCTCGGCAAAGCGGGCATAGGATTTCTTCGAACCATCTTGCACAAAGTCACCTGTTGCAACGATCAAATCATACTTTCTATTACCGCGCTTAATTTCATTAATAACCGATAAAAAACTCGCATTTGACTTAATGCCTAATAAAGCACCATCCTCATCAGCAAACAGATGTGTATCAGTAATATGCAAAATATTTGCACAATGCTTATTCTGTATTTGAAGCGTTAAAAGTGACGCCAAAATCTACCTCAATAATTATATATATGAAATCATGCCAGCAATAGAATTGATATTGTGATCAACATCACAATTTTTTATTTTTAAATCATGATGTTATACTAAATTGTAAAATAAAATTTATTTTTAGGGAAGCAATAATTTCCTGAATTTAACAAAAATAGCTTATTTCCACTCATTTCTTAGTGTCGAATGATTAAGTTGTAACCATTGTAATGCAATAATTGATGCCGCATTATTAATTACGCCTTCTTCAACCCACTTATAAGCTTGCTCACGGCTGACTACATGAACCTTGATATCCTCGTTTTCTTCAGCTAAACCGTGCACGCCTTTAGCGGTTGAAGCATCAACCTGACCAACCAAAACATGTAACTTCTCAGTTAAACCACCTGGTGATGCAAGATAACTAATAATTGGCTTACATTGCCCAACAACAATACCCGCCTCTTCCAAGGCCTCTCGTTTTGCTACTTCTTCGATCGACTCATTCTCATGATCCATCATCCCGGCAATCAACTCTAACATCCAAGGCGAATCTTCTGTCTCAATTGCAGCTATTCGAATTTGCTCAATAAGCACAACTTCATCACGCTTATCATCATATGCTAAAAGCACCACAGCATGGCCACGCTCCAGAATTTCGCGACTCACCACCTCACTGACTGAACCATCAAATTTACGGTATTGAAAGCGGTATTCCAATAACGAAAAAAAGCCCTTATATAAAATGCGTTTAGTTAAATTAAAAACATCTTTCTTGTTATAAAGCACAGGTTTAAATTTCATATCAAATTCTCAATTTTAAGCTAAATTTTAATAAAAAGTGCGAATCACGAATAAGTATACTTTCTATATGCTAATTATCTGTTAAAATTATGCAATTGAAAATATTATTCTATTTTATTGCTTTTAAAGAGAAGATTAATGAAAAAAACTTTAACCTTTTTAATTGGCTTAGCATTAAGTCAATCTGTGTTTGCTGAAAACTTAGTACAGGTTTATGAACAAGCGAAACAAACCAACCCAGATCTACGCAGTTCATTAGCTGAAAAAGATAAAGCTTACTCAGCAATTTCAGGTTCTCGTGCAAGCTTACTTCCGCAAGTTGGCCTTAGTGCTTCTTATGGTGTAGCACATGGACGTCGAGACAATAGCGGTGTTAAAACTAAAAGCGGTAGCTTATACCAAGTTGGTGTATCACAAAGTATCTTTAATTTTTCTAATTGGAAAGCGTTAGATATCACCAAAAAACAAGCCACTATTGCGGATATCTCTTATCAATATCAAGGCCAAACATTAATTTTAAACACCTCAGTAGCCTACTTTAACGTATTAAAAGCTCTTGATGCATTAAGCTTTATCGATGCACAGAAAAAAGCAATTGGTCGTCAATTAGAACAAACTCGCCAACAACATCAAGTTGGGCTAGTTGCTATTACCGACGTACAAAATGCTCAAGCAAATTACGACTTAACTGTTGCACAACAAGTTAATGCATTAAATGATCTAAATAATGCGCTTGAAGCATTACGCCAAGTAAGTGGACGCTTCTATTCTCAACTTGCCAGCGTTGACACCAAAACCTTTAGAACTGAGCAACCAACTCAAATCAACACATTGTTAAAACAATCTGAAACCACTAATCTTAATTTATTAACAATGAAGTTAAACCAAGAGATTGCTCGCGACCAAATCAAAATGGCTCAATCCGGTTTTATGCCTACTGCTAGCTTAGAAGCATCAACAAACTTAAATAAAAGCGATAGTTATGGTAATACCAATTACGAGCGTCATACTGCCGGTAAAAAATATACTGGTGATAACAGAATTGGGGTTAGCGTAAGCTTACCACTATTCTCTGGTGGCGCAACAGTATCACAAGTACAACAAGCACAACACAGCTTCGTAAGCTCAAGTGAAAAACTTGAAAGTACTAATCGTAGTGTGATTAACCAAATCCGCTCATCTTACAACAACATCTCATCATCGATCAGTGCGATTAAAGCTTATCAACAAGCGGTTGTTTCAGCACAAAGCTCATTAGAAGCAACCTCTTCTGGATACCAAGTAGGAACTCGTACTATCGTTGACGTACTTAACGCAACAACACAACTGTATAGCTCAAAACGAAATCTTTCTGACGCTAAATACAACTATTTAACAAGTTTATTACAGTTAAAATATGCAGTTGGAACCTTAACGGCAAGTGATCTAGATTACCTAAACAATATGTTAGGTAAAGAAGTAAGCACACTTGCAACAATAAAATAATTCAATAAAAATTAATAAAAAAGCGATCATCAGATCGCTTTTTTTATTTATCCAAATACTTATTAAGTCATCGCATTAATAATAAAATCGATAAAAATATTGAGTTTAGGCAACCGTTGCTTATCGGCGGTATACAACAAATGGACTTCCCTCGCCGGCGGTAAAAAATTTTGTAAAACTGGGATTAATTTATTTTGTTTAATTGACTCTCTCAACGTCGACTCAGGTAACATCGTAATACCTAACCCTTCAAGGGCGGCCACAGCTAGTGCTGCCGTATTATTACTTTGAAATGATCCTGTAATTGGAACATTAATCAATTCACCATTTATCTTAAACGGCCACAAATTATCTTTTTTGTTTGAATTAACATATTGATAGATCAAACATTGATGTTTTTTCAAATCATCGGGTACCGCTGGCACACCATAACGAGCCAAATAACTTGGCGATGCAGCAAAAATAAGTTGCAAATCACTAAGCTTTCTCGCAATCAATCCCGAATCACTTAAAGAACCGATTCGAAACACCACATCAAAATCATCTTTAACTAAATCAACATAACGATCGTTTAACTGAATATCAATATTCACCTTCGGATAACATTTCATAAAATGGCTGATAACCGGAACCAAATTAAATTGACCATAACTCACCGGTGCACTAATTCTTAAACGACCTTTCGGCTCCTTACTATATGTTTGTGCTAATGTCTTAGTATTCTTAATCTCACTTAAAATAAATAGACATCGCTCATAATACTGCTTGCCAAACTCGGTCAAATTTTGCGATCGCGTCGTTCTATTTAACAACTTTAAGCCCAAATAATTTTCTAAAAACAAAATATACTTTGCGACCATTTGTGGAGAGGTATTTAAAGAGATTGAAGTTGCAGCAAACGATCCGGTCTTAACCGTTATCACAAAAGCTTCCATACACTTAACTAAATCCATATTATCAACCACCAGTTGTTAATAAATAAATTTTGACACTATTTATAGCCATTTTATATATAAATATAATACACATCCTTAATTAAAAAAAGAAAATACTCTAAACAAAAAATTGTTATCATATGTGCGAACTTTAATGTTCGCTAAACAATTTTAATGCGAGCGACTAAAATTGATTAATTAGAACATAGATACGGATATAAAAAGGATACGAAATGGAAATTGAAATAGAAATGGATATCGAAACAGAAACAGAAACTATTAACGCTGAAAAAAGATATACAGTCATCACAGGAGCTAGCTCAGGCATAGGTTACGCAACAGCAATCGCTTTTGCAAAAAGAAACAAAGACCTTATTATAATAGCAAGAAGAATAGAAAATTTAGAATCATTAAAAAACCAAATAGAAACAATCAACCCCGACATAGAAGTCATTATTAAAGTTTGTGATCTCACCGATATACAATCCATCTACACATTATTTAATGAACTAAGAAATTACTTTATCGAAACGTGGATCAACAATGCTGGTTTTGGACATTATGGTAGTGTAAGTACACAAGAGTTAACTAAAATTGAGTCAATGCTCCACCTAAACATAGAAGCATTAACCATCCTATCAACCCTTTATGTACGTAAATACCATAATCACGTCAACACACAACTGATTAACATCTCATCACGAGGTGGTTATACCATTGTACCTAACGCGGTAACCTATTGCGCCACCAAATTTTACGTCAGTGCCTTTACAGAAGGGCTTGCTCAAGAATTAATACAGACTAACGCAAAACTAAGAGCCAAAGTACTCGCCCCAGCAGCAACGCAAACTGAATTTGGCAAAAAAGCCAACAATGTCAGTGAATATAATTATGACAAAAGTTTTGCCAAATATCATTCTGCCGACCAAATGGCTGAATTCTTACTAGCGCTCTATGACAGTGATAAAACCGTTGGGGAAGTTGATACTAAAGATTTCTCATTCCAACTAAAAGACAGCCATTTTCCATATTCAGGCAACCCAGCAGAAAATCAAAAATAAAAAGTTGAATATGGAAGGAACAATAAAAGGATTTTGGGGTTCAAAAACCCCGTTCCTCAACTTTTTTTTACCGTATAACCTCATTTTAATAAATCCGCCCCAATTGAGGCGGATAGCTTAAACTTCGACACCACAAAATCGCTTTTTAATTGCCTGTACATCAACGATTCCCTAACCGAAGAAAAACAACTAAAAGCTAATCTGTCACACACATGCCAAATGGTGGAAGATTAGGATCATTCCAAAATATATTGCCATAATGCGAATTCACTACAAACTGACCACTAGCATGGCGATCACTAGTCCAATACCAAGCACCTCTAAAACTACCTCCAGAGTGTTGGTACAAATAGCCCCACTCAGTAAAAAACCCGGCACCAATACTACGCTGATAAAAATTACTCGGTGACGCAGGTGTTGCACCAACTGAACCTTGACAGTGAGAACCGGAATTAGTCCCTCGACAAGAAGCATTAGTTAAATCTTTAACCGCAGGCAGACGATAACCTATATCATCACACCAAGCTATTTGATTACTTAGAATCTTATTCACGTGCCCACGGTTAACGAACCATTGCTTTAACACAAAACCATACTTAACAACATCATTACCTTCACTATCCCGCCCGACTAACTCAAAAGTCTGAGGTAAAGCTGGTCTAAGCACACTTCCTGGATTATCTGAACTCCATTGAGACGATGTTGCAACGGGACCAGATAATGTAACACGGACACTTGTAGGTGATGAATCTGTCATCGTAGCAGTGATACCGCTATGAGAAACAGGAGCCCAAAGCAATGCTTGATTACTACCACCAATATCTAAATCAAAATACAAACCATCAGCCCCGGTTGTCGGAAAATTTAAATCATAAGATGATGGTGTAGCTGATTGAGTAAGAAACCCTTTATCAGGGTCCCAAATCAAAGCTGAACCACGGAAGTCGTGAGATTTACCATCTTCATTAAGATTACCAACGTGCAAGTTAGGCTTAGCAAAACAAATAACCGGCGACGCCTTAGGATTGACAAAGTAAGTCACATCACTTGCATTAAAATGACTACTGCGAGGAACACCATAACGTGTCATTAATGTGCCTTCAGTACTGGTTAATTTAATCTGATAAGGCGCATTACACATCGTTAACACAGTTTCACGTGATACCGACTGATTGTCCCTATCAACGATAGACAAACTTAAACTACCAGTCGCAGAAATATCACCATCGCCATCATCATCCCCCCAAAAATTATAAGGTGAACCGATAAGTGTACTCAGCGAGGCTGAATTAGTATCAACTGGCAGCATCATACCAATATCAGCAAAACTTTGACCAACTGCGGGTAACTCGATTGGCGTAATTGATGAAATGTTCGTTGAAGGCGTGTATTGAATACCATTAGATAACGTGATCCCAAGCAAACCATCAGTATTAACTGCACGGGTTTGCCCCCCGTCGAACGTCAAATACGGAACACTACCATAAATAACATTACTAGTTTTCGATGTTAATGCATGACTAAAAAAAGGGATAGACAGTAAAAGAACCAGAAAGATCTGCCGAAATAAATTGGATCGATAAAAAGATCCCACGAAGATCCGTAAAAGTCTAATAAACCTCGTGAAATAATGAATTTTAGAGAAAAATAAAAGTTGGAAGCTTAACTTTGACGAATTTAAATTATAGGTTGCCTGTTGCCTGTTGCCTGTTGAAAATTATAATGCATTTTAGACTACCTTGTCAAGTAATTTTTTGATTAATTTACAATTTTATGCTTTTCTATCAAATTTTAGCCTAGTAGCTAAAACCGTGTAAAAAGTATAGTGATTGGAAAAACACGATGCAACACTTTTTTTCGCTCATTTACGTTAACTTTTGTAAATTGGATCTAAAAATGATCTAAGCTATAATTATTTAACTATTGTTTTAATAGAATATATCACATTTGCAAATCTTTAAAATTAGAGCGATCGATCCTCAAAAATTTTATTTTAGGGCTTTGAATTAGAAATTTAGTAATTTTGATCATTTAATAATTTTTAAGTGACATTTAAAACCTCAAAAACCCCACTCCTCAACTTTTTTTGGTGAAAAAAACGGCTACTAAAAAGCGCCACAGTTTAAAGCGGAATTATTTATTAGAGGCAATATTTCAAAGCAGAATTTTAAACCCCAAAAACCCCGCTCCTCAACTTTTTTTGATGGAAAAACACAGCTACTAAAAAGCGCCACAGTTAAAGCGGAATTATTTATTTGGGACAATATTTCAAAACAGAATTTAGAACCCCAAAAACCCCACTCCTCAACTTTTTTTTGATATAAAACACCACAAAAGCCTTTTAAGTTGAGAGTTGAGTTGTTTATGCTGGGAGCCAATTTTACAATGCCAATATTATCCTAAATACATCTTAACAAGCATTTAACTTGTTAAGATGTCGATAATTCAGAGGATTACGAAATTCGCATTCCCGGTTTTGCCCCGCTATCTGGTGATAATAGGTAAACACCTTCACTATCATCTTTACCGCTTGCACAAAGTACCATGCCTTCTGAGATACCAAAGCGCATTTTACGCGGCGCTAAGTTAGCGATCATTATGGTTAGTTTACCGACTAAAACCGCAGGATCAGGATAGAACTGTTTGATGCCGGAAAATACGTTGCGAGTTTCATCGCCAATATCCAGTGTTAACTGCAATAATTTATCCGACCCTTCAACCACCGTGGCATTTTTAATTAACGCAACACGCATATCAACTTTGGCAAAGTCATCAAAATTGATAGTATCAGCAATAGGTTCTGCCACTTTTTCTTTGGCAGGTGTTGCTAAAACGCTTTTGGTTTCTTCAATCATAGCAGTAATTTTATCCATATCTATACGGTTAAACAGGGCTTTGAATTGGTTGATCGTGTGCCCAGTTAATGGTTTATCAATCGTGTCCCAGATTAATTGGCTGTTTAAAAACGCCTCACTGCGCTCCGCTAATGACGGCACGACTGGTTTTAAATAGGTCATTAAAATGCGGAATAGATGAATACCCATAGAACAAATATCTTGTAATGCTTGATCTTGTCCCTCTTGTTTAGCCACCACCCATGGCGCTTTTTCATCGATATAACGATTTGCTTCATCAGCCAATGCCATAATTTCACGAATTGCTTTACCGGATTCACGTTGTTCAAAATAATCAGCGATGACTTTTGATTTTTCAACGAATAAAGCATAAAGTTCCGGCTCTGCAAGATTGGCGGATAATTTACCACCAAAACGTTTACTGATAAAACCAGCCGAACGGGATGCAATATTCACCACTTTGTTAACTAAATCACTATTCACCCGTTGCACAAAATCTTCTAAATTTAAATCGATATCATCGATATGTGGCGAGAGTTTGGCTGCATAATAGTAACGCAAACAGTCAGGATCTAAATGTTTCAAATAGGTACTTGCTTGAATAAAGGTACCACGTGATTTTGACATCTTCGCCCCGTCGACAGTGACATAGCCATGCACAAAAATATTAGAAGGTTTACGATGTTCGCTACCGTCTAACATTGCCGGCCAAAACAGGCTATGGAAGTAGACAATATCTTTACCGATAAAATGGTAAAGTTCAGTGGTTGAATCTTTATTCCAAAACTGATCAAAAATCGGTTTGTTGTGTTTATTACAGTAATTGAGGAATGATCCCATATAACCGATTGGCGCATCTAACCAAACATAAAAATATTTGCCCGGTGCATCGGGAATTTCAAAACCAAAATATGGCGCATCGCGACTGATATCCCATGGTTGTAGGCCTGCTTCAAACCACTCTTGCATTTTGTTAGCCACTTGATCTTGCAATGTTCCTGATCGGATCCACGCTTGTAACATATCGGAAAACGCAGGCAAGTCAAAAAAGAAGTGCTCTGAATCTTTCATGATCGGCGTTGCACCCGATACCACTGATTGCGGATTAATTAAATCAATCGGATTATAAGTTGCACCACAAACTTCACAGTTATCGCCATATTGGTCTGGTGATTTACAGCGAGGGCAAGTCCCTTTAACAAAACGATCCGGTAAAAACATCTTTTTTTCGGGATCGAATAGTTGTGATATTACTTTGGTTTTAATATAGCCATTAGCCTTTAATCGTTTATAGATCTTTTCAGATATTTCCCGATTTTCAGGGCTATGGGTTGAGTGGTAATTATCGTAACTAATATTGAAACCGGCAAAATCACGTTGATGCTCAATTTTAACTTCATCTATCATCTGTTCCGGGGTGATGCCTAATTGCTGTGCTTTAAGCATAATTGGCGTACCATGAGCATCATCAGCGCAAATAAAATAGATCTCATTGCCACGCATACGTTGATAGCGTACCCATACATCTGCTTGAATATGTTCGAGCATATGACCTAAGTGAATTGCACCATTTGCATAAGGAAGCGCACAAGTTACTAATATTTTGCGTTGAGTTGTCATATCGAATTAATACCTTTTATTACATAATGGCGGAAATAGTACATCAATCGTGGGATTATCGCCAGATTTATGCCATAATTTGATAAAAATTCTTTATATACTTTGAGCGATATTGTGCAGGGAATGGTTATCATTCTATCAGAAAGAGTGATCACTCTTATCAAGTTAAAACAATATCGATAATCATATCTATTTGAAGCAATATGAGTATAAAACTTGTTGATAACAGTTAAGGCTAATAACCATGGAAGCAAAAAAAATTCTAGAGAATTTTACTCATCCCACTTTATCCAAAAATTTGATTGAGCTTGGCGCAATTACTCAATGTGAACAGGCTAACCAAGAACTGCTAATTAGCTTAGTGATGCCTTTTGCTTGGCAAACTGGCTTTGAAGACCTGAAAACAACAGTTACACCTCTGTTACTTAAGTTGGATGGGGTTGAAAAGGTTAATTGGAAGATTAACTATAATATTGCGACGTTAAAGCGGGCGAATAATAATCATCCTATCAATAATGTTAAAAATATTATTGCGGTAAGTTCGGGCAAAGGTGGAGTTGGTAAATCATCAACCGCGGTTAATTTAGCTTTAGCATTACAAAAGCAAGGGGCTAAAGTGGGGATTTTAGATGCGGATATTTATGGTCCTTCTATTCCTACCATGCTCGGCACCGAAAAAGAGCAACCAGTAACACCGGATAATAAACATATGTCACCAATTATGGCCTATGGTCTTGCGAGTAATTCTATTGGTTATTTGGTTGAGCCTGATAATGCTATGGTGTGGCGTGGACCAATGGCAAGTAAAGCATTGTGTCAGATTTTGGAAGATACGCTTTGGCCTGAACTTGATTATTTGATTATGGATATGCCACCTGGGACAGGAGATATTCAATTAACTCTAGCCCAAAATATTCCGGTTACTGCTGCTGTGATTGTGACGACGCCACAAGATATTGCTTTAATTGATGCCCAAAAAGGGATTGTGATGTTTAATAAGGTTAACATCCCTACCCTTGGTATTATCGAAAATATGAGTTATCACATCTGTGAAAATTGTGGGCATCACGAAGCGATTTTTGGTGAGGAGGGGGCTAAGCATTTGGCTGAAAAATATCATACGAAATTACTGGGTCAGATTCCTCTTCACCGTTTATTACGTCAAGATTTAGATTCCGGCAAGCCGACGGTTATTAGTCATCCTGATAGTGAGTTTACCCAGCTATATTGTCATATTGCCGCACAAGTTGCTAGTCAGCTTTATTGGCAAGGTGAAACCATTTTACCGGATATTTCATTTAAGGCGTTATAGTCGAAATGATATTGGTTGTTAGGCGTTAACAACCAATATCATCATGCGTGCTGTAGATTGGTTTTATGCTAAAATTTTATCTTTAAACATAAAAAAAACTGCACCAAGTAGACATAGCCCCGCCCAGATGTAATCAGTTTTGAATGGTTCTTTTAATATGTAAATTGAAAACGGAATAAATACAGATAGGCTAATCACTTCTTGAATAATTTTCAATTGCCCAGCACTGGCTACTTGAAAGCCGATACGGTTTGCAGGTACTTGTAGCAAATACTCAAATAATGCTATCCCCCAACTAACCAATACAGCCACAATCCAAGCTTGATTATGCAAAAAGCGTAAATGCCCATACCAAGCAAAAGTCATAAAAATATTACTACAGGTTAATAGACAAACTGTGATAAGAATTTGATTCATGATAGTTAATCGAAGAATGATTTAGGTGGTAATATTATAATCCATTAAAGCAGTACTGTGGTTAAATGATTTAATTTGATCTTATTATTTATTTGCTTTCTCTGTTTAATCGTAAAACATATTCAGCTATAATTACACTATTAAATATCAATCCCTTCTTAAAACTAATCATGATAAAAGTTAACCACCGGTCTCGAATCTGGTCATCGATCTTTTGCCTTGCTTTTGCTGCATTTATATTTAATACAACAGAATTTGTACCGGTTGGGTTGCTACCCAATATTGCCGAAAGTTTTTCGATGGATGTTGCTCATGCTGGGTTGTTATTAACGATTTATGCTTGGGCTGTATCGTTGTTGTCTTTGCCGTTAACGATTTTAACGTCAAGAATGGATCGCCGAAAACTTTTGATTTTTCTGTTTTGTTTGTTTATTAGTAGCCATATCCTTGCTGGCTTTGCTTGGAGTTTTTACAGTTTAATGGTTGCGAGGATTGGTATTGCCTGCGCTCATGCTGTGTTTTGGGCTATTACTACACCTTTAGCGGTTCGGTTAGCGCCAAATGGTAAAAAAGCTAAAGCCATGGGCTTTATTGTGGTTGGTACTTCAATGGCAACTGTTTTAGGTATTCCAATTGGAACCATGATTGGGCAACTGGTTGGCTGGCGTGTAACTTTTTTATGTATCGGTTTTATTGCTTTTTGTGTCATGTTATCGTTGCTCTACTTGTTACCCTCTGTACCAAGTTTGAACAAGATTTTAGTCAAAGATATTCCTAAAGTTCTTAAACGCCCTGTATTGCTAAATATTTATTTGTTAACGGCAATTATGATTACTGGTCATTTTACGGCTTATACTTATATTACGCCGTTTATGATTAATGTTGGCGGTTTTGATGAGCACGTGATAGTTAACTTGTTATTAGCCGTTGGTTTTTCAGGGATGATTGGTAGCGTTATTTTTGCTAGGTATGCTGATGCCCACCCTGTTGCGATATTTGTTGTTCCTGCACTACTATTAATAATCTGTCTATTATCGCTTTATGTTTGTTCGTTCAGCCTCATCACCGCAATATTACAAGGGATGGTCTGGGGGCTTTCGATTACCGTTATTAGTATGGTGATGCAAAGTAAAGTGATTGATGCGGCACCTGATGCTGCCGATATTGCAACTTCGGTTTATTCCGGTATTTATAATATCGGTATTGGTGGAGGCGCTTTTGTTGGTAGCCAAGTATTAGTTTATTTGTCTACCCATTACATTGGCTTTGTCGGTGCTATTTTTGTGATTTTGACACTTCTGCTTTTTTACTTTATTTCAAGAAAGACTTGGTAAATTAGCGCTCATAGTGAGCGCTTATTGTGTTAATGCTTCTAATTGTTCCCAACGTTCGAACACGGCTTCAAGTTCCGCTTCTTTATCGGCTAAAGATTGTAATATTGGGCTGGTGACTTCATGAGGTTGATTGAAGAAGTCACTATGGCCAATTTGTGCTTGTAAATCAGCAATCGCTGTTTCAAGTTCTTCAATTTTATTGGGTAACTGTGCCAATTCTCGTTGTTCGTTATAGCTTAATTTTACCTTCTTTTTTTCCGTTTTTGCTGGGTCATTTTTAACCGATTCATGACTTTTGCTATTAGTAACTTGTGCACTCATTGATTGTGCTTGCTGTTGTAATGCGTCAGTGTAACCACCAGCATATATTCCAATTCGCCCTTGTTCTTCAAAAAACCAACATTGAGTCACCACGTTATCAACAAATTGTCTGTCGTGGCTAACAAGTAAAACCGTTCCTTGATAATCATTAACCAATTCTTCTAATAACTCTAACGTTTCAATATCAAGATCATTGGTTGGTTCGTCAAGTACTAATAAGTTACTTGGTTTCAAAAAGAGTTTTGCGAGTAATAGACGATTGCGCTCTCCACCAGATAGTGCTCGTACTGGGGTTCTAGCACGTTTTGGCGGAAAGAGGAAATCTTGTAAATAACCAAGCACATGTCTTAAACGACCATTTACCATCACTTCTTGCTTACCTTCTGCAAGGTTATCCATCACAGTTTTTTCGGGATCGAGTTCTAGTCGATACTGGTCAAAGTAAGCAACTTCGAGTTTGGTTCCACAGTGCACACTTCCTGATGTTGGTGCTAGGCTGCCTAACATTAGTTTTAATAATGTCGTTTTACCAATACCGTTCGGTCCAATTAAAGCGATCTTATCGCCTCGTAATACTTGCACGGAAAAGTCATTAACCAGTCGTTTATCTTCAATTTGATAAGTGACATTTTCCAGCTCGAATACAATTTTTCCTGAACGTAATGCTTCTTCGATTTGCATTTTAGCGCTACCCATAACTTGGCGACGCTGTGAATATTCTTGCCTCATGGCTTTTAGTGCTCGAACGCGTCCTTCATTACGTGTTCGACGGGCCTTGATTCCTTGGCGGATCCAGACTTCTTCTTGTGCTAATTTTTTATCAAATTCCGCATTTTGCAGCTCTTCGACGCGTAATGCCTCTTCTTTACCAAGCAAATAACTATCATAATTGCCACCCCAAGAGGCGACTTTACCGCGATCCAAATCGATAATCCGAGTCGCCATCTGCCGAATAAAAGATCGGTCATGCGATATAAACACAATGCTACCATTAAAGCTTTTTAAGAACTCTTCGAGCCATTTAATGGTTTCGATATCTAAATGGTTGGTTGGCTCGTCTAGTAATAGAACTGAAGGTTGGCAAACGAGTGCTTTTGCCAACGCCGCTTTACGTAGCCAACCACCTGATAATGATGATAATAAGTCGTCGCCATCTAACGATAGTGAAGAAATAACATTACGAATACGATTATCCAGTTGCCAACCGTTTTGGTGATCAAGCTGTTCTTGCATTTTAGCTAACTTAGATAGATTACTTTCACTTGGATCCGTTTCAACCAAATGTGATAATGCATAATAATCTTTCAATAATTGAGCTTGCTCTTTTAATCCTTCAGCTACAAAGTCAAAAACATTACCTTGAATATCTCGAGGCGGATCTTGTTGTAATCGAGAGACAACAACGTTACTTTCATAAACGATCTGCCCCTCATCCAATGGGATTTCTTTGTTAAGTACTTTTAGCAGTGTTGATTTACCTGCACCGTTACGACCAACAAGACAGACTCGTTCATTGATTTCAATCGACATATCAATATGGTCAAGTAGTGGTGCATCACTAAATGACAGATAAGCATTGGTAAGATTTATTAATGACATATTTTTTATTTGGATATTAAATAATAAGGCGTTATTCTATCATAAAGTTGCAATTGGCAATCAATTATCAAAGATATATTACAGCTCTTAAATATGAGCATTCCTTTTCTCTTCTAAAAATAAATACTGCTATACTTATTAATAAATTGAATAAATTAATAATATTTCAGTATGGAGGTGATTATGAGTCATACTTGGACATTTCAGCGTGTTGGTGGTTTAGATCAAGTCGTTTTAAAAAATGCCAATGACATTATCAATTTGCCCAATTTAGATCCAAAATTATGGGTTGCACTAAGTTGCCCGACTACCGGTTTAGATTTTGATCAAAGAACATTAGAGTTATTAGATTCTGATAAAGATGGACGCATCCGTATTCCTGATATTTTAGATGCGATTAGTTGGGTAAAAGATAAAATCGTCTCTTTCGATACTATTATTCAATCATCCGAAACTTTGTCGTTATCACAAATTGATGATTCAACCGAGCAAGGTAAAAAATTATTAGTTACAGCGCATAGTATTTTGGCCAATTTAAATAAAAGCCAAGCCGATTATTTGACTCAAGATGATGTCCAACAATCACTAAAAATTAATTCCAGCAAGCTCTACAATGGTGATTTGATTTTTCCACCTTCTGCTGAGTTATCGCCTGAAATGCAAAGCTTTATCCAAACAGCCATTAAGACTACTGGCGGGCAAAAAGATATGAGTGGGCAAGATGGGATAAATCTGGAAATAGCCCATACTTTTGTTAAAAATCTAAAAAGTTGGCAAGCGTGGCAAACTAATATCAGCAATACCCAAACACCTTTTGGGGAAAATCGCTCAGAAATATGGAAATTAGTTCAAGAGCTCAAACCCAAAATTGATGATTATTTTCTTCGTGTTGAATTAGCTCAATATGCGCCTCAAGCACAAACGGCATTAAATGTTGATGAGAAATATATTGTCCCTTCTCAAAATGGATTACTTTCAGATGAAGCACTTTCTGAACTGCCTTTATCAAAGATTGATACTAATAATTCATTGGATCTCGTTAATGGGCTTAATCCACTTTGGAAAAGTAAAATCACTCGATTTAGGGCTTTAGTGGCTTCTCACTTATCCGATCCAAATCATTTAACACAACAAGAGTGGCAAAATATTCAAACTAGTCTTGATGCCTACGCGACATTAATTAGTTCTAAACCCGATATAGAGCAGTTAAGTGTTGCAACTAAACCAACGGCGAGTATTGAGGATATTCCTGCCGATCAGATCACTCATTTTATCAATGATAATTTATTAGATGAATTTGAGAAAATGGTCGAACAAGATAATAAAACGCCTATTTCAGCTTCGGATGTTTTTGTGTTAGAAAAGTTAGTACTTTTTCAAAAACATCTTTATCGTTTATTGATTAACTTTGCTTCATTTGCCGAGTTCTTCTCACTTGACCATTATGCCGCTTTTCAATTAGGCAAGCTTTATATTGATGGTCGCTGTGCTACGCTTTGTGTTGCCGTTGAAAACATCGCTAAACATTCAACAATGGCAAATTATTCAGAGCTATGTTTACTGTATTGTGAATGTACAAGGCTAGGTCAGAAACAGACGATTGTCGCTGCCATAACCGCCGGACAAGGTGATTTATTAATGGAAGGCCGTAATGGGGTGTTTATTGATAATGCTGGTAATGATTGGGATGCTAATGTGGTCAAAATGATTAGTAAGCCAATTAGTATTCAACAAGCAATTTGGGCACCTTATCAACGTATTGGTCGATTAATCACGGAACAGATCAATAAATGGGCAAGCAATAAAGACGCAGATATTGAAAAGACCAGTACCCAAGCTGTGCAAAGTCCAGAAAATAAATTTGATATTGGTAAGAGTGTTGGCATATTTGCTGCGATTGGCTTAGCAATAGGCGCGATTGGTACTGCACTAGCTACCATTTTTCAGGCTATTTTTTCTCTTTCCTGGTGGCAATTTCCATTGGTGATTTTAGGTTTATTCTTAATTATATCTGGGCCATCAGTCATTTTAGCTTGGTTAAAATTAAGAAGAAGAACATTAGGTCCATTGCTCGAAGCTTCAGGTTGGGCAATCAATGGACAAGTAAAAATCAATTTACTCCTTGGTGGGCTACTGACCAGTAAGGCCGAATTACCAGCCAATGCTAAACGAAACTTAAGTGATCCTTTAAGAAAACGTAATAAAAAAGCACGGATAATATTTTGGTCAGCTATCTTAGTTGGTGTATTACTTGTTGGCAGTGCAGTATGGTTTAAAGATGATATTGCCAATTATGTTAAGCAGCAACAACAAATGACTCAAAAAACAACTCAAAACTAATATTTTATAATAATTTCGCCGACATAACGTCGGCGAGAATATTAATGTTGATAAACGGGTAATCGATGACAAATTGCCAAAACTTTTTGTTTAACTGCTTGAATCGCTTGTTCATCATCAATGTTATCTAATACATCACAAATCCAGTTGGCTAATTCACGAGATTCTTCTTCTTTAAAACCTCGACGAGTTATGGCTGGTGTACCAATTCGAACGCCAGATGTCACAAATGGACTTTGTGGATCATTAGGTACGCTATTTTTATTGACGGTGATATTAGCACTACCTAAAGCGGCATCAGCCTCTTTACCGGTTATCTTTTTATCAACCAAATCAATTAAGAATAAGTGATTTTTTGTTTCGCCAGACACGACTTTGTAGCCACGTTTGATAATTACATCAACCATCGCCTGAGCATTTTTAACAACTTGTTTTTGATATTCTTGATATGCTGGTTCCATCGCTTCTTTTAATGCAACTGCTTTGGCAGCAATGACATGCATTAATGGACCACCCTGTGCGCCAGGGAATACAGCTGAATTTAATTTTTTATAAAGTTCTTCACTGCCACCTTTGGCCAAAATAAGTCCACCACGAGGTCCGCCAAGCGTTTTGTGCGTTGTGGTTGTCACTACATGTGCAAATGGCACAGGATTTGGATAAACCCCTGCTGCTACTAAGCCGGCCACGTGTGCCATGTCTACAAATAAGAAAGCGCCTACACTATCAGCAATCTCACGCATACGCTTCCAATCAACCACGCCTGAGTAAGCTGAAAAACCACCGATGATCATTTTCGGTTTTGACTCTAAGGCCGTTTTCGCTAATTGGTCATAATCAATATGTCCAGTTTCGTCAACGCCATAAGCAACCACATTATAGAGTTTACCGGAAAAACTAACTGGTGAACCATGAGTTAAATGACCACCTTGCGACAAATTCATACCTAACACAGTATCGCCTGGTTTTAACAATGCCATATAAACGGCAAAATTCGCTTGTGATCCTGAATGTGGTTGTACATTGGCATAATCTGCACCAAATAACGCTTTGGCTCGTTCAATCGCTAATTGCTCAACAATATCAACATATTCACAACCGCCATAATAACGCTTACCTGGATAGCCTTCAGCATATTTGTTAGTTAATTGAGTACCCTGTGCCTGCATCACTCTTGGGCTGGTATAGTTTTCGGAGGCAATTAATTCGAGATGATCTTCTTGACGTTGCTCTTCACCCTTAATGGCGTCCCATAATTCCTTATCATAATCGGCAATAGTCATTTCTTTACTAAACATATTGACTCCTTGTTTTTGGATTACATTGACTTTTTGACTTAATTATTGTTTTCAAGTATGGAAAACAGCATAACGAATATCCTTACTTAATCAGCCAACGATTTCAATCCTTTTTTTGAATTATAAAAAATATTTATAGTAAAGCAGAAGATCGCAATTATTGTTTTTTAGCCAGTTAATAAAAAATCAAACGACTTGTAAAAGTATCAGGACTAGACAAAAAAACGCTTTTTTTTTAATTAAATTTTTTGAATAATATTGGAAATTTGTCTTACCGAGTCTATTAACGCTATGAAAACGATTTGCCGCATAATAAGTTTTATTATTTGTATTTTATTCAGTCAGATAGCTACTGCCTCTTTCCAAAATCTCTGTTTGCTAACCGGGACATTATTAGAAGATCCACAACAGAGTATTTTTTCTATTGGCGAAGGCGAACAGGAACATGAAAAAAGTGTATTTGATATCAAGGTGTTAATTACCAAATCGGAAAAGAGGGGGCGCGCAGATCATGGTTGTTTTTTACCCAATGATAAACCTTACGAGTTAGAAGTAGGATTAGAAAAAGCCTTTCAATTACGCAATTATAAAAAAGGTGATCAGGTCGAATTAATACAATATGAAAGAGATATCCAAGATTGGAAAGATGATAGTAAGGTAGAAACTGAAACATCTTATTTTCTAGGTACAGAAAAATAAAAAGATTAGATTACTCGTATAATTTTCTCAGTATTAAGCTTTGAAAATATTGCGATTCTAAAAATCATCAATAAAACTTATTACGGCATAATATGTTACACCATAGTGTTCGTTTCAAAACATCTTAAAGAAAAGCCGACTAAAGTTACGTCAATTGTATATAAAAATTTATCATCGGTTGAATTTAACTCTTTCGCTTCGTAAAATAGGCAAAATTTTATTTTTGGCTGATTATGCAACTTCATTTAGTGGTCAATACGTTTGGTGCTGACCTGCAACGCCGTTATGGCGAAAAAATCTATAAACTCACCTTACATGGCGGTTTTAGCTGTCCTAATCGGGACGGCACTATCGGTGTAGGTGGTTGCACCTTTTGTAATGTCGCATCGATTATCGATGAGTCGATTCAAGTCAAAACCATTTCACAGCAACTTGCCCAACAGGCGCATCAGATGAAAAAATCTAAGCGCTATCTTGCTTATTTTCAGGCTTATACCAGTACTTATGCCGAAGTCGAAATACTCAAAAATATGTATGAAGAAGCACTTAATAATGCCGATATTGTTGGACTTTGTGTTGGTACTCGCCCTGATTGTGTGCCGGATGAAGCGCTGGATTTACTTGCCAGTTATCATGCCAAAGGTTTTGAAGTTTGGCTGGAGCTTGGCTTACAAACCGCTCATGATAAAACCTTACACAGTATTAATCGTGGACATACGTTCGATGTTTATCATCAAACCGTTCAAAAGGCGCGTAGACTTGGTATAAAAGTTTGTACTCACTTAATTATTGGTCTACCTAAAGAAACTAAGCAAGATAATTTAATTACGCTAGATAGTGTTTTAAATAGCGGTGTTGATGGTTTAAAACTACATCCACTACATATTGTAGAAGGTAGTATTATGGCTAAAGCATGGCGTGCGGGTCGGCTTGATGTATTGTCCTTAGAGCAGTATGTCGATATTGCTGGTGATATTATTCGGCAAACCCCTGCCAATATTTTATACCACCGCATCTCCGCCAATGCCCGCAAACCCACCCTACTTGCCCCTGATTGGTGCGAAAACCATTGGCAATCGATGAATGCGGTTGATAATAATTTACGCCAATTTGGTGCGCAAGGTAGTGCAATTAATGACACTTATCGCTTTGAGTTATAATATTGCTATAGCTTAACTTTGCTATCAATCATTTAGTTGCAACTTGCTATAGATTAGTTACCTAAAAAGTTTTGATAAAACAGGATTCAATCATAGTAGATAAGGATTGACTTTGATAAGTGTTAAAACCATTCAAAGTCAATCGATGTCTGAATCAAAAAATCAAGTTAACCTTTTGTTGAAGTAACGATTTATTGATTGTCTCTATTTTTGTCGCTCTTTATCCACTTTTTAAAAACATTGACAGGTAATTTTGTTATAGCAAACCCACACAACATAATGATTGTACAAATGATGAAGTTAGTTGAAATGATTTTATGCTCATAAATCGATGAAATAAAAATAGCAACGACCGGGAAAATAATAAAAATAAATGACAATACTACCGGGCTCATTCGTTTTAATAAAAAGAAATAAGCAATAAAGCCAAATACGGATGCAAAAATACCGAGATAAATTAATGCTAACCAGCTATTTAACGAGATAGTTTGAAAATTATTTTCTTCAAAAGTAAAACTCAACAAACAAAGTGCGATACCCGCAACGCCTATCGGTAGAGTATTGAAGGTAAATACATTTATACCTTCGCCAGCTTTTTTGGAGTAAACATATAAAAAACCATGCATCAATGCCGCTAACAGTATTGATATTACGCCCCAAAAATCACTATAGGAAAGAATAAAACCTTCAGAGATTAAAATGTACATCAAACATAAAAATCCCACTGTAATACCTATTACCTGATTTATATATATTTTATCTTTTAAGATTATCTTAGCGAAAATAATTGAAAAAATCGGCATGGTGCTAAATAACAATGAGGTTAAACCTGACGATACATATTGTTCACCAAAACTAATTAAATAATAAGGAATGGTAAAATAAAATAACGTTAATAGTAGAAAAAAATGGAATGATTTTCGAGGAAACAATATTGGTGATTTAGCAATAATTGTAATTAATACTAAAAAAGGAAATGCGATAACAAAGCGCAGACCAGCTGCTAACAGTGGGTTAACAGTTTCAACGGCAATTTTTATTCCAATCCATGTCGTTCCCCATGTGAAGCACACAACGAGAAAGAGAAATAAAATAACATATTTGTTATTAAAAAAAATGTCCTTATTCATACTAATCTTCTCTTATCCATTAATAAAAACTAAGTTTGCTAATATAATATAAAATATAGGTTTTTGTAAGCTTATAAAAAATATTGTTAGATTCTCTTCAGAAAAATAGTTTTAGCTATGAATTTACTTTGATATAAAGTGCTTTGAACATGTCTAAAACAATCATTTATTTTTTAGTTTTTTTAATATTGTTAATAAGAAATGAAAAGATAATTATTTGCGATTCTAACCGTTAAAATCGCTTTTAGATTCTATTTAGTTTTTACTATTTCACTCTTAAATACTGGAATTTATAAATAGTCTTAACCATCCTTGTAGGCAAAATCAAGCTTTGCGCATCAATCAAGAGTGAGTATATAATATTCCTTTCTGACTTGAGGCAATCTAGATGCAACTAGCTTTTTGTATTTATAAATATTTCCCTTTTGGCGGGTTACAACGTGATTTCTTGCAAATTGCTACCGCTTGCCAAGCTCGTGGACATCAGATCCGTGTTTATGTATTGGACTGGCAAGGTGATAAACCAGCTGGGATTGATATTATTATCGTGCCCCAAAAAGGATTCTCTAACCATAGCCGAAATCAAGCCTATTATCATTGGGTGAAGGCTCACTTACAAGCTAATCCAGTAAACTGTGTGGTGGGTTTTAATAAAATGCCTGATTTGGATGTCTATTTTGCTGGAGATACTTGTTTTGCTGAAAAAGCCGCTCATAAAGGCTTTTTTTATAGATTATCGAAACGTTGCAAGCACTATTTAGCATTTGAAAATTCAGTATTTTCGCGAAGTTCACAAACTAAAATCATGGTGCTAACTAAGCAACAAATTCAAGATTTTAAGAATCACTATCATACCCAAGATGAGCGATTTTTTTTATTACCGCCAGGGATTGCTTTAGATCGAAAATATTGTGCTGATAGCCCCAAAAAACGTGAACAATTTCGACAAGCTAATCAAATTAGCTTAGATGATTTTGTAATTGTGCAAATTGGGTCAGATTTTAAACGTAAGGGGGTTGACCGTTCTTTGAGAGCTATTGCAGCTTTACCCGATGCGCTTAGGCAGAAAGTTAGCTATCTGGTCGTAGGACAGGATAATCCTGAACCTTATCAGAAGTTAGCCGATGACTTAGGCATTAGTAAACAAGTGCGTTTTTTCTCCGGTCGTAATGATATTCCTGATTTTCTATTTTCAGCCGATCTCTTGTTGCATCCGGCAAGGCAAGAAGCCGCAGGCATGGTATTGATTGAAGCTTTAGCGGCTGGGGTACCGGTGATTGTGTCGGGTATTTCTGGGTATGCTTATCATATCAGCCAAGCTAATGCCGGCATTGTGCTGCCAGAACCTTATGATCAAAGCACATTGAATCAAGCGTTAGAACGGTCTATTAGTGATAAGGAGCAATGGGGTAATTGGCATAATCATGCGATTGCTTATGGTGATAGTGAAGATTTATATCATCTAGCACAACGCGCAGCAGACATTATTTTAGGATGTCGTTATGAATGAAATCAAACTAAAATCACCCTTTAAAGAGTTATGGTTAGGTAAAGATCCATTCACTGAAGTTGAATTAATTTCAGGTAAAGTTTATCGTGCGGTTAAACAAAGAAAAACCCTTAATTTTGAGTTGGATGGTGAATCTTATTTTATTAAAATTCATCGTGGCAGCACGGTTAAAGAGATTGTAAAAAACCTTATTTCTTTACGTTTGCCAGTTCTAGATGCTAAACAAGAGTGGGATGCAATTCATCGTTTAGAGCAAGTTGGTGTTAATACGATGGATGGGCGAGCTTTTGGGCGCAAGGGATTAAATCCGCTTACTCGGCATTCGTTTATTATTACTAAAGATCTTAATCCAACCATTAGTTTAGAGGATTTTACTCGACCATGGTTAAACAATCCACCTAGCTATCATTTAAAACGTTCGTTAACTATTTATTTAGCTAATATGACCGCTAAAATGCACGGCGCGGGTGTCAATCACCGTGATTGTTATTTGTGTCATTTTTTGTTGGATTTACCGTTATATGAAAATAGTGAAGAAATAAAACTTTCTGTAATTGATCTTCATCGAGCACAAACACGTGATAAAGTCCCGACGCGTTGGCGTGATAAAGATTTAATTGGGCTTTACTTTTCATCAATTAATATTGGACTAACTCAGCGAGATATTTGGCGTTTTTTAAGAACCTATTTTAATAAACCCATTAAAGCCATTGTACGTGATGAGCATAAGTTAATTGATAGTGCTAAGCGTAAAGCTGAGCGCATTGCGAAACGAACTGAAAAGTACCAACTTTAACCATAAGGATATGTCATGTTTATTGAACAAATTGATATCAAAGGGTTTAGAGGAATTAAGCAACTTTCGTTAAAACTTAACGCTAAATCCAGCGTTTTAATTGGTGAAAATCAATGGGGGAAATCAAGTTTACTTAGTGCGTTAAAGTTGCTAACTCTAGATAATAAGTTTTATCAGTTTGTCGATTCAGATTTCTATTATGATAATGATAATGATGGTAATCATATCTCAATAAATGTTGTCTATTGTGAATCCTATCCAAATCAATTAAATGAACAAGCTTATCAACCTTTGCAAGCCGTTAGCTATAGCTCGCAGTTAGATAATTTATATCGAATTACTTACCAAATGAGTGCTCAAAAAAGTGGTGATAGTATTATCACTGAGCATCATTTGTTAAATGAGCACGGACAGTTGTTAAAATTAGATGATTCTAAGTTATTAATTGCTATTTTAATTAATTTGAATCCAGTGATGCCGCTTAAAAATTCGATTAATGCTAAAGATTTACCTGTTACTAATCAACCTTTATCACAACACTTTATTGACCAGCTTTCCGAACAGTTAAAAGCCCACTCAGAGCAATTGAGCCAAGCTGAACTTAATCGAGGATTACAAGCTGCTCGTTCATTATTAGAATACTATTTTGTTGATTATCAACAACGTTCTAATTATAAAAAAATGGCGCAAAAAAATAGTCCAAAAATAGAAGATTGGAATTCTCTCGAGCGCATCAATAATATTTTGGATGATTTGGATAATGATTATCTACGTACTGCCCTTTTAGGTATATTTGGTTCTATTGTTAATGCTAAGGGTGATAATCCACTATCACACAGTTCAGTCCCTATTTTAATTTTGGAAGAGCCAGAAAGTCAGCTACATCCAATTATTTTATCGGTTGGCTTTCGATTATTGAAAAATTTACCCGCTCAAAAAATTATTACCTCTAATTCAAGTGATTTGGTGTCGTTATTTCCTTTGGAGAGTATTTATCGATTAATCCGACTTCCAGATCAAATTGTCACTAAGTACATTTCACCTCATTCATTGAGTGTTGCCGATAGTCGACGCATTTTGTTCCATGTCCTTTATCGACGCCCTACAGCCCTATTTGCCCGTTGTTGGTTACTGGTTGAGGGTGAAACTGAAGTGTGGTTATTAAGAGAGCTCGCAGAACAAAGTGGTTATCACTTAAGTTCGGAAGGAATTCAATTGTTAGAATTTGCGCAATGTGGTTTAAAACCATTAATCCATTATGCAAATAAAATGGGCATTCGTTGGTACGTGATTACTGATGGTGATATGGCAGGTAAAAAATATGCCGAAACCGTGCAATCACAATGTGCTCCAGGTGAAAATCTAAACGATTATATTACTGTATTACCCGCGCGTGATATTGAAAACTTTTTATTCAAGCATGGTTTTAGTCATGTTTATAAATTAGCTGCTTATAATACTGTTACTCATATTGATATGTCGGTACCCAAAATTATTCAAAAGGCGATCCACAAAAGCTCAAAACCGGATTTGGCTATTGCAGTGTGTGATGATGCTAAAGCTCGAGGCATTATAGCAATTCCAAGATTGTTAACCGATACTTTTGCTAAGTTGGTTAAGACATCTAAATCCTTGCTTTAAATTTTTATTGATTAGACATTGATAAATCCGCCGATAACTTTCGGCGGAATAATTTATGAAGTTATTTTGTAATTCGTTTATATTTGGCTCGTTTAGGTTCAAGTGCCTCCGCACCTAAAGTGCGTTTTTTCCACTCTTCATATTCGGTAAAGTTACCTTCAAAGAACTCAACATGCCCTTCGTCTTGGTAATCGAGAATATGAGTTGCAATGCGGTCTAAGAACCAACGGTCATGCGAAATGACTAATGCACAGCCCGGAAACTCTAATAACGCATTTTCAAGCGCTCGCAGTGTTTCAACATCTAGGTCATTGGTTGGCTCATCGAGTAATAGTACGTTTCCACCAACTTGTAATAATTTGGCTAAGTGGACACGTCCTCGTTCTCCACCAGACAACTCACCAACCCGTTTTTGCTGATCAACGCCTTTAAAATTAAAGCGACCAACATAGGCACGGCTTGGGATTTCAAAATTACCAATACGCATAATATCTTGTCCGTTGGATATTTCGTCCCAAACGGTCTTTTTATCATCCATACTGTCACGGAACTGATCGACCGATGCCAATTGCACGGTATCTCCTAACGTAATCGTACCGCTATCGGGTTGCTCTTTGCCTGATAGCATTCTAAATAGTGTTGATTTACCCGCACCATTTGGACCAATGATCCCAACAATTGCCCCTTTAGGAATACTAAAAGAAAGATTATCGATTAATACTCGATCGCCATATGATTTAGTTAAATTAGCGACTTCGATGACTTTATCCCCTAAACGTTGCCCAGGCGGAATAAAGAGTTCGTTAGTTTCATTACGTTTTTGGTAATCGTTGCTATTAAGCTCTTCAAAACGGGCTAAACGAGCTTTGCTTTTTGCTTGTCGCCCTTTCGGATTTTGACGCACCCATTCAAGCTCTTTTTCAATCGACTTACGGCGAGCGGATTCGGTTGCCGCTTCTTGCGCTAATCGCTGATCTTTCTGTTCAAGCCAAGAAGAGTAATTACCTTCCCATGGAATACCTTCACCACGGTCTAGCTCTAAAATCCAACCAGCAACATTGTCTAAGAAGTAACGGTCATGGGTTACAGCGACCACCGTGCCTTCATAGTCATGTAAAAAGCGTTCTAACCATGCGACAGATTCAGCATCTAAATGGTTAGTCGGTTCGTCAATTAATAACATGTCTGGTTTTTCCAGCAATAACTGACAAATAGCAACACGGCGACGCTCACCACCGGATAAATTTTCGATTTTTGCATCCCAATCCGGTAGACGCAAGGCGTCAGCTGCTCGCTCTAGTTGGTTATCTAAATTATGCGCATCTTGCGATTGTATGATTGCTTCAAGTTCCGCTTGTTCTTTGGCTAATTTGTCAAAATCAGCATCTGGATCAGCATAAGCCGCATACACTTCATCTAAACGAGCCAAAGCTTTTTTGGCATCACCAACGGCTTGCTCAATAGCTTCACGTACAGTTTGCTTAGGATCAAGTTTAGGTTCTTGCGGTAAATAACCTATTTTAATGTCCGGCTGTGGACGAGCTTCACCTTCAATTTCGGTATCCACTCCAGCCATAATTCGTAGTAATGTCGATTTACCTGCCCCATTTAAGCCAAGAACACCAATTTTGGCACCGGGGAAAAAACTTAATGAGATATCTTTTAAAATATAACGTTTAGGAGGAACAATCTTCCCAACACGATTCATGGTATAAACATATTGCGCCATAAAACATCATCCGTTTGTTAAATTAATCATAGCTAAGTTAATTTTACTTGCTATAAAAGTCATGCCGTATATTGTAACGTTTCTGTCAATGGGGTCTAGGGTTATTTGTCGAATTGATTAGATTTATTCACTGTCGGTTTTGTTTTTTACATGCAATTTAATCGGTTTCATATATAATCAATAACCTATTAAATTGACAGTATGAGTGATAAAGACCATTTTAGGAGCAAGTATGAGTAACATCACCGTTCATTGCCATATTGATCGACAATATTTAGTCGATACTTATTACGCGCTGCAAGGTTGTTTGGATGATAATTTTACACAAAAATTAGATGATTCAATTGCTGATAATATGCGTAATTTTACCTTCACCTTCGATAATGAAAAAATAGTACGGCTAAATAACGATAAGAACGAAGTCAGTACTTTCTATTACTCAGATCTGTATCAAATACATGAAGCTAAAACTGGGTTATTTTTTTTTAGTAATAAGATTATTTTTGAATTTGTTCGTTATGATCTGTTTCAACCGGATGAGTTAGAGCGCCTAAAAGATTATCTGGCGCCTTATTTGAGCAAAAACCAAGAATCCAAAATAGCAATGATTAATTATCAATTTGACTGTCAACGTGTATATGCGTTTATTTGTCATCAATTTCGAAATTCAAGAAAAAGGATGTTTATTTTATCTACTATCCTTTTATTTTTGAGTTTGTTGCTATTTCCAAAAAATCCTACTTTATCAGTACTAATTTTCATACTGCCTATTTTATTACTTACCTTATTTTTGGCTAATTTTAAAAAACAATCAAAAAAGCAGGTTTTAACATTGAATGAACGCTTTGGCAGTATGACCTGTATTTTTTATGATGATCATCTAACCTTCAGTTACATAAAAAAAGTGGGAGTTTCTAATATCAACTATGCTGAATTTTATAAAATAGAGAAAACATCAAAAGGTTATGTGTTTTTCATACAAGAGAGTTCGGGGTATTACTTTTTTTATAACGAGTTTAGTTTAGAACAACAACAAGCGCTGGAAGAGAAACTGAAACACTATAGCAATTATTCAGAGAAGTAATATTATACCCTTTTTACTCATCCCACCTAATACGAGGTGGGATGTTAATCAGATTATAAGAAGGTGAAGATTTGATCTTTCGGCAGACGTGATTTTGGACGATGCGCATTACCATCATCTTGAGCACGATAACCTAACGTTGCAACCACAATGCTTTTCAATCCTTTGCTTTTAAGATCTAAAATTTCATCCATTTTAGCAGAATCGTAACCCTCTATTGCAGTAGAATCAACACCAATTGCCGCAGCGGCAAAAAGCAATTGCCCTAATGCAATATAGGCTTGTTTACCTTCCCAGCACTGTTGTGATTCAGGTGTTTTGCTATTTAAATTTACAAAATAACGTCGGCCCTGATCTTGAGACGCCTTTAATTCCGCCGAAGGTAAACGACCGTCTTTCTCTTCTTGATTAAGTAGATTAACTAAATGGGCTTCATCCAATGGGGTTTTAATGCAAAAAACAATAGTATGTGATGAGCCGGTGACACGTGGTTGATTAAAATCAGCTATTGCCGGCAAAATTTTATTTTTAGCCGCTTCATTATCAATAACATAAAAATGCCACGGTTGAGAGTTGACCGATGACGGACTGTTTCTTAAAACAGTTAATAACTGCTCAATCTTATCTTGGGGAATCTTTTTCGTTTTGTCATAATGTTTGGTGGTATAACGTTTTTGTGAAATTTCGACAATATTCATAATGGCTCCAATAATTGATAATTAATTCTGAAATAGCGTTACTTGTGTAAAACTATTTTTTAGAGCAAAAAATGATACATAAATAATGAACATTCTTATTTTTGAAATGATTATTTTGAATCTATTGAAAAGTACTTATCAGGCACCTTATCGCTTATGCCCTTAAACTCCTACCATTTTGCATACTATTAAACTATTTTTCAATTCAATTCTTGACGTTCTTTATTATGCATCATCAATAAATCAAAATAAAAGCTTAATAGTTAGACAAATTTTAACTAATGTTTTATCAAGTAAAAGGGTAAAATTTAAACATCTTTCTTGACATGCGTGAAGATTTTTGATAAAAAATGCAATAATATTTAATAAGTAATATAACAATTGAGAAGTTAATGATTAAATTTACTAGCCTCCTACTCAGCCTCCTCCTCGCATCAGTTTGCGCGGATAGCTTGTGTGTGGAGTAAAAGTGATTTAATACTTAACTCGACAAATTAACAAGAACCCGCGCTAAAGTGCGGGTTTTTTGTTTTCTTAACTTGAAATACCGAGATAGCACCAAAATATAAAGGAAATAACAATGAGCGATCAGATTATTATTTTTGACACAACATTACGTGATGGTGAGCAAGCGTTACAAGCAAGTTTAAGTGTTAAAGAAAAATTACAAATAGCTTTAGCATTAGAAAGAATGCGGGTTGATGTGATGGAAGTTGGTTTTCCTATCTCATCGCCTGGTGATTTTGAATCAGTACAAACTATCGCTAAAACCATTAAGAATAGTCGTGTATGTGCGTTGTCTCGTTGTATTGACAAAGATATTGATGTTGCCGCTGAAGCGCTAAAAGTAGCCGATCAATTTCGTATTCATACCTTTATGGCGACATCAACCTTACATGTTAAAGATAAATTAAAAATGACATTTGAAGATGTCGTTGAACGAGCGGTGCACTGTGTTAAACGTGCACGTAATTATACAGATGATGTGGAGTTTTCTTGTGAAGATGCAGGCCGTACCCCAATTGATAACTTATGTCGGATTGTTGAAGCAGCAATTCAAGCAGGGGCAACAACGATCAATATTCCGGATACTGTCGGTTATACTGTCCCTTATCAATTTGGTGGCATTATTCGTACCTTATTTGAACGTGTCCCGAACATTGATAAAGCGATTATCTCTGTTCATTGTCATGATGACTTGGGCATGTCGGTGGCTAACTCGATTAGCGCGATTCAGGAAGGTGCTCGGCAGATTGAAGGCGCGATGAATGGTTTAGGTGAACGAGCCGGTAATACTGCTTTAGAAGAAGTGATTATGGCGATCAAAGTTCGTCAAAATATCTTAAACGTTCACACTAATATCAATCATCAAGAAATCTACCGTACCAGCCAAATTGTAAGCCAAATTACTAATACACCAATACCGTCTAACAAGGCGGTTATTGGTAGCAATGCTTTTGCCCACTCTTCAGGAATACATCAAGATGGTGTATTAAAAAACCGTGAAACTTATGAAATCATGACACCAGAGTCGATCGGTTTAAATCAAATCCAATTAAATTTAACTTCACGCTCTGGTCGAGCAGCTGTTAAACATCGCCTAGAAGAATTGGGTTACCACGATAACGATTATAATTTAGATCAAGTTTATGAAGCTTTTTTAGAGCTTGCTGATAAAAAAGGCCAAGTTTTTGATTATGATTTAGAAGCTTTGATATTTATTAATCAACTTAAAGATGATCAAGAGCATTATGTTTTAGATTATTTTAATGTTCAATCAGGCTCTACTGTCGTTTCAACTGCGTCAGTAAGTTTGATTATTGGCGATCAAAAATATTCAGATGCGGCAACGGGTAATGGTCCAGTTGATGCAGTTTATCAAGCAATAAATCGTATTACCGGTGAACCAATTACCATTGTAAAATATCAATTAGCTTCTAAAGGTCAAGGTGAAAATGCCTTAGGTCAAGTTGATATCGTTGCCGAATATAAAGGGCGCAAATTCCACGGTGTTGGGCTTGCGACTGATATTGTTCATTCATCCGCATTAGCATTAATTAATGTTTTAAATAATGTTTATAGAGCTAATCAAGTTGCTGAGCAAAAACAAAAATTGCACCACGATTAAAAAATAGATGCGATTTCGTTATTTATTGACGAAATGCTTAAATTAATTATAAGGAATAGATATGTCTCAAAATTACCATATTGCAGTATTACCTGGCGACGGTATTGGTCCAGAAGTGATGAAACAGGCTTATAAAGTGCTTGAAGTCATTCGTCAAAAATATAACCTTGCAATTACGACTAGTGAATATGATGTCGGTGGTGCAGCAATTGATATTCATGGTTGTCCATTACCTAAAGAAACACTAGAAGGTTGTGAAAAAGCCGATGCTATTTTGTTTGGCTCAGTTGGTGGTCCAAAATGGACAAACTTACCTCCAGATCAACAACCTGAACGCGGAGCTTTATTACCATTACGAAAACATTTTAAATTATTTGCGAATATGCGCCCTGCTAGTTTATATCAAGGTTTAGAAGAATTATGTCCTTTACGTGAAGATATTGCTAAGCGTGGTTTTGATATTTTATGTATGCGTGAGCTAACTGGTGGTATCTATTTTGGTTTACCTAAAGGTCGTGAAGGTTCTGGCCCTCAAGAACGAGCTTTTGATACTGAAGTTTATCACCGTTTTGAAATTGAGCGTATAGCTAAAATGGCATTTGAAGCTGCAAAAATTCGTCGTAAAAAAGTCACTTCTGTTGATAAAGCTAATGTATTACAAACATCAATATTGTGGCGTGAAGTTGTAAACGAAGTCGCTAAACAATATCCAGATGTCGCACTTGAACATATGTATATTGATAATGCAACCATGCAACTTGTTAAAGATCCTTCTCAATTTGATGTATTATTATGTTCTAATTTATTTGGTGATATTCTATCTGATGAGTGCGCTATGATTACCGGTTCAATGGGAATGCTACCGTCTGCTAGCTTGAATGAAGATGGATTTGGATTATATGAACCAGCTGGCGGTAGTGCACCAGATATTGCTGGTAAAAATATTGCTAATCCAGCGGCACAAATTTTATCTTTAGCATTATTAGTGCGTTATAGTTTAAAACGTGATGATATCGCCAAAGCTATTGAAAATGCAGTTAATAAAGCTTTAGAACAAGGGACCCGCACTATCGATCTTGCTCGTGGTGGTAGTTATGTTTCAACCGATGAAATGGGTGATACCATTTGTCGTTTAATTTAATTTTTAGACTAAGGGTTAAGCTATCATATTAACCCTTTTAAAGAATATTAAAGGAATATAAGCAATGTCTACAAAACCAAAAACATTGTATCAAAAATTATATGATGCACATGTTGTCTATGAAGCACCGAATGAGACCCCTATTTTGTATATCGATCGCCATTTGGTTCATGAAGTAACCTCTCCTCAAGCCTTTGATGGCTTACGAGCGATGAATCGTAAAGTCCGCCAACCTCATAAAACATTTGCTACGATGGATCACAATACTTCAACGAAAAGCAATGATTTAAGTGCTTGTAGCGAGATGGCTAGAATCCAATTAACTGAATTAGCTAAGAATGCTGAAGAATTTGGCGTATCTTTATATGGTTTACAAAGTCCATTACGAGGTATCGTTCATGTTGTTGGACCTGAACAAGGCATGACATTGCCTGGTATGACCATTGTGTGTGGTGACTCACATACTGCAACGCATGGTGCTTTTGGTGCATTAGCTTTTGGTATTGGGACATCAGAAGTTGAACATGTTTTAGCTACCCAAACCTTAAAACAAGGTCGGGCTAAAACCATGAAAATTGAAGTAAAAGGCAAAGTAGCCAGTGGCATAACTGCTAAAGATATTATTTTAGCCATCATTGGCAAAACAACGAGCGCTGGTGGTACTGGCCATGTAGTTGAATTTTGCGGGGAAGCAATTACATCTTTGTCAATGGAAGGTCGAATGACATTATGTAACATGGCGATTGAAATGGGTGCCAAAGCTGGACTAGTTGCACCGGATGAAATCACATTTGAATATTTAAAAGGTCGACAATTTTCGCCTAAAGGGGCAGATTTTGAGCAAGCAGTCGCTTATTGGAAAACCTTAAAAACAGATGAAGGTGCACATTTCGATACGATTGTAACTTTGGAAGCTAAAGATATTGCTCCACAAGTAACTTGGGGAACTAACCCTGGTCAAGTCACTGCTATTGATAAGCAAGTTCCAAATCCACAAGATTTTTCTGATCCGATTGAAAAACAGTCTGCTGAACGTGCGTTAGTTTATATGGGTTTAACTGCTGGTACTAAGATGTCTGATATTAAGATCAATAAAGTGTTTATCGGCTCTTGCACGAATTCTCGTATCGAAGATATTCGTGCTGCGGCAGAAGTCGCCAAAGGACGCAAAGTAGCTGATGGCGTTCAAGCTTTGGTTGTTCCAGGTTCTGGGCCTGTACGTGAACAAGCGGAAGCTGAAGGATTAGACAAAATTTTCATCGATGCAGGTTTTGAATGGCGTTTACCAGGATGTTCAATGTGTTTAGCGATGAATGATGATAAGTTAGCTCCTGGCGATCGCTGTGCATCAACCAGTAATCGTAATTTCGAAGGACGACAAGGACGTGATGCCAGAACACATTTAGTTAGCCCTGCAATGGCTGCTGCTGCTGCCATTACTGGTCATTTTACTGATATTCGCAAACCATTTTAAGGAGACTTGTCATGGCGAAATTTACAAAACATACTGGATTAGTCGTTCCTTTAGATGCTGCAAATGTGGATACTGATGCCATTATTCCTAAACAATTCTTACAGAAAGTTACTCGTACAGGATTTGGACAACATGCATTTCATGAATGGCGATTTTTAGATGATGCCGGTAAACAACCAAACCCTGAATTTGTGTTAAATAAACCTCGTTATAAGGGTGCGAGTATTTTATTAGCTCGTGAAAACTTTGGCTGTGGATCTTCTCGTGAACACGCTCCATGGGCATTAACAGATTATGGTTTTAAAACTATTATAGGATCGAGTTTTGCCGATATTTTTTATAATAACTCGTTCAATAATCAACTATTGTTAGTGAATCTACCTGAAGAAGATGTTGATGAGCTTTTCAAGATTGTAGAAGCCAACGAAGGCATTGAGTTTACTATTGATTTGGTTAATGAAGTTGTCATTGCTGGAGATAAACAATATCCTTTTAAAATTGATGCTTTTAAACGCCATTGTTTGTTAAATGGACTAGATAATATCGGTTTAACACTTCAACATGAAGATGCAATCAGTGCCTTTGAACATAAGATTCCAACATTTTTAGCTTAAAATCTTTATGAAAATATCATCGCTTATTGTTGTTTAAGCGATGATATCTCACTACTTCTTAAATAAACTTTCAACTACACTTCATATAAATAACTAACCAAAGCTATACTTGTAATCACTGAGTTTTATATTAATAAATTCAATTAGATAAATGGTTTATTGCTTATCAGTTAAGTTATCACTTAAGGTGTGATGACTAAATATTAAGAATTAAGTTAAAGTTGTTTTCGATGGCTTGATGGAGGTATTGATAACGCTTCACGATATTTGGCCACTGTACGCCGAGCAATTATGATACCTTGATTTTCAAGGAGTGAGACTAATTTACTATCACTCAGAGGTTTTTTAGAATCTTCATCTGAAATATATTTTTTAATTAATGCCCGAATTGCTGTGGAAGAGGCTTCCCCACCGGATTGAGTGTTAACATGACTTGAGAAAAAGAATTTTAACTCAAAAATACCGGTTGGGCATTGTAAATATTTTTGCGTTGTCACTCGTGAAATAGTCGATTCATGCATATCTATAGCTTCAGCAACATCAGATAAAATCATTGGCTTCATATATTCAGCGCCATTTTCAAAAAAGTCTTGTTGATGCTCAACAATAAATTGACTAACTTTTAATAACGTCTCGTTACGATTCTCGACACTTTTTATAAACCAATTAGCGTCTTGTAAATGTGAGCGAATATATTGGCTGTCATGTTCATTGCTGACTTTTTCCATCGCAGCATAGTGTTGATTAATACGTAGCGTTGGAACAGTATCATTATTTAATTCTGCTATCCATTTACCATCAATTTTTTTCACTACAACGTCCGGAATAACATAATCAGGTGGCGTGGTATTAACAGAATCCCCCGGATAAGGCTGTAAATGTTGAATAAAGTTAATAGCTTCTTTTAGTTGCTCATCAGAAGCATTTAATCGTTTTTTCAGTGTCCGGTAATCATGACTTGCTAATAAATCTAAATAGTCATTGATGATCTCTTTTACTAACGCCGGTGGTGTTACATGTTGGATTTGAATAGATAAACATTCTTGTAATGTTCTTGCTCCAACCCCGATGGGATCAAAATGCCAAATTCGCTTTAATACAGCTTCAACCTCGTCAAGCTCAATTTCATTATTACCTTGTTCCTCTAAAATTTCTTCAGTTGAAACAGTCAGGTAACCTCTTTCGTCTATTGCTTCAATAATGGATAGCGCAATTGCACGATCTACCTCACTAAAAGGTGTTAAATCTAATTGCCAATTTAAATAATCATGCAAGGTTTCGTGTGTTTCACCTTGATAGATGGGTAACTCATCATTACGATAATCAGAATAGGTTCCTGATGGTGTGCCTGCAGTATAGATATCATCTAAAGTTGCATCTAAAGGAATATCCTCTGGGATTTCTTGACTATCGAATGCTTCACGAGTATCAATATTTTCGCTAGGCTCATGCTCTTCAACATTGATCTCATCGTATTGATCTGCAACCTCTAATAGTGGATTGTTTTCAAGTGCGGTTTGAATTTCTTGTCGTAATTCTAATGTAGACAATTGCAACATTCGAATCGCCAGTTGCAATTGTGGCGTCATTGACAACTGTTGCGATACCTTCAGTTGTAACCCTTGTTTCATCATAATCTATAATCTGAATTCATGTCCTAAGTAAACACGTTTTACATATTCATTATTTAATATGCTATCTGGCGTACCTTCAGCAATTAAATGTCCCTTATTTACTATATAGGCACGTTCACAAACATCAAGCGTTTCGCGGACATTATGATCTGTAATTAATACTCCTAACCCACGATCTCGTAGATGTTTAATGATATTTTTGATATCAATAACAGAAATCGGATCAACCCCAGCGAATGGTTCATCAAGTAAAATAAATTTTGGATTAGCAGCCAAAGCTCGAGCAATTTCAACTCTTCGTCTTTCACCGCCTGATAAAGATTGGCCTATATTGTCTCGAATATGTGTGATATGAAATTCTTCAAGTAACTCTTCTGCTCGATTTAATTTTTCATTTTTGTCAATATCTTGGCGTGTTTCTAAAATAGCCATAATATTGTCTATAACAGATAATTTTCTAAATATTGAGGCTTCTTGAGGTAGATAACCAATACCTTTTTGAGCACGCTCATGTAATGGTAAAATACTGATATCATGATCATCAAGATAGATTCTTCCTGCATTTAAAGTCACAATGCCAACTACCATATAAAAAGTAGTAGTTTTACCCGCACCGTTAGGACCAAGTAAACCAACAATTTCACCAGAATTGACGGTGAGACTTACATCTTCAACAACACGTCGTTTTTTATAAACTTTTGCGAGGTTTTCAGCTTTTAAAATTGACATTTTATTTATTCATCTCTTTAACTTGACTTGGGATGATAGTAGATTTCACCCGTCCTGAATTACCCGGCTGCGCAAGTATTCGTTGTTTTTTGACATCATAAGTAATGATCGGACTTTTTATACGGTTATCTTGCTGAATAAGCTCCGCATCACCTTGTAGTACAATATTACTTTCTTTCACATCATAAATAACTTGTGATGAATGACCTGTTACAACTTTATTATTTTTAGGCATAATTTGCTTATATCTTACAGGGTTACCATATCCAGTAATTTTTTGTTTGGTAGAGTCTTGCATATCGGTTATAACAACCTTATCAGCCCAAATGGTAAGACCTTCCTGAACAATCTGTACATTACCACTAAAGGTAATAATATTTTTTTCAATATCGATTTGTTGGTTATCTGCATCAATTGTAATAGGTTTATCATTAACAACCATCTTTTGATCTTTTTGAGGGGAAGACGCTTCAAAATTAGGCTCATTTGCAAAACAAGCAAATGATACATATAACATAAAAAATAATGGATAAATTGCTTGTTTTCTCAATCTCATTTTTTATTGTGCCTCAGTATTATAATAGGTTTTTATATTCTCAAGTATATTTGCCGTCTTTTCTCTTAAATCGCCAACTAACCCTGTCCCCGTCGATAAAAAGCCAATCCCTTTTATTTTTACAGGATCATTTGATGTGACAAGTTGTGTTTTTAAATCGACCACTGCGTTATCTGTCAATACTTGCTGTAATTGTGAATCAGGTGATAAATTTGTTAATTGTACATCTTGATAAAGGTAGATTAATTTATCATTAGTCAATGTTGCACGTTTTGCTTGAATATGCCAAGTCGCGGCATGTTCCTGATCGTAAAGCGTGACATTAGGTAAATCAAAATCTGTATTTTCATTGCTATCAAAATGTTTTACTTTGCTTGATGCAATTTTATATACCATAGTGCCTGATAAATCATAGATATTGGTTATCATCTCATCACTTTGATAAATGGGTGTATCAGGCGAATTTGCGTTTGATGGTGCGACCGAAACACTATCTTCTGTTTGGTAAACAGAATAAATACCAATTATCAGAATAAGTAGTAGGATACAGATTAAATTTTTTTTATTCATAGTTTACGTTAATTATGTAAATAAAGTTAATCACTAATAAAAGTAGACCTTTATTACAAATCACCCAAAATTTGCCTTATTTTACTTTATTTTTTAGTAAATTAATATCTAACATTAAAAGAAGTTAAATCATTTTGGGGTACCATTTGAATAATTTTAATATTTGAAATTTTTGCTGAAGTTGGTCCTCCAGAATTAAGCCAATTGACTAGTGAATCTATCTGTTTACTTTCGCCAAGTGCGATAATTTCAACATCACCATTATCTAAATTTTTGACGTAACCTGATAAATTAAGTTTTTTTGCTTCCTGATAAGTAAAAAATCGAAATCCAACACCTTGAACTCTTCCACTAACCTGTATTTTAATTTGTTTTATCATCATATAACCTAAATAATTCAAGTTTACCTATTAGCCTAAATCAGTTATCGTTTTAATTAAACACTAATATTAATATTTTGGTTAAAATTTATTAAATTATTTAAAACATTAGTAATCTATCAGGCTGATTTTCTTTTGAGTGAAATTGATAATATGGCTTCTAGTTTATTTAATTTTCAACCATCAATACTAATTAAGTAAAAGTAAGGTTGCATAAAACACATAAAAAAGATCCTAGATTATTTTGCCTTAAAACAGGATAAATAAACTAGGATCTTATTTTATTTAAGTAATGTTTTTGAAATTCAATTAAAATGATTAATTTTCAATTATTGTATTTTGATTGTTATCAACAAAATCGCCTTGCATATAGCCTTTATTGATAAATTCAACCATATTGCCATGTATTGTTTCTGTAATCATACTACCCTGACTTGAATTTTCAAATTTATCACCTGATAATCTAATATGTATGTTTGATTTCAATTTGCCATCATTTTTGATGTTTTTACCATTAATATTAATAGCGTGATTAGCTAAAATTGATCCTTCATTGTGTATTTGATTTCCCTTTATATCAATTTGCCAATTTGAGCTTAATTCACCTGATCTGTAATTTTTGACATTGTTTGAATCAAATCTTAGATAGTTAGCTGAATATAATTTGTTATGATTCTCAACATCGGTTGAACTAATATCGAAATTATGAAGAGCATTTGCATTACCATAATTTTCAAATTTATCACCTGCTATGGAAATATCAGCACCCTTAATTACGCCAAGCCAATCATTTTTGAAGTTTTTTGCATTAATAACAGCCTTGATAGTATCTATCAAACCATTATTTAGGATATTATCACCTCTCAAATCAATTTGCTTATCGGATTTTAAAATACCTGTTGAGTTGTTTGTAAAATTGGTAGAGTTAATTGTAAGGTATTCTCTAGATAACAAATTTGAAGCATTCATAACATCAGTTGAATTAATATAGAAATTATGTTCTGCTCGTGCACTACCATAATTATCGAATTTATTACCACTTATCGTAATATCACCACCTTTAATTACTCCATACCAATCATTTTTGAAACTATCTCCAAAAATGATAGCTTTTTTAGACGCTATTATTTCACCAGTATTGACACCACTTTCAGTATTAATTTTGATATCACCACTATTGAGTGTACCAATCACTTTAGTGCCATCTTCTGTAGTATAACGTCTATTGTTAAACTCTTTCTTGGCTTTAATTTCAATAAGATCAGCTGATTTTATTTGTGAACGATTTTGGAAATCATGTGCTTGAATTTTAACAATATGGTCGGATTCAATTGATGAACCATGATCATTATTTAAATATTCCGTATTCAAGTTAACTTGATTTTTTGCAAAAATTTTGGCGTAGTTATCAATTTTTTTAAACGCAAGGTCCAATACATTTTCTGCACGAATTTGACCTTTATTATCTAAAGTATCACCTTCTAAATTAACATTTCTACCTTCTATAGTAGCTCCATCTCTATTGTGTAGTGTTAATACATAGCCTTTTAAGTCTTGTTTTGCCTGTAATTTTCCAATATTTTCAAGGTAATCGACTTCTAATTCCAGATTTTCAATTGGCTCAATTTTTCCATAATTAATTAATTTAATTGCATTAATATCAGCATTGTTTGCAACTATATTTCCGTACCAATCATTTATTAATGATTCAGATTTTATGTTTAATTGATTGCCGGCAATTATATCTTTTTGGTTTCCAAATTCATGAGTCAAAATATTCAAATTATTATTTGAGTATATCACGCCTTTATTAACCAGTTTATCAGCTTTAAATTGAACATTCTCACCCTTAACAAGACCAGCTGAATTATTGGTTTCAAAAATATTACTTACTACTGATACTTGCTTGTCGCTCGAAAGTTCTCCTGAATTGGTAACATCTAACACGTGAACAGTAAGGTCTTCTGAAGCATGAGCTTTACTTCTGTTAAATAATTTATCACCTTGTAAAAGTATGTGTTTGGCTGAAATAGAACCACCGTAATCGTTTATAATTTCTTTACTAGCAATATGAACTTCATTATCAGCTGACATATTACCTTGATTTTGGGTAAGTTCAGACTTAATATCAATTCTATTTTTTACTTTCATATCACCAGTATTTTTAGTTACATAACTTGTAACATCAACATCTTGAGCGTCAATTGTTGCCCCAAAACCATTATTAAATTCATTACCTTGAGCTGTTACCGTTTTACCTGCAGTAATTACACCATTATTACCAGTCCAACTCCCTGATGAAAAATTAACATTTTCTCTTGCCTGTAATGTGCCATTATTTTTGATTTCGTGATAACTAGCTAATGATATATTCTTATTTAAACTTTTTATTTTTCCATTATTTTCGATAGCATTACCTTTACTTCTCAAACTTACATCACCAACAGCATCTATTATATTTTCATTAACAACTTTACCATCAGTAGTAATATTGATAGAACCAGCGTTGGTATATATTTTACCTTGATTACGTACACCTACACCATTTTCTGTACCTACCATAGTAATTTTACCGGCATACATTCCACCTAATGCGGAAACATCAAGCGCAAATTCAGGTTTATCTGAATTAGAATCCGCACCTTGTCTTTCAACCTTACTTAAATCAGCACTGACTTTATTTTTGCCTGTTACAATATTGACTTCATTATCTGCCCATAACTTTGCATTAATTGAAACTGAACGAGAAATTAAATCAGTATAATTTTGACCGCCACTACGTAAACCATCACCTTGGATTTCAATTTTACCTTGTCGGACATCGTAACCTTTTAATTCGCCATCTTCCATGATCGGCTTACCTGTAGTTAATGTTGTACGATCAGCATTAATAAAACCGCAACCATTACAAGTAATACCCGCAGCATTAGCAATAACCACTTGAGCTTTTTGACCCGCTACTTCAATAGAGCCAAGTAGTTGACTTGGATTATTAGAATTTACTTCATTTAAAATGACTCTTGCATTATTTTTTAATCCTTTATTCCCATTAATATTTCCTGCTAACTCGGTATTTGTATCGGTGAGTGAGTTATTAAGAATCAAACCATCTTTTGATACATCAAATTGTGTAAATTTGTTATGTGATATACCGCCTTTAGTTGGAGATACGATATCAACTTGTGTCGTACCATTATTTAATTCTTGAACATTAGGTCTTTGATTTTTTCCTGCACTAGGATCTACAACGACACCACCTGCATAACTATTACTAACAACACTTACCATACCTAAAACAACATAAGATAAGAAAACTATAGGTTTTAAAACTGCTTTTTTCTTACCTATAATATCCGCTTGAGTATTCGTATCTTTTTTTCTTTGACTCTTACCTGAAATAGCTTGATGTGATTTAACAATTTCAGACACCACAATAAATAATCCACGAGCTTGATTAAAAATAATCCGATAAAAATTTTTATTCATAGTATTTCGCCTTTCATCTTATTTTGTTATTCAAATGTCTAAACAAAAAGTTATTATTTCCAATAAAAACGATTTATTTACAACGATTAATATCTACCACAAAATAAATTGCAAATAATTAGTTATTTACAACTTATAACAATATGATTTATTTATCTTTTATAACCAATAAATAAAACTATATTTTTAGAGAACTACTTTTACTACAAACTTAACTTTAACTATAAAATATAATCCATTTTCCTAGCTACCATTAAATCCAATTTATTGTTATGAAAGAGTTATTTAAATTATCTATAAGATATTCAAAGAAAAACCAAAGCATCAAATGTACTTACTTTATTTAAAAAGGGGAAAGGATATGTAGCATCCAAACAGGCAAATTAAAAATTAATAGCCATTTATTGAAGACAAATTAAATGTGATCAATAAAAAGTCTCCTTTTTAATATTACTCATACCATAAAACCATATTACTAAGTTGTATTACGTTACTGACATTAATAAATATTAAAAATCACAAAAACTTTTTACTACAAAATGATAATTAAAAACTCAATTAATTCTTGATAAATTGTGGTGTATCTCTTAACAAAAGCTTATAAAGCTATTGCTTATATTATAATAATACTCAATATAACATAAGATAAAAGATTTTTTCATTATTTATATACATAATTTTTATTTGTTTTCTAACTAATCCTTAGTTTATCAACAATTTTTTATTATAGAGTTTTTTTTGGTAAAAATTTATTACAAATAAAGAAACTGAAATACTAGTAAGTCCAATTTAAATAAAAGGCAACTGTTAAATGATTTGTTTTAAAATTATTCGGTTTGTGCAATGGCACTCCAGCAAATACATCATAATAGACATTAAATTGTTGCCCCCGTATACCAAGTGCTGAACCAACAAGCCGTTTACCGCTCAACCGTTCTGAATTTCGCCCACTTACTTGCCCAGCATCTAAGCCAAAATATAATTGTTGCCTTATAGGCATTTGCCAAATCAAATCATTACGCAGATACCAGCCATTATCAGCCGTCAACATTTGCTCGCCATCAAATCCTCTAACAGTCCAACGACTTCCGATCGAAAATCGATCAGGCGGTGTTAATTTATTACCTCGTGTCATTTGACCATTATAATCAACACTATAAGCAAAATTCTGATTACCTAGATTAAATGGAGCATAAAATGAAATATCAAACTTGAAAATATTAGTCAACGCACTAGCTATATTTATTTCTTCTTCTCGAGCTTTTTCTGCACCGAACCAACGAACTCCTTTTTGATACCAGACATCAACATCTAAAGTCATATCGTTAATATAATGACGATGTTGTAACCCTAATTTCCAATTAGTTGTTTTCCGGCGCTGATTTTCAAGTTCAAGGTCATTCATAAAGTTGTGAGATTGTCTTAAATTAATACCATAACTTAATGTTGTTTTTTGTGTTGAACTACGGTGCAATACCCGGCTAACTTTAAAATTATAATTTTTACTTCGACCTTTATATTGATAATCTACAATACCGGGGATATTTTGGTGATAAGTATTGCCATAAATTAAAGCATCAAACATCCAATATCCATAGGGGATTGAATATGAAAAATAATAATCCCGGTTGCCATATTTGTCTTTATTTTCAAGATCATGGTCACCAGAAACATAAAATGAGTCGCTAAATCCAAGAGGATTATCTAGATAGAAAGTTAATCCACCTAAATAACGTCCCGTATCTTTAGTGCCTGAGTTATCTACAGACATTCCTACCCGCCAAAACTTTGATTGATTGCGTTTTATAACAATTTCGGTTTCCCCTTCTTTAGCACCAGGGATTAACTCGATTTTAGCATCTACAGTAGGAATTCTTTGTAAATTCTCTAAACCTTGTTCAAGTGATCGTAAATTAAGTAATTCACCACTTCTTAAAGGAATACTGGTATACAAATTTGCATAGGTATCACTATCTTTTGAATAGTGTATACTTTTTACTGACCCCTTTAAGATTAATAGAGTGAAAGTACCCTGTGATAAATCTTGTTGTGGAGCAACCACACGAGTAGTAATAAAGCCATAATTAATAAGTTGGTTTTGCAATTCGGTCATCAATAAATTCAGACCTTGAGTACCTAAACAACGCCCTTCGGCTTGCTTTGTTAAAGGACTTAATGGAACATAAAAAGGTAAAGTTTCTTTTTCTAATAACTTAACATGAGCAATCGGGAAACATAATTTTTCTTCTGGAAAATCAATATTATTAATTTTCTTTAATGGGGATAATAAATTAACATCAGGCGTTTTGGGGGATAGCGCTTCTTCCGCTGCTTTTTGCCGTTCCTGTTGATAAATTAGCTGTTTGTCACTAACTTTTTGATTTTGATTGGTTACTTGCGAATCTGCCTCAACATAACCAACAAGAATAAAGCCTACTACAATAACTGATAACTTCCTGACATTCATCATTTTCTTTACCAAAATTATAATATTTATGCTTTTGTGCTGTCATATGTTAAAACGATTACATGATTTAGTCTATAAAAAGAATTAATCAAAAATTATGATACAAAAAAATAAAGTTTAAAAACATCAATTCATCAATAAGAAAAGTTAAATAACTCTTCTTTTTTGAGGCAATCAGCGATATTTAGATATATAAAAACATTGATGAATATTTCTTAAATTAGCACACAATGAAAAAAACTAAATTTTATTTATTTTTATTTAAGAAAAAATGATAATGAAAATATATAATGTTTATCGCCTTTGAAATATAAAAAATTAATCAACAAACCATTCATTATGCTGTTGTGATACTATTTTTATCGTTTTTAATATAGTTGATAAATGCTCATGAAGTGCAAGTATTGCCATTTCTGGATCATGCTTTTTTAATGCAATAACAATTTTTTCATGCTGTTTAACTAGATCTTCTGGTGGGGATATATCTTCTAAAGTAAGGTATCTGACCCTGTCCATCATTGCTTTGATATTTTCGACGGTGTCCCATGCCATGGGACAATCAACAACATTCATTATAATCTGATGAAATTCATCATCTTTTTCAAGAAAATAACCAATATCTTTATGTTTGTTAGCTTCAATTTGTTCTTTTAAATTTTTTTCAAGTAATAAAAGATCTGAATCATTAATTTCTTGTGCTGCGCGTTTAATAATTGCACACTCAACAGCATCACGAATAAATTGACCATCAATTACTTTTTTAACAGATATTTTACTTACAAAGGTGCCACGTTGTGGAAGAATTTGGACCAATCCAGCTTCTGCTAGTTTAATAAAAGCTTCACGAACTGGTTGGCGTGAAACATTAAATTGACCCGAAATGTCTTTTTCAGACAATAAAACACCTGGTAATACTCGGCAAGTGATAATGGCCTTTCTTAATTGGCGATATATTTGTTGATTAACAGGTTCTGAGATAGTTAACGCTTCAGATTTGAACATATATTACTTTCAAAAAACAAATTACAAGAAAAGAGAATATAGGGGATTTTTGAATATAAGAAAAGTTTTTTATTTAATAATAAAAGTGCAATCATCTAAAGATGATTGCACTTTGCTTATTAATTAGTGGAATTAAAAATTTTGAGTTATTTGTTTAACTGTCTCTTTCGCTCCTATGTCTCTTAAAGAATGATAAGCTTTAGTTACCTGTGCAATAAACAATGGATTTTGGGGTAGATCCTCTCCAAAAACATGTTTTAAAGATAACAGCGCATTAACTCGATCTTGATTATCAGAACTATTTAAAACCAACTCTTTTAATTTCTCAGCTGCTGGATCGCAAACTTCAATAACGTTACCACTATCATCCACGCCACTAACATAACGCATCCAAGCTGCAATACCTAAAGCTAAACAATCAAATGGTGTACCATTAGCCAAATGATATCTAACAGAATCAAGCATACGTTGAGGAAGCTTTAATGTTCCATCCATTGCGATTTGCCATGTACGATGTTTTAAACCGGTGTTGCGATATCGATCTAGTAATGAATCAGCATAAGCTGACAAATCAACATTTTTCACCCGTAATGTAGTTGCTTGCTCATTTAACATTAAATGCCTAGCTGCTTTAACATAATTAGGATCTTGCATACATTCATCAATATGCATATAACCAGCTAAATAACCTAAATAAGCGAAAAATGAATGGCTACCATTTAACATACGCAATTTCATCTCTTCATAAGGCAGTACATCATTAACTAATTCTGCTCCTGCTTTTTGCCACTCTGGACGACCAGCCACAAAATTATCTTCAATCACCCATTGTCTAAATGGTTCACCAGCAATACCTGCCGGATCATCAATACCACCAAGTTGTTTTTTTATTTTAGCCATTGTTTCTGGCGTTGCAGCGGGTACAATTCGATCAACCATTGTTGATGGGAAAGTAACATTTTCCTCAATCCATTGCGCTAAACTTTCATCGCGCTGCTTAGCCAAGGCTAACACAACATTACGAGTAACATGTCCATTTTCTGGCATATTGTCACAAGACATAACTGTAAAAGGTTTTAAACCTTGCTCTTTACGTAAACGTAGGGCTTCTACAATGACACCAGGAACAGATTTGGGTGTATGTGGATTAGTTATATCATGAATAATCAATGGATTATTAGTATCAATTGATGCCGTTGATGGTAGATAGCAATAACCTTTTTCGGTTACAGTGATTGACACAATTGCAATTTCTGGACGAGTCATCACATCTAAGACTTTCTGAATTCCATCAACATCTGCATGTAATGCTTCTTTTGCAATACCTACAACACGAGTATTCCAGTTGTCATAAGACATTTCACACACACTAAATAAACAATCTTGTTGTTTTAAATCTTGAATTTGTGCTTCACCACCTATCAAGTTAACTTCACAATATCCCCAATCGCTATCATATTGTGCAGCCAATATATCTGCATAAATAGCTTGATGAGCACGATGAAATGCCCCAAAACCAAGATGAACAATTTTGGTTTTAATTTTGCTTCTATCATAAGTTGGAACAACTACCTCTTTAGGTAGTTGTGATAAAGTTTGATTCGATAATCTCATTATTTCTTCCGTTTAATTTTTACTATCTGCCGCATCATGTAAGTCAGCTAAATCACGATCTTTTACCTCAGGCATAAGAATAGCCGAGATAAGACCAATACATGAGTAAACAATAATCATAGCCACAATTGGCCACCAATCATTTACCATTTTACAGAAAATTCCAGCCAGAATTGGGCCAAATCCTACGGCAATTAAACCACCTGCTTCTTTAGATATTGCCATTTGGGTGAATCGATTTCGAGCACCGAACATTTCGGCCATGGTGATGTTTTCTAGGGCAAATAAACCTAAAACTGCAATATTATGAATGAGAATCAAACATAATGTAATAGTATTTACAGAATGATTTATATCTACAATGATAGATAACATTGGGTATGCTAGTATAATTGCAGACAATGTTAGTATTATATAAGGAATTTTTCGACCAATCTTATCTGATAACCAACCTAAGAAAGGAATAGTCAAGAAGCCGACAATTGAACTAAACATAATTGCATCAGTTGGAATACTTTTATTAAATAATAATGCTTGCACTAAATATCCCGCTAAGAAAGTTTGGATTAGCCCAGAATTTCCTGCTTGACCAAAACGTAATCCTGTAGCTAACCAAAATGATTTACTTTTAAACATTTCAAGTAATGAGATATGTTTTGTAACATCATTATCATTTTTTAGCGTATTAGTATCATTAACCTCATCAAATACAGGGCTTTCTTTTAAATTCATTCTTAACCAAATTGCAAAAATCATAACAATAACACTTGCTATAAATGGAATGCGCCAACCCCATGCAACTAATTGATCTTTATCTAATAAAAAGAACATAAATGCCCATATTGCTGTTGCACTTAATGTCCCACAGTTAGTTCCCATTGCAACTAATGAAGAAATTACTCCTCTTTTCCCTTTCGGTGCATATTCAGCGAGCATTGTTCCTGCACCAGAAATTTCAGCACCGGCACCTAATCCTTGAATTATACGTAAAATAACCAACATCAATGGCGCTAAAATACCTACTTGAGCATAAGTTGGTAGTACACCAATTAACGTAGTACATACCCCCATCATGGTAATAGTAATGAATAGAACTTTTTTACGACCGATAGCATCACCCATGCGACCAAAAACGAAGGCACCAATGATTCGTGCAACATAACCAGCACCATAAGTACCCATTGCTAAAATCAACGCCATAATAGCAGATTGTTCTGGAAAGAAAATTTCATGAAAAACTAAAGCAGCACCTAAAGAATATAATTGAAAATCCATAAATTCTAAAGCTGTTCCTAACCAACCTGATACTGCAGCTTTAACTAAATCCGAAGTATCCCTCTCACACTTATTTCCTATATTATTCATACTGTTCTCTCTTTTAATATTTTATCTAAAAAGGTTTTTCACAAGACTTTTTTAGTGCTAATTAAAGGTCAATAAAACTTTGCAGCAATGTTTCTGATCTTTTTCAAAAGTTTCAATCGCTTGAATTACTTGGGTATAATCAAATTGATGTGTGATTAACTTTTTGGGGTCGATTAATTTTTTCTTTAACCAATCGATAACAACTGGAAACTTATTCGCATTTAATCGAGAAGAAAAAATAGATAACTCTTTACTGGTTATCCCTTGTTGAGTAATTACACAAGGATCACTTGAAAAGCCCATGATTAGGATCCTTGCTGCAGGGGAGGCAATAGAAATTGCTTCTGGCAAAATCGAAGGATGACATGCAGCGTCAATTATAATTGTCGGTTTAATATTAAGTTTTTCTAATTCATTTTTCAGTGATAGATTAGTATTATTGATAACTTTATCTGCACCGCTGGTTTGTGCCATAGCCAACCGTTCATCAATTCGATCGACAACGATAACTTGTTTAACTTTATAAACATTTTTTAGCGCTTGTACTGATGTTAGTCCCATTGGACCTGCACCATAAATTAAAGCAACATCATTTTCAGCTGGTTTCAAATGACTAGTAGCATTCGCTGCAATAGTAAACGGTTCAATCATTACAGCAAATTCATTACTAATGTCATCTGGAATCGGATAGGCATTTTTGCTTGGCACTGTTGTATATTGACTAAATCCACCATCACGGTGAACGCCTAAAACAGTCAAAGATGTACAAACATTGGGACGGCCAACTGAACAAGGATAACAACAACCACAGCTAATGACGGGATCGACAGAAACACGTTCACCAATTCTTGATCGATCTACTCCTTCACCTACTTCATCAATAACACCAAAAAATTCATGTCCTATAACTCTTGGGTATTTTGCAAATGGGTTGTGCCCTCGATAAATATGACTATCTGAACCACAGATGCCAGCTAGTTTAACTTTGACTCTTACATCACCTTTAGCTGGTTGAGGAAGTTCACGTTCCTCGATTTCCAGTTCATTAGGTTTTTTTACAACGATACTTTTCATATAAGCTCCCTCAATTTACCAATTCCACAACGTGCCATCTTCTAAACGAGCAATTGGCAAATAAGCGGGGTTGTATGGATATTTAGCTGCTAGTTTTTCATCAAAATCGATCCCTAAACCTGGTTTGTCACTTGGGTGCATATAACCATCAGTAAAGGTCCAGTTTGGTGAAAAGACTTCTAGCATTTGCTCTGAGTAACCCATAAATTCTTGAACACCAAAGTTAGGTACCCACATATCAAAATGAAGTGCAGCTGCATGACAGATTGGTGATAAATCTGAGGGGCCATGAGAGCCTGTTCTAACTTGATAAAGCGACGCAAAATCAGCTATTCGACGCATATGAGTTATACCGCCTGCATGGGTTATTGTGGTTCGGATATAGTCAATAAGCTGTTCTTCAATTAACTGTTTACAGTCCCAAATACTGTTAAATACTTCACCTACGGCAATTGGTGTTACGGTGTGTTGGCGAATTAAGCGGAAACATTCTTGATTTTCAGCTGGTGTTGGGTCTTCCATCCAAAATAGGCGATAGTCTTCAACACTTTTACCAAATCGAGCTGCTTCAATTGGTGTTAAACGATGGTGCATGTCATGCAATAAATGTTCGTTAAAACCAAATTTATTTCTCACTGCCTCAAATAATTTTGGTGTGAAATCAAGATATTTGTCTGTTGCCCAAAACTGTTCTTCTGGATAGTTACCTCGTGTTGCTGGTTCGTAAGCTAAGTTTTTACCTTTACTTTGACCGTAAGTGGTTTTCATTCCTGGTATGCCACACTGTACTCGAATGGCCTTAAAGCCCATTTCTTTATGTTTAGCATAATCATCTAAGGCTTCTTCAATATCTTTACCTGTGGTGTGGCAATACACCATTACACCGGTACGAGAAGCTCCACCTAATAATTGATAAAGTGGCATATTGGCAACTTTACCTTTGATATCCCATAACGCCATATCTATGGCTGATATCGCTGACATTGTCACAGGTCCACGACGCCAATAGGCACCTTTATAGAAATATTGGAAAATATCTTCTATTTGACTGGCATCTCGCCCTATTAATTGTGGGCAAAGATGATCTTTAAGATATGATGCGACGGAAAGTTCACGTCCATTGAGCGTTGCATCACCTACTCCATATACGCCGTCATCTGTCGTTATTTTTAGTGTGACAAAATTCCTTCCTGGACTACAAACAAAAACTTCTGCTTTTACAATTTTCATTGAATACCTCATAAATAATTTCTGTAGCAACAAATTAATTTATTAAATACTACCATACAAGTAGATTAGTATATTTTTGTGAGTAAGATCACATTAAGAAAAAATATGACAAAGAAAAAAGTGTTTTTAATATGCTTTTTAAAAGAAACGTTTAAGTAGGGATATGTTATGCTTTGAGCATTATTGACGGTGGAATATCATTTATTTTATATACCATCCAATGTTATAGATGGTTTCGATCCCCTAAATTTTTACTTAAATTGTATTGAGAAAATACGTTCCTCAAAATTTCAAAAAAAGTTGAGGAACGGGGTTTTTGAAAGCTTATATATAAACTGCTTTATGTGATATCCCTTTTTATAATAGAATCATCTGTCACATTTCAAACCTTCATTTTTTAAAATAATTAGTATTGGATATAATTTTGATTCTTCTGATTGATAACTACGATTCATTTACATTTAATATATATGATTACCTGTGCCGTGCTGGCGCGAAGGTTATGGTCATTAAAAATGATGAAAAATCTATTGATGAATTAAAACGATTGTCGTTTTCTAAAATGGTAATTTCCCCAGGGCCAGGTACGCCAGATAATGCTGGGATATCGTTGTCAGCAATTCAGGCTTTTGAGAATAAATGTCCAATACTTGGTATCTGTTTAGGCCATCAAGCGATTGCTCAATATTTTGGATTCTCGATTATTAAAGCACCTGTACCCATGCATGGAAAAATTGATGAGATCATTCATGATGAAAAGGGATTATTTTCTGGAATTAAAAATCCTCTGTCTGTTGTAAGATATCATTCGTTAATTGTACAAAATTCGTCAAATGAGTCACCTTTAACAATCACTGCTACTAATAAACAAGGGTTGATTATGGGGTTACGTCATAAAACATTACCTATCGAATCAGTACAATTCCACCCTGAAGCGATCAAGACTGAATTTGGTTTAAAAATGATAAGCAATTTTGTTAGTGAGCAATAAGCATGAAAATTTATATCGATTTTGAGGGGCAACGTAAATATTTTTGTGATCCAATAAAGATTATAAAGTCATCTGATTATCACTCAATAAAAAAACATATTGATGAGATAGAAGAGTTTATACAACAAGGTTATTTTGCCTGCGGTTATCTTGCTTATGAAAGCGCTATGGGTTTTAATGAGTCAAATAAGACCAAAATAGTCACAAAGTCAGACCAGGATTTACCTTTACTTTTTTTTGGTATTTTTGAGAGCTATACAACAATAGTTCATACTGAGTGTGCTTCACCCGAGTATTTTGAATTGTCTTGTGACACAAATATTGACGAATATCAGCAGAAAATTAGTTATATTCGATCACAAATTGAATTAGGCAATACTTATCAAACTAACTATACCATTCAATTTAACGCTCCATTCAATGGTGATCCTTTAGATTATTATCATTTTCTACAAAAAAATAATCAGGCAAATTATTGTGCCTATATTGAATTTGAAAATTATCATATTTTATCTATCTCCCCTGAGCTATTTTTTAAATTAGAAAATAGAACCATTACAACTAAACCGATGAAAGGAACAGCAGCACGAGGTTTAAATTCTGACCAAGATAAACAACAAGTGGCCTTGTTGAAGTCAGAAAAAAATCTTGCTGAAAATATGATGATTGTTGATTTACTTCGTAATGATTTAAGCAAAATATCAGTGCCAGGTTCAGTAACCGTTCCACATTTATTTACAGCAGAAAAGTATCCGACTGTCTGGCAACTCACTTCAACTATTCAAGCAACCGTAAAAGAAAATATAAGTTTGTATCAGCTATTTCAAGCGCTGTTCCCGTGTGGTTCAATTACTGGTGCGCCCAAATCAAGTACCATGCAAATCATTAGTGATATTGAAAACTCGGCCCGTGGGGTTTACTGTGGCACAATTGGTTATGTAGAACCTTTAATGAAAAAGGCAGTATTTAATATTCCAATACGAACTTTAACCATACATAATCAACAGTTGAATTATGGTGTTGGTGGTGGCATTACATGGGATTCAACTGCTGATGATGAATATCATGAGATTTTAGCTAAAACAGCTATCTTAAATCGAACGCTGACTATTCCTGAATATATTATTGAAACATTATTGCTTAAAGATGGCGAGTTGGTTTTGTTTGATATGCACTTAGATAGGTTGATAAATTCAACGAGTTATTTTGATTTTGAATGTGATATTCAAACAATTAAACAGACATTAACTAATTTAGCAAAAACTCATTCATCAGGAAGATATAAAATTAGGCTTCTGCAACCTAAATATGGCCAAGCAAAAATAAGTCTCGATAAACTTACTCATTCAATGGTAATTGATAAGCTTGATTTTGCACCCAAATGTGTCGATAAGGAAAACACTTTTCTCTATCATAAAACGACTAATCGACAACACTTTCACGAATTAGCAGTTGGGCAAGAATATATCAATTATAATCAATATGATGAAATCACTGAGTTTGTTAATGGTAATATTGCGTTGTTGATTAATGAAAAGTGGGTAACACCAACTATTACTTCGGGTTTACTTGCTGGTACTATGCGACAGTATTATTTGGATAATCATCAATTAACCGAGCAAAAGATTGTCAAACAAGATATTTTGCAAGCCGAGAAAATAGCATTTATTAATAGTGTGCGAGGATGGGTTGAAATTAAAGACCAGATATTAGATAAATTAAAAGCACAGTTTTCATGATCTGAAATTAAGAGCAGAGAACATTCCGTCATCATATTGACGGAATGTTTAGTAAGTATTAATGTTTAATTGAATTTGCAAAGTCTAATTCTTCATTTTGCCAGCCTTCGGATAAGGCTTTTACCAAAGCATCATAACCATTTGTTGCAAGTGGAACATGACGTTCAATAGCTTTAGTAACGATTTTACCTTTCTTATCTGTCACTACCCAGCGTCCTTTTATGATTGCATCGCCATTATAACCGCCATGGAAACCATCAATAAAAAGTTTAACTGTAAGAGATGGTGTGGTAATTGATTTAGTTGACACCAAATAATTAGGTAAAATTTGAGTTAAGTCTTGTGATAATCGATCGGCAAGTTGTTGAGACAGCGTTGATGCCCATAAATGATTAGTTGCTGTGACATATTTTATGTCCTGTGTTTGCAGAACAATACCGGGTTTGTTTAAGAAACTAGCTACCTCAATGGACTCAATCCAAATAAAATGATCTGTAGTTTGTGTCATTCTTGAGCCAGTCAAATTACTAGTTAATTGAAAATAACTTTTACTCGGTGCATTTGATGAACAACCAATTATAGTTCCTAATAATGTCACCAATATCGTAACTTTTAGCGTTCGAATTAATTTAACCATTATTTCTTACCTCTGGCTTTGGGTTCTTGGTCTTTTTTATTTGGCGCTGAGAAAATCAATGCATTACTTTTATTATTTAATGTATTAAGTAAAGGGGTCAGCTCGTCCATCATTAGTTGAATTTTCTGTAAACTTTCGATCATTTGCGTGTTAAGTTCAGATCCCGGTTGCAACCCTTTCATGGTCTCGTGTAATGAACGAATTGCCTTTTGTAAATCCTTAGGCATAGCTTGCATCTCTTTACTCGCCATAATTTGATTTAATGAATTCATTAGTTTTTCACTTGATTCTAATGATTTATTAAATTGTGTCATCGTGTTATTCAACGGTAAACTGTTAAAGTTGTCGAGTAATTGCAATATTTTTGCTTGAATTTGAGCAAATCCTGTTGATGTTGTTTCGATAGTATCGTAACCATATTGGTTAGCTAATTTTATATTGTATTTATTTTTTAAATCAGGATAAAAATCTAGATCAATATAAAGCGCACCAGTAAACATATTGGACGTTTTTAATGATGCTCTTAGTCCATTTTTTTGTTCATCTTTTATCAAAGCTGCTATATCGATCTTATCATCAACTAATTCTGATAGACGATCAGGCTCTATTCTGATTAATACTGGTACTTTTTGGTTGAGAATTGATCTTTCTTTTAACATTTCTGTGGTATAAAACGGTACTTTACTCACTGTACCCAATCTTATACCATGATATTCCACTGGCGCACCTTCGGTTAATCCCGATATGGAATCAGTAATCATAATTAGAAATTCTTTATATTCAGTGTACTGTGAATCTTGAATCGATTTTCTATCTTCATATAATTTATAGACATCATGTTGCTTCGCCGGTTCACCTAGTTTTGCGCCATCTGGTAAATCAAAGCTGATTCCACCAGACATTAGAACATCTAACGAAGGAACTTCAAGACTTGCTCCACGTGATGATAAAGATAAATTGATACCACCCTCTTTCCAAAAGCGTACATTTTCGGTAACTAATGCATCATAGGGTTTGGTTATAAAAACTTGATATTTCATTTTACGAGCATCGACATCAAATAAGGACGTTTCAACATTACCGACTTGATAACCACGGAACATCACTTTTGCACCACGAGGTACTACACCACTTTGGTCACTTTCTAAATTTAAGCGAATTCCTTTTATACTTGGATCAGATAACGGTGGTGTATCAGATAGAATAAATGGGTTATTTTTGAAACTATGCGTATCGTTGCCTGAGACCAGTTCAATATATACACCAGATAAAATAGTGCCAAGTCCTGTCACACCATCACGGCCAATTTCAGGTTTAACTACCCAAAAAATTGAGTCATTTTTTAACAATGGTTCCATATCATTATAAATTCGACCTTTTATGACGACTTTCTTGTAGTCATCAGATAATGTCACTTCATCAACTATACCAACGTCAACACTACGATTTTTGATTACTGTCTTACCTGCAATAATGCCATTTGCATCATTGGCTAATAAGGTAAAAGATGTGCCTCTATCAGCAAAGTGGGCATAGATAATCCATAATCCAACAACGGCGGTTACTATGGGAATAATCCATATTGCAGAAATTGCTCGGATTTTAATTATTTTTGCTATTTTTCTTGAGGTTGCCATATTATTCCTATTATTCTATTTTCGATTTCGATCCCAAAGTAAGCGTGGATCAAATTTTTGGGATGCAATCATAGTAATGATGACGACGGTTGCGAAAAAAGTAACACCAATATCAGGATAAACTCCCATCATTTGTTGGTTTCTAACTAAAGAACAAACTACAGAAACAACAAAGATATCTATCATTGACCATTTACCAATAAATTCTACCGCATTATATAATTTCTTCATTTTTAAGCAATTATGTTTATTTTTATCTTTCACGGCTAAAGCAAAATAACATAACCAGCTGAGTGAAATAATCTTTAAAATTGGAATAACCACACTTGCGGAAAAGATAACTAATGCCACTGGTACATCCCCTGACTGCCACATATAGATAACACCATCCATAATAGTTGAGGTCGACGCTGAGCCAAATACAACTGTGATCATAATTCCGAATAAATTAGCGGGAATATAAATTATTAATGAAGTTACCAATAATGCAATTGTCCATTGTATTTTATCTCGCCCTCTTACTTGGCTTTTTTGTTTACATCTTGGGCATTTGGCATACTCAACAGGGACGATTGCATGGCAACATTGACACAATTTTATATTTTGAGAAATTCCCGTCTCACCAACTTCTAGTGCTTTTATTGAAAAATTACTTCGATGAATTTCATTCCAGATTTTACCCGGAGTGAAGATAACTAAAGCTTTAATATAAAAGAATACGAATAAACAAAATGCCCAAAATGTGCTAGTGACACCAATATTGCCATAACTCATTAATTTAACGAAACTAACTAATATGCCTGTTAAAAATATTTCAGGCATACACCAATGTTGGAATTTTTCATAAACAATAAGTAAATCTCTTTTCCGATATTTGGTTAAATTAATATTTGAACAAAGTAAGGCAATAATAGATAAATTGAGTAATGGAAAGACTAATACGAAAAAAATAAATAATGCTGAAATATAACTATATTTATCAATAAAAAGTATTCTTGGAATGTCTAGCACACTTACGCCATTGACATTACCAACTAAATTGATATCAATAAAAACAAAACCACAAGCAACAATGAGCATAATTAGAGAGCAAATTGCATACATTGCCGCTCTAAACTTCATATTGACATTGTTTTTAAATAATATTGTATTACATCGTGGACAAACAGCTTTGTGGCCAACTGCAACATCAGCTAATTCGATGACCAAATCACAATGAGAACACAATACATAGTCTTGACTATCAGTGGTCATTATTTTCCTTTATTTATGTTTTAAGCTATAAAGATGTTTTTGATTAGCATAACATTTAGGTATAAAAATCTTCAATGATTATAATATGTTGAGGCAATTAATTTAATACATCAATAACGACTAAAATTTATTTCTATCATCATACCAAATGGTCTTTTTTTATGAAAGTATTACCTAATTAAATTACCTTAATTTGATTATTCTCATTTTTTAAAAGCTCTATTTTTTAGTCGCCTTTTTAAATAATTCAATATCTTTTTCAGCACTAGATCATAAACAAATTCTGCAAAAAATTAATAAATTTTGTGACCAATTTCACAGAGTTAACTAATTTATGAATGTTTATAAAAAAAACTTGATACTGTATAACAATACAGTATAATGTACCCCAATATCCTTACTTATTGGAATTTTATTATATGAATGAAAACAAACAACGTGCACTTTCTGCAGCATTAAGCCAAATCGAGAAACAATTTGGTAAAGGTTCAATAATGCGTTTAGGTGATACTCAGACACTAGACGTAGATGCGGTTTCAACAGGTTCTTTAGGGTTAGATATTGCATTAGGTATCGGCGGCTTGCCAATGGGAAGAATTGTTGAAATTTTTGGGCCGGAGTCATCAGGGAAAACAACATTAACATTATCTGTTATTGCTCAAGCACAAAAAGAAGGTAAAACCTGTGCATTTATCGATGCTGAACATGCTTTAGATCCTATCTATGCAGCTAAGTTAGGTGTTCAAGTCGATGATTTATTAGTTTCTCAACCTGATACAGGAGAGCAAGCTCTTGAAATTTGTGATGCATTAGTTCGTTCTGGTGCAGTTGATGTGATTATTGTGGACTCGGTTGCAGCATTAACACCAAAAGCAGAAATTGAAGGTGAAATGGGCGATTCTCACATGGGGTTACAAGCACGCTTAATGTCTCAAGCATTACGTAAATTAACCGCTAATATCAAAAATGCAAATTGTCTTGTCGTTTTCATTAACCAAATTCGTATGAAAATTGGTGTAATGTTTGGAAATCCAGAAACCACTACCGGTGGTAATGCCTTAAAATTCTATGCATCTGTTCGTTTAGATATTCGTCGTACTGGTGCGGTAAAAGAAGGCGAAGATGTTATTGGTAGTGATACGCGTGTAAAAGTAGTTAAAAATAAAGTAGCTGCGCCGTTTAGACAAGCTGAATTCCAAATCCTTTATGGATGTGGTATCTCTAAAGAAGGTGAATTGATTGATTTAGGTGTTAAACATAAATTAGTCGATAAGGCTGGAGCTTGGTATAGCTACAACGGTGAGAAAGTAGGTCAAGGTAAAGCAAATTCAATTAAGTTTTTACAAGAACATCCTGAAATTGCCAAAGAACTTGAAACTAAATTACGCGATTTATTGTTAAACAGTCCTGCTGTTTTCTCTGCTGATGATGAAGACGTTTCGGCAGATGATGAAAGCTTTGAGTAATGGAAAAAAAACTCAATAAATTAATCTTAAATAAAGCTGTGCAATTACTTGCACAGCGTGATCACTCATCATGCGAACTTAGCCGAAAATTAACATTATTTTTTAGCAAAAAAATTACTTGCTCAAAAGATGATTATCCAGAACAACTAAATAAGTTAAAAACAGAAATAGGACATGTAATTGCACACTGTACTAATCAACATTGGATGGATGATAAGCAGTATATTGAAAAGTATATCTTTATGCGTGCTCATAAAGGTTATGGAAAATATAAAATAAGCTTGGAATTAAAACAGCGAGGTTTGTCATCAGATCTTAGTAGAGAGTTATTACTTTTAGCTGATATTGATTGGTCAAAAATTGCACATCATCAATTATTAAAAAAGTTCAAACTTATCGACCCCCAGAATAATCAACAAAAACAAAAAGTAATACAATTTTTAAAAGCTCGAGGATTTACACAACTTGATATAAAAACTGCGTATAGTTTGTTGACTTAAATTATTATAGTCCCTACAATATTACTTAGATAATACCCATTACGTAAAAAGCTCTCAAGATCTTTTAATTTTATTCCTTATTACTTATTAATAGTAACTAGATCAATCGTTGTACTAAGAATATTTACTTTTCAACTTAAGTTGTAACGGGTATATTACTATGTCTAAAAATTTATCGTTTAATATGGAAGCATAAATGAAAAGCACTGCAGAAATTCGTCAAAGTTTTCTTGACTTTTTCCATAGCAAAGGACACGAAATCGTTGCAAGTAGTTCCCTTGTTCCACACAATGACCCAACACTTTTATTTACAAATGCGGGAATGAATCAGTTTAAAGATGTTTTTCTTGGTATTGATAAAAGACCTTATACCAGAGCAACAACATCTCAACGTTGTGTGCGAGCAGGCGGAAAACATAATGACCTTGACAACGTAGGTTATACTGCTAGGCATCATACTTTTTTTGAAATGCTTGGGAATTTCAGTTTTGGCGATTATTTTAAACGTGATGCGATTCATTTTGCTTGGGAACTACTAACCAGTGAAAAATGGTTTAATCTACCAAAAGACAGATTGACGGTTACTGTTTATGCAACTGATGATGAAGCATTTGCTATTTGGGAAAATGAAATCGGTATTCCTAAAGAGCGTATCATCCGCATAGGCGATAATAAAGGTGCACCATATGCATCCGATAACTTTTGGCAAATGGGTGATACAGGACCTTGTGGACCTTGTACAGAAATTTTTTATGATCATGGTGATCATATATGGGGTGGACCACCTGGAAGTGCTGAAGAAGATGGTGACAGATTTATTGAAATTTGGAATCTCGTCTTTATGCAATTTAACCGTCTCGCTGATGGTACTATGGAACCTTTGCCTAAACCATCAGTTGATACTGGTATGGGGCTTGAACGAATAGCAGCTGTGTTACAACATGTCAATTCAAATTATGATATTGATCTGTTTAAAACATTAATAAAAGCTGCAGCTGAAATCATTCAAGTTAAAGATTTAGAAAGTAAATCATTAAGAGTAATTGCAGATCATATACGTTCTTGCGCCTTTTTAGTTTCTGATGGAGTCCTACCTTCAAATGAAGGGCGTGGTTATGTATTACGTCGAATTATTCGCCGAGCAGTACGCCATGGACATATGTTAGGTGCTAAAGATATTTTCTTCTATAAGCTAGTTAAACCATTAATTGACGTAATGGGAAGTGCTGCTAATGAATTAGCAAATAATCAAAAGATAGTTGAAAATACACTTAAAACTGAAGAAGAGCAGTTCTTAAAAACATTAGAACGGGGTTTATTCTTACTTGACCAAGAGTTAGGTAAGATTACTAACAATGTATTACCTGGCGATATTGCTTTTAAACTCTATGATACTTATGGTTTTCCATTAGATTTAACCGCTGACGTTTGTCGCGAGAAGAATATCACTATTGATGAAAATGGCTTTAATCAATGCATGGAAGAACAACGTAAACGAGCTCGTGAATCTAGTTCATTCAGCGTTGATTATAGCAATATGATTAAGCTTGATGATAAGACAGAGTTTTTAGGTTATCAGTCTAGCGAAGCTTCAGGAAAAGTGATTGCAATCTTCCAAAATGGAAACAAAGTTGAAACAATAAATGCCGGTGATCAAGCTGTTGTCATATTAGATAAAACACCATTTTATGGTGAATCTGGTGGTCAAGTTGGCGATAAAGGTGTATTAACCGCTGCCGATTTAGTATTTAACGTTTCAGACAGCCAGAAATATGGTAAAAGCATTGGTCATATAGGTAAGGTCACCAAAGGATCATTGAAAGTTGGTGATATAGTAACAGCTGCAATCGATGTAGAGATACGTGAACGCATTCGTCGTAATCATTCTGCAACACATTTATTACAAGCCGCGTTACAACGTATTTTAGGAAGTCATGTACATCAAAAAGGATCATTAGTTAACGATAGCTATCTTCGGTTTGATTTTTCACATAATCAACCGATTACATCAGAACAAATTGAAGAAATTGAAAATTTAGTTAATCAACAAATTCGACGTAATTTACCAGTAGACATAGAACTCATGCCTATTGATCAGGCTAAAAATAAAGGTGCTATGGCGCTATTTGGTGAAAAATACGAAGATATTGTAAGAGTATTAACTATGGGAGATTTCTCCATTGAGCTTTGCGGTGGAACACATGTTGATAGAACTGGAGATATAGGACTATTTAAAATTATTTCTGAGTCAAGTATTGCATCAGGAGTACGTCGTATTGAAGCTACTTCAGGTCAAAATGCGATGGAATATATACACCATGAATCCAATTTGCTAAATCAAATTGGACAATTGGTTAAAAGTGATAAATCTGCTGTTTTATCACGAATCGAGCAACTGCTCGATCAAACCAAAACACTTGAAAAAGCAATAGAGCAGTTAAAAGCCCAACAAGCTAGCCAACAAAGTGGGCAATTGCTTAATCAATGTGTGGAAATCAATAATAAAAACTTACTAATTGCTAAGGTTGATAACGTCGAGGCAAAAATGTTACGTACCATGATTGATGATCTTAAAAATCAATTAAAAACTGGTGTAATTATTTTAGCCGCTGTCAATGATGGCAAAATCAATTTAGCTGCTGGTGTAACCAATGATTTATTAAACATTGTTAAAGCTGGCGAATTAGTTTCTCAATTAGCATTAAAAGTAGGTGGTAAAGGCGGTGGGCGGCCTGATTTCGCTCAAGCAGGTGGAATGGATCTTTCGGCGTTACCAGAAGCGTTATCTTCTGTAAAAAAGGAAATCAGTAATAAATTACAAGCAAGTTAGCCGGAAGTACTCCAGTGTTGTTAATTAGACATTAGTGTATTTCTGTAAAATTACGTCTTTCTATCTTATCGATAGTAGGCTGACGAAGCTATATCTTAAAATTGTTTGGATATATACTTAACTGATATTAGGAGATCTAATGTTAATTTTAACTAGGAGAGTAGGTGAAACACTTATCATTGGTGACGATGTTGTTATTACCGTCTTGGGCGTGAAAGGCAATCAGGTCAGAGTCGGTATTAACGCACCTAAAGAAGTTTCTATTCATAGAGAAGAAATTTACAACCGTATTCATCAATCACAAGACAAAGTTGATGAATTAGTTCAACCCAAAGAGTAATATTGGGCACTAAATAAACAACCAGCACGTGTTCGCAAAAAAATGTTTGACTTATTTTTTGTAGAACGTAATATGTGCGCCACACATTATGATTTTGTTGTTCAAGCAGAGTCATAATGTTTTGGTGAGATGGCCGAGAGGCTGAAGGCGCTCCCCTGCTAAGGGAGTATGCGGTCAAAAGCTGCATCGAGGGTTCGAATCCCTCTCTCACCGCCATTTTAAAAATTAAAATATGCATCCGTAGCTCAGCTGGATAGAGTACCCGGCTACGAACCGGGCGGTCAGGGGTTCGAATCCCTTCGGATGCACCATTTTAAAAACCTAATACGCATCCGTAGCTCAGCTGGATAGAGTACCCGGCTACGAACCGGGCGGTCAGGGGTTCGAATCCCTTCGGATGCACCATTTTTTTACGAACTTACAAGCATCCGTAGCTCAGCTGGATAGAGCACTCGGCTTCGAACCGAGCGGTCAGGGGTTCGAATCCCTTCGGGTGCGCCATTTAAGCATCCTAAAAACCTTCTTCGATTTATAATGCCAATTAAACGTTATATTGAATATCATAAAAGGTTATACTCATTAACAATGTTATTTACTTTTAGCTTATTAGGACTACAAACTATTTTAAAAACGTTGAATGCTATAAATCACTATACAAAGCTTTTTCTGTTTTCCCTTAAATATTACCCTACCCGCTCTTAAAAAGCTTCGTACGAGCTTAAATTTTAAATTGGCAATAATAAAATTAAAGTACATCGACTTAGAAAAATAAAGTTATAAAAAGAACATCAAGGACAACCGAAAAATAATTACTTAAAAGCTTTGTTTATACTTTCAATGATGAAATTAAAGAATTAAATATTAAGAAGCCTATATTGAATGTTTGATATGAAATGCAATGCGTTTATTGCAGAAACAATTGGGTATTTATTAGAACACAATCTTTTATTCATAATAAGCTGACAGCTTTTAATTCACCATAACATTATTCTTTATTTATGAGATTAATGGTTAGCTGATAATAATATACTGCCAATTACGAAAAAGAATAAAAACCATAATACAAGGGTAATGATTCCACAAACGATTCCTGCTGTTGCAAAACCAGAACCACTTTTGTTATTAGTTTTTATATCACTTTTAGCAACTGCACTTAATACTATAGCTACAATAGCTAATACAATGCTTATAAGGCCTATTGGGATTAGTGATATAATTCCGCAAACCATCCCTGCTATAGCTAAACCACTTATTACTTTATATTGCTGTTGATCCACTTATTTTTTGCTCCGTAAAGATTTCGAAAAGTTAAACAAATTGTGATTAAGTATAATATTATCGGTTTAGCAGATCAATCTAAGACAGATTCCACTTTACCAATGGCAAATCATAATAATTTATTCCATTAAATATCTTAATAAGATTTATATCAGCAAAAATAAACATATAATCTTAAATAAATGGTTTGTACGTTGATTTACAACTATGAAATACAGAAAAATAGACTTCAACTCAAAATACAGCATTGGTATTATAAAATTTACTAAAAAATGATTGTTAATAACTTGTATTTGTTTTTCCTTTTATGAATAATAGTTAAGTTAAAATATTCAACAGTATTAGCAAATAAAATAATAGATAAAATTTATATATGTATAAAATCAGCATATATAAAAAATGATTATTTTTTATCCTATTGAACTACTTTGATTTATGGCTATCAGTTAGATTTCTTCGGGTTTACCACTTCGGTTGAAACCCGATATAATTCTAGTATACTAAGCTCACAAATTTCATATGTGTTATTCATCATATTTTTTGTTAACGCAAACAGAAAATTAAATAGATAACATTAATAAACGATAATGGACTTTTTTATGTTGGACCCAAATTTACTTCGAAACGAATTAGATCTTGTTGCTAGCAAATTAGCACGTCGTGGTTTTAAATTAGATGTTGAAACCATTCGACAATTAGAAGAAAAGCGCAAAATATTACAAGTTGAAACTGAAAATTTACAAGCACAGCGTAATGCCCGCTCTAAAGCTATTGGGGAAGCTAAAGCACGTGGTGAAGATATTTCAGTTGTACGAGAAGAAGTAAACCAATTAGGCGAAAAGCTTAACAGCGCTAAAGCAGAGCTTGATCTCCTTTTAAACCAAATTAAAGATATTGCATCCAACATTCCAAATATTCCTGATGACTCTGTACCCGATGGTAAAGATGAAAGCGATAATGTTGAGGTATCTCGTTTTGGTACACCAAGGACTTTTGATTTTCCAATCCAAGACCATGTCGCTTTAGGTGAACGTTTTGGTGGCCTTGATTTTGCTGCTGGGGTAAAACTTACTGGTGCACGTTTTGTGGTGATGAAATCACAATTAGCCCGTTTACATCGAGCGATTACTCAATTTATGTTAGATCTGCATACTGAACAACATGGCTATGCTGAAATTTATGTTCCATATCTTGTTAATCATGCTACCTTATTTGGCACAGGTCAATTACCTAAATTTGCAGGTGATCTTTTCCATACTAAACCTCTCGATGAAGAAGCTGAAAGCAGTAACTATGCATTAATTCCAACAGCAGAAGTGCCGGTAACTAACTTAGTGCGTGATGAGATACTTGATGAAAGCCAGCTTCCGATGAAAATGACTGCTCATACACCTTGTTTCCGTTCTGAAGCAGGCTCTTATGGAAAAGATACCCGTGGCTTAATTCGTATGCATCAGTTTGATAAAGTCGAGCTTGTGCAAATTGTTAAACCGGAAGAATCAATGAAAGCTTTAGAAGAGCTGACAGCACATGCGGAAAAGGTTTTACAGCTACTTGAATTGCCATACCGTAAAATCGTATTGTGTACCGGCGATATGGGCTTTGGTTCATGCAAAACTTACGATCTTGAAGTTTGGGTACCGGCTCAAAACACTTATCGAGAAATCTCGTCTTGTTCTAATATGTGGGATTTCCAAGCTCGCCGAATGCAAGCTCGATATCGTAATAAAGCGGATAACAAAACTTATTTAGTCCATACCTTAAATGGCTCAGGATTAGCTGTTGGACGCACATTAGTGGCAATTATGGAAAACTACCAACAGGCAGACGGAAGCATTAAAGTGCCTTCTGTTTTAGTGCCATATATGAATGGTGTTGAAGTAATCGGTTAACCATGTACTAAAAGTTTGCTTACTTCATTTTTAGCGCTATTAATTAGCGCTATTTTTTTATTAAAGGTGGAAAAATGATTAAAGGTGTTGTTCTTTCAATACTCGCATCATGCCTTTTTGGCTTACTTTACTACTATCCGGTTTTACTACAGCCTCTTCCTGTGATTGACATCTTTTGCTGGCGTTTATTAACCTCGTTTCCAGCCATAGTGGTGTTAGTCTTTATAGAACACCAGTGGTCCGCAATTAGGGATTTATTTAAGCGTATTAGAGAGCAACCGATGATTTTAGTCGGATTGATCTTTTCCTCCCTATTGTTAACTATTCAGATGTTAATTTTCATTTGGGCACCGCTTAATGGGCATGGCTTATCTGCTTCTTTAGGTTATTTCTTATTACCATTAACCATGGTGATTTCAGGTCAGATTTTTTACAAGGAAAAACTCAGCTTTTTGCAAAAGATTGCCGTTTGCCTTGCTACTATCGGCGTAGCCGTTGAAATCTATACCACAGGCGCATTTTCGTGGGAAACAGCAGTGGTTGCATTGGGTTACCCCATTTACTTTATTACACGTCGTAAATTGCAAATAGAGGGGATTTGTGGCACCTTTTCCGACTTCTTTTTTATATTTATTGGTTGCGTGATTTATTTCGCCTTTAATTACCCATTTAGCCAGATTGTGAGTGATATTACGCACTTTCACATTTTTATCCCAATGCTGGGGATCATTACTGCTATCGCCTTTGCTATGTACTTCTTAGCTAGACGACTATTACCTTTGGGATTATTTGGTTTGCTTGGATATGTTGAACCCGTTTTATTAACGCTTGTATCAGTTCTATTTTTGCATGAATCGATCTCGGCACAACATATTGTCTCTTACAGCTTTATTTGGTTGTCAGTATGCGTACTTGCGCTGGAGGGAACGATTTTTGTTTTGCGAGCAATAAAGCGTAAAAGAATTAGATAAAAAAGGATAGCAACGAAAAAGGTACCATAGCTGGTACCTTTTTTATTATCATGTTATTTACTAAATGTAACCGATTGACCATAACTTTCTATGATCTGTTGTATTCTGTCTAAGGTTTCTCGCGGTGGCGCCTCTACCCCTTCTAACTGATATTTATCTCCGAACGTATCCCATTTGTAAGCGCCCATTTTATGATAGGGTAATAACTCTACTCGCTCAATATTCTCCATACCTTGAATAAATTGCCCTAAAAGATGTGCGGAATTATCATCATCAGTCCACCCCGGTACAACCACATATCGTATCCAGGTTCGCTTATTAATTTTTTGTAGATATTTAGCAAACTCGAGCACACGCTTATTAGGTACGCCAACTAGTTTTTGATGTATTTCATCATTGATTTGTTTGAGATCTAACATGACTAAGTCTGTCACTTCCATAAGTGCTTCAACTGTGTGATCTAACTGTCTTGCATAACCGTTGGTATCTAAGCATGTGTGAATACCTTCTTGATGACAAGCTTTGAACCATTCAGTAATAAACTCAGATTGTAGTGTCGCTTCACCGCCAGAAGCGGTTACGCCCCCGCCATTAGGCATAATAAAACTTTTGTAAGTAACGATCTCTTTCATCAATTCATCAACAGTGACTTCACGGCCTGCTTTTAAATCCCAAGTATCTCGGTTGTGGCAGTACAAGCAACGCATCAAGCAACCCTGAAAAAAAACAATGAAACGTATACCTGGCCCATCTACGGTACCAAACGACTCATAAGAGTGGATGCGACCTTTGATTGGTTGCTTTGTTGTCATAATAATATTTTGTTCCATAAAAATTCTCTAGTGCTTGCTCATATTACTTTTTTATTGTTTAAGATATTTTAACTCATATGATACTTTCTTACACCAATTGTATTAATTGGATAATCGCTTATTAAATTAATGATGAGAATAACAGTTGAAAAACATTCTTTTTAATAATATTGATATGGAATCAATAAATCTTAATCTTATTCTGATAAAAAAATAGCGCCTCAAGTAGGCGCCATTTTAAGTTAGTATCAGTTAACTAAAGTCGGGTAGCAGCGGCATATTTCTATGCCGCCGCCCCCTAAGAACTGTACGAGCGAATTTCTCCGCATACAGCTCAAGCCTTTCTATTAACTTATTGCTAAGTCGGTTTCAATACTTCTAACTTCAGTGCATGAACTTTAATGTGACATACTGGATGTAATAATATTCTGTTTTTCAGTTTATTATCTCCGCCCTGTATGCGGTATATGATATGGTGGTCATGCCATCCCGTCTCTTTTGTGATAGGGAGATGACATAGTCCACACCGTCCTTTTTGTTCCTTATACAACCTTTGCCATTGACTTCTGTGCGAATAATCTTCGTACATCCGTTTTTGGTATAGTGTTTCGCCGTATAATTCCCATTCTGGTAAAAAGGGATTATATTCCGATTTTACCTTTATATGACGTCTAATTTCTGTCTTACTGCAACACAGTAATTCAGTCCATATCTTTTCTCCATGCCGATTCGTTGTATGTGTACCAAATATCCAGTCCCTGCTTTGTATCCTTGTGAAGTATTTCTCCTTAACAAATCGTTTCCGCCTGTTACTGTGTCTTCGGCAACACCATCGCCAAATCGCTTGCCAGATTAAATGGTCTACTTTACTGTACGTTTCTTTAGCCACAATGTTACGGTGATAGTTTGCCCACCCCCTTAACATCGGATTTAATTTTGCTATGAGTATGTCCTGCTTAACCATCTTCATTTTGCTTATCGTTTCTTTTACCTTGCGATAGAATGATTTCACATTCTTTTTACTCGGTTTAATCAACAACTTGCCTTTAAATGACCTCACAGTCCAACCTAAGAAATCAAACCCTTGCTTAATGTTCACAATGCGTGTTTTCTTTTCCGATAGGGTTAGTCCCCTCTCTTTCAAAAATTCTCGCATTACCGGAACAACTTCATCTTCAAGCAATACTTTCGAATTCCCCGATATGATAAAGTCATCCGCATATCGAACCATGTATACTTTGTTGGCACGCCGTTGTCTATTTCCAATTACACCAAAGTGTTTAGTTAATAGCTCGTCAATGCCGTCTAGTGCCATGTTTGCTAAAGTTGGTGAAATGATACCCCCTTGTGGTGTACCCTCTTCCGTCCGTCTAACCTGTCCCATATCCACTACGCCAGATTTTAACCATTTTGCTAATATTCTTTTATTCATTGGAATATTTGCTATTAACCAATCATGACTAATATGGTCAAAACAACCCTGTATATCCGCATCTAATACCCATTGCGCCGTTTGTCTCATTTGACGCCCTTTGCGTGAGAATATTTTATGCACGTGGCTTATCGCATCCGCCGTTGAGCGATTGATTCGAAAACCATACGAGTTTTTATCCGCCGTTGTTTCTGCAACAGGCTGTAAAGCAAATAAATGTAACGCTTGCATTGCTCTATCTTTCATGGTCGGAATGCCTAAAGGGCGCTTCTTTCCGTCAGACTTAGGAATATAAACCCGCCTTAATGGCATCGGTTTGTATCCTTTACTTGTCAACGTTGCAATTGCTTCCCATTTACTTTCAGGTGTTGACCATGTTACTTTGTCAACCCCTGCCGTTCTTTTACCTCTGTTTTCTGTCACTCTTCGTACTGCTAATTGCTTAGCGTACGTTGAGCGTGTTAGTAACCGTTGTAAGCGTTTAACCTTACGGTAGTCACCTTCAATTGTTGCCTTCGCAATCCGTACCTGCAATCCCTTAACATGTTTTGTTACTTTGACCCAATCAATATTGTGCCATTGCTCATTCATGTCAGGAGTCGCTGGAGCTGGACCACTTTCAACTTTTTCGTTAAACTTAGTGTACTCTTTCATACTTACTCCTGTAATAACAGAAATAAGCAGAAATCTACTTGGTGTTGTATGAATAATTTCTTCATCTGTGAAGGGAGGAAGAATTATTCAGTGTACCAAATAAATTCTACTTCTCTGTCACATGGTGAATTGTTAGAGTTGGGAAATGAGCTTGTTTTCACTTGCCTGTTTCCTTTCCCCATCCAATCATTCCCGAAGAAATGACCATAAAGGATTAGCCAACATCTTACGATGAAAGACCAGTTAAAAGTCTGCACCCTTTCGGATTAGGTCATGTTTCATACCCTATATTAGCCATTACAGCCAATCATTCGCTTTCTCTAACCTCCTTTACCTGCACTCCCAACAGCATCACTTACGCTTTACCTGCCCTAAGGCGGAAATACGGGCTTACCAAGTTCCATTATTATCACACAAATAGTTAAGATGTTGTCTTTTCGCCGATAGTGTTTATGATGACGTATCCCCAATGTAAAAAAGAGATAACCCACTATATACCTTTTTGGTTAGAGCTTATCAGTAGCTTAAGCTCTTTACAATTCACGACGTTTATCAACAATTCACTTACGTTCATCTTTCTATTTAGCCTAGCCCCTCATGACATGCTACTTGCCATTACTTAATGTTACCTCACGATACGCATTAACCTTGCTGTTCCTCAAGGGGGTACATTGTCAGGAAGCTCCACACCAAACCGTTGCCAGTTTCGCATTATCCCTAGGCTACTGTTAGTCATATAACAGGTTGACTCGCACTTTTACCTAATCTATAGGTAATTGTACTTCAACAATGATAATAACAGCTTATGCACTTATAAACTTCACAATAGGTCAATTCTAACTTAAACTATATACTGATGAATTCTTTCGTTTCCTTGGGCGATTCAATAATTTTATTGAATTCCTTGGTATCTTCCAGAATATCAGATAGGATTAATTGAATTGTCCAAAGAATTTTGTTCTTTAGATATGAGAGGTGCCTCTCACAGACTAAGATATATTCTTTACCGAATACAGGTTATACAATATCCTTTCGGACATGTGTAACGCCCTACTCGGATATTGTGAGGATGGCTAATTAAAGTTGTTCACTTTAATTAACCCACCTAACTTTTGATTAAAATCAAATAGTTAGGAGCATAAGTGCGCTCTTGTCGCACTTACATTGATTGTGTGAAAGTACGTGTAATAACGTCTTTTTGTTGTTCTTTAGTTAGTGAGTTGAAACGTACTGCATATCCAGAAACACGAATAGTTAATTGTGGATATTTTTCAGGGTGTTCCATCGCATCTAATAATGTTTCACGATTTAATACGTTAACATTTAAATGTTGACCACCTTCAATAGTAGCTTCGTGATGGAAGTAACCATCCATTAAACCAGCTAAGTTACGTTTACGAACATCATCATCTTTACCTAATGCATTAGGAACGATTGAGAAAGTATATGAAATACCATCTTTCGCATAAGCAAATGGTAGTTTAGCAACAGATGTTAATGAAGCAACCGCACCTTTTTGGTCACGTCCGTGCATTGGGTTAGCACCTGGTCCAAATGGCGCACCAGCACGACGACCGTCTGGAGTGTTACCTGTTTTCTTACCATATACAACGTTTGAAGTAATGGTTAATACAGATTGTGTAGGAATCGCATTACGATAAGTTTTAAGTTTTTGAATTTTCTTCATGAAACGTTCAACTAAATCAACTGCAATATCATCTACACGTGGATCGTTGTTACCGAATTGTGGATATTCACCTTCGATTTCAAAGTCCACTGCTAAACCATCTTCATCACGAATAGTTTTTACTTTTGCATATTTGATAGCTGATAATGAGTCAGCAGCAACAGATAGACCTGCAATACCACATGCCATTGTACGAATAATGTCACGATCATGTAGTGCCATTAATGATGCTTCGTAGCTGTATTTGTCATGCATATAGTGAATTGCATTTAGTGCAGTTACGTATTGTTTTGCTAACCAATCCATAAAGTGATCTAAACGAGCAAATACTTTGTCAAAATCAAGGTATTCGTCAGTGATTGGATCTTCTTTTGGTCCAACTTGCATTTTAAGTTTTTCATCCACACCGCCATTGATTGCGTATAGAAGAGTTTTAGCAAGGTTGGCACGCGCACCGAAGAATTGCATTTGTTTACCAACGATCATCGGGCTTACACAACATGCGATTGCATAGTCATCGTTATTGAAGTCAGGACGCATTAAATCATCATTTTCATATTGTAATGATGAGGTATCAATAGATACTTTAGATGCGAACTCTTTGAATCCACTTGGTAACTGTTCTGACCAAAGAATAGTCATGTTAGGCTCAGGTGATGGACCCATTGTATATAGTGTGTTTAAGAAACGGAATGAAGTTTTAGTAACTAAAGTACGTCCGTCAACACCCATACCTGCGATTGATTCAGTTGCCCAAATTGGGTCACCAGAGAATAATTCATCATATTCAGGCGTACGTAAGAAACGAACCATACGTAATTTCATAACGAAATGGTCAACAATTTCTTGAGCGTCTTTTTCAGTAATTAAACCTGCTTCAAGGTCACGTTGGAAGTAAATATCAAAGAATGTAGAAGTACGACCAAGAGACATTGCCGCACCATTTTGAGATTTAACTGCAGCTAAGTAACCGAAATATGTCCATTGCACTGCTTCTTGAGCTGTTTTAGCTGGTCCAGAAATGTCGTAGCCATATTTAGCTGCCATTTCTTTGATTTGACCAAGAGCACGATGTTGTTCAGCGATTTCTTCACGACGTTGCATAGTCATTGCTAAATCAACACCATTTTCAAAATCAGCTTGTAATGAATTGAATTGAGCAAATTTATCTTGCATTAAGAAGTCGATACCGTAAAGTGCAACACGACGGTAATCACCAATGATACGACCACGACCATAAGCATCAGGAAGACCAGTGATAACACCTGATTTACGACAACGAAGGATATCCGGAGTATAGATGTCAAACACACCTTGGTTATGTGTTTTACGATAGTCAGTAAAGATTTTTTTGACTAATGGATCAAGCGTTCTGTTGTAAGCTTTACAAGAGTTCTCGATCATTTTGATACCACCAAACGGGATAATCGCGCGTTTTAATGGTTTCTCAGTTTGTAAACCAACAATCTTCTCTAAATCTTTTTCGATATAACCTGCATCATGAGCAGTAATAGTAGAGATTACACTTGTATCAAAATCTACAGGAGCATGAGTAGCATTTTCAATTTTAATGCCTTCCATGACTTTATCCCATAATTTAGTTGTAGCATCTGTTGCGCCAGCTAAAAAAGATTCATCACCCTCATATGGTGTGTAATTTTTTTGAATGAAATCGCGAACATTGACATTACTTTGCCAATCACCCTCTTTAAATCCTTTCCAAGCTGCTGCTTGTACTTCGTTTAAATTACTCATAGTTATTAACCTCAGGTTTACAAAAATATCTATCTACTCTTATATAAGGGTAAATATTATAAAATCAATGTGGCTTACGAAGATGTAAAGCCCAGTTAGGGATAGCGACTAACAAGCCTCCTAAAATATTCCCGATAGTAACAGGAATTAAATTATTTACAATAAAATGCTCTACGGTTAAAGCTTTAAATGAGTCAGGAGATATCCCAACAGTAGTCCAAAACTCAGGTGATGCAAAATTATTAATTACAATTCCCATAGGAATCATAAACATATTTGCAATACTATGTTCAAAACCACTTGCAACAAACATTGCTACAGGTAATACCATAATTAGCATTTTATCAAGTAGACTGCGACCAGCATAACTCATCCAAGCAGCTAAGCAAACCATTAAATTAGCTAATAAACCAAGAAATACAGCTTCGATGAAAGTATGATGTAATTTATGGTCTGCGGTTTGTAATACATTCAATCCCCACAAACCATTGGCTACCATATATTGCCCAGAAAACCAAATAATTCCTACAAATAGTATAGCACCGATAAAGTTACCAATATAGACCAAAATCCAATTACGGAACATTTTTATCCAACTAATTTTATGTGTCATTTTAGGTAAAATGGTTAAAATAGTTGAAGTAAAAAGATCTGTTCCACAACATACAACAAGCATCAAACCTAACGAGAAGCAGATACCGCCAACTAATTTAGCCAAGCCAAAAGCAACGGTTGAAGTTCCTGTTGTAGCAGTAATATAGAAAACGAATGCGATAGAGATAAAAACACCTGCAAGGATAGCTGATACTATGGTACTAGTAGGGTTTTTATTTACTTTATAGTTGCCAAGTTCCTCGGCGATTTGGGTCATTTGCGCGGGAGAAAACGAGTCCACAAGCTTATCATTACTCAAGTTGACATCCTCAAAAAAACTATGCTTTTATGAGGCGCATAGTATACTACTAATTTAAGTCAGATCATCAATTTTTTAGTTAAAAAAAAACATTTTTTTTAACCAATTGTTTTTTTAGTTACTTTTCAATTTTTTTTCTGCACTTAAATAGTTAATATTTAGAGATAAACAATTATAAAACAATGTAATTATCAGTTAGAAATAAAAAATTCCGCCCTTTTCCTAATAAATCAGAAAAGGACAGAAATAAGGTAGTTTAAAATTTGGATCTTACGATCCAAATTCATTTGTTATTGACTCTTTTCCTCTGAAACTGTGAAGTCAACTTTACTTGGTAAGCCTGGTGATACTCTCACTACTTTAGGATTACGCCCAATTACTTCATAGCCTTTCGGTAGTGATCTTGTATCTAATTTAAGAACAAAATTCGCACCTCGTTCCCAACGTCCACCAGATACACCAACTATGTGATAACGGCCACTAGCATCAGTTGTAATAATTTCACCACGTACAGTAACTAGTTTTACACCACCTAAGCCTTCTTCACCTTCGTCCTGAACGCCATTACCATTTTTATCAACATACACTTTTCCGAAGATTAGTGCATCATCAAATAATGGATCAGCAGTAACAGTTACTGTTGCCTGAGAAGTATTAGATACAACTTTTCCATTTATTGAATTAACTGCTACAGCTGTATTAGTGTATTCACCTTGAGTGACACCAGCACCAACAACAAGCATATAGGTAAAGGTTAATTCACCTTTTGGTTTTAATTGAATAAGTTGTGAATTTACTGTTCTTCCTCCAGTAGGATCTTCAACTTTTTTACCATTAAGGCGAGTGGAGCCTTTAACAAATTTAAAGCCTGCTGGTAAAACGTCTTTGATCTTAATCGTTGAAACGCGTGAACTATTATTCGTTATTTTAATAGAGTAAGGAACAATATCACCAACCGTTACCTTATCTTTTAATGCAATTTTAGCAATAGTGATATCAGCATCTGAACTACGATAACCTAATAAAATTCCATATGCTAAATTACTTGTTCCATCATTTACCATAACTGGTACAGTATGTTCACCACCTACACCATTAAAGTTTATTGTAGCCGGTGGGTTAGAGAGATTAATTAAATCATGCTCTACTAAATTACCACTAGCATCTCTATACTTATCAAATGATGGTATTAGATCATATAAAGGATTACCTCGACCTACACTAACAGTTCCATCATTATAATCGCCATAAAGAACACGGATAAAGTAACGTGCGCTTGTACTACGAGTAGTATCACTGATTAGATTACGGAAATTAAATTTACCATTGTCATTGCTGGTCGAAACAATTGGACGACCATTTCTATCCATTATATGGTTTTTATTACCATCTAATAAGTAAACTTTAACTCCAGATAAACCTTTATAACCAGATACTCCAGTTAAACCAGCACCTTGATTATCATCTAGAACTTTACCTTCGATAATACCACCATTGATATAACCAAAGTTTTGATCAGATAACTTACCTGTAATATTTATAACGGCAATATTCGCAGTTTGCGGTAATTTTAATTCACCACTTGCATTATGATGGGCATCATCAGGGTCAAAGCTAGCTTTTAGTGTTGATGGTACGCCAGCAATTTCAATACTCCATTTGCCCGGAATAAGATTAGCAACATCATAATCTATATCAACAGCAGCTAAATTACGTGTGAAGTTAATTGACGGATTATTCACATTTTTAAAGGTAATTGTTATTGGAGCATTAATAGCTGTATCTATTGAAGGATTATATTCTCCATCATCATTATTATCCAAGAACACTTTACCTTTAATGCCACTAATACCACTCCAAGCAAATGTAACGTTTTTAGCTTGATCTGTTGCACTAGCAAACTGATAGGTTTCTTCCATCAAGTTATCTGTTTTATTGATTGTTGCGGCAATATTACTATCAGTAAGCATGAAGCTACTAATGTAACTATTACTTCCCATACTAACTTTAACTTTATAACTAATACCAGAAGCTAAATTGTCAAATTGATATTTACCAAGCTCATCAATATTTGTTCCAGTAGTAGTTGCGGCTTTCTTATCAATTAAATTATCGTCTACAAATAACTCAACTTGATAATTTGGAATTAGAGAATCAATACCGATATCCCGAGATGAAATAGCATTACCATCTTGAGTATCAACATCAATTACAACTTGACCGCTAATACTTGCTTGTCCCTTCAATCCAAAATCAACATTTGTGACCAAATTAGAAGATGTTGCTTCAATTTTAATTCTTGTTCCATTTGTTATAGATGTTGAATTTGAACCTTGAGGCTGAATCACATAACTGTAACTATAACCTGCAACGGCTGTTGCGTTTACAGTTACATCCCATTGACCTTCAGCTATATTATTAATTTCATATTGCCCATTAGGATCACTAATTGCAGTTAATACTATATTATGATCATTAACATCTCTTGCCTCAACGGTAACTCCCGCTAAAGTTGTATCGTATGTTTGATGCACACCTTTTCCAGAAACATCTTTATAAATAGTTCCTTTCAAGGTTTTTTGGCTCTTATAACCATAGTCAATCTGAGCAAGATCTTGAGTAGCAGATGTTAATGCTAATGTATCATGATTAATTGCAGACCCACCATTTATCATAGCTGGACTGAAACTGATTTGATAGCCAGCTCCAGTCAAGTTACTATCATTAACAGTCAATTCATAATCATTATATGCGGTAAGGTTTTCAAACTTATAACTACCGTCACTTCCTGTAGTTGTTGAAATAGCCGTTGTACCGTTTAAACCATTTGCTTTAAGGGTAACCTCTACACCGCTTAATGGTCTATCAATTGATGCTGCATGATAATTTAAACCGACATTATCATTTACATCCACGTCAACAACAACTTTACCTGATATTTTTGCACTACCTTTCAAACCGAAATTAATATTTTTTCCTACCGTATCATTTGACGCGATTATTATTTTCAATTCGCCAGGGTTAACTTCGCTAATAGTTGCATTACCTACGGCAGCATCAAAATAACTATAATTCCAACCTGACGGTGAATTTGAAATTTTAATTATCCAAGTACCAGCAATCAGATTGTTTAGTGAATAACTACCATCTGCAAGAGAAACTGCATTAATAGTTAAATTATTACTTTGATTAACTGCGGTAATTCCAACACCTGCTAGCGGAGGATAGTTAGTATTATGCTGACCATTACCCATAATGTCTTGATAGATATGTCCACTTATACCTAAATTAGATTTATAACCAAAGTCATTCCTATCTGATTGCGCAGCATCGCCTGAAATAGAAATTGTCGCAATATCCGAAGCAGTATTTGATGATGCTTGACCAGAAGGACTAAAGCTAATGACATAACCATTTAATTTATTAGATGGGTCAGTCACTCTAATTCGGTAGCTACCATTAGCTAAATTATCAAAAGTAAATTCACCATCACTATTCGATACCGCTTCCTTATAAATAACGGTATCACTATTTGGGTCTATCAATTTTATGGTTAAACCATCGACACCAGTATCGAATGATGACAATTGCTCATCCGCATCATTATCAAACACGACTTTACCAGTAATCTTAGCTTGGCCTTTCATACCTAAATCAAGTTTGATCTCATTGCCAGTATTTGAATCTACTTCATAAGTGATACTATTATTATTGACAGCAGTTGGGGTTACCACTTTTTCAACAAAATAACTATAGGTTAAATCAGTTCGTGTCGGATGAGAGACAGATACTGTCCATTTACCTTCAGTAATATTATTGAAGGTAAATTCACCGTTACTTCCTACAGTTTTAGTATGAGTTACATGCTTATTGTTACTCAATTCGCCTTCAACTTTAACTACCGCCCCATCTAGTTTTGGATTAAATGTTTTTTCAGACTCATTTCCACCGATATCTAAATAAACATTCCCTGATAATTTACGATCAAACTGATACCCAAACACTCTTGTATTTGGATTTGCTTCAAAACTTGTATCATTTGGTCCATTTACATTAAAAGTTGCTGTCTCAGATACAGGTGATGGATTTCCAGGACTAAAGACTAATTTATAATTAGAATCACTCACATTACTACTTATTTCATAATTATAAGCGCTCAATCCTGTTATTTCGAAAAGACCAGTTGATGCATCAACAGTAAATTCTTTTGTTTTAAATCCAGCTTTATTAGTTGCCGAAGTTAGTGTTATTTTCGGCGTTATAGGAGTAGCTAGCTGACCAAAGCTTATATCGTTAGAACTATAAACTCCATCACTATCACTATCAATAACGACATAACCGGTAATCTTACTATTACCTCGATAACCAATATCAATGTTATCAACAACATTTTGATCAGCTGTCACTTCAACTTCTAACGATAAATTATTACTTTGTTGTATTGGAACAACATTATTTCCAATAGCCGTATAATTTAGAACATAACTATTCCAATCAGTTATTGTTTGTGAAGATGCTGTTGAAATAGCCCATGTTCCTACTGGAATATTATCAAATACAAAGTTACCATTTGGATCAGTTGTTGCTTCAAATGAAGTTTGTCCACCACTGAAAGTTGAACTTGATACTTTCGTTAGAACCAGTTTAACACCTGCAAAACTAGTGTCTGCACCGGTTCTATCTTTGCTATCATCAACATCAATAACAACTTGTCCTGATACTCGTCCAGTATATTTGAAAGCTGTACTGCTATTAAAATCATTATCAGTTAAAGGTTCAAAATTGAATGTATTAGTATTATTCGGTATATCAGTCGCTGGTACTAATACAGTCGAATTAGGAGTACTAACCTTAATTTGATAATTATAATCTTTTGGTAATTTATCAAACAAATACTGCCCATTTTTCGATGCATTACCATTCAATGCAATGTTAGCCGTTTTTGTCTTCTTAAGCGTTTTAAAAGTATTTGTATTTGGTACTTGATAAGATAATTCAACCTCAACATCATTAGTCAGTTTTTGATCAGTTTTAATCTTATCATTATTATTATCTATCCAAACATCACCACCTAGTTGTTGTTTACCTAAAACTACATAGTGATTATCTAATGATCCCTCTTCTTTCAATGCTTTTACAGGAATAACAATATCTTGCGCCCTATTACCTGCTTTACTGAATTTAAAGTCATAGTCCGGAAGAGTGTTCATTTCAATTTTAACTGAGTAATCAACATCATTTCCATATAAAAGATCTGCAAAATGATAGTGCCCATTGGTTGTCAATTGTGTCATTAACAACTGACCTGTACCATTTAAACCATCATAAAGCTTAACTGTTACTTGGTGTGAACTATTGATTAAATGTGCATACTCATTCAATTGACTTGTATCAGTATTAGTATCATTAAAATCAACATAAATATCACCTTGGATACCATCATGGCTTGCTTTGCTATAGAAGAAGGTTTTATCCGTTACCCCTGAATTAGTAACAGTAATACCTGAAATAGTATCAATTGGTTGAGTAGTGCTCACACTATTTCTAACAACAACATAATATGCTGGTGGATGTTTCACGTTAACTTTATAATTTCCACTCGGTAAATTATAGAAATGATATTCACCATTAGCATCGCTATATTGGCGAGCCATCTCTTTACCGTTTTCATCAATCAAACTCAATAAAACATCTTTCAATGGTTTATAGTTTGTAGGATCTGGATCATCAATTAATGTTTTACCAGAAATACCACTATTTATTGCTGTAGGGCTAGTAATCCCTGCTGAAGGATTAGGGTTTGTTCCACCAGCTAACAAGAAGTATTTACTTTGTTGGTTTTGCCTTCCCGAGCTAAAGCTAATTGGCGATAAAACTGTATTGGTATTTTTATCGGCATTAGAAATAACACCATACCCACTAGGAGGCTCAATTTGAACAACATAAGTATCATTAAGTTGATTTTTATCTAAATCAAAACTATAAACACCAATTTGATTAGTTTTTACGGTCTTAAATGGACTACCAGTTGCCGTAGGTCCTTTATATAAATTGATAGTAACATTTTGTACTGGCACATCACCTGTTTTATCGAAACTAATATCTGCTTCACCATTATTATTAATATCAATTAACACATAACCATAAATAGAGGAATCACCTTCTTTTTTATAAAGAAAATCTAATGCTCCATTTGGTACAGTTGGATTGCTTTGTGTAATTTTAATATTAGAAATTGTGTCAGATAAACTTTTCAATTCATAACGACTTGTATCTAATCCTTGAGCTGTGACTTTAACTTTATAGTCATCATATAACAGGTTTGTAAACTTATAATTACCATTACTATCTGTCGTTGTGTATGAGTAAACATTATTAGAACCATTACGATATAACTCTACTCGAACCCCTGTCATTGGCACGTCACCATTATTAGGTTCAAAAATACCATTGTTATCATAATCGTAATAAAGTTTTCCACCAATTTCAGTGGTTTCTCTTAATCTTAGTAACCAATATTGATCTGGAGTACCATTTTGCAATATTTCTACCTGCATATACTCCAAACCGTTTTGTACTTTACTCGGTAAATAGTTGCCTTTCGTTTGACCGCTATTACCTACTATTTCGAATGCATTATCCAACCCTTTTAGTTTTAACATCATGTTGGAAATATATAATTTATTTCTGAACCTTGAATTTGTCTTGTTATAGACAAATCTACCGTTGTCTTTTACTCCCTTATCTATAAAATCTGGTGTATCGAATAATGATTCAAAATTTCCACTGTAATGATTATTATAAAGACGAGGAGTAAATACCCCTTCAACAGTTATTTTGGAAGGATTATATTTTTCTAGTTCTTCTTTAGTTAACAAAATTGACTGTTCATTCTTAACATTTGAACCAGTAACATCCAGATAGATATTACCTGAAACAGCTTCAGTTAACGCTTCTGGAGCTTTATTTGCTTGCATAAACCACTGTTTATCAGCTTGCATCCCATTAGCTAAAGATCCATCAGCTTGAACTTCAAACTGCAATGTACCAGGTTGAGTTGCAGGATCTTGATCGGCTATATCAATATAATCACCAGTGCTAGTCTTATGCACAATTTTATATTTACCTTTCGGTAAAGATTTTAAATCGAATGCATGATAATAATCACCAATATCTGCCCAATATTCATAATGATCTTTATCCCAATAATAGAGATCAAAATTTCCTTTACCTAGTTCAATTGTTTGATAGCCTGCATATTGCGTGTCACCATTTATATCATTAATTGGTGCACCAGAAATAGTACCTTTACCTTGCATAAGGAAGTTTCTAGTAATAGGCGCATCAAGTGTTGTAAATTTAACTCTATAAAATGGATATAAATTCTCACTCGCGTTCGTAACTGTTTTTATTCCATCATATTTTACCTTAATCATATAATCTGTATTAACAGTTACATTATTAAGTTGTCCATTAAATACGTAGTCACCTTTACCATCTGTGATTTGCTTATCAAGAAAGTTTATACCATTTTCCGTACAATCGCTTTCATTTCCATCACGGCAAAGTAGAACTGTTGCATATTTCAATGGCAAATCATTAGAGTTATAAAGTTCTCCTGTTTGGAGCTTACTGTCAGCTAACCATGTATCAAGGTATACTGTACCTCGAATAACATAATCATTGACTTTCAACTTATACCAAAAATTGGTATTAGTATCAAATACTCTACCGCCATTAACTGATAATTCAATTTGTGATATGGTTTTTTTGTTATTACCTGGATCTATACTAAACCCTTTATTTTGGTCATTATTTTCAAAAACTAGATCCCCGTCTTTTATATTACTTGCCAAACCATATGTTTGTTTAGCCGTAATTCGATAATCACCATTCGGTAAATTAGTAAATTCATATTTACCATTTTCATCAGTAGAAAAGTTAGTAAATTCGACCCATTCACCGTCAACTTTCCTATCCAAAACAACTCGATTATATTTAATAGCTGTATCATTATTAGGAGCATAACTACCTAAAGTACCTGGATGACTATTATTTAAATAAACATAACCTGAGATAGTATTTTTCTGTTTAGGTGCAAAAATAAGTCTATCGTCCCAAACTCTACCAGGGGTTAGCATCACCGTGAAATTCTGTAATGATGTAGGTTTTTCCAGAAGATTAGTATCATAATCTTCAACCGAATAATTAAACAAACCACAACGGTCAATATAATAATTCTGAAGGTCTCTTAAACCATAATACCCTGGTCTTTTATAAGTTACTTCAAGTTTATTATTTTGAGAGTCAGTTGCTTGGGTAACACCATCTTCTTCGTAAAATACTATCTTAGTATAGGTACTGGCTGAACTTGCCTCTAGTCCATTGTAAGTTGTACTCCAACTCCAATGTCCTCCAGCTGTTTCTAAATAGTTAACAACCATTAAATTACCTATAGCTTTTTGTACTGGTGAATACCAGAAGTTTTGATATTCTTTCTTATTATTTAAATTAGGTATAATAATTTCTTTTCCAGCAATATTATCTTTAGTATTGTTGCTTAATGTGACTTTACCTTTATGACTACTTCTTGAATTTGGAGAAGTACTCGTTGATTTTCCATCAGTATCATTGAGGAAATAGAATTTAGTCTGATCAATACCTGATTCAGTCAACGAAACTTTGTAATCTTTACCTTTAGTAAGACCTATAAATTGGTAGGATCCTGTTGTACCATCTGTTTTTGTAGTGGAAATTTTTTTCCATTCTGAACCAGTATGTTGATAAAGTACAACTTTTGTTGACATTCCTCGGCTACCAACCCTAGTATCATAAATATTATTATCCGATTTACCTGAATCGGGACCACTGCTAAGATATTGTTGTGGTCCGATAACAAAAACATTACCTGATATACTAGATAGAGTTGTATCATATGGGTCAATCTGAAATACGAAATTAGGACCTACTGGATTACCTAACTCATTAGGTATTTTCGCTTTCTTTCTCAGATCGCTTGGTAAGTATTTAAATGGAGGTGCAGGAACATTTGAAACTACAATATCATAAGTTGCTACAGCTAAATCACTGAAACCATAAAAACCATCATCTCCCGTAGTAACTGGATTTGTACCCATAACAGGGATAGTAGTATTCTCATAATAAATATCAACTCTTATTCCTTCTAATCCTGGATCGGTACCGACTGTGTAAAGTCCATCATTATCCATATCAAACGCAATGACACCATCTAGCTTATTCGGATTTCGCTTTTTGAGATTAAAAGAGCCACTTTGTTCAGCTCCTTTCATTGTAAACTTAATTTTATCATTATAGGTATTAATACCATTTAAAGTAACATCCCATAATTTATACTTTAAAGCCTTTAAAAAAGTATCAACATCAGAATCAAAGTAAACCGCATATTCATCATTCAATAATGTGTTTTTTATCTCAACATCACCATTAGAATTAGTATTTAATACTATTACATTTTTTGTTGATGCATTAAGCAATTTAACTGGAATACCATTAATTCCCTGATTATTATCATCTTTAACTTTAAGGTGAACAGTTCCACCATTACCTTTTAAAAATAGATTTTGACCCAATTCACCAGTCATACCATTAACTGAAACTGACTTGGATACACTTTCATTATTGCTTGTTTTTACTTCAACTTTATAAGAACCTAATGAGGATACATCAAATTCATAAGCCCCATCTTCATCGGTGTTTACACCAGCAATTTTCGCACCTGTATAATCCTTTAGTTCAACAGGTAAGTTTTTTAATGGGAAGTTGACATTATTAGAGTTACCATCATAATCCAGAAAGACTTTACCTGAAATCGGTATCGCATTTGCTACCGATAGAGCCATAAACGAAATAAAAAATGAGAACAACACTAAATTAAAGTGTTTTATTATCGCTTTATAATTAAAAACTTTTATTAATGATCTTCTTTTAGATTTTGTGTTATGCTCAGTTCGCATTATCTTTTCTCCTGATATGCGTAAATTCTTTTTAACGTTTTCGACTTTTTGATCTGATTTCACTTGCATTTGTAAATGCGGTTGACCATTTTTAACTTTTTGCCAACTGTTCATTAGAAACTCCCCACGACATTTACAAACCAACCATGTGAACGGTAATTCAGGTGTGTTAAGTTATCGTTATAATCAGTAAAGTTATAACCTACACCCATCTTGATATTGTCACCAACATTGCGATAAACACTGGTAACTAAACCATCTTTATGGTCATCGGCTAAGCTTGTGCGTAATGTTCTTCCTTCTACCTGATATTCCCAATCGCCAAGTTTGTAATTGACTCTTAAGGCATATAAGTCTGCGCCTGATGAGTACCAATTACTTTCGCCTCTGTAACGTAAATGCCCTTGACGGTGCGCCGCTTTAAACGCCGTTTCCCAATTTGCATTCCATTCATAAACCCCTTCTAACGACCACACCCAGCTCTTCTGATCATATAAGCTTGATGTGTAACTTTTACTGCCTGATGAGGTAGAGTTTGCGATTAGCTGATCGTCAGGATCTAATCCATATACATAGGTTAGTTTTCCAAATAGATTTAGATTATTAATGGCTTGTGGCCGATAAGCAAAACCAACCATTGATTCAGTATAGTTACTCACAACCTTATCATCGCGTTCACCTAATGTTTTAGCAAAATCAAACTGAGTAAGCCAACTTAAGTTTTCACTTACGATAGTTTTAGCACGGTTTGTCGTGACCCATTGTTTGATACGCTCACTTGCTTCATCTATACGATATTCAAGGCGGTTACGCATTTGAAATTTTTCATTTTTAAAGCCATAACCTACTGCATATACATCTCGGCGAGTTTCATCATTTCCTGTCAAACTGGTACTATTTCGATTACGGTTATTTACTCGACCTATAGAGTAAGACCCTTCGACATATTGCGCTTCAGTTGGTTTATAATTGACACCATAGATATCTGAAGTAGTGTGATCAATTTTGCTGGTTTTAAATTGACGCTCAGAATATAACTCCATTTTACTTGTCGCGTTGGTTTTTCCACCAAAAACAGTAGTTATTCCTCGACCTGAAGTTGAATCGACATCATTTAATAATTTAGTGTATAAACTGGTTCGTTCATTAACATCCCAGCTACCTTGTACACCACCTCCTGCACCTCGGTTAGAACCAAAAACTTCAGCACCGATATTGATGTTTTCTGTCACTTGCGAGTTATAACCTAGCGTTGTGCGGTTATCATCAGCAACATCACCTGATTTATTTAAGGTTAATTGTTGGATGATATAACCTTTATCTCGGCCATCAAAGAATGAACGTTCTAATTTTGCCGCTACTAATGTTTCTTTAGTTGAATCACTACCATAATTATGATCATTTCGTTGTTGTAGCTCTAAAGCGGTTTTATATAATTCACCTAAGGCAGTGTAATATTGTGCACGAGTAATTCGTTCAACGTAATTTGCTTTATCTTTTTCTTGGCTATGACCAACCAATACACCTTTTTTATCTGGTTCAAAGTCATAACGCAATTCACCGCCCCATTCTTCTAAATCACTACTACGTGCTTTAGCAAAAGATGAAAAACCTTCTTGTTGCATCGAGTAATAGCCTTTGAAACTTAGTGGAACATCTTTTTCGGTAAAATCATTAAAATCGATTTTTTGTTCTATTTTCCAAGCTGCTCCACGAGTATCACCTGATAGCACAGTTTCAGTAAATGATAGACCACCATTGCTCGATACAAATATATCATTCATTTTCGCTTTAGTTTTGGCGTATTCTAATTGAGTGTGTGTTCCTTGCGTTGGTCTTACAATTAAATCCACACCTTTCAATTCATAATTATCACCACTAGCCTGATCTTCACTTAGGTAAGTTCCCCCAATACGTAGATAATCGTTTAACCAGTGATAAGCTCTTCCACCAAAAACTTTCTGACCTTCAAGGTCAAATCCATCCGAGTAATATTCATATTCAGCTATAATCCAAACTGGATCACCACCAACTAAGTTTCCACCTTCGATAATGGAACTACCCGAGCCACCACTGGAGGTCATTGGTAATGGTTTAGTTAGCATTATACGACCTTGGAATTGGTTAACTTCATAATCCACACCTTCGGTTAAGGAACTGGTACTTAATACTCGTCCAGTGTTACGATCGCGTACTTCGACCGAAAGTTTTAAACTACCTTGAGTTACACGTTGATGTTTCAAAAAGTATAAGCTACCACCAGTTGAGGCTAATTCATTATGACTACCTCGTGTTTCACCATTTGATAAAAATATGGTAGCTAATGTACGAGTATCGCCATATTTTGTCGTCTGCTCACTTTCATGGTAAAGCTTAGCACCGTATAGACTTCGGTTAAAATTTGCAAATTCATTGCCAGTAATTTGGGTATTATAATTACCCCATAACCCGTAATTTTTTCCTTTCTCTAACTTAACATAGAATTTACCTTCGGTATCAACATCACTTTCAGTGGTTGAGTCATCACCATAAATTGGATAATAAGCTTGAGGATCGATTTCTCGAACAAAACGCGTTGGGTCTTTTTCACCTAAATGACCAAATGCATTTTTTAATTTGGTTTCGGTGGTATCTAAATGAGCTGTTAAGCGATAATCTTCTTTATTGGCTTTTAAATAAAATGCAACTCGACCATCCCAACTACCTTTACCACTATAATGATGGCTATCAGCATCTTCTACTATTGATTGGCCTTCACCGCTAACATTATTTTGTGCATATGTGACATCAACAATACCAACATAAAAAATATCATTTTCTTTTTGAACAACTAATTTTTCGTTTTGTGAATGAGTTTGACCAAATTCATCTTTCCAAGTTAAATCGAACTGATACTCTCCTGGCGATAAGATCATCTCTCGCATGGCGCGTCCACTATTGTCCACCACCAATAGTTCACCATTTAACATCACATCTTTTTTATCTTTTAGTCCCGCCATTTGAATGACAACTTTACGATCTTGCGCACCACTGACAATGCCTTGATGATCGATCCGACTTTCTCCAAAACCAGGAATAGTACTATCTGATTTTAATTTACCAAAGGTCAAGTTAGTGGCGGGTGAGGAAGAAACATTAGATTTGCTATATGAAATAAATTCACTCTCTTGTTTTATACCATGGCCTAATGTACTAAAGTTAACGGCATGAACGTTATCTTTTAAGCCATCATGACTAGTCGTGGTTAAAATCGCTTTATAGTCACTATCAATTGACAATGGTTCTCCATTGTCGGTATCACCTTGCCACAATAGCGCTTCATATGGGCTAATTTCATTAAACTTCAATGTTTTTATTGGATGTTGGTTATCGACATCAGATTGGCGATAAATAGTGATTTGATATTCTGCTATTTTGCTCGGATAGTTGGTATAGACATAAAGCCCCATTGGGGTATTGAATAAACCTTGGGATGTTAATTTAAGTTTCGGATTATAGATACTTAAATTTAGTTTTTCCGCTGAATTAAATTCATCGCGGATAATATTTAATTTTGGTACGGTCTCTGTACTCGCATAAACACTATTTGAACCAAGTAAAAATGCAGCACTTATACTTAGATAAGAAATGTTACGGAAACGATTAAATTTGACCATGAACTATTATTTCCTTTCACTTAAATACATCTTGTTGTTATAAAAATAGAGCTGAAGAAATTTCAAAATTAAAGAAATGAAAATTTTCTATATGTTCATTTACAAACATATAAATATTAGAAATTTATTATAAAAATGTTGATATATTCTAGATTTGCCATTGATAGCCAGCAACTTCATATTTGATAAGAGTTGTAAGTCAAAATATTATTATAAAACAAATCATTAAGCGTTATTTACAACTCTTGTGGTAAGCTATTTTTAAGAAATGAAAGGGGAAGGTTAAAATATTAAATTTTGCATAAGAAATTTAATATTTGTTAAAAGGACCATCACAATATTATTTATTTAAAATAATGTGATAGTCCTATAAAAAATAGATACTTTTTATTTATTATCTAGAATTCTACTAACTTTGATAAGATAATTTCGTGACTCTTGAGAAACATGTGAAGTCACTAATTTGCGATAAACTTGTTGAGGTGTCATGGAGTTAATTATATTGATCGCCTCATTTCGGTCATCAGAAAAAGTACGTAATACACTTCCAGCCCCACCATTATAAGAGGTGATCATTGCATATCGTAGTGATATTGGATTATTTATGCCTGCTAAATACTTCGTTTTTAGTAAAGATAAATAGGCAGTTCCCATATCAACATTATTACGAGGGTCAAGTAAAAACTGACGACTCGGTTCACCTGGTTTTCCACGCAACTTGAAGATGTCTCGACCAGCAGTATGTTGTTGTACTTGCATTAATCCTAATGCATCTGTACGACTTACCGCAAATGGGTTAAATGCTGATTCAACTTCCATAATAGCTAAAATCAATCGTTCATCAATAAAGTAACGATTTGAGGCTTCAGTCACTAAAGGTAAGAATTTTCTTGCACGTTGATTAATGTGGTTTGGAACAAGTTTGATTTCAACATAAGTGATTTTATGAGCTCCAGAAGAGCGTACTTTTAAATTATTGGCAAGCAAATAATCGGCAAAGCTATTTGCCCTACCACTCCAACGAATTGGTTGTCTTTCTTGATCAAGAACCTGGTTATATAAAAAAGGTTCTTGTGATAAATCCTGACTTATTTTATCTCGCCTGATAATATCAACAGGTTCTGGCATAAGTAATGTTGATACAATTGCGTCCTTCAAATTATTGATTGGTGTATCAGATAAAGTTTCAATGGTAATTATCCCAGAAACAAAATTGATATGAACTCGAGTTTGTAGATTATCTTCATATTGAACATAATCTTTAGGACCAGCAATAAGAACCTCTTTAGGTCCCCAGATTTGTTCTATATTATTAGCGTACTGACTTATTAAAATATTAAATGCATTAGTATCTTTTATATAATAGTCTTCATCAGTTTTTTTGTTATTTGAGCCAGGACAGGCTGTTAATAAACTTACTGAAATGAGTAATGTTAGAATTTTAAAATTGTTTTTCATTGTAATCTCTCAATTTTCAGGTTTATATCCATCAATAACCACATCTTCACCTTCAAACAAAAACTTTATCATTTCGGTTTCAATTTTTTTACGATGTTCTAAATTCATCATATTAAGCTTATTTTCATTAATTAACATTGTTTGCTTCTTAAGCCATTCTTGCCATGCTATTTTAGAAATTTCATTATAAATACGCTTGCCTAGCTCTCCTGGGTAAAGCTGAAAATCTAGACCTTCGGATTCTTTTTTTAAATAATGGCAATAAATAATACGACTCATATTTATTCCTATTTTATTAACGATTATTAATTAATCGCTAATTATACCCGAAAATAATTGCAGAAAAGAATAAAATATACAAAATATCCAACTTTTTTAAATGAATATAAATTCAGTATTTATGAATAAATATTTACTTTACTATCTTTATAAATAACATAAAATAGAAAAATACTGTTAGATAAGATAAGGATCGTATAATGCAGCCAGAAATAACACGAGAACTGTTTGACAAAGTAATCCTACCCGTTTACTCACCAGCTAAATTTATACCTATTAAAGGGAAAGGTAGTAGAGTATGGGATCAACATGGTGAAGAGTATATCGATTTTGCAGGAGGGATTGCGGTTAACGCGCTTGGTCATTGCCATCCTAGGCTAATTAATGCCTTACACCAACAAAGTGAACAATTATGGCATGTAAGTAATGTTTTTACCAATGAACCGGCTTTACGCCTTGCCAAAAAAATTATTAATAATACCTTTGCTCAGCGCGTTTTCTTTGCTAACTCAGGTGCCGAAGCAAATGAAGCCGCCTTCAAATTAGCAAGATATTATGCGGCGCAAAAATATAGTCCTTATAAAACTAAAATTATCTCGTTTTATCAATCATTTCACGGTCGCACCTTTTTTACAGTATCAGTAGGGGGACAAGCTAAATATTCCGATGGTTTTGGTCCTAAACCTGCTGATATTATTCATGTCCCTTTTAATGATTTAAATGCCGTTAAGGCAGTAATGGATGATCATACGTGTGCAGTGGTGTTAGAACCGGTACAAGGAGAAGGTGGATTAAATGCAGCAACGCCAGAATTTTTGAAAGGTTTGAGAGCACTTTGCGATCAATATAACGCTTTGTTGATCTTTGATGAAGTTCAATGTGGAATGGGGAGAACTGGTACTTTATACACTTATCAGCAATATGATGTGGTTCCAGATATTTTAACTTCTGCAAAAGCACTTGGCGGAGGATTCCCTATCAGTGCAATGTTAACAACCGATGACATAGCATCGGTAATGCACCCAGGTGTTCACGGCACGACTTATGGTGGTAACCCTCTTGCTTGTGCTGTTGGTTGTGAGGCATTTGATATTATCAACACACCTGATGTACTTCAAGGCGTTCAAAAACGCCGAGCAATCTTTATTGAACAACTTGAAAATATAAATGATAAATTCAAAGTATTTCGAGAATACCGTGGTAAAGGACTACTTTTAGGTGCTGAATTACAACCAGTGTTTCATAATAAAGCACGTGACTTCTTGAATGTTGCCTCCGAATTTAAAGTAATGATCCTTAATGCAGGACCAAATGTGCTTCGTTTTACCCCTTCACTAATTATATCTGAAGACGAAATAAACGAAGGAATGAACCGACTTAGCAAAGCTGTCGAAAAAGTTGTCAATTCCTAAGTTTTTCTATACAGTAACGGCATTTTAAGTGATTAAGTGCCGTTAATGCACTTAAAGGACATTTTTTATGACCGACATTCGACCATTAAACTATGCTAAAACGCATTTTATTTTAAGTGCACCCGATATTTCACATTTACCAATTGATAGTGGCGTTGAAGTTGCCTTTGCCGGCAGATCTAATGCCGGTAAATCAAGTGCACTTAACACATTAACCAATCAAAAATCTTTAGCAAGAACCAGTAAAACACCGGGACGAACGCAACTTATTAACCTATTTGAAGTGGAAGAAAATTGTCGTTTAGTCGATTTACCGGGCTATGGTTATGCACAAGTTCCGGAAGCGATTAAACGCAAATGGCAAAAATCATTAGGCGAATATCTGCAAAAACGAGAAAGCTTAAAAGGCTTAATTGTATTAATGGATGTTCGGCATCCGCTTAAAGATCTCGACCAACAAATGATTGAGTGGGCTGTATCAGTTGATATTCCTGTTATGCTACTGTTAACTAAAGCCGATAAACTTGCTTCAGGCGCATTAAAAAAACAGGTTAACATGGTTAAAGAAGCTATCTTACCTTTTCAAGGTGATATTACTGTTGCACCGTTTTCATCGCCAAAACGTATCGGCTTAGAGCCTTTGAAACAGAAATTAGACCAATGGTTCAGCCAGCAATAAAGGAACGTTAAAATGGATAGTTCAGCCTTTTCATTTCAATCATTATCACCCGACGTTATTTTTGCTAGTTTGGCAACCGTTGGTATTCGGGTTGATTCGGGGCTGACTGCTTTAAATAGTTATGAAAATCGTGTCTATCAATTTTCTGATGAGGATCGCATACGATATGTCGCCAAATACTATCGCCCCTATCGTTGGAATCAGGCACAAATTCTTGAAGAGCATCAATTTACTAAGAAACTATCAGAAGCTGATATTCCTGTCGCTGCGCCATTAACCTTTAATGGTCAAACTTTGCATGAATATGAAGGCTACCTATTTGCTCTGTTCCCAAGTGTAGGAGGACGGCAATATGAAAGTGATAATATCGAGCAAATGGAATCGGTAGCCACTTTGCTGGGACGTATTCATCAAATTGGTGCAAAACAACCTTTTATTTATCGCCCCACAATTGGACTCGAAGAATATCTTTATCAGCCTAAAGAAGTTTTGTTAACCTCTAATTTGATCCCTAAGAAAATCCATGACGAACTCAAGACCAGTTTAACCCACTTAATACAGATTGTTGAGCAGCATTGGCATACCGATTGGCAACCAATTCGCCTTCATGCTGATTGCCATGCGGGTAATATATTATGGCGTGATAGTGCCATGTTTGTCGATTTTGATGATGCACGTAATGGACCAGCGATTCAAGATATTTGGATGTTACTCAATGGCGATCGAAAAGCGCAACAATTGCAACTTGATAGCATTCTTGAATGCTATCAAGAGTTTTATCATTTTGATATAAACCAACTGAGTTTAATTGAACCACTTAGAGCAATGAGAATGGTGCACTACCTAGCTTGGATAGTTCAGCGTTGGCAAGACAGAGCTTTTCCAATCGCATTTCCTTGGATACTCGATGCTGATTTTTGGTATCAGCAATTAGCTGAATTTAATCGGCAAAGTCAAGCCATTAAAGCGCCACCGCTACAATTGATGTCAATGTTTTAAATTGAGCAGTATCAAGAATAAATTACGCCAAATAACCTCTATTGCAAATCAGGACAATAATATCATTCAATATTCTGCAATTGAGCAAATCATCGATTGATCAAGGTTAATAAATTCACTAAGTCGGGGGCGTTTGCCACCAGTTGCTCTTTTTTCTGTTTAGAAAGCTGTTTTATACGATACTCAAGTTTCAATGCGGTTGATCTGTCACCGACACTGATTTGATAAACAACGGTTAAATTATGATGCCCTTTAAGGTGTTTAGCACCTTTACCATTTTGATGCAGGCGTAAACGCCTGGCGACATCAGTTGTGATACCGGTATATAAAGAGTGTTTAGCCGTTCTGATAATATACAAAAACCAAATAGCAGAATGATTACCCATAACCAAATTTAAAATGCAGATGTAATTTAGATGGATATAATACGCGGTTTAACCAATTTAATCAGTAAAGTCCCGTTCTATTATTAGAGATGATCGGTTTGGTAGATCGACATCTTTGTCAAAGAGCCACATTAATGTCATATCATCCTTTTTATATTTGACAATGCTAATACAAGGATTTAGCCTAATTTGTATAATTCTATCAACTGATAACAATAAACTCATTTGTATTTAATCGCTAAGCTAAATTGCATAATAGAGTAAAGATTGATTTAACTTTATTGACAATAAATACACTGAGACATAGCAAAAATGCTTTTGTAGTAAACGTTACTTGCCCGCCTTTTGCTAATTTTATGTAAAATAAACATCAGCTAACTAGTAACCAATATTTTTTCGCACGCATCACCTGTTAATATTGACTGTTTCATTTACTTTAAGCTTGATAGTGTTTAAGATAAACTCATTTTTTGATGTATCTTAGGACTTTAAAACTTGAATAACTTTGCAAACATTATTGAAATCGAGCGCGGCAATATGAAGTTCGCTTACGTACAAAATGATGAGATAAATTATTTGGAACTTTTTGACCAATTTTTGGCCGAAGAAGGACATCATGAGCTACTCGATCCAAGTGATAAAATTGAGAGATATACTTATCTAATTAATCACAATCAATCTAAATTTATTTTCAAAATAGATGGCGGTGTTGAGCATCGTTTAGAACGTCGACTTATTGCTAAAATAACTGGTGATTTTTATTTTAATCTAATCCGTAAGCTAGCTAAAATTTCGTTGGATAAATGCGATATCGCTTATGAACTCTATTTAGTTGCTTTTGATAAAACCACCAATCGCCACTATATGATCTTTAATTTTTTAGAAGGACGCTCATTAACATGGGATGAAATGCGTGAATATGGAGAGCAAGTTAAAGCATGTATTGAAAAACTGCATAGTTATAATCTTGTTTCAAACGATGTTCACGGTGGTAACTTTATTTTAACTCCAGAGGGTAAAATCAAAGCAATCGACTTAACTAACTCCGGTTTTATTTGGTTAACTAAAGCCAATGATGCAATCGAATTACGTGAACGCTTTGGTATTAAAATTAATGTTCCTTTCATGGCTATGGCAATTAAAAAATTTACTCACGGATTTAAACGTTTATCGCGTAAAATTCGCGGTAAAGAAGATTAATAAATTAAATGAGAGAAAGACAAGCTTCTCTCATTTTATTGCAAATAAATATAATTAATTCAATATATTAAATCATACATTTTAATACTTTTCAGCTCTAAAAAATATTTAAATCCTTCTGTTCTAAATACTGGTAAATACTTTTATAACCGTTTAGAATAAAACTAATCATGCAAAGAAGGATGAGTTATGAGAAAGTTAATTGGTTTTACTGTTTTAGTTGCGTTGCTAACTGGTTGTTCTTCTCAGAAGATGTTGTCAATCTATCAAACAGAAGGTGTAGAAATTACTCAAAACACGTTTGGTGAGGATATCATAAATAAATACAGTACTTCACGACCTATCCTTCATTCTTCATTATCACTCTGTATTGCACAAGAACTTGATAATAGACCAGTAGTGTTGAACCGTGAAAACTATTTAAGTTCGGCATGGTGGCCATATTATAATATGGCTTCTCTACAAGCAATTACGATAAATGGTGGTGATACTCTCATATTAGTTGAAGGAAATAATGTTGTTGCTAACGCTATTACCAATTATCAATCACAATCTAAATACTTCGTTAGTTATACATTAACCGCAACTCGCAATGCCAAAAATATTCATTACTTATTTAGCAATATCAAACAAGCTCAACAATATACTGCTTCTATTGGCAATGAAGGGTTTGAAAATGTAAAAACCTTGGAAAGAACCCACCCAGATTTAGTTATTGATGCACTCAATAAAGAAGTCGATAAAATTCAGGCTTGTTTATTACATTAATACTGTACGCTAAAAAAAATTACAGTTGAGAAACGGGGGTTTTAAGCCTAAAATTGATACAAAATTCTTATCAAGACATTTTAAAAAGTAAAACTCATCATGAAAAAAATTCTTTTTTTATTATTGCTTCCATTTTCTAGCTTTGCACAAAATGACATAAATGACTTTTGGAAAAATGATTTTTGGCAAATTAATGAAGTAGTAAATCATGAATTGGATTTATTTGAGTTATCCAATCCCCCCGCTGAAAGATTACATATAAGTTCGGATGGAACGAAATTTATTTACGGTAACTCGCTAACTTTTAATACTAATGGTACTTTCTTATCAAAATACTCTGCTAGGTGTGGTAACGATTGTTTTACCGGTTCGGAAGGTACTTTTGAAAAAATTGATGAAACACATCTTCGATTACAAATCAATTTATTCCAGCGTTCTGGCGACTGTGAAGGCGTAGAAGATAAAACAGTTCGAGATTTAGGAACTTTTGAAATTAAACCAACTGAAAATGGCTATCAATTAGTTAAATTAAAGGATGAATGAAGACTAGCTATAAAATAATAAGCTAATAAGTAAGTAATATCCTTCTTTTCATTAAATTAATTAAACTAACTCCTTAATTTATTATTCCCTAAATTATTATTTATCTATTAGATAAATAATACAAAAATAGTTGATTCATTGATGTATAAAAAAAGTTGAGGAGCGGGGTTTTTTAAGTCTAAAAATAGTCAAAATTTGACATCAATCCATTCTTTAATTAGATAACTTATAAAAGTCTTTCTAATAAATTAGTCATTACTAATTCTTCCATTTTAAAGGTGATTTTGTCATAAAAACCTATATAAATCAATCATAAAATTATTAAGATACTTACATTAGTTACAAAACTAGTTAGTTAACTTTCTTATTCTTCTGATTTCTTTCTGCATAACTATACTGCATATGTGCTATAAAAAAATAAAGAGGTTTAGTTATGAGTATGTTACAAGATATAAAAGAAAACAAAATGTATATAGGTTCACTTCCCCTCCCCATATTTTTAGTTTGTTCGATTATCGTTATTATTGCTGCACAATTAGATATGCTACCTAAAAGCCTTATTGGTGGTTTTGCTGTGATATTACCTTTAGGTTGGTTTTTAGGCACTGTCGGGCAGAATATTCCATTTTTCAAAAAATTTGGGGCGCCTGCCATTTTGTCACTTATCGTTCCTTCATTATTGGTTTACTACAACGTTTTTGATGAGAATACTTTATCAGCAACAAAGATGTTAATGAAAGACTCTAACTTTTTACTCTTTTATATCGCCAGTTTAGTGTGCGGTAGTATTCTTGGTATGCATCGAGTGATTTTAGTTCAAGGCTTTATTCGAATGATGATTCCGATGCTATTAGGTATGTGTTTAGCTGCGTTTGTTGGCGTCTGTGTCGCCGTAGCTTTTGGTGATGATTGGGAGCACGCCTTCTTTTATACCGTTTCACCAGTAATGGCAGGAGGAATTGGTGAAGGTGTTTTGCAACTGTCCAATGCCTACAGCAATATCCTTAATCAAGATTATAATGTTTTTGTTAGCGCATTAATTCCTGCAACTGTTGTAGGTAACTTTTTTGCAATCACTTTTACGGCGATTATGAGCCGAATTGGTGAAGTTAAACCTCACTTAAGTGGGCACGGTCAATTAGTAAAAATTGAATTTGATGGCTTAGCTGAAGCGTTAAAAGATGATAAGACACCACTTGATGCTCGTGCAATGAGTGGCGCAGTTATGATTTTAGCTACGCTATTTATCTTCGGTATGATTTTAGAAAAAGTAACTCATTTCCCTGGTCCTGTTTTAATGATTATTGCTACCGCTGTAGTTAAATATTTTCGTTTATTACCAGCGAGTGTCGAACGAGGAAGCCAACAATGGTACAAATTTATCTCAGGCAACTTTACCTTTCCATTAATGGCAGGACTTGGGCTACTTTATATAGATTTAAATAGCGTAGTTAAAGTATTAACTATCCCATACTTTATTACCATTATCTCTATCGTCTTCACTGTTTCAATGACAGGATTTGTTTGTAGCTTCTTCTTAAAAATGTATCCAGTTGAGGCATCTATTATTTCATCTTGCCAAAGTGGAATGGGTGGAACTGGTGATGTAGCGATACTTTCAACAGCCAACAGAATGAACTTGATGCCTTTTGCTCAAGTTGCAACACGATTAGGGGGAGCTTTAATGGTGATATGCACCACGGCACTGATGCGTTATTTACATATGTAGTTTTATAAACATTAAAGAATGAATAAGAAGTTTTAAAAGCAGTTTGAGATGAATATTGGTTTGATCTCAAAAAATATTAAATATAGTTTTAAGTATTTAAAAAGGTAAGCATTATGACAACAGTACAAGAAAAAGCGTTAGCAATCAGTAAACAAATGCACGGTAAATTTGAAACTCACTCGAAAGTCCCTGTTAATTCAATGGCAGATCTTAGTGTTGCTTATACACCAGGGGTTGCGGCAGTTTGCACAGAAATTGCTAAAAATCCCGATTCAGTTTATGAATATACCAGTAAACGTAATTTAGTTGCGGTTATCACTGATGGTTCAGCTGTTTTAGGGTTAGGAAATATTGGGCCAGAAGCAGCAATTCCAGTAATGGAAGGCAAGGCAATTTTATTTAAACAATTTGCAGATGTTGATGCAATACCTTTATCAATTAATACTCAAGATCCAGATGAGTTAGTTAAACATATAGCAGCATTAGCGCCCTCATTTGGCGGTATCAATCTGGAAGATATTAGTGCACCAAGGTGTTTTGAGATTGAAAAACGATTACAAGAATTATTAGATATTCCTGTATTCCATGATGATCAACATGGTACAGCAATCGTTGTATTAGCAGCGCTTTATAATGCACTTAAAGTTGCAGGTAAGTCGATCGAATCGGCCAAGGTGGTGATTAACGGTGGCGGAGCAGCTGGTTTAGCAATTGCCGATATGTTATTAGCCGCTGGAGTAACCGATCTTAAAATTGTCGATAAGATTGGTATTTTATCCGAAGATGATCTTTCTTTACCGCCTCACCATTTGGCCATGGCGAAGAGAACCAATAAGAACAAACAAAAAGGTACATTACAAGATGCGGTTAAAGGTGCTGATGTGTTTATTGGTGTTTCAGCCCCAGGAGTATTAAAAGCAGATTGGGTTAAAACAATGGCAGAAAAATCAATTATTTTTGCTATGGCAAATCCAACACCAGAAATATTCCCAGACGAAGCTAAAGCAGCTGGTGCTTATATTGTCGGTACTGGGCGTAGTGATTATCCGAATCAAATTAATAATGTTTTAGCATTCCCTGGCATATTTAGAGGCGCTTTAGATGCTAGAGCAAAAAATATTACATTGGCCATGCAGCTTGCAGCAGCAAAAGGATTAGCCAATATCATTACACCTGACAAACTATCAATTGATTGTATATTGCCAAATGCATTTGAACCTAATGTAGCCAAGGTGGTTGCTGAAAGTGTAAAAAATGCAGCAAATAATCTTTAATAGTCGATTAAATTAGCTAAAAACCTACTAATATGAAATTTATTAGTAGGTTTTCCTGCCTAATAAGTTATGATAGTAAGTGATCGCTTTTTATACAGTAAATGAGAATGAGATATTTATTTAATAAATTACCACTCAAAGTTAAGTTAATAAGCCTGATTTGCTTAGTGTTTATACTTTCAGTTATTGCACAAAATATTTATATTGTTCATGTAGTGAATAACGAATATCTTATCAACTCTCGCCAACGAGTTGAGAATATCGCAAATATTATCTCTACATCACAAAGTATCATTGACGAAATACAAAATCCAACACCACAAAATATTGCTTCCATTCAAAAAACAACAGAACAATCCAGAGTATTAACACAAACTGATTTTATTGTGATATTTAATATGCAAGGCGTTCGATATTCGCATCCCGATGAAAATAAAATAGGTCAAACTATAGTCGGTGGAGATGAACAGCGCGCATTAAATGGTGAGTCCTATACTTCAATTGCGAAAGGCACATTGGGAGATTCTGTTCGGGCTTTTAAGCCAATTATGAATGATAAAGATCAACAAATTGGTGTAGTTTTAGTTGGTCAGACCTTGCAAAAAATTAATCATTTAGCATCAAGAACAAGTCAGCCGATTTGGCTATCCTTGTTTGCTTCATTATCGATAGCTATTCTTTTGGCCTATTTGTTATCTCGCGATATAAAGAAAATTTTATACGGCCTTGAGCCAGTTGAAATGGCACAGCTATTTGCTGAGCGAAATGCTATTATCCGAACGGTAAAAGAAGGCATTGTGGTTATCAATCGAGATGGATTAATTACACAGATCAATGATGAAGCAATTAGAATTTTGCGCATAAAAAAAGATAAAGAAAATATTATAAGCTTACCTATTGGTGACTTTATTCCAAATACTCGACTGCATGAAGTGATGATGAGTGGAAAAGCTGAATATGATTGTGAACAAAATATTAATGGCGTGGTGATACTAACCAATCGAACTCCATTATTTGTTAATGATATTTTAGTTGGAGCTATTGCTTCATTTAGAGATATGACAGAAGTACGTAGATTGGCAGAAAATTTAACAGGAGTTAATCGTTATGCCGATGCTTTACGTTCACAATCTCATGAGTTTAATAATAAATTACATGTTATTTATGGGTTAGCCTTTAATGACAATAAATCTGAATTAATTGATTATCTTGAAGAAATTATTGGCAATCAACAAGCGGAATCTAAACTTGTTAGTCAATATATTAAAGATCCAATTATTGCAGGATTTTTAAATAGTAAATTTAGCCGAGCACGTGAGCTAAATGTGACATTAACGTTTAATATTGATGGTATTTTGGCACCAATAGCAGATACATCTGTGACACATGGTTTAGTTACAATACTTGGTAATTTAATTGATAATGGACTTGATGCAGTACAATTTTTGGATGATAAGCAGATAAAGGTGAGTTTAGTTATTGATAATTCTAATTTTCAGATTGAAATCAATGATAATGGTGAAGGTATTTCTGAAAATGATATTCAATATATTTTTCAAAAAGGCTATTCGACAAAGGGCGATAATCGTGGTTTTGGGCTTTATTTAGTGTTAGCTAGTATTGATGAGTTAGATGGGCAAATACAATTATGTGATTCTGATAATAAAAAAGGGACTTGCTTTAAGGTATTATTACCATTAGAAGAGATTTATAGGAAAAAATAATCATATGGTAGAAGTTTTAATTGTTGAAGATGATCCGATGGTAGCAGAGCTCAATAAAAAATATTTGCAAATGCTTCCTGGTTTTAATTTAGTGGCAACTGTTACTAATGGAGAACAAGCGCTACATTTTATCCATGATAATCATATTGATCTATTGTTGCTTGACGTTTTTATGCCAAAACTAAATGGTCTTGATCTGTTAAAATATATTCGAATTAGTTACCCTAAAATAGATATTATTATGGTAACCGCCGCATGTAATACCAATGATATCCAAACCGCATTACGTTTAGGAGTCATTGATTATATTGTTAAACCCTTCACTTTTGAGAGATTTCGTACGGCTTTGATTTCATATCAAGAACGGATTCGCCTATTATCATCTTCCGAAATACTAAACCAGAATCAATTAGATGATCGAATTTTCACTAAAAACTTTAATACTACAAATAGATTACCAAAGGGAATCGACTCACAAACTTTACAATCTGTTCGAGATGTTATTGTTAACTATCAACAAGATTTCTCTATGAGCGATATTATCGAATTGATTCCTTTATCTAGGATATCGGTTAAGAAATATCTTGATTATTTAGAAGAGTTAGGAGAAATAGAAAGCCATTTGACCTATTTACCAATTGGCCGTCCAGTAAAACGTTATATTTATCAAAAATAGTTTATTTACTTCGTTATTAATTGTGCTGTAAATGATTACTCAGTTGACTAAAACTATTCATCCATTGTAATTTCATCTAATGATAAGCTGAAACTTGGGACAAATACATCTAAAAAATAATCCATTTCTGGAGTATTACGATCTGATAATGTTTTTTTTAATCGTTGTTCTGCTAACCTAAACTCATTATTACCCGCACTAAGCTCTTCAATTGTTTTAAGATATGCACACAAAGCATCTGCTTGTTTTACAATGCTTTTTTCATCTTCATCATAATAATCGTCATCAATTAGTGTTTTAAAGTCATCTTGTAACTCTTTTGGCAACATATTAATGAGTTTATTTTGAGCTATTTTTTCAATCTTTTTGTATTCAGATGTGATCTGTGGGTTGTAATATTTAGTCGGTGTTGGTAAATCACCCGTTAATACTTCTGATGCATCATGATACATAGCCAGTAATGCTATGCGTTCAGGGTTAACATTACCATTAAATCGTTTGTTTTTAATTATCGCTAAAGCATGTGCAACAAAAGCAACTTGAAGGCTATGTTCTGATACATTTTCAGTTCTCACGTTACGCATTAAAGGCCAACGATTAATTAGTTTTAAACGCGATAAATGAGCAAAAAAATGGCTGTTATTCATTATGATTATCTCATTGATTCTAAAATAAAAAACGCCTCCAAATCGGAAGCGTTAGTAAATTTATAATACGATTTTAATGACTTATGCTAAAACAAGCTGTCTTGTACCTAAAGCAACAGGAACATTTTGTTCTTCATCAAAGGTGACATATTCCCAAGCATCTTGTTTAGCTAATAACGCTTGCAATAGTTGGTTATTTAAAGCGTGACCTGATTTATAACACACTACTTCACCAATCATATTGTGGCCACTCATGTATAAGTCACCAATGGTATCTAGCATTTTATGACGTACAAATTCATCTTCAAAACGAAGACCATCTTCATTAAGAACTTTATAATCGTCAACAACAATTGCACAATCTAAGCTACCGCCTAAACATAATCCTTTAGATTGTAATGCTTCAATATCTCTCATAAATCCAAACGTTCTTGCACGACTGATTTGACGAATAAAAGACTCTGAAGAAAAATCCAATTGGTAACGTTGTGAACTGTTATCAATAGCTGGATGACGAAAATCAATAGTGAAATCTAATCGAAAACCACTATATGGTCTTACTTCTGCCCATTTATCACCATTTTCGACACGAACAGTTTCTTTAACTCGTATGAATTTTTTCAGTGCATTTTGCTCAGTAATTCCAGCATCTAATAATAAGTAAACGAATGGGCTTGCACTTCCGTCCATAATTGGAATTTCGGGCGCATTTACTTCAATAATAATATTATCTATACCGAGCCCAGCTAATGCAGAATTGATATGTTCAACAGTTGAAATACGAACATTATCTTCATTAACCAAACAGGTACAAAGCATTGTATCACGCACAGATTTTGCATCCACAGGAAAATCAACATACGGATTTAAATCTGTACGGCGATAAATAACACCTGTGTTCTCTGGCGCAGGACGTAAAGTCAAAGTAACTTTTTTGCCAGTATGTAAACCGACACCAGTTGCTTGAATTGTCTTTTTTAAGGTTCTTTGTTTCACTTCGCACCTACTCTTTTTATTCGCTTCCTTTATCCATTAGACAATAAGAAATCAAATAAGTTCAATACTAATTAGCCTGCTTACGGATAAAAGCAGGAATATCTAAAATTTTATGTTCTTCCATTGGAGAAACCGCTGGTTCGTTAACAACTTTAGGCATTGGTTCCTCTTGTTGCTGTGGCAAATGATTTGTTTGGCCAAATAATGAACCATGTGATGTAACTGGCTTATTAATTTTAACTTCTGGACGTTTATCCATACCAATACCAGTTGCAACTACTGTAACACGAATTTCATCAGACATGTCTGGATCAAATGTAGTACCAACAACCACAGTTGCATTGTCAGAAGCAAAAGCTCTAACAGTACTACCAACAGTTTCAAATTCTTCTAAACCAAGATCAAGACCAGCTGTAACATTAACTAACACGCCACGCGCACCCGATAAATCAATATCTTCAAGTAACGGGCTTGAAATAGCCATTTCAGCAGCTTCTTCGGCACGGTTATCACCACTCGCACGACCAGAACCCATCATAGCGTAACCCATTTCGGACATTACCGTTCTAACGTCGGCAAAGTCAACGTTGATATGACCAGGTTTGGTAATTAATTCAGCAATACCTTGTACTGCACCTTTTAAAACACCATTTGCAGCAGCAAAAGCGTCTAATAGCTTAACGCCTCGACCTAATACTTTTAATAATTTATCATTTGGAATTGTGATAAGAGAGTCAACGTGTTTAGCTAACTCAGCAATACCTTGCTCAGCAAAAGCCATACGTTTTTTACCTTCAAATCCAAAAGGTTTTGTAACAACAGCTACAGTTAAAATACCTAGTTCTTTAGCAATTTCTGCAACGACTGGAGCTGCACCTGTTCCTGTTCCGCCACCCATTCCGGCTGCGATGAATACCATGTCGGCACCCTCAATCGCACTACGAATAACATCACGATCTTCTTCTGCTGAATTCCTTCCCACTTCTGGATTAGCTCCAGCACCAAGTCCTTTGGTCACATTATTACCGATTTGGATAGTTTGACCAACTTTAATTCTTTTCAATGCTTGTGCATCAGTATTTGCTGCAAAAAACTCAACGCCTTCAATATGTTCAGCAATCATATGCTCAACAGCATTACCGCCGCCGCCACCTACACCAATAACTTTAATGACTGCTGCTGGCTCATCATCCGCAACCATAGGCTCAAACATAACTTATCTCCAAATTTACGATCTAACAACATTGTACAGATAACCAGCTACAATGTCTACGAAGTTATTAAATATATTAGCTAAAATTCTTTTTTAAACCAACCGGTCAATCTTTTAGCTATCCCTTTCAATGATGATTTATTGCTATCTTTAGTATCATCATTTAATAAACTTTGTTTTCCATAGTGCAATAAGCCTACGGTTGTAGAACAATAAGGCTTTTGCACATAATCAGTTAATCCTGAAATATTCAAAGGTTGTCCAATACGAACTTGATTTTGAAAAACTTTTTCAGCACATTCAACCATGCCTTTAATTTGAGCTGCTCCACCAGTTAAAACAATCCCTGCTGCCAACTGATATTTCACATTTTGTTTCTTAAGTTCATCTTGTAACACTAGTAATTCTTTTTGGACTAAAGATAAAAGTTCTGAATAGCGTGGTTCTATTACATCTGCTAATGTTTGTCTTTGTAATGAGCGTGATGGTCGTCCTCCAACACTCGGCACATCAATAACTTCATCTTTACCAACTAATGAACCGACAGCACAACCATAACGAATTTTGATATTTTCAGCATCCATTGGTGGTGCACCAAATGCATAAGCGATATCACTAGTAACAACATTGCCAGCATAAGGAATAACTACCGAATGACGTAATGCACCACCTGTATAAACAGTAACATCCATTGTTCCGCCACCGATATCAATAACACATACACCTAATTCTTTTTCATCATCAGTCAAGACTGCATAGCTAGAAGCCAACCCAGAGAAAATAAGTTGATCAACTTTTAAACCACAACGTTCAACAGCCTTAACGATATTTCTTGCCATATCATTATGACAGGTGACCAAATGAACTTTGGCTTTCATTCTTACACCAGATAATCCGATAGGATTTTTAATGCCTTCTTGTAAATCAATTGAATACTCTTGAGCAATAACGTGCAAAATACGATGTTCATCTAATATTCGAACGGACTTAGCTGTATGAACTACGTTTTCGACATCTTCTGCAGTAACCTCTTCATCAGCAATTGGCACCATACCTATTTCATTTTGACAACGAATGTGTTTACCAGATAGGCTTAAATAAACAGAAGATATTTGGCAATCAGCCATTAATTCAGCTTGGTCAACTGCTCGTTGGATTGATTTAACAACTGATTCAAGGTCATTTACACCACCTTTATCAACGCCTTTCGATGGACAATGTCCAACACCTATAATATTGACCACACCATCAGGAAGCACTTCACCGACAAGGGCAAGTACTTTGGATGTGCCAACTTCAAGTCCAACAACCAATTTTTTCTCTGTTGCTTTCATACTTAAGCCTTTATTTATTCCTTATTGCGATATTTTTTCTCGTTGTACTGCGATGCCGTTTTCATAACGCAAATCAGCAGCCGTTATTTTTTCATCAGCTGGCATTCTAGACTGAATTTCAGGAAATAATTTAATAAATTGTTGATAGCGTTGTTCTATTTTTTCACTACCAACTATCAATTTTATATCCTGACTTTCAGAACATAAATCAGCTGTACATTGTTTAATCAGCAATTGCCAAGCATTACGTTCATCAGCTATAGCTGCTTTAATTTCTGATGCAAACTTGTTATTAGCTAACTTTCTAGAAATTTCTTCTAGCTTAAAATACGTTTCTAATATTGTTTTTGCTTTACCTTCAGGGCCATATATCCTAGGTAATTGCAATTCACCCAAACGATCTAATGGCACACTAAATACATTGCCAGCATTATCAAGTAGATATAAATCATTCCAGTAAAATGCAGGTTTGTATTCTTCAATATAAACAATCAACCTATCCGGCCATTGCTTACGGATACTAGCTTGTTTAACCCAAGGGTATCGCATTATTTCTTGTTGAATATCGTCAACATCCTGTCCTATATAGGTATTAGGCAATCCTAAACCTAATATTGCTTGTCGAAGATCATCTTCAGTTGTGTAAGTATACTCTCCACTTAAAGTCAATTGTGATAAAACCATCTGATCTGGATCTTCCATCCAGTTCTTAACACAATTGATAGCCCAGGCACTAATACAAATAATTATAATAAAGAACAAAAAACCTATCATTTGTTCTGAATTACGAAAAACAAGCAACCTTCTTCTATTTTGATGTTCTCGTTTGTGCGCTGCTTGTCGGACTTTTTTCATAAAAATAAAGCCAATTATATGGTTGCTAATTGTAAAATACGTTTAACCAATTCACTAAATGACCATCCGTATTCTTTTGCTGCCATTGGTACCAAACTATGGTCTGTCATGCCTGGAGCAGTGTTTACTTCAAGTAAATATGGTTTTTCATTATTATCAAACATAATGTCCACTCTACCCCAACCTCGGCAACCAACCGCTTTATAAGCATCTAAAGCTAATTTACGAATCTCTTGTTCTTTTTCATCAGATAATCCGCTTGGACAGAAATATTGGGTTTTATCTGACAAATACTTTGCATCATAATCATAAAAATTGGTAGCAGGCTTAATGTAAATTGCTGGTAAAACCTCATCACCAACTATCGCAACGGTAAACTCAGGGCCAGATAAAAACGATTCAACCATTACGGTATTATCATATTTGAATGCAACATCAATAGCAGCTTTTAATTCTTCTGCCTTATCAACTCTTGTCATACCAACACTTGAGCCTTCATGGCTTGGTTTAACAAATAATGGTAATCCAAGATTTTTAACAATATTTCCAATGTCAATTAATTGCGATTTTTCAACCATAACGTAATCAGCAACAGGTAAACCAAGTGATTTCCAAACTAGTTTTGTTTTTAACTTATCCATGGTTAAAGCTGATGATAAAACATCACTTCCGGTATAAGGAATGTTTTGATAAGTTAAAATAGCTTGGGTAATACCATCTTCGCCACCTCGACCATGTAAAATAATAAAAGCTTTAGTAAACCCTTCTTGCTTCAAATTTGTTATACAATGATCTTTAGTATCGATAAGATGAGCATCAATACCATTTTCTTGTAACCCTGAAAATACTGCTTTACCTGATTTTAGGGATACTTCTCGTTCAGCAGAGGTCCCACCATACAACACAGCAACTTTATCAACCATTATTATAAAACCTCTTTTGAAAATAGTTGGCTACTGGCTAACTGACGGGCAACTCGGCCAACGCTTCCAGCACCTTGAGTTAATAACAAATCCCCACCTTGTAATAATTCTTTCATTATTTCAGGTAGAAGATCTAAATCAGAAACATAAATTGGATCAACTTTTCCACGATTACGAATTGAACGGCAAAGTGATCGACTATCTGCGCCTGCAATAGGCTGTTCACCAGCAGAATATACATCTAACATAACTAACGCATCAACTTGAGAAAGAACCTGCGCAAAATCATCAAATAAATCACGAGTACGCGTAAATCTATGTGGTTGAAATAACATCACCAATCTACGGTCAGGCCAACCATTTCGAGCTGCCTGAATTGTGGCATTAACTTCGCTTGGATGATGTCCGTAATCATCAACCATCATAATATCTTTTCCATTTCCATCAGGAAAAATACCTAATAGATCGAATCGACGGCTAGTTCCAGCAAATTTTGCTAAGGCTTGTATAATTGAATTATCATCAATACCATCTTCAGTCGCAGCGATAATTGCTGCTGCTGAGTTTAAGGCATTATGTTTGCCAGGTGCATTTAATTCAATTTCTAAATCGTTATGATCTGGGCGACATACTGTGTAGTAACTAACGCCTCTTTCCTGACGATAATTTTTAATAACAACATCGGCTTCTTCACTAAAACCATAAGTGATAATTTTACGACCAACAATCGGTAACAATTCACGATTAATAGGATCGTCATAACACATAACAGCTAATCCATAAAAAGGAAGATTACGTAAAAAGGAAATAAAGGTTTGTTTAAGATTCTCAACACTTCCTTGATAAGTATCCATATGATCAGGTTCAATATTAGTTACTATAGATACCATAGGCTGTAAGTGTAAAAATGAAGCATCACTTTCATCGGCTTCTGCAATAAAATATCGACTACTACCTAATCTAGCATGGGTTCCTGCTGCTTTAACCAAACCACCATTTACAAAAGTTGGATCGAGTTTAGCTTCTGCATAAATAGCCGTTACCATTGCTGTGGTAGTCGTTTTACCATGGGTTCCTGCAATAGCTATACCATATCGAAAACGCATTAATTCGGCTAACATTTCAGCTCGTTGAATTACAGGAATACGAGCTTCTCTAGCTGCAACGACTTCTATATTATCTTGAGAAATCGCTGATGAGATAACAACAACACTTGCACTAAGAACATTTTCAGCAGCATGTCCGATAACAATCTTTGCGCCTAATGTTTCTAAATGTTGTGTTACTGCATTTTCAGCAATATCAGAACCGCTAATTTGATAGCCTTCATTAGCAAGAACTTCAGCAATCCCTCCCATTCCGGCACCGCCAATACCCACAAAATGGATATGTTTGACACGTTTCATTTCTGGAATGATTGCTCTTAATTCAGCTAATTCCTTAGTATTCACTATTAAACCCCTGGTTAATTATTTATTAAGTAAAGTCATTTTTTGATCTCAAACAGAACTTAACAAAACTGTTACTTAAAATTATAAATAAAATTCGTTATTTTACCACTGAAATCAGTGTTTCTGCCACTCTTTCTGTCGAATTTATAATGGATAAACTTTTCGCTTTTGCAGCCATTTCAACTAATTCTTGTCGACTTAGGTTTGAAAGTAATTGAAATAATGAATCAACATTAAAATCAGGCTGTTCAATAATCTTAGCTGCATCAATATCAGCTAAAGATTTTGCATTCCAAAATTGCTGGCGATCTTTATGCATAAAAGGGACAAAAATTGCACCAATACCAACAACTTCTATTTCACTCACAGTTAATGCACCGCTTCGACAAATAACTATATCAGCCCAACTATAGGCTTCTTTAACATCACTAATAAATTCTGTTACTTGGTTAATGTTACAGTTCTGATAAGATTTAATTACATCATCTAACATTCCTTTGCCCGTTTGATGCCAAACAATAAATTTATCAGACAATTTTGAAATTGCTTGAGGAACAACAGTATTGATTACTTTGGCGCCTTGACTACCCCCCATAACCAAGACTCTAATAGGGCCTTGTCTATTTTTGAGTCTTTCACTGGGTTCTTCAATTGTTAATAAGTCACTACGAACTGGATTACCAACCACTTCGGCATTTTTAAATGCTGTTGGAAAAGCTTGTAAAACTTTAGTTGCAATTTTAGCCAAATATTTGTTTGTTAATCCCGCAATGCCATTTTGTTCATGTAGTACCACTGGAATACCTAAACTTTTGGCAGCTATTCCACCAGGCCCTGAAACATACCCGCCCATACCTAAAACAACATCAGGACGATACGCTTTTAAAATTTTCCTAGCTTGTAAAACAGCTTTCAATATTTTATAAGGCGCTTTTAATAATGCTAGTTTACCTTTGCCACGTAGTCCTGATATTTGAATAAAGTCTATTTCAATTCCATTTTCAGGCACTAACTGTGCCTCCATACGATCAGCTGTACCTAACCATCTTACTTGCCAACCTTGTTTCATTAAATGATGAGCAACAGCAATACCAGGGAATACATGCCCACCAGTACCACCAGCCATGACTAATAACTTTTTCATTATTTAATTGACCTTATTCTTGCTTGAGCTTGTTGTTGTCTAAACTCAAAATCTATTCTTAGTAATATTGCAACTGCAATACTCATTACAATAAGGCTTGAGCCGCCATAACTAATAAATGGCAAAGTTAAACCTTTTGTAGGTAACATACCGGATGTTACACCAACATTAACAAAAGTTTGAAAACCAAACCAAATGCCGATTTCACAAGCCAAATAGCCTGAAAATTGAGATCCTTCGTTTAACGCCCGATATCCTATAGCTAATGCTTTAAATGTTAGAAAGAAAAGTAATAACAACAAAGCTACGACACCGATATATCCATACTCTTCTGAAATAATTGAAAAAATAAAATCAGTATGACATTCAGGTAGATAGCGTAATTTAAAAATAGAATTACCAATTCCTTGTCCAGTTATACCACCATTACCAATAGCCATTAATGAAGCAACAAGCTGATAACCGGCTCCAGTTGCATCTTGCCATGGATCAAGGAATGTCATTAAACGAGTCAAACGGTAAGATTCATATAAAATAAGGCAAGCAACTGCACCAACCCCAGTTAGTAAAATGGCAATAAATTGCCATAATTGTGCACCAGCAATAAATAAAATGCCAATTGTGACCATGAATAATACAATCACCGTACCTAAGTCAGGCTGTTTTAGTAATAAAATTGATAAAACAGCCATCACCACCATAGGTTTAAAAAAGCCCCAAAATCCGTTTTGAACTTCATCTGATTTACGAGCTAGATAACCTGCTAAAAATAGAAATAATGATAATTTAGAAAGCTCAGCTGGTTGAAAATTAAAAACACCTAACGGAATCCAACGCGACGCACCATTAATTGAAGAACCAATCCCCAAAACAACTATCAGCATAATAATTGAAATAATTAATAAAACTGATCCAAATTGTTGCCAACGTTGCATAGGAATATATAAAGCTATACACATTAAAAATAGCGACATTCCAATTTGGATTAACTCACGTTGGGTATAAAAGAAAGGAGCACTTTCACTAAATGCCATTGATGAGGATGTCACCATAATTAAACCAAATATCATTAAACCAATTACTGTCCAAAGCAACTGGTTATCGAAAGGAATATTTGGATTTACTTGTTTTCTTATCCAAAAGAATGTCATTTTTCACCCCTTTGAGTATACTGCTTAGCAAGTTGTGCAAAAAGATTTCCGCGTTCAATGTAATTTTTAAACTGATCTAAACTTGCACAAGCAGGCGAAAGCAACACCACGTCTTTTGGTGCTACTTTTTTAGCTATACATTCAATAGTTTCAGCCATCGTTTCTGTAATCGTTGATATATTAGGAGCTAAATTAGCAAGTAAATTTCGATCTCGTCCAAAACAGAAAATTTCAATATTTCTACCTTTTAAATAAGGAATCAAAGGTGAAAAGTCTGCTGATTTGCCATCTCCACCTAGCAACAAAAACAATTTTCCATTACATATAACACTATTTAAAGCAGCTTCTGTGCTACCTACATTTGTTGCTTTAGAGTCATTAATCCATTTTACCCCATTACTATCAAATACTAACTCAAAGCGATGAGGTAACCCCTGAAAATTAGCAATAGTTTTCAAACTTGAATCACGATCAATGTTTAAACTATCGGCAATAGCTAATGCTGCTAATGCATTCAAATAATTATGACATCCAATTAATTTCATTGCGTTAGTCGCTAGGACTGGCTTTTGTTGTGCAATCAAGTATTCATAATTATCATCTAAATGATAATCTCCAGCCTTTATTCCAAATGAAACACAGTGGTGATGATTATTCTTTGGTTTAGTTAATTTATCATCATGATTAATTACACAACATTTTGCATTGTGATAAATACGTTGTTTAGCTTCAGCATACTGCATTAAACCAAGAGGATAACGATCCATATGGTCTTCGGAAATATTCAATATTGTTGCCACAGAAGCTTGTAAGCTTGATGTCGTTTCTAACTGAAAACTCGAAAGTTCTAACACATAAATATCACAATCTTGTTTTAATAGTGAAAGAGCAGGTTCACCGATATTGCCACCTACGCCAACTTTTAATCCAGCCTCTTTGACAATATCCCCAACCAATGTAGTAACGGTTGTTTTACCATTTGCCCCTGTAATAGCAATAATTTTTTTATTTCTATCTTGATTAACTTCACGGCAAAAAAGCTCGACATCACCAACAATCTCAATACCTTTTTCAGCGGCTTTTTGTAATTCAGGTGTAGATAATGCAATACCAGGACTGGCAATAATCAGATCTGCATCAAATAGCCAGTCTATATTTAGATTTCCTAAATGATAAATAACACGATCATCTAATTGGTCTAATCCTGAAGGAGATAAACGTGTATCAATCACTTTCGGTATAACATTCTGAGCAAGAAAATAGTCAACACACGAAAGTCCTGTTATCCCTAATCCGATAATAACAACTTTTTTACCTTGATAGTCAACCATGATGCAATCCTACTCTATTTTATTTAACGTAATTTCAAGGTTAATAAACCAATTACGACTAACATCAATGAAATAATCCAAAACCGAACAATTACTCTTGGTTCTGGCCAACCTTTTAATTCATAATGATGGTGAATTGGTGCCATTTTGAAAATTCGTTTACCTCTTAATTTGAACGAACCTACTTGTAAAATTACGGATAAAGTCTCTATAACAAAAATTCCACCCATTACTAATAATAAAAATTCTTGTCTCAGTAGTACTGAGATAATCCCAAACACACCACCTAAAGCTAACGAGCCTACATCACCCATAAAAACCATCGCTGGATAGGTGTTAAACCATAGAAAGCCAAGACCTGCACCAATGATTGCAGTACAAACAATCATTAGTTCGCCACTAAATTTGATATATGGAATATGTAAATATGCAGCAAAGTTAACATTACCTGTCGCCCAAGCAACAAGAGCAAAACCAGCAGCTACAAACACAGTTGGCATAATTGCTAGGCCATCTAAACCGTCAGTAAGATTTACTGCATTACCTGCACCAACAATAACCACATAAGTCAGTAAAATGAACCATAACCCTAATTGCGGCATAACATCTTTGAAAAAAGGAACAACTAATACTGTTACGGAACTATCTTTCCCATATGCATAAAGACCAAAAGCCACAATTAATGCAATAACTGACTGCCAAAAATATTTCCACCTAGCAATTAAACCCGCAGTATTTTTACGGATAACTTTTAAATAATCATCAGCGAAACCAACAAGACCATAACCCAGTAAAACAAATAAGGTTACCCAAACATAAGGATTTCGTAGATCTGCCCATAGAAAAACAGAAAACGAAATAGAAGCTAAAATAAGCGTTCCACCCATTGTTGGTGTTCCCTTCTTACTTAAATGAGATTCAGGACCATCGTGGCGAATAACTTGACCAATTTGTAATTTTTGAAGCCAATCAATTACTTTTTGCCCCATAATTAACGAAATTGCCAATGATGTTAATAACGCAAGAATAGCCCTTACCGTTAGATAAGAAATAACATTAAAAAAAGTAAAATATTTAACTAAATATTCTGATATCCACACCAACATAATTTTTAATCCTGACCTGTTTTTAATTGAATTTCTGTGATTAGTTCTTCCATTCTTGCACTACGTGAACCTTTAACTAACATAGTTAAGTTTAGATATTTTTGTAATAACGCTAACAAAAACTCAACTGCTTTATGTTTATCAACGAAATGGTGTCCAACACCACTAAATTGGCTAATCAATTCGCTTAAATCACCAACACTGACAACACAATCAATTTTTTGTTGTTTAGCTAATTCACCAATTTGTTGATGATAATTTTTTGCGTTATGTCCCAATTCCGCCATATCACCTACGACTAAAACTCGATAACCTGGTTGAGTTGCTAAAACATTAATAGCAGCCGACATTGACCCAACATTAGCATTATAGGAATCATCCCAAATTAATTGAGTTTGATTTAATTTAATTGGGTAAAGACGCCCTTTCACAGATTTCGACGTTGCTAATCCCTTCTTAACTTCTATTAAAGTTGCACCTACTGATATTGCTAAAGCTGCAGCAGCAATTGCATTAGATACATTATGCTCACCAACTAATGGTAAGGTGATTTCACTCTCACCAATTGGTGTGCACAATGTGAAAATAGTCTGATCCATTACTTTTATATTACTAGCATAAAAATCAGCAGAAGAATTATGTAAAGAAAAGGTCCAAACAGTTTTATTATTTAGCTCTTTTAACCAATTATCAGAACAACTATCTAAATTAACAATCGCGATGCCGTTTTCTGAAAGCCCTTCAAAGATTTCACCTTTAGCTGTTGCTACCCCTTCAAGTGAACCAAAACCTTCAATATGAGCTAAAGCAATATTATTAATGAGTGCACTATTTGGTTTAACTAAACGAGTGGTATAAGCAATTTCACCAATATGATTTGCACCCAGTTCAATAACTGCAAATTGATCTTGCTTTGATAATCTTAATAACGTTAATGGAACTCCAATATCATTATTAAAATTACCTTGAGTATAAAGTGTTTCACCACACTGCTGTAAAATAGTAGCAGTCATTTCTTTCACAGATGTTTTACCTGATGAACCAGTCAACGCGACAATTTTAGCTGAGCTTTGATCTCGCACAAATGAAGCGATTTGACCTAATGCTAAATGGGTATCATTTACTACTATTTGAGGAATATCATCGTCGAGTTTGTGATTAGCAATTACCAAACAAGCTCCATCTTTAATAGCTTGTTTAGCAAATAAATGACCATCAAATTTATCACCCACTAATGCAATAAATAGTGATTTATGAGTAATTTTTCGTGAATCAGTACAAATTTCTTCAATAGTTAATCTCTCATCTTGAATATGATAAGAAGTCCCATTAACTATTTTTTCAACTTGCTTAATATCTAAAGGAATCATGATTGATTCTCTACTCCTAAAATCTGTTTTACGGTTTCTTGATCTGAATAATGATGCTTTGTTATACCTATAATCTGATAATCTTCATGTCCTTTCCCAGCTATTAGAATAACATCATCAGGTTTGGCTTGAGCTAGGGTCTTTGTGATAGCTTCAACTCTATCAGTAATAACTTGTGTATTTTTAACGTCAGTTAGCCCTTCTTGTATATCATGAATAATTTTTATTTCATCTTCAGTACGAGGATTATCATTAGTTAATACAATTTTATCGGCAAACTGTTCAGCAACTTCCCCCATTAATGGTCTTTTACCTGTATCTCTATCGCCTCCACAGCCAAAAATCACCCATAATTTACCTTTGCAATGAATGCGGCTTGCTTGTAATGCTTTTTGTAGAGCGTCAGGTGTATGGGCATAATCAATGATTACCGTTGGGCTATTTTTCACGTGTATCACTTCCATGCGACCACATATTGGCTTAAGATACGATGCCATATTGACTACTGCAAAAAATGGATAATCAAGTGTTAGTAATGTTGCGATTGCTAATAGTAAATTTGATACATTAAATTCACCTAGTAGTCGGCTATGAATAATGGCATTACCCCAACTTGATTCCATATGAATTTCGGCACCTTTATCATGATATTCAATCATTGACACACCAACAAAAGGGTTGTCCATCATCTTCAAGCGTCGCAATGACTTAGGTTGGCATGATACTGCAGTAGCTTTTGATAATTTATCAATCCAACGTCGTCCATAAGCATCATCATAATTAATAATGGGTTTTCCTGAACTAGCTACCTGCTTTTCTTTTTCATCAGAACTAAATAGCGACCATTTTGCCTTAGCATATCTATTCATCGTTTTATGATAGTCAAGATGATCTCGGCTTAGATTAATAAATACTGTCGCTGCACAATGTAATTCTTTTACCCGATTCATCGATAACCCATGGGAAGAAATTTCCATTGCCACAACTTGAACACGTTTTGCTACAAAATCAGCTAGATAAGACTGAACTTCTACAGCAGATAAAGTTGTGTTTGGCGAGGGTTCGAGATGATTGTAAACACCATTACCAATCGTGCCTAACAATGCGGATTTTTTATTTAATAAAGTTGCACATTGTGCAATCAACTGCGTAATTGTCGTTTTACCGTTTGTCCCTGTTACTCCAATTACAGATAAATGTTTAGAAGGCGAATGATAAAAATCAGCTGCAATTTTTGATAATTTTTGAGAAAGTTGAAACACACTTATTTGTGGAATAACTTTCTCGTCTTTTTGATTTAGGTAATCAATTTTCAAATCATTTGATTTTCTGTTTGTTTCAGTTAGAACAAGAACAGCACCTGATGAAATTGCTTGAGGAATAAAATCTTTACCATTAACGGTATACCCTTTAATAGCTACAAACACATCTCCTTTTTGCACTTTCCGACTATCAATTACTAATTGATTAAGCGGAAAATCATCTACTGGTAGTTGATTCCCACCTAATAAGTTATATAAAGTTTTAAATGTGCTTGTTGCCATTATTTATTACCTACTAATATACAATCATTTGACCATCAACTTGACGATCTGGTTTTACATTCATTGTTCTAAGAACTCCCCCCATAATACGGCTAAAAACAGGGGCTGAAACAGAACCACCATAATATTGCCCAGCTTTTGGATTATCGATAACAACAACCAGTGAATATTTAGGTCCTGTTGCTGGTGCAATACCAGCGGTATAAGCTAAATATTGATTAACATATCGTCCACCAGATAATTTTTTAGCTGTACCCGTTTTAACACCTACACTATATCCAGGGACAGAAGCTTTGGTACCACCTCCAGTCACAGCAACCGCTTCCATTAATTGCACTACTGTTTTAGCTGTTTTTTCAGCTACAACTCGTTTACCTTCTACTGGCTTGTTAATTTTTAATATTGAAACAGGTCGATAAACACCATAGCTACCAATAGTTGCATAAGCCCTAGCTAGCTGTAGTGGGGTAACACTTAATCCATAACCAAAAGAAAACGTCGCTCTTTCTATATCAGCCCATTTTCTTGTTCTATCAGCAGCAATTGAACCACTCACTTCTCCACCTAAACCGAGTTCAGTTGGTTGTCCTAACCCAAAACGGCTATAAAACTCAACAAGATCACCCGATTGCATTTGTAAAGCTAACTTACTCACACCGACGTTACTTGATTTCTCAAGGATACCAGCCAAATTTAGGGCTTTTTGATAAGACACATCTTTGATTTCATAACGATTTACCAAAAAAGGTCTAGTATCAATAACCGTATTTAAATCAGCTATTTTTTTCTCTAATGCAGCCATAACAACTAAAGGTTTAACTGTTGAACCTGGCTCAAATGCATCTGTTATCGCTCGATTTCGTAATAAACTATAATCAATTGAAGATCGATTATTCGGGTTATAGGATGGACTGGTTGCCATAGCCAATATTTCACCCGTGTGAACATCAATTAAAACAGCTGTGCCACTATCAGCTTTGTTAAATTCCACAGCTTGACTAAGTTCACTGTAAACGAGCGATTGTAAACGTTCATCAATACTTAATGTCAAATCAGAAGCAACTTCACTTTCAGTCCTTTCTAATTCTTCTATAACTCTACCAACACGATCTCGCCTAACAACACGTTGTCCTGATTCACCAATCAGCCATTTATTAAAGCTTTTTTCAATTCCTTCTGAACCTTTTTCCGTTCCATTTTCATCAATGTCAGTTAAACCGATTAATTGTGCTATATTTTCAGCTGCTGGATAATAACGTTTAGATGTTTTGGCAAACGAAATACCAGGTAATTTTAATTGTTTTAAATAATCCGATATTGTTGGTGTAATTTGTTTAGACAAATAAACAAAACGCATCGATGGATTACTCAATTTTTGCTCTAGTGTCGACATTGGAATATTCAATGTCTTTGCTAATCCTTGCCAACGGATATCATTAGGATCAACTCCGCCTTTTTGTACAACAATTTTCGGATCAGCCCAAACATCATACATAGGTACACTAACAGCCAATGCTCTGCCATTACGATCCGTAATCATTGCTCGAGGTGCGCTCATTTCTTGATGACGAATTGAGCGTTTATTGGCTTCAGCAATTAACTTATCAGGTTCTATTATTTGTAAAATTGCCAATCGGACAAGTAAACCAATAATTGCTAAAATAATAAAACCATAAACAATATAAAATCGAGTGAGGGTAAAAATTTGTTTTTTACTATTTAATTTATTCCCTTTATTCGATTTTGTAGTATGTTTTACATTATCTCTTTTATTAGCAAACTTCATTATTTACTCTTTATCACAATAACGGTTTCATTTTGCGGTGTCACATACGACATGCCCAATTGATTTTTAGCTTTATCTTCAACACGTTTTGGATCAGCAAGTACATTTTCCTCAATAACTAAATTACGCCATTCACTTTCTAAAACATCTTGTTCGAGTAATAATTGTTCACGTTCAAATAATTGTTTACGGACTTGCTGGGTTATAACTAATACAGCTCCAGCAGAAATAATAATAAAAACCAATAACAATAATGAAATTTTTTGATGGCCGAGCAAATCACTAAGGATTAATCCAAATAAACTTTTGCTGGGTCTTTTTTGATTGTGTATATCTACACTTGTTCTTTGATAAATTTCATTGTTACTATTCATTTTTCCTTTCTGCTATCCTTAATATCGCGCTTCGAGAACGCGGGTTACCATATATTTCATTATTGCTTGGCTTAATTTTGCCAAGTGATTTTAATTTAGCATCACCATATTGTTTAATTTGTTGTTCTGTTAATGGTAAGCCAGCTGGTAAATTAGGACCTTTACTCTGTTTATTTATAAATTGTTTTACAATTCTATCTTCTAATGAATGAAAACTAATAACTGCAAGTCTTCCTTGAGCAGCAAGCACTGACAAACTGCTATTTAAGGCTTGCTCAACTTCTTCCAATTCACTATTTATATAAATGCGAATAGCCTGGAACGAGCGTGTTGCTGGGTGTTTATTTTTGTCTTTTTTCGGTGTTGCTTTTTCAATTAGATTTGCTAATTCTAATGTACGAGTAATTGGTGAAACTTTATTCTGTTCCACAATTGCACGTGCAATCCTTTTGGCAAACTTTTCTTCCCCAAAAGTTTTTAAAACCCATGCGATATCATTTTCATCACTATTTAGTAACCACTCACTTGCAGTTACACCTTTGCGGTTATTCATCCGCATATCAAGTGGTCCATCTCGCATAAAAGAAAATCCTCTTTCAGGATCATCTAATTGTGGAGATGAAACCCCCAGATCTAATAAAAAGCCATCAATATTACCTAACAACCCTAAATCATTGATATATTGATGTACATTCGAAAACTCTCCTCGAATAAAAGTAAACCTAGGATCGGTTATATTAAGTGCGGCTTGTTCAGCACGTTCATCTCGGTCAATTGCAATTAGTTTCCCTTGTTCGCCCAATTGTTCAAGAATTAACCTAGAATGACCACCACGCCCAAAAGTACCATCAATATAAATACCGTTTTTTTTTATATTTAATGCAGCCACAGCTTCATTTAACAAAACAGTTTTATGTTGATAATCCATCTTTATTTACTCTTATTAAATTGTTAGACTTTTTAAATTTTCTGATAAGTTTTCAACATCTGTTGATAATGTGGCAATGTCATCACTAATTTGTTGATACCAAATTGCTTCATCCCATATCTCAAATTTATTAGATTGGCCAACAAACATGGTATGTTTTTCTAGTTTTGCATAAGTACGTAAAGTTGGTGGAAGTAAAATACGTCCTGCATTATCTAAATTACATTCCGTTGCATAACCTAATAATAGTCTTTTAATTCTTCGTTCTGCTTCAACAACTGTTGATAATGTTGATAGCTGTAATTCAATTTTTTGCCATTCAGTCATTGAATAAAGTGTCAAACAGGGGTGATATAAACCAATGGTACAAACTAAACCATCAGGCAAAAATTCACGATAACGAGTAGGGATTGCTATTCGCCCTTTGCTATCTAAATTGACTGAAATTGCACCACTAAACATGAAAGCACCGTAATTGTTAATTTTTATTATTTTTAAATTATTAAAAAATCAATATGTTAATTAAAAACCTATTTTTTACCACTTAACCCCACTTTTTACCACAAAAGTTACAAAAATAATAGATATTTAATCAATTAATTTCTAACAATTTAAGAAATTAATAAGATAATAAGTGAGCACTAACAAATTAAGTGAAGCGCTTAGAAATGGTAAGACGAAATTATTAACAGTGTTTATTAATATCCGAAACAAACTAATAATAAAAAAAGTAACAAATAATCAATTTATTAATGATTAAAAATAGCTCAATAGGTGTTTTAATATAAGACCAGAAATGAGAGCTTTGCCAGTAAAACTGGCAAAGTTGATTGTTCAGTTAAGATGCTGTCCAAAAACCAATTACATTGACTTTGTTTTGTTGCAGTATTGCACGAATTGGCATTTGATTAATATCATCTCCCTTTTCTGCTTGTTGTAATACCTGCATTTTGCTTTCTCCAACTAAATGCAGATAGATATTTTGACTATCTAAAATAGTTGGTAATGTTAAAGTAATGCGGTCTAATGGAGCCGTCAATGGAGTCATTCCAACAACTTTGCGACCTGATTTCATATCCAAACCAGCCCGCAAATTTGCTGCACCCGGGAAAAGTGAGGCAGTATGACCATCTTCTCCCATTCCTAAGATTAAAACATCTAAAGGCATAGGAATTTTATTTAAAATTTTGTCTGTAATTTCTGCACCATCAAATGGATTATCACAACTATTTTTTAAACCTACAAAATTGGCCAATTTAGCTTTATTTTGTAATAAGTAAGTTAACACTAATTTTTCATTACTAGCGTCATCGGTATCATCTACCCATCTATCATCTACTAATGTAATAAAAACATTGTGCCAATCTAAATCTTGTTGGCTTAATAGTTTAAATAATGGAATAGGTGTTTTACCACCTGATACAGCAATAGAAGCATGTCCCTTTTTATCAATAGCTTGTTTCAAATCTTTGACAATATAAGCAGCTAAATCTTCAATTAATAATTGACTATTTGGATATTTTTTTAATGTAAACATATTGTTAAATTCCTCTATTCAAACTCATGCCATGAATGACCATCTTTAGTTATCAAAGCAACCGAAGCGACAGGCCCCCAAGTACCAGCAGGATAAGTTTTAGGTGGTTCATTATCTAATTTCCAGGCACTAATAATTGAATCAACCCATTTCCAAGCTGCCTCTACTTCATCTCGATGAACAAATAATGCTTGTCTTCCTCGCATCACTTCAAGTAACAACCGCTCATAAGCATCAGCACTTTGTTGATGAAAAGTTTCACTAAAACTTAAATCTAACTTAGTCGTTTGTAAATTATGTGTACTGTCTAATCCTGGCACCTTATTTAAAATTTCAATATCCATACCTTCATCTGGCTGTAGACGAATTGTTAGTTTATTCTGCGGTAGTTCAGAATAAGACTCACTAAATAAATTAAGGGGTAAAGATTTAAAATAAACTACTACTTCAGAACACTTGCTTGGTAAACGTTTTCCGGTTCGTAAATAAAAAGGAACACCCGCCCAACGCCAATTATCAATATCAACTCGAATAGCAACAAATGTTTCCGTATTACTTTGTTTGTTTGCACCATCTTCTTCTAAATAACCAGGGACATTGATACCATTAACAAACCCTGCAGTATATTGTCCTCTAACAACTTTTTCACGGATATTTGCTTTATTAATTGGACGTAATGCATTAAGTACAGCAATCTTTTCTCTACGCAAGCTATTATCTTCAAGATTTGCAGGTGGAGACATGGCAATCATCGTCAGAATTTGTAATAAATGGTTTTGCACCATATCACGCATTTGACCCGCTTTATCAAAATAACCCCAGCGACCTTCAATTCCTACTTGTTCTGCAACAGTGATTTCAACATGATCAATAGAATTTCTATCCCAAAGCGAAGCAAATACAGGATTAGCGAAACGAAGTGCGAGTAAATTTAAAACTGACTCTTTTCCTAAGTAATGGTCGATACGATAAACTTGTGATTCACTGAAAAATTTTGCAACTGAATCATTAATTTCCTTTGATGATTGCAGATCAAAACCTAGTGGTTTTTCCATTACAATTCTATTTTGAGCCTGATTTAAACCTGCTTCAGCTAACCCTTGGCAAATCGTACCAAAGGCATTGGGATGCATCGCAAAATAGAAAATAGCAGGATGTGACTTTTCAAGCTTATCTTTTAATAAATTAAAACCGGCAATGTCATTAACATCTAATTTATGAAAGTTAAGGCGTTGGCTAAAACGTTGCCAAATACTTTCATCTAGTGGTTCAGTCATAAATGTGGTTAACGCATCTTTTGCAACCTCAGTGTAAGCGGCTTGATCCCAATCAGCTCGACCTACACCTAAAATTTTTGTCTGCTTTGGCAACTTTCCATATTTTTCTAATTGATATAGAGACGGTAATAGTTTGCGCCTTGTTAAATCCCCTTTAGCGCCAAAAATTACCAAATCGCAAGCTGGGATATCAGACATGAGTTTCTCCTAAAATGGTGTAATCTACAATTTATTTTATTATGTTTGATACCAATATACATCAAGTTAATAGAATAAATTATAACAATAGGTATTTGTCGTTTTAAGACTATAGTAAAAAATAAAAGGTCACCATTTAGGTGACCTTTTATTTAAAGATATTGTTGAATGATTTTTCAACAAACATATGATTATGCGCGTACAAAATCCATGTGAACTAATTTTGGTTTAAATGGATGACGTTGTACTGCTTGCACTTTAGCTTTAACTGCTTTACCGTCAATTTCAATAGTTAGTACTTCAGAATAAAACTCTGGTTTTTCTTGCATATTGAAAATTTGATTGTGATCTAACACAATAGAAATTGCAGGTTCTGTTCCACCATAAACAATTGCTGGGAACTGACCAGCGTGACGCAGGCGGCGGCTCGCACCCTTACCATGCTCTTTTCTAACTTCTGCTTTAAATTTAAACATATTGATTTCTCTTGTTTATTCTAAATAAAAAACCAATTACAGGCGACCCAGTAGTTGGCTATAAAATTGATGCTCTAAAAAGCGCTAAGGATTATAAAGTGTTATGATTGTAAACGCAATCAAATAATGAGTTTAATAAAGATATAGTCTTATATTGATTGCGTTTGCAATATCAAAACCTAATGATTAAATAACTTCAATCTTAAATCCATATGTTGATTTCTGTATTGGCGATAATTTTAACGACTTATTAATACGACACGTTTCAACACATACCATAGATTGATATTCTTCATCAGCAAAATCCGCCATTGCTTTAGCTTTATCTATCCAAGGATTCCAAGTAACAACATCACTTGCATTAACATTAGTTAATTTAATTGTTCGTTTACCATCGGTAATAAGGATTGAGTCATCCGCATGGGTATAAATGCGATCAACCTCTTGATTAAAGGTAAGTTGCCCTGAAATTGATGGTTTATTTTCAACTGCTAAGCGTTCTTGATAAGAATCGCCTAAACCTTTAACAGTGACATCATTAATATTATTAACTTCAAAATAAGTATGTAATGCACTTGTTGCTTCGAAATCCCCAGTGCAAGATAAATTCACTTCACACGTTTGTCCAACATGAATGGTTAACCAAGCTTGGAAAGGTTTTGTGAAAAACTGTTCTGTTTGCTGATTATTAGTTAATGATAAAGTTAAATTCACTCCATTATTATCTTCTTTGCAAGAATCTAATTTCCATTCAACCAGACGCGCAAAACCATGCATAGGATCACCCAATTTACCAAACCATGGCCAACAAATTGGTACTCCCCCTCTAATTGCAACTTCCTTTTTAAAGTTAGCTTTTTGACTTAACCAAATAACCGGTGTCGGTTCTGTTGAAGGTTGCCAAAATAAAAGATGAGCACCTTGTAACGATACTGCTGCTGAACACGTTTTATGTTTAATCACTATGACAGGCAATTCACCAAATGTACATTGATTAACTGATGCACTCACTGATGTACTTGATAAATCACTATCTAAAATCTGCTTAATAATACTCATATTTACTCCTAACTATCTAATTTGCTTGGCGAACATCGTCTTTAGTCATTAATTGTACGCGCATTATTCGAATTATAAAAACGGAATAAAAGCTTTTTTTACTAAATTGGAGTAATATAGCCAGCTATTTATTATCAGTTGCTGACACTTTTTTAAAAATTTGAGGAAAGGTATATGGTTCAATATAAAATCCCGTTGAGTTTATATATACATATGCCATGGTGTGTACAAAAGTGTCCATATTGTGATTTTAATTCACATAACATGAAGAAAACGCCCGATTATTCAGCATATATAAATCATTTAATTAATGATTTAAAACAAGACGTCGTGCTTTCAAATGATCGTTCTATTGAATCTATTTTTATTGGTGGAGGTACACCCAGTCTTTTCTCCGCGGAGTTAATTAATAAATTATTAATGAGTATAAATAAAATTATACCAATTAATCACGACGCAGAAATAACAATTGAAGCCAATCCTAATTCAGTTGATGTAGAAAGATTTAAGGGATATCAACAAGCTGGAATTAATCGAATATCAATTGGTGTACAAAGCTTTCAAGCAGATAAGCTTGCAAAATTAGGACGAGTTCATAATCCGCAAGAAGCAATAGATGCTGGAAAATTAGCACAAAATTTAAAGTTAAAAAGCTTTAATATAGATTTAATGCATGGCTTGCCTAATCAAACAGTATGTGATGCATTGAGTGATCTAAAACAGGCAATAGAAATTGCACCGCCACATTTATCTTGGTATCAACTTACAATAGAACCTAACACTTTATTTGGTTCTAAACCGCCTGTTTTACCTGATGATGATATGTTATGGGATATTTATCAACAAGGCCATCAATTATTGACTAAGCATGGTTACCTACAATATGAAACATCTGCTTATGCAAAGGCCAATTATCAATGCCAACATAATTTAAATTATTGGCGGTTTGGTGATTATATCGGTATTGGTTGTGGTGCTCATGGAAAATTAACCCAAAATGATGGCACAATTATTCGCACCGTAAAAACAAAACATCCTAAAGGATATTTAGAAGGACGTTATTTGGAGCAATCTTATACTGTCCCTAAAGATGAGTTAGCATTTGAATTTTTTATGAATAGATTTAGATTATTTGAAGCCACACCTAAATCCGAATTTGAACAACGAACTTTTTTACCTTTACACTCTATTGATAAGCAGATATCGACTGCTATTGAAAAAAAATATTTGATTGATAACAACCAATGCTGGAAAATCACAGAGCATGGGAAATTATTTTTAAATTCATTACTTGAAATATTCTTATAACGAAATCAGTTAAAAGATTTACTATTTATTAACAAAACAAATACTAACAATTTAACTAAACCTACGCATATCTTAACTAAAATTTATCTGAAAAGAGTGCATAATATGTACAACAATGCATTTATTTCATTGTTTTCCTATTCCTTATGTTTTCCCAATAACATTGTTATTGGGATTTTTTTTAGGGTTTGAAATAAGATTAATTATTTATATTTTCCGATAAGAATTTTTCAATCGCGATAAGGGATGATGTTCCTTCCATTGGTCCTTTATAAGATGAAGACAACGCATAACAAGCATTTGCATACATTAAAGCCTGTTCAGCACTAAATCCTGACAGTAGTAAACTCACAAAAGTTGCATCAAAGCAGTAATCAGCACCCGAATGGTCAATCGCATCAATATTAAAACCCTTAGAATAAATTGTATTAATATTATTTTTATCATCGCAACAATAATAATTCGCACCATCACTGCCTTTTTTCACCACGAGATGTTTGATACCTTTCTCCAATAAAGCTTTAATCGTTTCTTCATCACTTTCATAATTTTCAGAAAAATACCTAACTTGTGTTTCATTAATCAAAATGATATCGGTAAATTCTAATATATAACTAAAAGACTGTTCTATCTCACGAATCTCCGACATTTCTTTATGCAAATTAGGATCAAAAGAAACAGTTCCTCCATGGCTTTTAATAAAATTTATTACTTTGCACATCGCATCAATGGCTCGAAATGAATAAAGTGATGATCCCATAATATGTAAATGATTGCAGTCTTTTAATAAAGCTTCATTCACATGATCAAATGAAATTAAGCCACAGGCACTATTTAAAACGTTATAAATTAAACTTCGCTCTTTTGGACCAATTTGCGTTGAAAATGCGCTAGCTGTTTTTACTTTATTGTGAGAAGTGATCCCATTAACATTAACCCCATCTTGTTTAAGTCGGTTAATGCACATTTTTCCAAAAGGATCTTTTCCTACACAACTTAAAAAGATAACTGGAAAACCTAATTTGGCAACTTGATTTGCAAAGATAGCCGGGGCTCCACTAGGGTATGGTCCAATATATTCATTTGTATAATCAAACCGTTGATTGAATTCCTTAGCAACAAATTCAACAAACAATTCGCCCATTGTACAAATTTTAACATCCATGTTAATTAGGCCTCCAATGCATTATGGTAAGTCACAGAATATTTAGTTGTTGTATGTTGTTTAAAATTAGAATTAAGCAATAGTTGATGATATTCATTAACAGCGGAGCGGGATAAAATAATAACATCCATGTTTTTTAATTTACCAATAGTATGATTATCATTACTGCTGATTCTTGGTGGTAAAATACCTATAGAATGATCTGAACTTTTTAATATCTGTTGATAAAGTTCTTGATGTTCAATATCTTGAATAGCTAAATAATTGTTAGTATTAATAGCTGCGAATTCGAATATAAAATGTGATATTGGGAATTGCGTTAATATAGATGATGAAAAGTTAGGATGCTGTAGTACATTACCATTTATTAAAAAACCACCAACAAGAATCACTTCTGCATCTGAGAATTCTCTAATGAGTTTCGCGTTATTAATATCATTTAAAATAACTGTTAATGATTTTTTATTATGCAGAAAAGGGATCAATTTTCGAATTAAATGACCATGACTTAAAAAAATTGTATCACCATCTTCAATATAATTTAGACAGCTTTTTACTAAATTAACATCACTATTATCAGTATTAAGATATGATGCCAAACGACTTGGATACACACTATTTGAATTGCTAATAAAATCTTCAGGCGAAATATAGATTGCTCGCCCAAAAAAACGTTTTAAATACCCTTGATGTTCTAAATATGTTAAATCCTGACGAATAGTTACATGAGAAACTTGTAGCATGTCAGATAACTCATCAACTTTTATTTCTCCATTTTTGCGCACAATCGCAGCAATTTCCAATCGCCGCTTTAATTGTGCCGAAGATACTTTAGCCATTTCACATCCTATGTTAAAAGATAAATACCTAACTCAAAAACAGATAAAATTTATCATACAAGTTGTAAACGATAAACCCTAGAAAGGAACTGAACCGATTAAGTAGTGTAAAAATATACTCAGTTTGTACTTTATTTTTAAATTACAGAGATATAGTTAATCGTTAAAATAGAATATTAACAACTCAAAAATTATTAAATAGCACAATATATTTAAATAAAAGTTATCAAAAAACCCCGTTCCTCAACATTATTTTCAGATCATCACCCACCATTTCAACAGATTCAAATCGGAACTGAGGTGCTAACGAAAGTTTTTGTAAGTGAGGTAATACAAACATATCTTGTGCATTATGACCAAGTAATTTAGGTGCATAATAGATGATTAACTCATCCACGAGATTTTGCTCAATTAGCGCACCGGCTAAATGAGATCCAGCTTCAACCCATACAGAATTTATTTGCTGCTTGGCTAATATGGATAATAATTCTAATAAGTCGATTTGATGACTGTTTGATGATTCAATGATAAGTTTTGTATTTGGTGATGATATTAGAACATTTTGCTTTCTAACCAACCAAGTTTCACCAGGCTGATTAAAGATATTTTCATCACCCGTCATTTGATTTTTGCTATCGATTATCACTCGTATAGGTTGACGAATTTCGGTAGAAGGGTAAATTTCTTTAATTGAATCAGGTAATTCATTATATCTAACCGTTAAACTTGCATTATCTTCCTGAACTGTTTTTCTGGTACTTAAGATACAACTTGCCTGAGCTCTATATTGCTGAACATCTTGTCTTGCCGCAACGGAGGTTATCCATTTACTTTCGCCTGATGCCATAGCTATTTTACCATCTAAAGAAACTGCCATTTTTAGTTGTACAAATGGCAAACCTGTTCGCATCCGTTTTAAAAAGCCTTTATTAATGGCTTCGGCTTGATCAGCTAACACGCCAACACAAACTTCAATGCCTGCATCAGTTAATCTCTTTATACCTTGTCCTGCGACATTAGGATTAGGATCCTGCATAGCAATAACAACTCGTTTAATTCCCGATTTAACCAGTGCATCTGCGCAAGGAGGCGTTCTTCCATAATGACTGCAAGGCTCTAGCGTTACATAAGCCGTAGCATCTTTAGCTTCATCACCGGCCATTTTTAATGCATAGACTTCTGCATGAGGTAAACCAGCTTTCATATGAAAACCTTTACCAATGATGTGATCATTTTTAACAATGATACAACCGACATTAGGATTAGGGGTAGTAGTGAAGCGACCAAGTTTAGCAAGCTCAATAGCTTGCTGCATATAAAATTGATCTTTATTCATAGTCATAATGAGGATTACTTTTGTTGTAACTTAGCAATTTCATTACTGAATTGTTCAATATCATCAAAGCTAAAATAGACAGATGCGAAACGAATATAGGCAACTTTATCGAGATTTTTAAGCTCTTCAATAACAAAATTACCAATTAATTTGGCCGGTACTTCCCTTTCTCCTGTTGCTCTCAGTTTCGATTTAATTCGAGTAATTGCATCTTCAATTGCATCAAAACTAACAGGGCGTTTTTCTAGTGCTCGTTTTATACCATTGCGGAGTTTATCTTCATTGAAAGGTTCGCGAACTTTATTGCTTTTAATAACATTAGGCATAATTAATTCAGCCACTTCAAATGTCGTAAAACGTTCATTACATTCGACACATTGTCGACGACGACGAACCTGAAACCCTTCACCAACTAAACGAGAATCAATAACTTTTGTATCATCTGCATTACAAAACGGACAGTGCATAAATATATCCTGATAACGTTTTAACTTACATTACAATAGCCGAAATTAGCCATTTAAACAAGTTATCAACAAAGTAATATAAACTAGCTCTATTAATTAACTTGTAATTCAAAAAAGCTAAAAACCGTCACCAATCTGGTGACGGGAATTGAATTTACCATGTCAATGAGATTAAGAAATCACGTAATTTATTAAAATCATCAGGCATATGGTGAGAAAGTAAAGGCATATCAGCTCGTTCAGCCAGAGGTTGTGGTAGTGAGATTGATCGGCCAAGGATATCCTCAACTACTTCTTTAAACTTAGCTGGATGAGCTGTACCCAAAAATAAACCATACTCCCCTTCTTGCAACTGGTCTCGTAATACACGATAAGCAATAGCACCATGAGGCTCGGATAAATATCCTTTTTTATCTAATTCCTGAACCGTTTCTACGGAAACTGCATCAGAAACAGCAGCATGCCCTAATGATTTCAGTACCCAACCTTCTCGTTTATAAATTTCTTCGATTCTTGGCCAGTTGTTTGGCTGACTAACATCCATAGCATTTGATAATGTTGCCACAGTTTTATGGGGTTCCCATATTCCTGTTTCTAAATAACGTGGAACCGTATCATTAGCATTAGTAGCAGCAATAAAGCGTTTAATTGGTAACCCCATCGTTTTAGCTAGTAAACCAGCAGTTAAATCACCAAAATTACCACTTGGTACTGAAATAACTAATTGTTCGCGTTGTTTTGGCGTAAGCTGTGCATAAGCCTCAAAATAATAGCAAATTTGAGCTAAAAGCCGACTGATATTAATCGAGTTAGCTGAGTTTAAACCTATTGTAGTTTTTAGCTCTTCATCATCAAACGCTTTTTTAACTAAAGCTTGGCAGGCATCAAAATCACTTTGAATAGCAATTGTGTGAATGTTATCGCCTAAAGTACAAAATAGTTTTTCTTGTAACGGACTAATTTTACCTTCCGGATATAAAATCACTACACGAATATTGGGTAAGTGATAAAACGCATGGGCGACAGCAGCACCAGTATCACCAGAGGTTGCTGTTAAGATAGTAATCTTTTTATCTGCTGCCACTTGGACTAAAGCCTGAGCCATAAAGCGTCCACCAAAGTCTTTGAATGCTAATGTTGGGCCATGATAAAGTTCTAATGTTCCAATATCATCTTCTACTGATTTAACTGGAGCTAGAAATTGGAATGCGTTTTGCACTAATCGATGCATATCATTATCGCTAATTTCATTGCCAATAAACGCCGATAAGATTTTGGCACTACGTGTGATAAAGTCCATTTTTAAAAGTGCTTCTATTTCTGCAGATGAAAATTTTGGCAATTGTTCTGGAAAAAATAGACCTTGTTCTTTCCCTAAACCTTGTTGTACCGCCTGCGCGAAACTAACTTGCTCTGAATGATCTTTTAAGTTATACAGTTTCATAATGTGTTCCAATTCTTTTATGCTTTAATTGTTTTCTTATTGATTTAATATTATTGTTTTGTTTAATAACTTAAATCTCTCTTGCACCTTGTGGATCTATTTTACAAATATGAGTAAAACCTTCTTCATTTTGTAGATAAGAACTTTTTAACAACGACTCAATCTGCTGCGCAGTTTCAAGGTTGTCGGCCACCACAAACATCGTCGGCCCTGAGCCTGATATACCCGAGGCTAGTGCACCAAGTTGTTTGACCTTTTTTTGTGTTTCATCGAAATTAGGTAGCAATTGTTTACGATAAGGTTCTGCAATATTATCAATCAACATTGCTGCTGCAAGTTTTGGTTGTTTAGTATAACAAGCATGTAAAAAACCACCTACGTAACGACCGTGCGCGACACAATCGGCTTTTTGATATTGAGCTGGTAATATTGCTCGAGCTTCAGCTGTAGAAACTTTAATACCAGGATAAGCCATCACCCAATACCAATTTTCAAAATGAGGTATTGACTCACTTATAATGCCCATTTCGTCGAGAATAAGTTGCATTCCACCTAAATAGCAAGGAGCAACATTATCATAATGCACACTACCAGAAATGCAGCCTTCAAGTTCGCCCATCATGGAGAGCAATTCAAATTTATTAAATGGTTCATTAAAAAACTTATTTAACGCAACAAAAGCACCAACAACAGAGCAAGCGCTTGAACCTAATCCAGAACCAATAGGCATGTTTTTTTCAAGCGTCATTTTTATCGGTAATGTTTTCCCCATGGCTTTACAAAAACGCTGCCAACATTGATAAACAATATTTAATTTGGGATCCTTTGGTAAATTTTTAACAAATTGACCTTGGCTGGTAAAGCTAAACTCAGTTGCAGACTCGATAGTAATACAGTCGCCCAACATCGCACCACTAATTGGATTGATTGCTGCACCTAAAATATCAAAGCCAACACTAATATTTGCCATTGATGCAGGTGCATACACAGTTAATGATTTTTGACTCATTTAGCCTCCAATTTTTCCAGATGTGGTTCGTAAAATATCGGCAAACACACCCGCAGCTGTAACGTCATTACCAGCACCATAACCACGTAATACTAATGGAATTGGTTGATAGTACCTAGTATAAAATGCTAAAGCATTTTCACCATTTTTAACTTTATAAAGTGGATCATCATTATCAACAGATTCTATCTTAACGCTACATTGGTTTCCATCAATACTACCAACATAACGTAACACTTTTCCTTCTTTAGCTGCCTTTTCTGATTTTTCTTTAAATTGAGCGTCTAATTGTGGTAGTTTTGCCATAAATTCATCGATACTACCTTTAGAATATTCAGCTGGTAATACTGACTCCACTTTAATTTGATCAAGTTCTAGTTGTAATCCCGCCTCCCGAGCTAAAATTAATAGCTTTCTTGCGACATCTGTTCCTGACAAGTCATCTCTAGGATCAGGCTCGGTAAAACCTTTTTCTTTCGCTAATTTAGTTGCTTCTGACAATGACATACCTTCGTCTAACTTACCAAAAATGAAAGACAATGATCCAGATAAAATCCCTGAAAACTTGATTAATTCATCACCAGCATTAAGCAGATTTTGTAAATTTTCTATCACAGGTAAACCTGCACCAACGTTAGTATCATATTGAAATTTTCGCTTACTATTAGCTGCTTCTTGCCGTAAACGATGGTAATAAGCCATCGAACTTGTATTAGCTTTCTTATTTGGCGTTACAACATGAAATCCATTAGCTAAAAAATCGACGTATTTATCTGATACATCACTACTTGAAGTACAATCGACTAAAATTGGATTGAGGAGCCGGTTATTTTTAGCAAAATCAATAATGCTATTTAAAGTATAATTGGTCTCGCTTTGTTTTATTTGATCGCGCCAATTTGTTAAATCAATACCATCCCGATTAAGAACAGCGTGTTTGGAATTAAATAAACCACAAACACGTAAATCGATTTGTTTGTTTTTAAGCCATTTTTGTTGCCGACCAATTTGATCAACCAATGCACCACCAACACCACCAACACCAATAACAAACACATCTAACATTTTGTCAGTACCAAATAGCATTTGATGCGTCACACGTACACCCATTACGGCAACATCATTATCAACAACGACCGAGATTGAGCGTTCCGATGAGCCTTGAGCAATTGCTACGATATTAATATTGGCTCGGGCTAATGCAGTAAAGAAATTAGCCGATAAACCACGTAAAGTACGCATACCATCACCAACAACTGAGATAATTGCTAATTTTTCGATAACTTCAATTGGTTCAAGTAAGCCATCCTTTAACTCTAAGTAAAATTCTTCACTTAATGCCTCTTCAGCTCGGTAGAGTTCGGTTTGAGGCACACAAAAACTAATACTATATTCAGATGATGATTGCGTAATAAGTACCACAGAAATACCAGCATAAGACATAGCGGAAAAAACACGCGCTGACATACCTACCATGCCTTTTAATCCTGGACCTGATACATTAATCATAGCCATGTTATTTAAATTAGTGATACCTTTTACTGGTGTTGAGCTATCAACAACATTAGCGCCGATTAACGTGCCTGCAGCATCTGGATTATTAGTATTTTTAATTAAACATGGAATTTGAAATTGAGCGATAGGTAAAATTGTTCTTGGATGAAGCACTTTTGCACCAAAATACGATAGTTCCATAGCTTCTTGATAAGACATCGTTTTTAGTAATTTAGCATCAGGGACAATTCGAGGATCACAAGTATAAACTCCGTCAACATCAGTCCAAATTTCGCAGCTATTGGCACGTAAACACGCTGCTAATACTGAAGCTGAATAATCAGAGCCATTACGTCCAAGAACAACTAATTCTCCTTTTTCATTACCAGCGGTAAACCCTGGCATCAAAATTATATTTTCTGGAGGTATATGCATTTCACTGATTCGATGCGATGACTCGACAATATCAACTGTAGATTCTAAATAGTCCCCCTCAGCAATCAACATTGCCACTGGGTTAATAACTGTTACAGCATGACCTTTCGCTTTAAGCAATTCTTGCATAATTGCAATCGAAAGTTTTTCACCTCTACAAATGATAGTTGCATTAATACTATCCGGACATTGACCTAATAGCCGAATACCTTGTAATAGTTGTTTAACATTATTTAACTCATCTAGAGCAAACTTTTTCATTTCTTCATAGGCAAAATTAGGTACCGCTTTCGAAATACCTTCTAGTAAGTCTGCAAAGATTTTTTCAGCATCGTAGATATTAGTTTGGATATCTTGTTTTGCAATGGTTTTTTCAACCATTGCCACTAAATGATTAGTAATTTTAGCTGGTGCAGATAAAACCGTTGCCGTTTGTTCTTGTTTAGCATTATTTTCAATAATCTCTGCTACACGCAAAAAACGTTCTGCGTTGGCAACAGATGTTCCTCCAAATTTTAAAACTTTCATATCACACCTTACTTATTTTTCTAACTTATGCCAATGATAATTCAAAATGCAATTTTTAAAAAATACTGATAAAACTAAAATCTTGAATTCTTTTTACTTTAATTTCTATCTAAGAACTTTTTTATTTCACAAAGTAAAAAACCCGCCTTTGGGGGCGGGTTTTTCGATATTTTTAAGGAAAAATCAACCCGCCCTATATTTCATAATAGTGCCGGTGGTACTAATAATGCCTGAAATCATCATTACCATTTTCATTATTTTTCCTTAACTAAACCCTAAACAAAACAGCCCGACATTTTCATGTCAGGCTGTAAATAATTAAAATACCTTTTTGCTGTTTTCGTATTCATTCACTACCTTATTTAAGGCTTGATAGATACTTTCGGCATTTTGTTTTTGTAATGCCTCATCAAGTATGTTGAGATACGATAACATTAATTTTTGATTGTCTTCAGCAAATTGTGGTGAAACTTCCTGATCTTCATATAACATCACATAAGTGCGAGCAAATCCAAAGATTAAAAAGTAAACCGATGCGTTATTCGGATCTTCTTGGATTAATGACCTCATAGCCTTACGTAGTTTTACATACGAATCGGTACCAGGTAAGCTTGTCGCAAATGTTTTTGTTACTTCTGAAAATGTCATTGCTAAAACCTCAATCAAAATCACAAGTAAGAAGAATAGCAATCCATTAACATAAGTGCAAGTCTATTTTGTTTTTCAATTCACTTTTTTATTATTCTTTTAAAACCTCGGTATCATATAATGGTAATTTAATTTCACCTTAAACTTCTTTGCAAACTGATAACCCTGCCGAAGCTTGTGCGACCGGCATAATTTCAATTGAATTCACATTAAAATGATTTGGTGTATTAACTAACCATGAGACGGTATTGGCAATATCTTCTGGTGTAATAAAATCCACATCTTTATAAACCGCAGCAGCTTTTTCGTCATTACCATGGAATCGGACATTGGAAAACTCTGTTCCTCCACATAATCCGGGTTCGATATTTGTTACTCTGATTTTTTTACCCAATAAATCTGTTCTTAAATTAGCACTAAACTGCTTAACAAATGCTTTTGTTGCACCGTAAACATTTCCACCTTTATACGGATATGTACCGGCAACTGATCCAAGATTAATAATATAACCATAGTTACGCTCTACCATGCCAGGTAATATTTGATATGTTAAATGCACTAATCCAATGACATTGGTTTCAATCATTGTTTCCCAATCATTGTAATCAGCTTCATATGCTGGTGCTAAACCTAAAGCTAATCCTGCATTGTTAATTAATATATCGATAGGCTGAAACTCTTTAGGCAGCTGTAACAAAATTGTTTCAACCGAGTCTTTTTTTGTCACATCAAGAGTTAGCGGTAAAAAATTATCACCTAATTCTTGTGCAAGTTTTTGTAATTTATCAAGTCGTCTGGCTGCACCAATTACTTTATAACCATCAATAATAAGTTTTCGGCAAATTGCTTTACCAAAGCCAGAAGAAGCACCAGTAACTAAAGCAATATTCATATCCAATCTCCTTCATAATAATTACAAGTGTATAACGATATTGAATGAAAAGAAAAATAGGTGCCCAAATATATACAACTTGTTTGAAAATATAACTATCTAAATTTTAGATAAAAATATATAAAAAAACCCGCTACAAGGCGGGTTCATATCGTATGTTTCATTTAGATGGTTCTTCGGATGGCTCATCATCTTTCAAAGGAACAATCAATGTATCGATATGGGTATTATTAATTAGCTGGCGTGCTGAAGACATTAATTTACTCCAAAAATCTTGGTGATGACCACAAACAACTAGATCTGCACCATATTCGTGGATAGCTTCAATTAATACTTGTCCAAATTCACCATTACCAGAAAGAGTATGTGCAATTGGATAACCTGCATCATCAGCTAATTTATTTAATGCAATATGTGCATCTTCAGTGATACGATCTTTCATATCATTCATATTAATATCAACTAGGCCTGTATAAAGGTCAGAGTAATTGATGCCCACATGAATGAGTGATATTTGAGCATTATATGGTCTAGCCATTGAGACTGCTTTTTCAACAAGAACTTCACTTTCAGGTGATAAATCCACTGCGACTAAAATGTGTTTATAAGCCATAATATTCACTCCTTCCTATTTTGACGCTCTAATTAAGATTTTATTCTTCCTTTTTACTACTAAATTAATTTTTGAGCAAGCCAAAAAAGTGACCCAGATAACAAAATTGAAATAGGTAAAGTAAGAACCCAGGTTAATGCAATATTTTTTATCGTTTTACTTTGCACTCCTCCACCATCGACAATCATCGTACCGGCAACAGATGAAGAAAGGACTTGTGTTGTCGATACAGGCATTCCTGTATAGCTTGCTATACCAATTGATAACGCTGTAGTAATTTGAGCTGAAACCCCTTGTGCATAGGTCATTCCCTTTTTACCAATCTTTTCACCAATAGTAATAGCTACTCGCCGCCAACCAATCATTGTGCCAACTGCAAGTGCTGAAGCTACTCCGATAATTATCCAAATTGGTGCATATTCAATTGTTTTTAATAAATCATTATTTAATGATTTTAGGTACTGTTTATCTTCTGCTGATACATTTGGTTGTTTAGCAACATGAGATACCGTATCAGATAAACATAATAAAATACGTCTAGTTTGAGAACGTTGATCTACATTAAGCGAACCATAATCGTTAATTTTATTGAACAAATTGTTAGCAATACTTAACGTAGTGAAGGATCGAGAATAATCACAATGATATTTATTTAAATCATTTTCAGGAGTTGCAGTATCAACTGCTGACTGTTTACCAATTACTGTATTGAGATCATCATTATGAGTGATAAAGTACTCTTCAATATTATGAATCGCATTTCTGGTATTGGTAATTTCATAGGTTGATGCCCCCATGTTAACAATAAAACCAGCGGGTGCAATGCCCATCAATACTAACATCAATAAACCAATACCTTTTTGCCCATCATTTGCGCCATGCGAGAAACTTACACCAGCGGCTGAAATAATAAGCATAATACGAATCCAAAATGGCGGTTTCTTTTTACCATATAGCTTTTCACGCTGTTCTGGTGTCATAAAAATTCGTTCTCTTTTTTTACTACGTTTTTTACCTTGACCTTTACGGGTCCAATATTTTCGTAATAAAAAAATCATTAATCCAGCGATAACAAGACCAACAATTGGTGAAATGATTAATGATAGAAAGATTTGTATCATTTTTGGAATATTAAGTGCATCAATGATTGATGTATCCATAATAAATGCATTGGCCAATGCAACACCAATAATTGCACCAATTAAAGTATGAGAACTAGAAGCAGGAATACCTACATACCAAGTACCCAAATTCCAAATGATAGCAGCAAATAAAATTGAAAAGACCATCGCAAGTCCATGAGAAGAACTTACATTAAGTAATAAATCAGTAGGTAAAAGGTGAACGATTGCATAAGCAACACTAAGCCCGCCAAGTAATACCCCAAAAAAGTTAAACATACCAGCCATAAAAACAGCGAGCTGTTCTTTTAATGCTCTAGTATATATTACTGTCGCAACTGCATTTGCGGTATCATGAAATCCATTAATTGCCTCATAAAAAAGAACAAAAAATAGCGCTAAAACTAGTAATATAATCGTAGAAAATTCTAAATCAGCAAATAGATGAAACATAATATATCTTTCTGTTGTTAATAGCGCTTCTATTATCCTTGAGAATAACCCAATGAGCAAAACAATTTTTATATTTTTCTTTTCGCGTAATGAGAAGCTAAAACAGCGCAGATCATTAATTGTACTTGATGGAAAATCATTAGCGGTAAAATTATTATGCCTGTTATAGACATAGGAAAAATTACACTAGCCATTGGAATACCACTCGCTAAACTTTTTTTAGAGCCACAAAATACAATAGTAATTTCATCCTCTTTGTTAAAACCCAAGAATCTCGAGCTATAAGTCGTAATTAATAACACAATAGTTAATAAGATGATTGAATACACAATGATTTCTAAAAGAGATAAAAAGCTGACTTTCGACCAAATACCATTAACCACTGCATCACTAAAAGCCACATAAACAACTAATAATATCGATATACGATCGGTCTTAGAAATTACACCTTTATATTTATCAACCCATTTACCAATAAAACGTCTTGATAAATGACCGACAATAAATGGCACCATCAGTTTAAGCATAATAGATTCAATGGCATCTAATATATTCATTGAAGCAGCAGCTTGAGTATGAATTAATAATCCAACTAATACCGGTGTGATAAAGACACCTAATAGGGTCGATGCAGAAGCACTACAGATTGCAGCAGCAACATTGCCTTTTGCAATTGATGTAAAGGCAATGGCTGACTGAACGGTAGCTGGTAGGACACAAAGATATACAAAGCCTAAATAAAGATCTTCTGATAAAAAAGTTGGAACCAGTACCTGCATCATCACCCCTAAAATAGGGAATACTACAAAGGTAGTAGTAAATATCAACAGATGCAATCGCCAATTTTTTATACCAACAATTATCGCATCAAACGACAGTTTTGCACCATGCATAAAAAACAATAGACCAATAGCAAAAGTTGTAAGATTTTCAAATAACACTTTTGCTTGTCCTTTACATGGAAAAATACTTGCTGTAGTCACAACGCAAATCAAAGTCAGCAAGAATGGATCAATTTTAAATCGTTGAAGTATATTCATGATATTAGCTTGATAAGTTAAAAAAATCGCCACATAAGTGGCGATTTAGCTAAAGTTATAATTTATTCCAAGAAACTTCTAAGAACATCAGATCGGCTAGGATGACGTAATTTACGTAATGCTTTAGCCTCAATTTGACGGATACGTTCACGCGTTACATCAAATTGTTTACCTACTTCTTCAAGAGTATGGTCTGTATTCATATCAATACCAAATCGCATACGTAAGACTTTTGCTTCACGTGGTGTTAGACCAGATAAAATATCACGTGTTGCACTACGTAAACTTTCCGATGTAGCTGCATCTAGTGGTTGCTCAAGTGCAGTATCCTCAATAAAATCACCTAAGTGTGAATCTTCATCATCACCGACTGGTGTTTCCATTGAAATTGGTTCTTTTGCGATTTTTAGTACTTTACGAATTTTCTCTTCAGGCATTTGCATGCGGTCAGATAACTCTTCCGGTGTTGGTTCACGCCCAATTTCTTGAAGCATTTGACGAGAAATACGATTTAGTTTATTAATTGTCTCAATCATATGCACAGGGATACGAATTGTTCTTGCTTGGTCAGCAATTGAACGAGTGATCGCTTGTCTAATCCACCACGTTGCATAGGTTGAGAATTTATACCCTCGGCGATATTCAAACTTATCAACCGCTTTCATCAATCCAATATTACCTTCTTGAATAAGGTCCAGGAACTGTAAACCACGATTAGTATACTTTTTAGCAATAGAGATAACTAAACGTAAGTTTGCTTCAACCATCTCTTTCTTGGCTCGACGAGCTTTAGCTTCACCAATAGACATTCTTCTATTAATATCTTTAATTTGTTCGATAGAAAGATTAGTTTCTGTTTCAATTTGCTGTAAAGCTTTAATTTGCTCTTCAATTGATGATTCAAATTCTTTTAATTTAGCAGCAAATGCACCTTTACCAGTACTCGCTTTTTTATACCAGTCCATGCTATTTTCATTGCCAGTAAAATGAGTCATAAACTGTTTTTTCGGCATTTTACATTGTTCAACACAAATTCGCATAATAATACGCTCATGAGATCTTACTCGATCCATCATGCTTCTCATATTATTAACAAGAATATCAAACTGCTTGCCAACTAATCGGAATTGTTTGAAAACTTCAGATAGATTTTCAATTTCTTGTTGTGCTTTTTTATGAGCACGTCCATATTTTTTAATTGCAGCAGAAGTTTTATCATGTTGCTCTTGTAATTCAGCAAATTTCGCTTTTGCTACTTCTGGATCGATAGAGACATCATCATCAGCTGAAGAATCGCTTTCTTCTTCACTTTCATCATCACTATCGTCAATATCAATCTCTTCTTCACCGTCTTCCAATTCTTCAGGAAGTTCTTCTTCTGACTCTTCAGCATTCGGATCGACAAAACCAGTAATAAGGTCGGACAAGCGAACTTCGCCGCTTTCGATTAAATTATATTGTTCTAAGAGATAAGTAATGGCTTCTGGATATTCAGATACTGAGGTTTGAACTTGATTAATCCCATCTTCAATACGTTTTGCGATATCAATTTCGCCTTCACGGGTTAATAGTTCAACCGCACCCATTTCACGCATATACATACGTACTGGGTCAGTAGTTCGACCTATTTCTGATTCTACATTAGATAAAACTAATGCTGTTGCTGCTTCAACTGCCTCTTCATCTGGAACATTATCTGAAAGTAATAATTCATCTGAGTCTGGAGCTTCTTCAAGTACTTGAATCCCCATATCATTGATCATTTGGATAATATCTTCAATCTGATCTGAATCAATGATTTCTTCAGGCAAGTGATCATTGACGTCAGCATAGGTCAGGTATCCCAGCTCCTTACCCCGTATAATTAGGAGTTTTAACTGTGATTGAGAATTTTGCTCCATAAAGTATCACCATTTAGTTATTCGGTCATGTGTATTATATGTGCAGAATAAAAAGTATTTTTCTACACATACCCTATATATTTAGTCTTTTTTTGATAAAACAAGTATTAGTGTCGCTAATTCTTTTTTCTCTGCGGTACTTAATCCGGAGACTCTCTCTTTTGCGATCAGTTCATCTTGCCTTTGGGCGAGTATATTATCATATAACTCTTTTAAAGTATTAGAAAAAATTGATTCTATTTCATCATCTTGGTAATGGTACTCCCAGGTTGCTAAACGACTTAGCTGTTTATAATATGGTCGGTTAATACATTCTGTTAATATTTGTGCTGTAGTTATATTTGGATATTGTTGGCATAATTCAAGTAGTTCAATAAATATATCAATTCCCGCTAAGTTAACTTGCCTCATAACGTTAATATCAGATACCATCTTAGCTAGATTTGGATATTGAAGTAACAAACCAATTAAAATCCGCATAGTGGTCAATTTCATTTTTGGCACAGGTGCTGAATCAATAGTTCTATTTTCGCTTATATTATTATTCGCGATTAATTGTTCAATTTGGGATAGATCCAATAGCCCCAAATAACGCCCTAATTTTTGAAGTAAATTAAGTCTAAATACTTTTGCTTTTACCTGTTCAAGTAAAGGAATAGCAAGTGAACTCAATTTAGCTTTACCTTCAGCTGATTTTAAATCGACCTGTTTTAATAACTCATCGAACAAAAATTCAGATAAGTTAGGCGCCTTTTTTATGTAATCTTCAAAGCCATCTTTTCCGACTTTACGCACGTAACTATCTGGATCTTCATCTTGTGGTAAAAAAGCAAAAGTTATATCTTTACCATCAATCAAACAAGGTAGTAATACATTAAGCGCTCGCCATGCAGCATTTCGCCCGGCTTTATCACCATCGTAACAAAATATTACGGAATCTGTTGCTCTAAATAGAAGCTTAATATGCTCTTCTGATGTTGCTGTTCCTAAAGCAGCTACAGCGTAATCAATACCGTACTGTGCAAGAGAAACAACATCCATATAACCTTCAACAATTATTAATTGCTTTAAATTACGATTAGTTTCTTGAGCTTCATAAAGTCCATATAATTGAAAACCTTTATGAAAAATAGGAGTTTCAGGTGAATTTAGATATTTCGCCGACTCATTGAAGATAGTCCTTCCACCAAAAGCGATAACATTACCTTGTCTATCGCGAATCGGGAACATGATACGCCCACGAAAGCGATCATATCGATTACCTATATCGTTATTGACAGACATCCCTGCCTTGTCATATAGCACCACTTCATTTTCAGTCTTAACTATATTTTGAAAAGTTAGTTGTTTTGAATTAGGTGCATAACCGATTTTATACCTAGCTATAATCTCTGCGTTCAATCCACGTTGTTCAAGATACTTTTGAGCATCTACCGAAGTCGATAATGCTAATTGCTGCTGGTAGAAATCAGTTATTTTAGACATCAATGAATAAAGATCTCGACGAACATTACGAGATTCAATTTGCTTTGATGCATCAGCTTGATTATTTTCGTTATCCGTGTATGGAACACGGATTCCTTGCATACTAGCTATCTCTTCAATTGCCTCAGGAAAAGACAATCGCTCATATTGCATCAAAAAATTTATTGCAGATCCAGTAGCGCCACATCCAAAACAATAGTAAATCTGCTTTTTTTCGCTTAATGAGAAAGAAGCGGTTTTCTCATCATGAAAAGGACAACAACCAAAATAGTTATTTCCTTTTTTTTTCATTTTAACGCGCTTACCTATCACATCAAGGATATTTGTGCGGGCAAGCAAATCTAAAATAAAATCGCGAGGAATAAGACCTTTCATGATAAAATTCAACCATTTATGGCATTACACAAAGACAACAAGCCGTAGTAAAAGTACGGCTTGTTAAAATTTTTATATTAAAAAAATAAATAAATTAAATTTTCAGTATAAATATTAATATAGACGAGTGCGACGAGCGTTTTCTCTTTCTAATTTCTTAGCGTGGCGTTTAACAGCAGCTGCTTTTGCGCGTTTACGAATAGTTGTTGGTTTTTCGTAAAATTCACGGTTACGAACTTCAGCTAAAACTCCTGCTTTTTCGCAAGAACGTTTAAAACGACGTAATGCTACATCGAAAGGTTCATTTTCACGTACTTTAATTACTGGCATGTGCCTCTCACCTCAAATTTGGTTAATATCACAAGGGACTAAAAATTAGTGCGCAATTTTACCTCTAAATCATATAAGTTGTAAAGTAAAATATCATATAATTACGACATAACAAATTATTTGCTAATCTTACTTTTGAGTCAGATAATAAGACCGTTTAATCAAAAATATAGGTATTTATATGTCATCAGTCTTTACCGGTCAATATCCCCAAAGACGATTACGTCGTAATCGTGCTCATGATTTTAGTCGTCGCCTAGTTGCAGAAAATCGTTTAACAGTTGATGATTTGATTTATCCAGTATTTATCGTTGAAGGGAAAAATATTATTCAATCTGTATCATCAATGCCCAATGTTAAAAGAATGAGCGTTGATGTATTAGTGAAAGAGGCAGAGCAAGTTGCCAAATTAGGCATTCCTATATTGTCTTTGTTTCCTGCTATTGAGCCTTCTCAAAAATCACTGTTAGCTGAAGAAGCTTATAACGAAAATGGATTAGTTCCTAAAGCAATTAGGGCACTAAAAAAAGAGTTACCAGAACTCGGAATTTTAAGTGATGTTGCACTCGATCCTTATACCACTCATGGCCAAGACGGTATTATTGATGATAGTGGTTATGTTTTAAATGATACATCTGTTAGTACTTTGGTTAAACAAGCATTAGTTCAAGCTCAAGCAGGTTCTGATATTATTGCACCCAGTGACATGATGGATGGTCGAATTGGCGCAATTCGTAATGGGCTAGAATCACATGATTTTATTAATACGCAAATAATGGCTTATTCAGCAAAATATGCCTCTAGCTTTTATGGACCATTTCGTGATGCTGTAGGTTCAGCAAAAAACATTAAAGGTGGTAATAAAAAAACCTATCAACTTGATCCGGCCAACGCTAATGAAGCATTACAAGAAATTTACCAAGATTTAAGTGAAGGTGCTGACATGGTAATGGTTAAGCCTGGGTTACCTTACCTAGATATTGTTCGTAAAGTAAAAGACACTTTTGCGGTACCGACCTTTGCCTATCAAGTATCTGGAGAATATGCAATGTTGATGGCCGCAATTGGAAACGGATGGTTAGATGAAAAATCTGTCATCATGGAATCATTACTTTGTTTTAAACGCGCGGGTGCAGATGGGGTTTTAACTTATTTTGCCAAACAAATAGCTCAATGGCTCAATAACCCAGAGCATTGATGGTTTTATCTGATTCATATCAATCGGCAACTTATCGCAGATTGATATAATTAAAATTTAAATATTCTTTTTTAACCACTTTTATCAAAGTAGTCTGATTATTAAAAAATTTTTTGAAGTGCTATATATTTAACTTTTAATTTGTTAGTATTTGTAAAGACTATCTATAAGTGAATAAAAATGAAATTCCGTTCTGTTTTAACTAAACATGTATTGCAATATATGATGGCTGTTTATATTGTTTAACGCAATTGGTTAGCCATTATTCAATAGATATAAATAAAACTTTAACTCCAACATTAAGAAATGAATATTATGAAAAATTATATCTATCTATTCTCATTGAGTATTTTTTTATTAGCTGGATGTGATGATAAAAAAACAACAGAAATAAATTCCATTTCAACTACAAGCGAAAATCAAGATGCTACAAACGACAAAAATAATAAAGCTTTTAACATCAATAATGAAATTAAATCCCAATCATCAATATTGGTAAATAATAGTTATCTTTTTCATACCGAACCAGAACTCCTACCTCACAAAAAACTGATCAAACACAAAAAAATCCAAGGACCGACAGAAAAAACGATCAATTATAATGCTCAAGGTTATGTACAGAATTATGATCTTGAAGGTTTATATGGCGAAATAAACTATGATACAGCCAAATATATTTATGGCATGAAAGATGTTAGGAATAATTACGATGTTTCTTTTGACGATTCAAAAAATATTATTGGTATGAAAGATGATAATGGTGACATTGTTGCCATTAATGAATTTGATGAACAAGGTCATTTAGTTGAAACAACCTTATCCAACTTTGCCGATAATAATATTGTTTTAAATAGTAAAATTATTTATAACGGCGATCTAGTTGAACAAGTTTTATATAATGCTTATATAAAATCAGATGAACGAACTAAACTGCCCGTTTTAGTGAGAGAAAAAGATATAGTTTATAACACTAATCATCAGCTCGAAAAAACAATTACTAGAACATATAAATTATCAGCAAAAGGTAATGTAATCATCAATGATAAAAATGAACAAGAGTTAGAATCAACTGAGACTTGTACCTATTTCGCTTATAACGAAAATAACGACTGGACTAAAGCTGTTTGTGAAACAGTAGGAGAAGGTTCAAGTAAAATTGATTTAACCAGAACCATTGAATATTTATAAATTGTTAATTAAGTGAATATGATGAATTTTACTCACCAAACTCATCATATTCACGACAAAGTATAATTGTATCTTCAATCAAACGTCTTGCTATCGTGCCATATTCGGGTATTTTAGGTAATTGAGAATAATGATACCAATTTGCCTCGACTAACTCATTTTTATCGATAGTAATTTCACCACTCTCATAATCAGCTAAATAGGCCATCATCATGGAGTTAGGAAACGGCCAAGGTTGTGAACCAATATAACGAATATTTTTAATTTTTATTTTTGACTCTTCGTACACTTCTCGGGCAACCGTCATTTCCATTGTTTCACCAATCTCTGTAAAACCAGCTAAAACGGTATATAAATTTTCTTGATTATGCCTAACATGCTTTGCCAATAAAATTTTATTTTTATCTCGAATAGCAACGATAATTGAAGGGGAAATTTGTGGGTAATAACGTTGGTGACAATTACTGCATAAACAACACCACTCTGTTTTACTAATATGCATCTCATGACCACAATAACCACAATATTTATGAGAACGATAAAACTCAGACAATTGTACCGCCCTGCCAGCCATATTAAATAATGATTGATCAGCATTATTAAGTAAGGGGCGAATCGTTGACATAGAGTTTTTCATTTCTTGGCAAATCAACCAAGCGGTTTGCCCATTCCACTCACCTATTGGTTGAGCTAGTTTGTTGGTAAAACCTAATTCACTAGCAATACCATGAGGAACTTCGCCATTTGGCAACCATAATCGCCCATTTTGACTAACAAACCAATAACCTTTTTCGTTACCAATTAAATTAAATTGTTGTTGTATATTCATCACATCAATACCAAAAAATAACTATTAAAAAGGAGGATCTTAATCCTCCTTTTTGGCAATACTATTTCTTTTTCTTTTCGTGTAGACCTTTTTTCTCAAGCTCCCAGTAAATTATACGTTGCTGAGCAATCGTAAATAAATTACTTACAATATAGTATAAAACTAAACCTGATGGGAACCATAAGAAGAATACCGTAAAGATTAATGGCATATAAGTCATTAATTTTTGTTGTAAAGGATCGGTAACCGGTGTTGGTGACATCTTCTGAATTAAGAACATAGTTGCACCCATTAACAATGGGAAAACATAATATGGATCTTGTGCAGATAAGTCATGGATCCAAAGAGCGAATGGAGCATGACGTAGCTCAACCGTATTACCTAACATGTAAAATAATGACAAGAAGATAGGCATTTGAATCAATAATGGTAAACAACCACCAAGAGGATTAACTTTCTCTTGTTTATAAAGTGCCATTGTTTCCATACTCATTTTTTGTCTATCATCACCATAACGCTCTTTTAATGCTTGTAAACGAGGTTGCAATAACTTCATTTTAGCCATTGAACGATATTGTGCTCGTGTTAATGGGAATAAAATACCACGCACAATAAAAGTGATCACAATGATCGAAAAGCCCCAGTTTCCAATAAAACTATGGATAAATTTCAATAAGTAAAAGAGTGGTTGAGATAAGAACCATAACCAACCATAGTCAACGATTAAATCAAGATGATTAGCTGTTTCTTTTAATTCACTTTGAATTTCAGGACCTAACCATAATTTGGCATTAATTAATTTCGTTTCACCTGGTTGAATAACTGTTGTTTCACCTTTAAAACCAATTGTTGCTTGTGAATTGTTAGCTGTTGCACGTGAATAGAATAAATTATTTTGTTCCTGCGTAGGAATCCAAGCTGAAGCAAAATAGTGTTGCAACATAGCAATCCAGCCAGTTTCAGTTTTGACTTCTAACGCATCATCTTTGATATCACTGAAACTATATTTACTATAATTAGTGTTGGCACTGGAATAAGCTGTACCGCGAAATGCGCTTAGTCCTAATCCGCCACCGCCTTCAGTAACAGCATCTTTAGGGAGTTCAATAGTTTGCTTCAACTGACCATACATTGATACTTCTAACGGACTTTGGGTTTGATTGTTCACGTCATACTGTACATCAACAGCATAATTACCACGATGTAAGATGTAATATTTAGTATAAGTTACACCATTAACTTGATAGGTAAATGGAACCTTCAACTCATCTTGACCATCAGCTAAAACATATTCAGATTGATCAGTTTGATATAATGGTCTTTTTGACCCTTGAGTTGCATTGTCTGGACCATCTTTACCTGTTAACCCACTTTCAGCAATGTAAATAAAATCAGGTTTAGAAGTAAGTAGTTGGAAAGGTGTACCTGAATGAAGAGACTGCTCATATTTCAACAATTGAGCAGATTGCACATCGCCACCATAGGTATTAACCGTTAATGACAATACATCAGATTTTATTGTGATAGTTTTACCTTGCACTGAATCCGCTGTTGAACTATCTTCACCTATTTGTTGTGTCAATTGGTTAGCAACTGGGGGTTTTGGTGCATGATCATCTACCCACGCTTTCCAAATCAGGAAAGAAACGAAAAGTAAAGCAATGACTAATATATTACGTTGAGATCCCATTAGTGTTTTTCTCTATTGGTTTTAGTTTTCTTAGGAGGAACAAAATCTTCACCTCCTTCATGTAAAGGGTGACATTTTAATACACGTTTGACCGTTAGCCAACCACCTTTTATCAATCCGAATCGCCTTAATGCGATTATGGCATACTGTGAACAGCTGGGAGTAAAGCGACATTTAGGACCAAATAACGGACTAATGATACGTTGATATAAACTAATAATAAAAACAAAAACATTAATAATCAAAGCTTTAACCGCATAAACATGCTGTTTGATAATTAATATTAATTTACTTAGTTTTTTTTGATGATTTGCTGACATAGTTTATCTAATGTCTCAACTAATTGTTGATTATTCAATTGTATAACAGGCTGTTTAGCCATCAAAATAAAATCGATATTAGGAAACTGATGTTGGTGGTGACGAAAATATTCTTTGACTAACCGTTTAATACGATTACGCTCATGGGCTCTTTTAACCTGTTTTTTAGCTATAGCGAAGCCTAATCTGGGATGACTTAGATTATTTTTACGTGTAACTAGAGTCAGGAAAGGCGAACCTGCACGAATAGATTCTTGAAATACATGATTAAAATCAAAGGGAGTTAACAAGCGTAACTCCCGAGGAAAAGTGAGTTTAGTCACTCAACTTTAAATTAGCTAGCAACAGTTAAACGAACACGGCCTTTAGCGCGACGGCGAGCAAGAACTTGACGACCGTTTTTAGTAGCCATACGAGCACGGAAACCGTGAGTTCTATTGCGTTTTAATACTGATGGTTGAAATGTGCGTTTCATGACGATTTATATCCAAATCTAATTTATCAACAAGTTGTAGAGTATAAACTCCACAGCATTAATTAAAGAGGTCCGAATTATAGAGTCTATTTTATTTTTCGTCAACGGGATTTTGAAACATAAATTGTAAGGACCTTTTCAAATTTCATTAATCACTAATAGCTAAAACTCGCTTACTTGCTTCGCCACCAACTTCACGCGCTAATTTTGGAACTAAATAACCTGATAGTTTTTTTGTCAATTGCCGCATGATTTTTTTGGCCTCATCATCATCGACTAAAAAATGAGCCGCACCTTGTACTTTATCTAATAAATGGATGTAATAAGGTAAAATACCAATTGAAAATAACTTATTACTTAACTTCGCTAGCACATCAGCATCATCATTAATATTTTTTAATAAAACACTCTGATTTAGTACTGTTACCTCACTTTTCTTTAAATCTTTGATGGCATGAGCTACATTATTATCAATTTCATTCGGATGATTAATATGGGTAACTAACACAACTTGTAAACGTGTTTTTGCAAATAATCGACACAACTCAGAAGTAATACGATTAGGTATCACCACCGCTAAACGACTATGAATACGTAAACGCTTAATATGACGAAATTTCTCTAATTCAGCTATTAAAAAAGCTATTTCATGATCTTTTGCCATTAAAGGATCGCCCCCCGAAAGAATAATTTCATCAAGTTCGGTATGCTGTGCAATATACTCTAATGCGATACTAATATTCTTTTTGTTACTTTGATTATCATGATAAGGAAAATGTCGCCTAAAACAATAACGGCAATTAATCGCACAAGCAGTTTTAGTCATTAATAATGCGCGATTATGATATTTATGTAGTAATCCTGGAATATTGTTATGTTGCTCATCAAGAGGATCTTTAGTAAAACCCTGTACGTTTATTAATTCCTGTTCATCACAAAGTACTTGAAGCAGTAAAGGATCTTGAGGATCACCTTTTTTCATTCGATTTATAAAAGCCATAGGCACACGAAGTGGGAATTGCTTTCTTGCCTGTAACATGGGTAAAGAAATTTCCATAGAATCTAAATCCAGACAATGATAAAGCTTTTTGATATCTGTCACTACATTAGCGAGATCAAAAATCCACTCATCTTTATTTGGTTGTTCAACATTTTGCTGTATAATATGGCTCATTTTTGTAATTCAGAATGATAGTTGGAGCTTTTATGGCATCTTATAGTACTAATGAGTTTAAAGCTGGTCTTAAAATAATGCAAGATGGCGAGCCGTGTGTAATTGTTGAAAATGAATTTTACAAGCCAGGTAAAGGACAAGCAATTAACCGTGTAAAAATTAAAAAATTACTTTCTGGTAAAACTGTTGATAAAACATTTAAATCAGGAGAATCTGTTGAAGCGGCTGATGTCGTTGATATGAACTTAACTTATCTTTATACCGATGGTGAGTTTTGGCATTTTATGAATAATGATACATTTGAACAACTTTCTGCTGATGCAAAAGCTGTAGGTGACAATGCTAAATGGTTAGTCGATCAAGCGGAATGTATTTTAACCTTATGGAATGGTCAACCAATTGCTGTTACTCCACCAAACTTTGTTGAATTAGAAGTTATTGAAACTGATCCAGGATTAAAAGGTGATACAGCGGGAACTGGTGGTAAACCAGCTACATTATCAACTGGTGCAGTTGTACGTGTTCCTTTATTTGTGCAAATTGGTGAAGTACTTAAAGTTGATACACGTTCAGGTGAATACGTTTCTCGCGTTAAATAGTAATTCATCAAAATAATTATTTAAATAATGAGGTCGATATGACCTCTTTTTTTTAAGTAAAAAAATTTAAGTTAAATTTTTGAGTTGAGGAACGGGGTTTTTGAGTTAAAAATCTGCAAAAATTTTTCATTTATTTGGTAATTAAAAATCAAAATTTAAATTTATTTAGCCCCGATATAATTAAGCTGTCGCCATGACTCATAAACAACTACTGCAACTGAATTAGACAGATTCATACTTCGGCTATTAGCAACCATTGGAATCCGAATTTTTCTATCTTGCGGCAATGCATCAAGAATTTTTGCTGGTAAACCTCTCGTTTCTGGGCCAAACATCAAAAAGTCAGCTGATTTATAATTTACTTCACTGTGTGGTTTTTGACCTTTTGTCGTTAAGGCATAAACTTGAGAAGCTAAATCAAGTTGGTTCTCATCTAAAAAGCACTCAATATTTTTATAACGTTTTACATCAACAAATTCTTGATAATCTAATCCTGCTCGTCTCAATTTTTTATCATCCCAATAAAATCCCATTGGCTCAATAATATGTAAATTAAAACCAGTGTTAGCACACAAACGAATGATATTACCAGTATTAGCAGGAATTTCAGGTTCAAATAAAACAATATTTAAAGATGCATCTGACACAATTATTTCTCTTAGCTGTTAATATTTTTGAAGAGGTAATACTATCACAATTCTAAGTCCACCTAAGTGGCTTTTCTCTGCTTTAACAGTGCCATTATCTCGAGTAATAGCGTTAGAAACAATGGCTAAACCTAAACCTGTGCCACCTGACTCACGATCACGAGCTTCATTAGTACGATAAAACGGTCTGAATATTTGCTCTAACTCACTATCAGCAACACCTGGCCCATCATCATCAATAGTGATAATTGCAGTTTGTTGTTGAATAACAAAATTAACATCAATTCGCTGATTTGAATAACGAAATGCATTCCTTACTACATTTTCAAGCGCGCTACATAACGCCGTTGGATAACACAAAATTGTATTATTAGTTGGGGGAGTAAGAATTGAAAATTGTTTTGAAATTTGATTAGCTTCAAAAGTCGCATTATCTAAAACATTTTTAAATAATTCATCTAACTGTTTATATTCACGAACTTCGTTATTATCATGCTGATTCCTTGCTAATGACAATAAATCACCAATCATTGAATCAAGCTTTATCGCTTCATCACTTATTCGTAAAACTTCGTTACTTTCACCTTGTTTACGACGTAGCAGTGAAGTTGCTAATTGCAATCGAGTTAATGGTGTCCGCAATTCGTGAGAAATATCAGAAAACAATTGTTGCTGTAACTCTTGCATCCTTTTCAACTCTCTAAGCATGCGGTTAAAACTTGCCCCCACTGCTTTATATTCATACGATCCAACTTTTTCGAGTTCAGGCCACTGTTGTAGATTACCTTTGGCTACTTGCTCAGCAGCCAACCGCAATCCACGTGCTGGCCTAGCAATACTCCAAGATAGCCACAACAAGAATGGTGTACTTGCCAACATGGTTAATGTCAAAAGCAAGAAAGGATGATCAAATATTAAATTAACAAATTGAGACTGAATATCCGATGCAGGTTGTAATAAAAATAATTGATAGTCTTCATTAGCATAATGAAGCAAGAAAGGACCAATAATTTCTTGGTTATCATAGATTTTCTTAGCTGGATCATCAACATCGTGGGATTTTTCACTAAAACTTTTTACTAAATCAATATTATTAGTATCTGCTGTGATAATTTGTTGATTGGGTGTAACAATAAATAATAGTTGCCCAGCCTTTTGATGATTATCCATTACAACAATGAATCTCATCCACCAACGGAAACTATCTTTAGGAATCTTGGTTAAATCTTTTTCAATTTCTTTAGCCAGTAGATTGCCACTTTCTTTATCTTTATTGGCTAAATAGGTTAAATTTCGGGAGTCTAGCTTTGGCAAGGCCATTACCAGAATAAGAAAAAAAGCAATAGTAAGTAAGAATATTGTGAAAATTCTAATTGTTAGGCGATCAAAGATCCACATATATTCTTACCATATAAAGAAATAGCTAGTTTTGTAATACATCATCATTTTGATCTACAACAAACAGATATCCTTTTGAACGTAATGTTTTAATCCATGGTAAACCATCGCTACGAGGAGGAAGTTTTTTACGCAAATTAGAAACATGAACATCAATTGAACGAGCTAAAGGTAAAAATTCTTTACCTAATACGTTTTCGCTTAAATCATCTCTTGAAATGATTTTTCCAGCATTTTCAAGAAGTTGTAATAATATTTGAAATTCAGTACCCGTTAATTCAATATATTTATCATCAAATGAGACAGATTGCTGTTTTCGATTAACGGTAAGTTTATCAATGGTATATTGAACTGACTTCTCACCAGAAGTTACAGCCATATTATCCCAACGTTTCCTACGTAATAATGCGTTGATTCGAGCAATAAGCTCCCGATCATTAAACGGCTTTAAGATATAATCATCAGCACCAAGCTCAAGCCCAATAATTTTATCAAATTCGTTATCTTTAGCTGTTAAGAAAATTACTGGAACAGTATATTTATTTCTTAGTTGAGATAATACACTTAACCCATTCATTTCTGGCATCATAATATCAAGTAAAATAAGATCAATGCTATCATCAAATTTATCTAAAGCCTGAACACCATTATTAGCTATTACGACTTCAAACCCTTCTAATTCTAATAATTCACATAACATTGAGGCAATTTCTGGATCATCATCAACTACGAGCAATTTGTTCATTACTACCCTCATTAATTAAGAAATTTATAATTTTTCTATTGGTTTTTTATTATTGTAAATTTATTTTATATTTTTAGAAATATTATATAGATAAAATGCATTAATGTCGTAAATAATTGTTAAGATTTATAGTTTAAACACTTTTATATTACTAAATCCTTGTTCAATCAGATAAAGTGCTTGTAATTTACTCATAATACCTTTCGCACAATACAATAAATATTGTTTTGATTGATCTAGATCGCCAAATTGTGTCGCCAATTTATAAAAAGGGATGAGCTTAACATCGACATTTTCAATTTCTAATGGGTTATCCTCTTGTTCCTCAGGTGAACGGATATCAATTATAATTTGATTCTCTTCTAATGTTGAAACCATATCGACTTGTGTAATTGTATTGTCAGTCTGTTTAGCAATTTCACGAATATCAATATTTTCGGCTTCTTCAACTGCTTTATCTAATATAGAGAAATCAAAATGTTGTTCTTCCTCTTCTATTTTCTCTTTCACCGCTTTTACAGTAGGATTTTTTGATATCACACCACAAAATTCTGGCATTGTCTTAGCGATATCTTCAGTACCGATTTGACGAGCAAGATTAATTATAGTTTCTTTATCATACGTTATTAGTGGACGTAAAACTAAAGTATCACTCACATTATCGATCAAACGTAAATTAGTTAAAGTTTGGCTTGATACTTGCCCCAATGCCTCGCCAGTAATCAACGCTTCAACATTATAACGTCGAGCAACCATTGAAGCAGCACGAATCATCATCCGTTTTAAAATAACGCCCATTTGCCCATCGTCAATTTTCTCAAGAATCTCACCTACTACATTCGAAAAATCAATGGCGATAAAACGAACTTTATGAGAAGAACCAAATCTCTTCCACAAATAATGAGCCATTTGTTTAACGCCAATTTCATGAGTTTTTCCACCTAAATTAAAGAAGCAATAGTGGACTCGGCAACCTCGTCGAATAAACATATAGCTCGACACACCAGAATCAAATCCGCCAGAAATAAGAGAAATAACATCTTCTTGAGTTCCTGTAGGAAAACCACCAATTCCTGCATGGCGCTCTTTAACTAATAATAGCTTATCTTTATCTATCTCAAGATTAACTGTTACATCCGGACGGGTTAATTTTACTTTAGCTGTCGAAACATGTTGATTTAGCCCACCACCAACATAACGCTCTACATCAATTGAAGTAAACTCATGCTTACCACGACGTTTTACTCTGACACAAAATGTTTTATTCTCAATTAAAGGGGCAAAATGATTAAACGCTTTTTCATATATATCATGCAGATCGACAAAACTAAGCTCCTCAACTACTAATATATGGTGAATACCAGGAATTCGAGTTAATAGTTCTAAGATTTGACTTTCACTATTAATAACTTTAGGGCGAACTTCAATAAAATCCCAATGACGAATAACGGCAACATCATCAATTGAATGTTTTAAAATATTACGAATGTTACTCGTTAATATTTTAATAAAACGTAAACGAACAGATTCACTTTTGATCGTGATTTCAGGAAAAAATTTAACTATAAATTTCATACAACAGAATTTGCGAGACTAAAAATTGCGACATTATACTTATTTTTCCCTAAAAACGTACAATTGATTATGATAAATACAGAAAATAACAAAATATACTTGCTTGTTGCTCACTCTTTCGCTAATATTTCGCATCAATAAATTCTGTTCTATAACATAAAATTGACAGGTTGAAATGTACGAACTATTAATTATAGGTTATTTAATTATCGCACTTGCGATAATCGTTTTAGTGTTAATACAGCGCGGAAAAGGCGCTGACATGGGCTCATCTTTTGGTGCAGGTGCATCTGCGACTCTATTTGGCTCATCAGGTAGTGGAAACTTCCTTACACGTACAACGACAATATTAGGTGTATTATTTTTTGCATTAAGTATTATTTTGTCCAATATTGGTAGTTCAAAAACAACTAATATCAGCGATGATTTCAAAAATATTGGCGATAATACACAGCAAAGTACAGATGACTTGAACAGTAATAGACAAGTAATTCCAACTACTGATCCAGTTATACAGCCACAGAGTATTAATCCGACTTCAGATATTCCAGAATAAAAACGGCGCCGTGGTGGTGAAATTGGTAGACACGCTATCTTGAGGGGGTAGTGCTCTAAGGGCATGCGGGTTCAAGTCCCGCCCACGGCACCAATTTAATAAACAGGAACATTCTTTAAAATCCTTTAAACCACACCAAAACCAGTATAAACAAGGCTTATAGCCTATTTTACTATTCTATAAGCATCAGTAAGATACATTTACATTCATATTTTTGGGGACTATATTAAGGACTACGTGAACATAGTCCTATAATTTCATAGTCCCAAAAGGTGAAAGTATGCCTAAAAGAATAGCTCCAATGACTGATACACAAATTTTGTAGTTATCTTGATGCGCTTGATTATCCTAATGGGATGTTTATGGGCGGTTTGGGGATGATCACCCCTTTAACCCAAGAAGATATTTGCATCATGCTTATATTGAATATATACGCAATACAGGCTTAAACAACCCTTTATCGCTCACACAATTTGGTACATCACTTAATTATGCAATGAAAGAAAACGGTAAAAATTATATCCGTAAAAGATCAAATAAAGGAATGAGTACAAACGTAGAGATTAATACCTATACTAGTCAGGATTGGCTACCAAGAGCAGAAGAACCTAGTTAGTTGTTATTATTTGTTATCATATAAATCGCTTAATTTTGGCGTTTTTTTGTTATAATTAACGAAATAAATAATAATGGCTTTTCTCTATAATGAAAAAAATAACTAGTTGTATTTTTATAATTTGTTTAATTATTCCTAATATTCTTTTTGCAGACGATAGAAATAAAAGCGTTGAACTTAGAATAAAAGTATTCAATGAACATAAAAATATTACGACTTGTATTTGGGGATATGCATCTGAACAGATTAAAAAAACTCAACATTCATCAGAACAAATCGCTTTTGAAGCTATTGTTTCTTGTGATGATGTTATAGAAAAAATGAGGCTATATAATCGAGAATACATTAAATTAGCTTATAAGGATAATCTGAGAAGTAAAGGATTGTTGTTATACAGTGCGGAGAAGCAACTTTGGGAGCAAAAACAAGCATGGATAAATAACATCCAAAATTATATTGATCTTAAAAGAAAAAATGGTGATTAATTACTAATATTGGGCTAAGTCATAAGTTCTATTTCCAACTAAAATAAAAAAGTGAATACCTAAAGTGAACACTAGTTAATAACAAATCCTAAAGTGTTAACCGCCTAAAGCCTGTTTCACTATTTTGCAAGTATCAGTAAGTTACATTTATAACCACGTTTTTAATTATATGCTTATTTATGTGAATCTTGTATAACTAAAAATTTTATAACGATAGAAAGAACCGTCAAATAAAGATAGGAATAAATCAAATCACTAGAAATACCCTTTGACTGAAATTGAAAGTCTACATAGTTATATTGATAAGGTTTGATAGAAAATGAAAATTTCATTAATGCAAAGTCTAACATATAATTGATATTGAAGAATAATTCTCATATTATTATTCAAAAACAAAAGAATGTTATGAAAAATTTTATTCTTAGCATGGTTAGTCTAATTCTATTCGGTTGTGGTGAGAGTGATAATAAAGTTCTCAAAGAATATCTTGTGGGCGATTGGCAATGCACTATGATATATAGTATAGGGCTAAATGTATCCCCAGAAGAAGAGCTTAAACATACCACTGAGCCTGAAGATTTTACAATTAAATTTAGAATATTAGATGATAAGCTTTATGAAATTAAAAATGATGGAACAAAACAAGCTATCGATGTCAACGGCTTTAACAGTACAGTAAATGAAATATGTTATGAAGCAAATTGTACTCTGAAACAATATTTAGAAATCAAGGATGACGACTCATTCAACAACATAATAACGAAACGCATAAAAAAACTCAATAATCACACAGATACTATTGATTTTAGATCTAAAATCGAAACAGTTTGTAATAGAATAAAATAAGTATCAGAAATAACACTTTATTTGCTTATAGATACTTTAATATTTATTAGTAACAAATTTTGTGCAACTATTATTAATAGATAGGATACATACACTAGTAAAAAATTTGGCCATTGGCTAATTATGCTGCATATGTTATTGTTCTGAAGTATTCATGAGATTTAAAAGATCCGCCACCCATTCACCAATTCAATATTCAGCAGCATTCTTTAAAATCCTGTAAAGCACATCAAAAAGAGTATAAATAGTTTGTAGCCTATTTTCTTATTTTAAACAAGGCAAATACCAATCATACTTTTTGATTAGATTGAACGCTACCATATATCGCCGACATAAAGTCGGCGAATTAGTTTGTTAAATTAAACTATGCAAAGCCTTTTAAACCAACCACATGAACATGTTCTTGGTTATTAATGACTTTACGTACTAATTTATACGTTGTGCCTTTTTCCGGACTGATATTTTCTGGCGCTGCAATAATAAGTTGCATTTCCAATCTTTCGCAAAGTTCAAAGAGCGTTGCAATTGATTTAGCATCAAGTCGGGCTGCTTCATCTAGGAATAATAAACGACAAGGTGATATGTCTTTATTACGCAAGCGTTTAGATTCTTCTTCCCAACTTTGAATCACCATCAATAGAATCGACATACCTGTACCGATTGCTTCACCTGTTGATAATGCACCACTTTCAGCACGTAACCAGCCATCTGCGCCACGATTAACTTCAACATCCATTTCCAGATAGTTTCGATAATCAAGCAATTCTTCACCTATATTTTGCGCAGTTCGCTGCCCCATATCAATATGAGGATTCAAGCGTTGATAAAGTTTAGCTAATGCTTCTGAGAAAGTAATACGATTATTACTAAACAGATCTTGATGCTCGTTTTGATCATCAGCTAATGCTGCTAATAACGAAGAGTGAGCTTCCCGGATACTAACATTAAGACGTACACCATTTACCTGACCAAATGCCACCGCTTGCAGACCTTGATTAAGCATACGAATACGGTTTTGCTCTCGTTGAATAGTTTTACGAATAATATTAGCCACACTTTTTGAGCTAATTGCCAATTGCTGTTCACGTGAGGTAAGTTCTTCAGTTAATCGTGATAACTCAATTTCCATTTGCTCAATAGCTTCAATTGGGTCATCCGTTTTAACAATATCTTGACGAATTCGTTCACGAAGATGTTTATAAACCGCAATATAAAATTGTATTTTACGCTCTGGTCGTTTTGGATCTTCGGATAATCTTAATACATCACGTAAATGTTCATTATCATTTACTGCTAGACGCAATGAACCGAGTGCCTTATCTGACATAGAGCGCAATTCATCAGCACTTAGATAAGCTAATTCTCGACGATGTAACCTTCGTTCAACGCTATTTTCTTTAACTAATCGTAAAACTAAACACCACCCTGCTTTCGCTTCCACAACTTGTTCACGTAATTGTTTATAATCACGTAGTGTTTGTGCTAAACGTTTTTGCATTTGTGTCATTTCGCTTTCGCACATAATAAGTTGTTTTTCAAGCGATGTGCATTGTTGGCGATTACTGTTAAGTTTTTGGTGAATTTCATCACGACGAATACGTGCTCGTTCTTCGGTTGCTGTATCTGCTTTAACACCTATTTGTTCAACCTCTTTATGCAACTCATTGAGCATGTCACGTTTAGTTTCAAATGCACTTTTTAAAGAAGCAAAAGTTTGATTATATTGATTGTATTTATCTTGGTACTGTTGCATCTGGCTACGTGCTTCAGTACGCTGTGCTTCAACTACCTCAAGTCGAGAACGTAGTTTTTCATTCAAATCACTATTTTCATTTAGCATTCCAGCCGAATCTTCATAGCTAAAATGCGCACGGCGTTGCATGACTTCGGTTAAGGCAAAAACTTGTTGACGAATAGTTTGTTGCTGAGCTTTGATAGTATTATATTGCTCACGTAGTGAATCATTCTGTTCAGGATCACTTTGTAACACAGCAATAATTGGTTCTAATTCCGAAACAGTATGACGATGACGACTCACATATTGCGCAGCTTCTTGCGCTTCAGCCACTTGTTCACGTAAATCATCAACTCGATCGGCTAAATCATTATCAGCCAATAAATGCATCTGAGCAACTAATCGATTAACTGTAGCTAGCTGCTCTTTACAAATTGCCACTTGCTGTTGGTTTTGTTTATCAATGCTTTCTTGTGCTAATAATTGGCGTTCAATTTCATTGCGTCGTGTTGTTAGTTTTTGTACTTCGGCTTCTGGATCGATATCAAAAGCTACAGATAAATATTCACCAATAAACTGCCCAACATTTTGCTCAATACGTTGCAATTTTTGAAGGTCAAACGAAATTGTTGCATAAAGTTCATGTAGCTCATCACGTTCAGCTGATAATTTCTCAAGATGTATTTCACGTGCAGCTCGACCAAACAAAGGAACTTTAGGAAAACTTGAGAAACGCCATTGACGATCACCTGTTTTAACAAGAACCGATTTATTCATCTCTTCACAATCAAATACGCTATCATCAAATGATGATGGATCACCTTCGATAAAATAGATATCTTCAGGATAATCTTCTTCACTGCTAGTAAGGCTTTCGAGTTGTGCTTTGACTAATGATAAATCCGGTACCACAATGGCTTGCCTTGACGGACCATACAATGCTGAAAAATAAGGTGCATCATCAATTGTTACATCTTCATAAATTTCAGAAAGTAAAACACCATTGAATCGTTCAGCTAAAACAGATAAACGTCCGTCATCAACACCACTTGGTTGATTAAGTTGTTCTATTTGCGTATCAAGTTGATTTCGTTTGAAGTTTATTTGATCACGCTGAGTAACTAAAGCTCGTTCCTGTTCAAGCAGTTGTTGCATATGCTGAGTAACTGATTGACTATTAGTAAAAGTTTGTTGTGTTTGTTCTTGCAATGCAATAAGTGCATCTTGAGCTTTTAACCATAATGGGGCTTTTTGACGATAGTCACTTATTTTTGTTTGTATTTGCTCAAATTCTTGCCTAAATTCAATTCGTTTTTCACTTGATTCGTTAGCAAGCTCGGCATTTTGATCCAATTGAACTTCAAGTTCTTGTTTAAATTCATCAAGTTCATCATAATTGATTTGACGACCAAAACGCTTACAGAATTGAGTTAGTAATGATTCAGCTTCTTTTTGTTCAAAAAAGCGTTGTTCTAATTCATCTAATTGTAGCTGTAAATGTTCTGCTTGCTCAGCTTGATAACATTGTGAAGGCCATTGTTTTAATGCTTCTCTAGCAGCACTCCATGCTTCACTTCGTACTACATCGCCAACCAACTTAACAACTAGTTGATACGCTCTATCAAATTGACTTATTGCAGCATCAGAAACACTAACTCTCTGTTCCAATTCTAATAATTTTTCAGTAACTTCTTTTTGTTTTTCTTGAAAAACTTCATAGTGATTTTCAACATTGCTTATACCTAATTTAGGCAATTGGCATAGTTGTTGGGCATTTTTCAGAGCTTGAATTGCTTGCTGATATTGAATAGCTCGAGTTTGTTGTACATCTAAAGCTTGTTGATAATCTGCCAATTGAGTTTTAATCTCATCAACTTCTTGTTCTGTCTGTTCAACTTGATCTCGGTAAGTTTGATAATGTTCATTTGCTTCAAATACAACTTCATTTTGCTCTTCAAGTTTTATATTAAGATCATCTAAATCTGCTTGATAGCGGTCAATTTTTTCTTGTTGACGCAAAGCAGTTTGTGCAAGATTAAGATGATCATTTGCTGCCTGAAGGTCGGTCTCTAAATCGCCTTGAGCATCTTGATATTCTTTAAGCTCTTTTGCCATCTCAACTTGCCGATACTGATTACTGATAAGCAGATCTTGCGTTTTGAACATATCTCGACGTAGTCCTAAAACGGATTCGATATGAACTCTACGCTCATTAGCATGACGCATATAATCAGCAGCCACATAGTTTGTAGATTCAGTAATGAGATGTTTGAATAAATCACGATCTGATTGTGTAACTCGAATAGCTTCAAGTGTCATCCGATTTTCACGAAGTGCTGCTTCCATATCTTGGAATGCTTTCCTAACACCACTATTTTCTGGTAATAAATAATCACGTAATGATCGGGTGATAGCACTAGAAATCCCACCATAAAGAGAAGCTTCAATTAAACGATAATATTTACTTCGATCAGATGAAGAACGTAACCTTTTAGGTAAAATACCAAAATCAAACATGACTGAATGATAATCAGTAATGGAATTAAATTGCTTAAAGATAACCCCTTCCATTGATTCAATCTTATCTTTTAATTCCGGTAAAGATAAAATTCTAGCCTGTTTTTCATTTAAGCGCTCTGTTACTAATTCTGTTGGAGTAATATTGACAGGCAAACCTTGTATTAAAAAAGGTTTAATATCAACTTTTTTATCACGACCAGCAACCTGCTGTAAACGCACACCACAAATAATCCGTTGATTACGAGAATTAATTACATCCAGCATCGAGTAACACACGCCTGGCTTTAATTTACCATGTAAACCTTTATCTCTAGAACCCGAAGTTGCTCCTGCTTCAGTTGTATTTCTAAAATGTAATAAGGTTAAATCTGGGATTAATGCAGTGACAAATGCTGCCATAGTGGTTGATTTACCAGCACCATTACCACCAGAAAGTGTGGTGACAAGCTGATCAAGCTCAAACGTTCGAGCAAAAAAACCGTTCCAATTAATTAAGGTTAATGAGTGAAATTTACCGTGTCCCATTATCATTATTCAATCTCCTCATTAACATCTTCATCATCACTATTATCATCATCTAATATAAGTGATGATTCAATTTTAATCGCTTCACCATCGCGAATCAGGCGTAATTGTGCTTCTTGAGCATCATCACTGCTACGCACATCAGCTCCAAATCGGAATATAGATTCATTAATACGAAAACGGCTACTATCATTACCTACAATAAAGAAGATCATACCAAGTCGACGTAATCGATTTAATGCAGTTTTTACTTTATCAAATAATTTTTGGCGATCTAAATCCGAGCCTGTAGAACGCTGATTGACTAGTTTCAATAATTTACTTTCATCCGCTAATGAAACAAGCTCATCAAAAAGTTCTTGTAAGGTAAAAATGCCTTCATGTGCTAATCGCTCTGGACTTAAATAGAGATAACAAAGCACTTTACCGACTAACATATCAAGTTCAGATAATACTGAACGTGGAATCAGAGTAGTTGAACGAGGACGAAGATAGAAAAATCCTTCCGGTGCGCGAATAAGCTCAACATTATAACGTTGATAAAACTGTTCAAGCTCAAGTTGGAAATCCATTAAAAAAGCATGATTATCAAGCTCATCGATACCAATATGACGACCTGACCTTAATAGACTGTCAAGTTCCGGAAATATTGGATTGGCAATAGCTTGAGCTAATTTTACCGGCATAAACTTATCTATCGACGCTTGAGAGCTTGCTGCAATACGCCCCATAACCTCATCAAGATGATGGGAAGTTTGTTCTATTTCTAAATCATTAATATCTGTTGATGACATGTGCTTGTACCTTAGCTCCATAATCGTTAATAGGTTTCCATTCGGCTGGGATACCGAGTAAATCGCCTTCGGCAACACCTAATCGAATAGCCTGATCAATAAACAATCTTGCAATATCAAAATGTTGTTCACGTGGGAACTGTGCTAAATAACTATGAATTGCATTACTCATATCAAGTGGTTTATTTTCTTGTTTAAAGATCAATAAATTTTGTTCTATATGCGAAATAATATGTTCTTGAATTTCTTCAATCATTTCAAACTCAAGCTCGGATGGTAATTCACCCGTCACTTCTGCTTCATGCAGTGCTAACTCTTCATCACGCATATCAAGTAAACGCTCAGCATTAGCAAAAGTGAGTGACCATGGTAAATCAAAATAGCTTTGAATCGATTTACGTAATCGCTGAGAAAAAACTCGATTCTTATCTAAATCGATTGCTGTACGAATAAATTTATGAACGTGTCTATCATAACCAATCCATAGGTCTATTGCTTTTTGTCCCCAGCCAATAATTCGGTCTAGTTTTCCTTGCAGATCCATAACAACATTGTTAATTTTATCAAGATCTGGATTATCTAATGTGGCATCTTGTATCAGAAGCAAACTGGCTTGTAGCTTATCACCTGCAGCTGCCAACGTATCTTGCAGCTCACGCAATGTTTGTGATGTTTCGGTAAGTAAACCTTCACAACTACTGATGGCTGCTTGCCAATCTTGACTTAACAATGCTGAAATATTTTGTTTAACTTCAGCTTGTTGTTCATCCATTACTCTCTGTGTGATATCAATACTGTCAAAAATTTCTGCAACAGAATATTTCAATGGAGCAAAAACATTTCGATGCCAATGTAAATCATCGCCACCTTCAAGGGCCGCATCTGCTGCACGCTTTAATTCTTGTGCAACAATAGAAAGCTGAATAGATAAGCGTAAAGTCGAAAATTCTCGTTGGCGTATATAGTAATCAGAAATGCCGATTCCTAGTGGAGTCAAACGGTAAATAGAATAACCATCGGTCATTTCGCTAGCAAAGCGAGTAATTAAACGTTGGCGCACTAGATCATTAATGGCATTGTTAGCTCGAACAGTAATTGTATCTTCACTTTGCTCAAAGATCTGAGAGACATGTCTAAATCCGTCAATTAATTCAGATTCAGTCATTTCGCCATCAAAGCGCTCACTGTTTAATACAGCAATTGCTAATAAAAAGGCTAATCGCTCAACAGGTAAAGCAATCGAAAAATCATTCTTTTTTGCCCAAGAGACCAGTTCTGGCACTGATTGGGAAAAATCCATCATAGTGATTCCTTAATTAAAGATGCACAATATCGCGACATCTTAAAATAATATGAGAAACACAATATATTGTGTTATGGACAAAATTTTATCGATTATATAACAAATTGTAGTAGTTAAAAATAGCTAAGTTTAGGATTTATTATTAGATGTGATAACCAATATTTAATTTTCTTAAATAAACTTGTTACCAAGACAAAAAAGACCATTTTATTAGCCAATTAACTTTATATTTAAATTGACTTATATAAATATAAAAATGATAATAATTATCGTTTTCATTTAAAATATTGAGGTATCTATGCATAAAGTATTATTATCAGTTTTATTGGGGACTTTAATGGGTTTAATTTCACAATCCGTGACAGCTCATGGTATATGGATTACTGATCGAGTCGATCAAAAGCAGATTATTTTAGGTGAAGGACCTTTAGATAATGGCTATCAACCTGAAATGGTGAAAAAAGTTAAAGCTTATAATAGTGATTGGTCGGTACTACCCGTTTCAAAAACAGCACATAATAACTTTGTGACCATCGAACCTGCAAAAGATACAGCTGTAGTAACAGTTGATTTTGATTATGGTTATTGGACCAAAAATTCGGATGGTAAATACGTTAATATGCCAATGAATCAAGTTAAAGGTGCAGATAAGGGCACTCATGCCATAAAATATAGTGTCAACTATTTATCATCCGTTAACAAACCCAAAATAATAGAAGATATTCCACTACAAATTGTTCCTTCTATTGACCCAACAAAATTAAAACGAGGCGACAATTTACCGATAACCGTTTTCAAAGATGGTAAACCACTAACCAATACACCTGTCATCATCGATGTTGTAAATAATTTAGACAAAACAGTGAAAACTGATGATAAAGGCCAGGCTACTATTATTGTGCCAAATCAAGGTTTAAACGTTATAGGTGTTGAAATTGGTTTCCCGCTTAAAGATAATCAATTAGCTACCCAAGACAAATTTTTTACTACATTAGTTTTTACATTAATTCCTGAAGAAGATTAATTTATATATAAAAAACGGGATCATTATCCCGTTTTTTATAATTATCTTTTTAAACTTCAGCACTAATCGGACGAGGTATAAGAAAACTACAAAATAGAGCTAACACCGTAATGATTAAACCTAACAACATACCATTAAAGTAACCATCAATTGTGTTTCCATTTATCATCTGAATTGCTGGTAATAAAGCAAAACTCAAACCAGCACCTAAATTAAATGCCCCTGCATTCATACCAGGTAAAAATCCTGGATTATCAGTAGGAGATAAGACGATACCTAATCCATTTAAAATGATATTAGCCATTCCAGCATAAAAAATACCTAAAACAATCACGCCAACCGATAAAATAGATAAAGAATGAATGCCATAAAACATAATAACCAAAATACCAATAATACAACCCACTAAACCTAATTTGAGCACTTTATTATAGCCCATTATTGGTGCCAATCTTCCTGAAAATGGCCCAACAAACCAACCAATTAAAGCATAAGGCGTGAGAAAAATTAATGATGCCCAATCTGCTTCTAACCCAAAACCTATTTCATGATTTTGGGCAATTGACATCACTAAACCATTAACGATGGCAAAAATCCCAGTCATGGTTAATGTGGTTGTTAATAACAACGCCCAGGTGGCACGCTTTTTCAAATGATTGATTGTGACTAAAGGTTGCTTACTTCTTTTTTCTACATTCCAAAATAAAATAAAACATAAAAAAGCCAATAAACTTAAACCACTAACAATCAGCCAATTAGCATTGTCAAGTTTACCGGCTTCATTAAGTGCAAGTAATAACGCAGCTATTGTCAAGACAATTAACAAAACGCCTAACCAATCCATCTTGGTACCTTTAGAGGGCTGAGATTCTGGCGCAAAACGATAAACAAAAAAAGCCGAAATTGCTGCAACAATAGCTATAATCCAAAATACAGACCGGAAGCCAAAATGCGTAGCAAGTAAACCTCCCGCAATAGCATCAACACCAGCAATACCACCATTTACTGCTGTTATGATACCCATTAACATACCATATTGCTTAACGTCTTTTACTTCAAAACTTAACATTAACAAACATAATGGAACCACTGGACCTGATACACCTTGAATAATGCGAGCAACATACAAAACTTCAATATTCGGCGCAATAGCAGCAATGACTGTACCTAAAGTCATTATAATCAACATGGCTGATAATACTTTTTTTCGCCCTTTTATATCACTTAATCGGGGCAAGAATAGTGAAAATAGTGCAGCTGCTGTAAAAAAAGAAGTTTGAGATAGTCCGACAGCTGCATCATTAGTTCCTAATTCTTTCGCTATAGTAACTAACACTGGGCTTAACATACTTGCATTGAGTTGGAAAGCAACACATGCAGCAAGCAAAGCAACCATTAAAGCCAAGATATTATTTTTTTTCTGGCTTAGATCTGCCATATATTTACCTCATTAAATGTTTTAATTGATCGACATTTGAATATCATTAGTAACTATACTCAAATGAGATGATTCTTTATTTGTATCTATTTGATATATAATTAAATATCAATAATTTTATTTTCTCACGTATAAAACCAATAAAAGGTTATTATCAGAGATCGTGCTGTCGTTGATGTTTTCAGCTGACTATGAAATATTAATTAAAGTTCAAATTAACCTTGTTGAATTATCAGATAATTGCAAAACTTAGTCTGATAACTCACTCACCAATTGAAATATCTAATTAATATTTAACCATAGGTAGAAAAAACAATTTTTTTGGCAAACAGAGGTGTTCTTAATGGCGATTAAGATAGTTCACTTTTAAAACAAACTATTCACACTGATTACAAGAGAAATATTCTAATTTCAATTCTCAGATTTAAAATCCACTTATTATTAAATTTAATATTAAGATTTCGATAATAAAAAATAAATTACCTACTCGCACTGTCGCTAATTTGTGCTAAAATCGGGAGACATGAATAATCTTTTTTAACATAAGGATGTAACGTAATGCATATCGGTATACCAAAAGAACGGTTAGCCAATGAAGCTAGGGTTGCAGCAACACCTCAAACTGTTGGACAACTATTAAAACTTGGATTTACAGTTTCAGTAGAACAAGGTGCTGGACACGCTGCTCATTTTGAAGACCAAGCTTTTATTGATGCTGGGGCCACTATTCAAAACACAAAGGATATTTGGCAAAATGATCTTATTTTAAAATTTCACGCGCCAACTGATGATGAAATCGCTCTGATGAAAGAGGGATTAACACTCATTAGTTATATTTATCCAGCTCAACATAAAGATCTTTTAGAAAAACTTGCCACTAAAAATATTACTGTAATGGCAATGGATTGTGTGCCTCGTATTTCACGAGCTCAATCACTAGATGCATTAAGTTCTATGTCTAACATTGCAGGTTATCGCTCTGTTATTGAAGCTGCGAACCAATTTGGTCGATTTTTTACCGGTCAAGTCACTGCTGCAGGTAAAGTACCACCAGCAAAAGTATTAGTAATCGGTGCTGGTGTTGCTGGTCTTGCAGCAATTGGTGCAGCAGTTAGTTTAGGTGCTATTGTTCGTGCATTTGATACACGTCCAGAAGTTGCTGAACAAATCAATAGTATGGGTGCTGACTTTTTAGAATTAGATTTCGAAGAGGAAGCTGGTTCTGGAGATGGCTACGCAAAACAAATGTCTGCAGCCTTTATTGAAGCTGAAATGGCTTTATTTGCTGAACAAGCAAAAGATGTTGATATTATTATCACTACAGCATTAATTCCAGGTAAACCTGCGCCAAAACTTATCTCTAAAGAGATGGTTGAGTCAATGAAACCAGGTAGTGTTATTGTTGATTTAGCAGCCTTAACTGGTGGCAACTGCGAATTAACCAAACCGGGTGAAGTATTCGAAACAGATAATAATGTTAAAATAGTTGGTTACACAGATTTAGCTAACCGAATGCCGGCACAAGCATCACAACTATATGGAACTAACATTGTTAACTTATTAAAATTACTCGCCAAAGAAAAAGATGGTAACATCGACATTAATTTTGACGATGTTGTGATTCGTGGCGTAACTGTCGTTAAAGATAAAGAAATAACATGGCCAGCTCCACCAATTCAAGTTTCTGCACAACCACAGAAAAAAGCGGTTGAACCTATCGCCAAACCAGAACCAACACCAATGCAACCTGCAAAAAAATTTGGCATTTTAGCTTTATTGATTATTGCTTATTTCTGGTTAGCTAATGTGGTTCCTGAAACCTTTTTAGGACACTTCACTGTATTTGCTTTGTCTTGTGTAGTAGGGTATTACGTAGTATGGAATGTAACTCATTCATTACATACACCATTAATGTCAGTTACTAATGCTATCTCTGGTATCATATTAGTAGGTGCAATACTGCAAGTCGGTGATGATAATGGCTTAACTACGGCAATTGCCTTTGTTGCTATTTTAATTGCTAGTATCAATATTTTTGGTGGATTCTTTGTTACACAAAGAATGCTAAAAATGTTTCAACGTGGCAAGTAAAGGAGATTATTGATAATGTTTAGTCATGGAATAATTCAAGCAGCCTATGTACTTGCTGCATTACTTTTTATATTTAGTTTACGAGGACTATCAAATCAAGAATCAGCCAAATCTGGAAACATTTATGGCATGGTTGGTATGGTAATTGCACTTATTGCTGCTATTGCAAGTATTAAAGGCGGACTACACTGGATCATTATTGCTATGGTCATTGGTGCAGCTATTGGTCTTTATCTTGCTAAAAAAGTAGAAATGACACAAATGCCAGAGCTTGTTGCACTACTCCACAGTTTCGTTGGTATGGCTGCAGTTCTCGTTGGTTTCAATAGCTTCTTAGATTCTAATATTATGGTTTTCACTGGCAGTGAACTTACTGTACATTTAGTAGAAATTTTTATTGGTATCTTTATTGGTGCAGTTACTTTTTCTGGCTCAGTCGTTGCATTTGGAAAACTAAATGGCCGCATTAGCTCTAAACCACTTTCTATTCCTTATAAACACTACTGGAACTTAGCTGCAATCGTTGTTTCAGTAATTTTGATGTTTACTTTTATTGGTGTGAAAAGTGGCGCAGGCGCACTTGTTAGTCTACTTGTTATGACTATCATCGCATTAGTATTTGGCTTCCATCTTGTGGCATCAATTGGTGGTGCAGACATGCCAGTAGTTATTTCAATGCTTAACTCATATTCTGGATGGGCAGCAGCTGCAGCAGGATTTATGTTAGGTAATGATTTACTTATTGTAACCGGTGCTTTAGTTGGTTCTTCAGGGGCAATTCTTTCTTACATCATGTGTAAAGCAATGAATCGCTCATTCATCAGCGTCATTGCCGGTGGTTTTGGTAGCGATGGTAGCGCATCAAGCTCTTCAGAAGAAGAACAAGGTGAATACCGTGAAATGCAGCCAGCAGAAGTTGCTCAAACATTAAAAGAAGCACGTTCAGTTATTATCGTACCAGGTTATGGTATGGCTGTTGCTCAAGCACAAGGTGCTGTAAGCAATATTACTGAAAAGCTTCGTGGTATGGGTATAGAAGTCCGTTTTGGTATTCACCCAGTTGCAGGGCGTTTACCTGGCCATATGAATGTATTATTAGCCGAAGCAAAAGTACCTTACGATATTGTATTAGAAATGGATGAAATCAATGATGACTTCCCTGATACAGATGTTGTTTGGGTAATTGGTGCAAATGATACAGTTAACCCGGCAGCGGAAGAAGATCCAAACAGCCCTATCGCAGGTATGCCTGTTCTTGAAGTTTGGAAAGCAAAAACGGTTATTATATCCAAACGCTCAATGAATACCGGATATGCAGGCGTTCAAAATCCACTATTCTTTAAAGAAAATAGTTATATGCTATTTGGTGATGCCAAAGATAGTGTTGAAAAAGTTTTACAAAATCTTTAATGACGATTAGTCTTTAGTAGATACAAAATATTACTGCGGCTTTAGCCGCAGTATTTTTATAAGATGTTAAGGGTTTAAATTTTTTTGATCTAAAAAAGTAGTAATTTGATTAATTATTTCATCATGAATTTCGGTTCTGGTTCGTTCCCCGCCATCTTTACAAATGATACTTTCGCCTTTAGCTTCTTGCTCTAATATTTCTATCGCCTGAGGTTTACAAACTTGTATAAAACTAAAATGCATCGCATCTGGTATAACAGTATAAGTAGATAATGATTTTAAAAGAAACCGTCTTAAATAGCCTGATTCAAGTTCTACATTCATATCACCAACATCAACACCAGCTCCAATAATCAAAGAGGGAATATTAATATTTTTCAGACTTTCGGGAGTAAAACCTCTGACTAACCCTGCATCTAAAGAGATAAATGATTTTATTCTTGAATCTAACATACTTTGAGTTAATTTTGGGTTATCAAGACCTAGTTCATTTACTAATTGGCAAGCTTTCAATTGTGAATTTTCAGTACAATCTCCTTTAAATAGATCAATATCAAATCTTGCACCAGCAAGCGCTATTACGGTCCAACCGCCAAGAGAATGCCCAATGGCTGATATTTTATTCATATCAATATGGTTAGCTAATAGCTTATCTTCTTTTAAAATATCAATAGTTTTACTTAGGTCTTCAGGACGTAGCCATAATTTTCTTGATTGATTAATATCTTTATTAAAAAAAGTTGTTCCTGGATGATTTGGCGCAGCAATAATATATCCCTTACCTGCAAGTTCATAGGCAAGCCAACTTAAATTTTGCCAGCTACCACCGTAACCATGAGAAACAACGATTAACGGAAGTTTCCTGGAATCATTGATAGGTATTGCGTTAGGGACAACTTCAGAACCATAAAAAACTACATTATCGCCTATAAATACTGTTTTCTGTTGATTAGTAGTTGGATACCATATTGCAATGTTAAGAGGTCTACCATCTTCTTTTCCATAATGGATTTCCCTAAATCCAACATTTGAATCTGCATAACCAAAAAATGAAATTGAATATATGAAAAAAAACAGATAGTACACTTTAGCCATTAACTTATTCCCTATATAACTGCATTATATAAATAATATTAATCAATAAGATAGGTTTTGATAATAGTGAGTTAAAATAACGATTTCAACTTACAATAATTATTCATTATTATTTTTGATTTTTTCTTTATGATAAAGGTAATAAGCGCCACGAGAAACCATACGAAGTTGAAAAATAAGATCTTCAATTAGTTCTTGGCGTTGTACTATGTCGAAATCAATTGCTTCCGCGCCAGCATTAAATGCGATAGTCACCATTGCTTCGGCTTGAGCTTCATTATAATGATGTGGCATTTGATTGGCATTGTCTAAATAATCAACAAGCTCCACAATAAAGTGCTGAATTTCGCGTGCAATTGCCGATCTGAATGCTGAAGAAGTCCCAGCTTTTTCTCTGAGCAACAATAAAAATACTTTAGGGTTTTTATCAATAAATTCAATAAAGGTGGTTACCGAAGTTCGAAGAACACTCCCCCCCTTTTCAATACGTTTTCGAGCTTGGCGCAATAATTGACGAAGAGTTAAACCGCTCTCATCAACCATCGCTAAACCTAACTCATCCATATCACGAAAATGGCGATAAAATGATGTAGCTGCTATACCTGCCTCACGGGAAACTTCGCGCAGACTTAAACTTGCAAAACCTTGTTCCGCGTTGAGTTGATGAAACGCAGCATCAATTAAACTTCGACGAGTTCTCTCCTTTTGCTGCGCTCTAACACCACAGGTTTTAACATTTTTCATTTTTTAAATTCTGCACAATAAGAAATATAAATTATTTCTGGCCTAACAGTCGTTCTTTTTCAGCAAAGACTTTTGGCATATGGTCACGAATAGTTTTAGCGATAGTTTCATAACGTGAACGTAATGGAGAACCAGGTCGATAAATTAAAGCGATGCTTCTTGTTGGGACAGGATCAGTACATGGAATATAGCAAATATTATCACGAGTACGTTCATTTGGAGCAGCTAACTCTGGAAATAAAGTAATTCCACGTCCTGCTGATATCATACTACGCAATGTTTCTAAACTCGTCGCTTTAAATTGTTTATCTTCATCAATTCCTACCTGAAAACAATACCCCATAGCATGTTCGCGTAAACAATGACCATCCTCCAACATTAAAAATTTCTTCCCTTTCAGACTAGAAAGCTTAACTGTCTGTTTACTAGCTAATTCATCATTTGCAGGAACGGCTAAAAACATAGGTTCATTGAATAAAGGTAGTTCAATAAATTGTGCGGTTTCTTTTACTTGAGCGATAATAGCACAATCCAATTTTCCACTTTCAAGTTGCGCAACAATATTGGCAGTTTGCGCTTCATGTAAATAAAGTTCTAGTTGAGGAAAGGATTCATGTAATACGGTAATCACATGTGGTAATAAATATGGAGCGATAGTCGGAATTAATCCAATATGCATAGGACCCGCCATCTCTTCCCCTTGACGACTAGCCATCTCTTTTAAAATCTGTATATTACGTAAAATTTCTTTAGCTTGCTCAACAAGCATCATGCCAGTTTGAGTAAATAACACTTTACGACTAGTACGTTCAAGTAACATTACGCCTAATTCGTCTTCAAGTTTTCTGATTTGACCACTTAGTGTTGGTTGACTAACATTACAAGCATCAGCTGCTTTACGAAAGTGCCGGAATTCAGCTAATGATACAAAATATTCCAAATCTCGAATATTCATAGAGTCCCCAATAAGTTATCAGTTAATATTTTTATACTCTTAATTGTAAACCAAATTAATAATTATTTTTATCAAAATTCTTTTTTTAAAAGAGTATAAGTTTAATTAAATCAATTAGTCATTAATAAAATAAATAAGATAATCTATTTTGAATTAATTTTTATAAAGTTAAAAAATAATCTAACTAATTGTACTATATAAATTACTATTGTTGATAATTATGTTCAAAAAATCAAATAAAATATTTAATTAATATAAAGAAATTTCCTTTATTTTACTTGGTATAACTATTTCAAGAAAAATGGAAAGTTAGATTTAATTGCGATATAATCGCGCGCTATATTTCAGTATAGACCATTATTAATTCGAGGTGCGCTATTTTTAAACAAGTTTCTCGCTTTTATCGTAAAATGTTCCATCACAAAGAGCGACAAGAGTCGCATTATATTTCCATCTCACGTAATGAGCATAATATTTCTCGTAAGAATATAAGCGAAAATGCGTTGAAAGTACTTTATCGATTGAATAAACAAGGATATGAAGCCTATCTCGTAGGTGGTTGTATTCGCGACCTTCTATTAGGTAAAAAACCAAAAGATTTCGATATTGCGACAAATGCTACACCAGAACAAATTCAAAAGATTTTTCGAAATTGCCGCTTGATAGGTAAACGCTTTCGTTTAGCTCATATTATGTTTGGAAAAGAGATAATTGAAGTTGCAACGTTCCGAGGTGATCATGATGATCAGAGTGAACAAAAGAACATATCAAAACGATCACAAGCAGGTATGTTATTACGAGATAATGTCTATGGAACGATAGAGCAAGACGCCGTTCGTCGTGATTTCACAATGAATGCGCTTTATTATAGTGCCAAAGATTATACAATTCGTGATTATTGTGGTGGACTAAAAGATTTACAAAATGGCATTATTCGATTAATTGGTGAGCCACAAACAAGATATCGTGAAGATCCAGTCAGAATGTTAAGGACAATCCGTTTTGCAGCAAAACTTAACATGAAAATTGACCCTGCTACTGCTGAACCAATAAAAAAACTGGCTCCATTATTAAATAATATTCCTTCTGCCCGCCTTTTTGATGAATCTTTGAAATTATTACAATCAGGATATGGTTACGATACTTATATATTATTAAAGCAGTATCATTTATTTAAACAATTGTTTCCAGTGGTTGAACGTTTATTTACACATGACCATGAAGGAAATATGGAAAAAATGATTGCTCAAGTGTTAAAAAATACTGATTACCGTATAGCAAATGAGCAACGCATAAACCCTGCTTTTTTATATGCAGCATTTTTTTGGTATCCAATTATAGAACAAACTCAATTAAACTGCATTGAGAGCGGTTTGCAATATTATGATTCTTTTTCTATGGCAATTAATGATGTACTAAATGAGCAATGCCGTATTATCGCTATACCAAGACGTTTTACAGCGGTTATGGGTGATATGTGGCGATTACAATTAAGAATGAAAAAACGAGAAGGAAAACGCGCATTTGTCATCTTAGAGCATCAAAAGTTCCGAGCAGCTTATGATTTATTAGAAATGCGAGCCTCTATCGAAAAAGGTGAGCTTTTAGATTTAGCTAAGTGGTGGGATGAATTTCAACAAGTATCGACTGAAAAGAAAATAGCCATGGTAAGACAACTTGGTAAAACGAATAAACGACGAACTAAACGTTAATTTTAATTCGCACTTTTATAAATAACCGCTATAATGTTTCAATTAAAATAATCATAATCATATTCTAATCATTAATGAAAAAATTATCGCTTTCTCGTATTGCTATAGCTGTAACATTTTCTTTGTACAATTATAGCAGCCCAAGTTATGCAATAGATTTACCAAAAAATGGCACTACTAATCCGCAGTGTCTTGTTGGCGTACCTAAGTTTGAGCGACCAATTGTTAATGGAGATATAAATACATTACCTATTAATGCAGATGCAGATGAGTTTGAAGGACTTTATCCTAATTTAGCTATTTACAAAGGTCATGTTTATGTAGAGCAAGGCAATCGTACAGTTTTAGCTGATAAAGTGACAATTGACTCAAAAGATGCAAATAATCGGATGGTTATACTCGATGGTGATATCACTTATCAAGATAATATGATACGAACCAAAGGTAACCACGCATCAATGAATCTAAACAACAATGATGCCAATATGAATCCAAGTGAGTATCAATTAGTTAATAGACTTGGGCGTGGTGAGGCCGATGAGATCAAATTTGAAAAGAATCGCTATGTAATTCTTAAAAATGGTAGTTTTACCTCCTGTCCTGTAGGTGATAGTGCTTGGAATATTAAAGGTTCAACAATTATTCACGATAATGAAGAACAGTTGTTAGAAGTTTGGAATGCGGTATTTAGAATAGAGAAAGTACCTGTTCTTTACTCACCTTATTTACAATTGCCTACAGGCAATAAAAGACGATCGGGGTTGTTAATTCCTAATTTTGGTTACGATAGTGTTGATGGTATCGATTTTTCATTACCGTATTATTGGAACATTGCTCCAAATTATGATGCGACCATAACACCGCGAATACTACAACACCGTGGTGTACAGTTACAAACTGAGTTTCGCTATTTAAATCAATTAGGATTAGGGACTTTCGCTTTTGACTGGTTACAGCATGATAATCAATACAGTGACGATAGAAAAAAATCAACAAATGGCAACAGATACGATAACAATCGTAATCGATGGTTATTCTATTGGAAAAACGACGAATTAATTAACTACAATTGGCGTTTTATAGCTGATACTACACGAGTCAGTGACAATCAATATTTAACAGATCTCAGTTCTAAATATGCGTCTCAAACAGCTGGATATCTGACTCAGTTTTATAAATTAGCATACAATGATGAAAATTGGGATGTTGCTTTAGGTTACAAACACTTCCAACCATTCCACTATGATATTCTTTACCAAACTCAGCCTCAATTAGATATCAACTATTATAACTACGAGCTGGGACCATTAAAATTGAAGACTTTTTCACAACTTTCTCATTTTATAAATTCAACAGATAATGAACCCGAAGCTTGGCGAGTCCATATAGAACCAACTATCAATTATACAGTTACAAATTCTTGGGCAAATTTATCTGCAGAAACTGGTTTTATGGCAACACATTACAACCAGAAAAACATATTTAAATATAATAATAATCTTGAACACATAAAAGAAGGGACAAAGTTAGATCGCACTGTAAATCGTTTTATACCGAAATTTAGTATTGATGGTAAAGTAATTTTTGAAAGAGACTTTGATCTAATCGATGGGTATAGCCAAACACTCGAACCTAGAGTGAAATATACTTATAACCCTTATCGTAACCAATCAAATATTGGAAATTACGATTCCACACTCTTACAAGCTGATTATATTGGTTTATTTAGAGATCAAACATATAGTGGTTTAGACCGTATTGCATCAACAAATAAACTTTCAACAGGTGTAACTACACGTTTTTATGATAGTAACAAAGTTGAAAAATTTAATATGTCCTTAGGGCAAATTACCTATTTTACAAAATCTAAAACCGGTGATCACAATAATGAATTAGATAAAAATTCTGATACGGGTAGTGTCACTTGGGCAACAGATAATTTCTGGCGAATTAGTAACGATATTATTTTCCGAAGCGGGATTCAATACGACACCCGTATCGATACTATTTCGCTAGCCAATACAACGTTTGAATATCGACCATCGGGTGACAAATTAATTCAATTATCTTATCGTTATGCCAATCGTAACTATATTGACACTGTAGATGACAGGTATAAGTATTCCGCATATAAAGGTTACAAACAAGATCTTTCTCAAGCCGGCATTATGGTTAGTTGGCCACTATCTGAAAAAGTGAGTGCTGTGGGATCTTATTATTATGATATTAAGCAAAAACAGATTTCAGACAGTTTTATTGGGGTAAATTATAGCGACTGCTGTTGGGGAGTAACCGTACAATATGGACGCAAATTAACCGACTGGGATAACACAGAACATATAAGTAAATACAAAAACAAACTGTCAATTAACTTTGAACTTAAAGGTTTAGGAAGTAATCGTGACACGCAAGCCAAAATGTTAAACTTTGGTAAATTACCTTATACAACAACATTTGAATAAACATACTAATAAATTTATTGTGGTAAATTTAATACCGCAACAACATAATGAGTTGAGTAAATATGAAATTATTAAAACTTTTTATTGCATTAAACTTGAGTGTTAATTTAGTGCTCTTTACACCTTTTTCAGCAAATGCTGCTCCAAAAGTGGTTGAACAGGTTGCAGCTGTTGTGAATAACAACGTCATTTTAGAAAGTGATGTTAGTGACATGCTCAAAACGATTAAAGCGAGCGCCGATCCTAAATCTTTACCTAATGATAAAATACTTAGAAAACAAATTATTGATCGCCTTGTTGTTGAAAAATTAATTTTACAAAGAGCGGCTAAAGCAAAAATTACTATTAGTGATGATGAAGTTACCGCCGCAATCGATAGAATTGCTGCTGAAAATGGTATGACAATAGATCAACTAAGAAGCAGATTATCAACTATGGGCATGAGCTATAGCACTTATCGTGATCGTATTCATACTGATATGCTAATAGAACAAGCGCGCCTGCATGAAGTTCGACCTAGAATCAAAGTTTCTAATAGAGAAGTAGAACATTTAACCAAAACAATGGCTAACCAACCAACTAACAATATTGATGTTAAAATTAGTCATATTCTAATTACTATTCCAGAAAAAGCGTCTAAACAACAAGTTGACAGTGCTACCAATAAAGCGATGGACATCATCAATCGTGCAAAAAAAGGGGAAAATTTTGCTAAATTAGCCGCGTCATACTCAAATGATGACCTTGCTTTAAAAGGTGGATCAATGGGCTGGAAAAAGTTAAATGAGTTACCTACTATTTTTGAGGAACGACTAATTCGAGCGCCAAAAGGAAGTATTATAGGACCAATTCGCTCTGGAGTTGGGATTCACATATTAAAAGTTGACGATAACCGTTCTGAAACACCACAAAAAATTACACTTCAAGAAGTTAATGCTCGTCATATTTTAGTTAAAACCAACGTATTAGTTACCGATCAGGTGGCTAAACAAAAATTAATTAACATTCGCAAAGCCATTACCAGCGGAGCAACAACTTTTGCTGCAGCAGCAAAAGCTAACTCAGAAGACACAGGTTCAAAAGATAGTGGTGGTAATTTAGGATGGAATAGGCCAGAAGTTTATGATGAAGGTTTCAGGACTGCATTATCACAATTGAAAAAGGGTGAAATCAGTCAACCAATAAAATCATCTTATGGTTGGCATATAATCCAACTAATTGATACCAGACAAACTGACGGTACAAACTTAGTTAAAAAAGATCAAGCTTATCGGATGATTTTCAATAGAAAATTTGCTGAAGAAGCACAAGTTTGGATTCAAGAGTTAAAAGGTGATGCATATATCAAAATTACAGGTGAAGGTAAGAATGAATAATCGTGTTCATCAAGGTCATTTTGCCCGTAAACGATTTGGTCAAAACTTTCTACATGATAATTATATTATTGAAAGTATTGTGGCAGCCATACAACCTAAGAAAGGAGAAGCACTGGTTGAAATAGGACCAGGGCTTGCCGCATTGACAGTACCTGTAAGTAAATTGGTAGATCATTTAACTGTTATTGAGATTGATAGAGATTTAGCTAGCCGATTAGTTGAAAATCCTTTTTTACAAAATAAAATCAGTGTGATTGAACAAGACGCACTAAATTTTGATTTCAACAAATTGTCCGATACATTAGGCCAACCTCTGAGAGTTTTTGGTAATTTACCTTATAATATTTCAACACCATTGATGTTTCAATTATTCAAATATGCACCAATCATTACTGATATGCATTTTATGCTGCAAAAAGAGGTTGTTACTCGTTTAGTTGCTGCACCTAACAGCAAAAGTTATGGTCGATTGAGTGTTATGGCACAATACTACTGCCAAATCATCCCTGTTTTAGAAGTACCACCTACAGCTTTTAAACCAGCACCTAAAGTTGATTCAGCTGTAGTTAAACTAATACCTTACAAAGAAAAGCCCTATTTAGTTAATGATATTAAAGTACTATCACGTATTACTACCGAAGCTTTTAACCAAAGACGTAAAACAATTCGTAATAGCTTAAGTAATTTATTTAACAGTGAGCAAATAGCTGAATTAGGTATTGACCCGAATTTACGTGCGGAAAATTTGACAGTACAACAATATTGTCTATTAGCAAACGCTTGGAAATAACCTTATGGCAAATCTAATAATTGGTGATATTCACGGCTGTTATGATGAGTTTATGCGACTATTAGAGAAAGCTGATTTTTCATCATCAGATACCTTATGGCTTACTGGAGATTTAGTTGCTAGAGGACCAAAATCACTTGAAGTTCTTAGATTTGTAAAACAAAACAGCGAACAAATAAGATTAGTTTTAGGTAACCACGACTTACATTTACTATCAATTTACGCCAATGTTACACCATCAAAAAAGAAGGATAATCTTGACGAACTCATCCACGCTGATGATTTCGATGAACTAATGAATTGGTTGCGTAAACAACCATTAATTCAAATAGATGAAAAATTAAAACTTATTATGACTCATGCCGGAATATCTCCACAATGGGATCTTGAAACATTGAAAAAATGTGCTAATGATCTTCATCAGGTTTTAACTAGTGACTCATATCCCCTCTTTCTTGACAAAATGTATGGTAACTTTCCTGATGAATGGTCATATGAATTACAAGGGTTAGATCGATTACGCTTTATTGCTAATGCTTTAACAAGAATGCGTTACTGTTACGAAGATGGACGGCTTGATTTTTATTGTAAAGATCAACCAGATGAGGCCCCATCGAAACTTAAACCATGGTTTTCATTACCAAGTAAAATTCCGTCAGAATATAGTATTGCTTTTGGTCATTGGGCAGCATTGAATGGAAAAGGAACACCTGAAAATATTTACGCACTCGATACAGGGTGCTGTTGGGGTGGCAAATTAACATGTTTACGATTTGAAGATAAAAAATATTTCAAAAAGAAAAACATGAAAAATTAAAAATAAAAGAATAATTAAAGGGTTATTTTATTATGTCTGTACTAACTGTTATAAAATCAATTTGGAAAGGTATCAATTTAATTAGAGAAATATTTCTTAACCTAATTTTCTTAATCATAATCCTATTGATCTTGAGTGGTATTGCATTATTTAAAGAGTCACAAAAGCAAGACATCATTCCTCAATATGGCACATTAGTTATAAATCTTGAAGGCGTTATTGTCGACAATTCACTTTATAGTGATGAATTGTATGAAATACAAAATAAATTATATGGTAAAAGAGTAAATCTATCACGTGAAAATAGTTTATTCGATTTAGTGCAAAAAATATCACAAGCTACATCAGATCCTAATATAAATAGCATAGTCCTAAAATTGGATAACTTTGTCGGAGCAGACTTGAGTTCTTTGCAATATATTGGTAAATATTTAAACAGATTCAAAGAGGCAAATAAGCCTATTTACGCTATTGGTTCAAGCTTCAATCAAAGCCAATATTATTTGGCGAGTTATGCTAATAAAATCTATTTAACCCCATTAGGTGCAGTTAATGTTTTTGGATTATCCGCCAATAATTTGTACTACAAAACATTATTAGACAACTTAAAGATTAATACTCATGTTTTCCGTGTAGGAACTTATAAATCAGCTATTGAGCCATTTATCAGAGATAATATGTCAGAAGAGGCAAGAAGTAACACTTCTCGATGGTTAAATTTAATGTGGAATAACTACCTTAATGACATTTCTGCAGAACGCAAAAAAGCACCAACACAACTAGTTCCTTCAACCGATATAATGTTATCAGAACTAAAATCTGTTAATGGTAATATGGCCCAATACGCTTTAGCAAACGGTTTAATTGATGCGATAAGAGATGAATTTGATTTTGAACTTGAACATAAAATAAAACAAAAAGTCAGTATTTATGATTATAGACTTAAGGAAAATGCTGAAGAATCAAACAAAGAACCAAAAATAGCTGTCATTTTTGTGAATGGAACTATTACTAACGGCGCAAATAGCAGTAATGTAGCTGGTAGCCAAGATATTGTTAAACAATTAAGAGATATTCGTAATAAATTACAAAGTAATAACATACAGGCTGTCGTACTCAGAGTAAATAGTCCAGGAGGAAGTGTCGAAGCTTCAGAAGCAATTCGCAGTGAACTAGAAACTTTACGTCGTTACCAAATCCCGGTTGTTGTTTCTATGGGCGGAATGGCTGCTTCCGGAGGATACTGGATATCAACTGCTTCTGATTATATTGTCGCTAGTCCGAATACGATTACAGGTTCTATAGGTATTTTTGGCATTGTACCAACCTTTGAAAATTCGCTTTCTCATATTGGTGTTTATAACGATGGCGTTTCAACCTCACCATTGGCCAATAACAGCTTAACTCAAAATTTATCCGATGAAATGAATCAATTTATTCAAATGAATATTGATAATGGTTACTTTAATTTCATATCTTTAGTAGCAAAAGCTCGCAATATGACCTCAGAACAAGTAGATCATTTAGCTCAAGGGCAAGTTTGGCTAGGCTCCGAAGGAAGTAAAAACGGCTTAGTGGATAAGTTAGGGGATTTTGACGATGCGGTTGACATGGCTGCAACATTAGCCAATATTTCTAATTATAAAATAGATTGGCAAAAGCCTGAAGGAAGTTGGTTCAATGCACTTTACTCAGATATGTTTGCTATGATGCCAAAATCAACAGCAGAGGTATTTTTTGAGCATATCCCAGAAGTAAAACAAATTAAGCAACAAGTTTCACTATGGGATAAGTTCCAAGATTCACAAAACCGTTATATCTACTGTCTAAACTGTGCTGATGTTCGATAATAAAAATCCACCTTACGGTGGATTTTTTATTTTTGTGCCTGGAAAAAATAACGCATATCATTCATTGCCGCTTGGATTGTTTTATAATCAGGTGTCTTATCGACCTGATTATTATGACAATCAAAATAGTGGCTTATACCAAGACGATTAACAAAATAGATGTTGTCTGTAGTCCGAACTGCATAAGAACTATAATTTGACATTAATAGCCAATCTCGATCAATTATTGGGCTAAATAAATCATAACCTGTCGAATAATCTGAAATATCATTTTCCACATGCAAATAATGTCGCATTATTGTTGGAACGACATCTTCATGGCTGGTAAATTTATTTATATTATCTGTGATATATTTAAGATCTTTTGCTCCAACTATGATAAAAGGTACTTTAGTTTGAGCATCAGTATAGTTACCATTATGCCCCCAAAAACCCAGATTATTGTCATTCATTTCTTGTGAATGATCACCTGTTATAAAGATTAACGTATTATCTAGCGAGCCTGTTCGTTCAAGTTCATCATAGACCTTTTGAAGCAAATAATCATCATAGTAGACACTTTGTTTATAACGATTAAAAATGGGAACAGGATCTGTATCATTGCTTAATGCCATATAATTTAGCTCGCCAATTGGGTTGAATTTAACTTCAAAATAATTGGGAAAATCATAAGCATGTGGTGCATCAAAAAATAAAAATGAAAAACTTGGTTTAGATGTATCTCTACTCTTATACCAGTTTAGCCAATCATCAGTTAACTGTTTATCTCGACTCGATGCAGATCCATCTTTACTACTAATTCTTAAGTTTTTAATGGTTAAAAATGCCGTACGATCGAATTCTGGCGCAGTAACTTTGGCTGAAGTAAATATACCTATATTATAATTTTCTTTTTGCAATGTTGTTATGAATAACGAGGGAATTCTATTTCTTAAAAAAGCATCCCAATACGTGCCGGGGATACCATAAAAAAGTCCAAAAATACCAGTTCGAGTTGCATTCCCTGTTGAGTAATGATTATTAAAAATTATTCCATTATTCTGTTTCACAAAATGGTAAGTATTGGGTGAAATTTCTTGACTAAAAGTATCATAACGCCAAGAATCTAAGACAATAAACATAATATTGGGTGTTGTAGTATTATGAGGGTTAATCATCAGCTCATTTTTAGGATAATAGATAGTTGCGTGTTGGTTCTCCTTTTCTATAAGTATCTTACGTTGCCCTGATTTATCAAACAATCCCATTATCTTTTTCGAGGTAAATGGACGATATAATGGAATATATTCTTTAACAATCATGATGGGGGAATAGGCATAATAAAACGCAACCATATGGATTAAATGACTAATAAAAAAACAACCGAAAAGAAATACTGTCGATACGATTAATATTCTTGAACGTTTTTGGCTAAATTTTTTATCTAACAAATAAAGAATTAAATATTCTGCTCCAAAAGATACTAATATTAACAAAAACATCAAAACATAAGTGATCGTTGAAAAATCGACAACTTGCCCCGAGAAAACCATTGATAGCACAGATTCATTGATATGAAATCGATACTGCTGAAAAACAATAGTATCAACATACAGCACAATCTGTAACAAACTAAATAAAGCAGCTAAACAAATATTACTTAACGTTCTCTTCACCCAAATAAACGGAAAACATAAAATAAAAAGTAATAAATAAACAGAGAAAAAATGGCCTAACACGGCTAATAGAGAAAAAAAGCTTCCATCCCAACTAAACGATGAACCAGGCACCCCAAAATATCGGATAGTAATGATAGACGAAATAAAAATATTTATTAATACGAACGAATAGAGTTTTTTCATATAGCTCCACGAGCAATAGGATTAAAAATTTTTAATAATAGCGATTTTTCTACTTAAAATTAGTACTTTCCTCAAAATTTTTAACAAAAAAAGATAAATATGAAGAGATTAATATAAGCTTAACAAAAAAGGCTCTTTTTTGAGCCTCTGAAGACATTTTGATGATGAAATCTATTATAGACTAAATAAATATTAATACCATTTCTTCAATGCATTTATATCCGATTGCTTGGCTTCTACCCAATTTTCGCCACTAGAAGTCTGTTCCTTCTTCCAAAATGGAGCCTCATTTTTTAGTACATCCATAATAAACTCCGCTGAAGCAAAAGCATCACTGCGGTGTGCTGCACTAACACCAACAAAAACAATACTTTCATTTGCATAAATTTGACCCACACGATGGACTATTGCAACACGATTAATCGACCATCTATCTCTGGCTTGATTAATAATATTGCACAGCACCTTTTCAGTCATTTCTGCATAATGCTCTAACGTTAAACTTATAACTTGGTTTTCAAAACTACGCACCTTACCCATAAAAGTCACTACAGCACCATCTATAGGCGATTGATAAAGCCAAGTTATTAATGAATTCACATCAATGGGAGATTGGTTAACTTGAATAATGTTCACGCTGTTAACCACCTGTAACTGGAGGGAAAAAAGCAATTTCATCACCCTTTTGAATGACATAGTCATAGTCAACTAAAGTCTGATTAACTGCACATAATACTGTTTTTTCTTTTAAAGCTAATACCCACTTATCACCACGCAAACTAAGGTGATCTAAAAGTTGATTTATTGACATTTGCTCTACCGATAATTCAAGTTTTTCAACCCCAATTAATTCTCTAATTTGTGCAAAAAAAATAATTTTGTTCATAGTATCACTGCTCTGCCGCATTAAATTCGCCCGATTTACCACCAATTTTATTCAGTAACCGAACTTGATTAATAACCATATCTTTTTGGTTAGCTTTACACATATCATATATCGTTAATGCAGCAACTGAAGCAGCAACTAAGGCCTCCATTTCGACACCTGTTTGGCCCCTTAGCCGACAAATTGTTTCAATCCTAATGCTGTGATTTTCAAATACAGGTTCAATATTGACTTCAATTTTACTTAGAAGTAGTGGATGGCAAAGTGGAATCAAATCCCATGTTCGTTTAGCCGCTTGAATACCGGCAATTCTTGCAGTTGCAAAAACATCACCTTTATGATGTTTCCCTTCAATAATTAGGTTAAATGTTTCAGCATTCATTAATACTATTGACTCGGCTCGAGCTTCTCGTAAAGTTAACTTTTTTTCAGAAACATCAACCATATGTGCATCACCATGTTGATTAATGTGTGAAAATGATGCTGACATTTTTAACTACCTTTAAATATTATGCTTTAACTTGCTGTTCAAGATAACAAATTTTGTTTATGGATACTACTATCATATAAATAAAGTTTTTAGATAGTTAACTCAAAAATAATTAATTTCTCTATGTAACTTTTGCGAGTTAAATAAAATCTGCGTACAATATCAATTTTTAATAATAGTGATTGTTAATGCTGATTGCCCATGTAGCCTTACCGGTACCCCTTTATCGACTGTTTGATTACAAACTAACAGTACCTGCTGAAATTGGTGCGCGGGTTAGAGTGCCTTTTGGTAAAAGGGAAATGATTGGAATAATCATTAAAATTGATCAGCAATCGACCTTTGATAGCGAAAATTTAAAATCAATTACCGCAATTATTGATACCAAAAACCCCTTTCCTCAACCAATTTGGCAGTTATTGAATTGGGCAACAAGTTATTATCACTTTCCAATTGGCGAAGTCATATTTCATGCCATGCCAGTTCTATTAAGGCAAGGTCGTCAAGCTATCAAGGATGATATAAAACAGTGGCAATTAACACCTCTAGGGCAACAAATTGATTTAAGCTTATTATCACGTGCACCAAAACAAAAGTTATTATTATCTTCACTTAGAAACAACTGTTTAAATGAAGACGAATTTAGTTCAAATTTATATCAAGAATTACAAAAAAAACAGCTTATAGAATTAGTTTATCAACAACCTGACAATATTTGCTGGCAATACTCGACCAACCCAACATCGATCCAATTAAATGATGAACAATCTAATGCCATAGAGACTATTAATAAACAGAATAAACAATTTGGTGTATTTTTGCTTGATGGTATAACTGGTTCAGGAAAGACTGAAGTTTATTTAAATATAATTGCAGATGTGTTATCACAAGGTAAGCAAGCTTTAGTTTTAGTTCCTGAAATTGGTTTAACACCTCAAACAATAAAGCGTTTTAAACAGCGCTTTAATGCCCCGATTGATATTTTACATTCAGGCTTAACAGACAAGGAACGTTTAGATGTTTGGTTAAGAAGTAAAGACGGTGAAAATGCCATTGTCGTAGGTACTCGTTCTTCGCTTTTTACTCCCTTTAAAGATTTAGGTATCATTATTATCGACGAAGAGCATGATAGTTCTTACAAACAACAGGAAGGATGGCGTTATAATGCTAGAGATCTAGCAATTATCCGAGCTAGAATTGAAAATATACCTATAGTTTTAGGTTCCGCAACGCCTTCTCTTGAATCGATTAATAATGCACAAACTCATAAGTACCAGCATCTCAAGCTTACTCAAAGAGCGGGTAACGCCCAATTAGCCAAACAATCTATTTTAGATATTCGCGGCATGGCTTTAGCTTCAGGTTTATCTCAACCACTTATAGAAAAAATAAAAACGCATTTAAATAACAATAACCAAGTGATGTTATTTCTTAACCGTAGAGGGTTCGCACCATTAATAATTTGCCATGATTGTGGTTGGATAGCAGAATGCCCACGTTGTGATCGCCCTTATACTTATCATAAAAAGCAGAATAAACTGATTTGTCATTATTGTGATACGCCAAGAGAAGTGCCAAAACAGTGCCCTAAGTGTGGTTCGACCCAGTTACTACCAATTGGATTTGGAACGGAGCAACTTGAAAAACAACTGAATATTTTGTTCCCAAATATAAAAGTTACTCGTATTGATCGGGACACGATAACTAAAAAAGAAGCATTGAATACCTATTTAAATGATATTCATAAAGGCGGAGCTCATATTTTAGTCGGCACACAAATTTTGGCTAAAGGTCATCACTTTCCTGATGTGACGTTAGTTGGCATAATTGATGTTGATGGCGCCTTATTTTCAAGTGATTTTAGAGCAACTGAAAGATTTGCTCAGATTTATACTCAAGTATCAGGCCGAGCTGGTCGTGAAACAAAAGCTGGCGAAGTGATTCTACAAACCTATCATCCAGAGCACCCTTTATTAAATACTTTATTAAATGAAGGTTATCAGGCATTTGCAAAACAAACATTAATTGAACGTCAACAAACTTTACTGCCACCATTTAGCTATCAGGTGTTAATTCGTGCTGCTGACCGTAATAATTTACAGGCACCAAAATTTTTACAGCGTATCCATGATTGGTTAAAATCCAATTATGACCATAATTTATGGCAACTTGGTCCAATGCCTGCTAGTCAACCTAAAAAAGCGGGTTATAATCGTTGGGAATTATTGTTACAACATACGAACAGACAATTATTACAACAAATATTAGATAATCTTATAACTGAACAGTGGAGTGAAGCATCAAACGTAAGATGGAGTATTGACGTTGATCCAATTGATAATTAAAAATATCTCCCAACAGATAGATTATCTATTGGAAGATAGGATATTTATAATGTGATTTTTCCTATATTTTTATCCAGCGTTGCTTGACCAATACCAGAAACTTCCTTTAATTGTTCTATAGATACAAAAGGACCAAATTTTTCTCTATACTCAATAATTTTCTTAGCTTTACTCATCCCAATACCTGTTAATACTTTACTTAGCTCTTCAGCTGTTGCAGTATTAATATTGACTTGTACAATTTGCTCTTCTTTTATAGTGACATCTGTTTTCGAATCAGCAAAACTAACTGTTGAAAAAAGTAAAGATGAAAATAAAAGGCATAATAGTGTAAAAATTTTCATGTAAATTAACTCCAAAATAATTATGCAACTAAATTTGCTTCATAACTATCTCATGGAATTAATTTGCTAAATTTAAATATTCATAAAAATGCGAAAAGCCACCAAAGTGGCTTCTCTTTTTTTGATTTATCACCAAAATTTTTCGATCTTTATCACAAATTTGCATCTTGCATGATTTCAATCTTGGCTTTAGAACGGATATCATTTGCAAGATAATGATAAGTGTCAGACAGAGACAATGGTAATAATTCTGATGAAATATCTTGATATTCTTTAGGCGTATCAACATCAGTTATGACGACAATATAAGCGGTATTATCCTCTAAAAATTCCGCATTAAAACGATTAGATTTTCGCCCCGAAATTGATGGTTCTAAATTAAAAACCATATCTACGACTTTTTTGTCTAAATCTGTCGAATCTCTATGTAAAACATATTTATTACTAAAGCTAATTTTATCTGATTTTCCAGTAGTATTTAATTCATTTAAGAGATTTTCAACATTAGCTTTAAAATGACTCTCGGAAATATTTTTAGATAGTTTTCTATTAATTTCTTCTTTAACCTCGTCAAAAGGAGCTACCCCCTCGGGGCGATAATCAGTAACTTGAATAATAAAATCATAACTACCATTAGCTCTTTCAACTGGAATTAAGTCTGATATATTAAGAGTCGATTGTCCATTAGCGATCATTTCTTCGCTAAAGACTAAATCACTAATTTCAGGATGAATCATAATTGTAGATATCTCTTTATAACTTGTCCAATCAGTTGTTTGAACTGGAAGACCTGTTTTTTCAGATAATTCTTCAATAGATTTAGGCGATTGAGATAAGGCATTTTTCATTTTATCTTCAATAGCATTAAATTCATTTTGTAATTTTTGTTTGCTTAAATTCTCGTAAATTAAAATTGAAGCATAATCAAAATCCATAGTCTTTGATGGTACCTCACCATCAAGTTTAATTATAATAAAGCCATCATCAGTAGGAATGGGTTTTGAAATTTGGTTAACTTTTTTCAATTTTGCTTTTTTAAAGAACTCAGGCAGAGAATCATCATCAACAAACCAACCTAAAGAACCATTCTTACCATAGGCTGAAATATTATTATTATTATTTTGATTTAGACTTTCAGCTGTATTTTGAAAATTTGCGCCTGAAGATAACTCTTTAACGATCTTGTCTGCTTGCTCTTTGTCTGTAACAAAAATAGCACTAAACTCTTTTTTTGCTGGGTAAGAATATTTTTTTAAATTTTGTTCATATTCTTTTTTGATATCATTATCAGTTACCTTAATGGTTTTAACGATGTCATCTTTTGAATTATAGATATATTTTAATTTTACTCGATCTTTCTTTAAAAATTCATTTTGATGTTCATCATAATACTTTCTTTCATCTTCTTCAGTGATATTAACATCTTTCATATCATCTATTGAGGAGTCAACTTTAGCAGCATAAATTTTTCTTGTTTGATTTTGTAACAAATTGATTTCAGAATCAGATGGTAAAACAAAACTAGTTTTAACTAATGCATCAATAACTTGTTCTTGTTGTAATGATGTTTTTAATATTTCTGCATAACTATCTGGAGTAAAACCGTTTTCAGCAAGTAGATTTAAATAATTTTGATTATCAAATTTACCATTTACAAAAAATACTTTTTGCTGTTTAATGAAATTTTTTACCCGTTCATTACTAATTGCTGCATGAATTTTTTGTGAAAATTGATAAGCTAAATAGTTATCTATTTGCTGAGCTAAAACACTTCGTCGGACCATTTTAATAAACGAAGCATCACCACCCTTGATATTATTTAATTGTTGTTTTACTTGAGTCTCAAATTGAGCTCGACCGATACCTTCTCCATCAACTTTAGCAATATATAATTGCTCATCATTTACATTTCTACTACTGCCACCAAAGCCTAAGAATCCAACACCAGTAAAAATAAAACATAAAATAATAATAGCAAAGATTATTTTAACAACAAGACTGTTTGCAGCTGTTCTAATTTTTTCCATCATAGCTTGTCATTCTCCATATACCTGAATTTTAATTTCGCAAGTATATCATATTTGCCAAAATTGGCTATTATCTAATTAAAAGTCAAAAAAAAGCCAACATAAGGTTGGCTTTTTGATTTTTTTATTTTAGTTCAATCGAGTTGAAATATTTGCTGTATTTTTAATTTTTTTAACAGATTTTTTAACTGGTGACTTTATTTGAACTTTTTCCTTAACTGGCTCAATACCAAATGGATTATTTTGCAATGCAATCGTCAATACGTCATCTATCCATTTAACAGGTTTTATATCAATTTCAGCTTTAACATTTGCTGGAATTTCTTCGAGATCTTTAACATTATCAATAGGAATTATAGCTGTTTTTATACCACCTCGGTGAGCAGCCAATAATTTCTCTTTTAATCCACCAATTGGTAATACTTCACCTCGTAGAGTAATTTCACCTGTCATGGCAACATCAGCACGAACAGGGTTACCCGTTAAAGTAGATACTAATGAAGTACACATTGCAATGCCTGCACTTGGACCATCTTTCGGTGTAGCACCATCAGGAACATGCACATGTATATCACGCTTTTCATAAAAATCGCTATTAATGCCCAATTTTTCAGCGCGCGAACGAACAACCGTAAGTGCTGTTTGAATGGATTCTTGCATAACGTCACCAAGTGAGCCGGTATAAGTTAATTTTCCTTTACCAACAACACTCATTGATTCAATGGTTAGCAAATCACCACCAACTTCTGTCCATGCTAGACCATTCACTTGACCGATCCGGTTTTCACTTTCGGATTTACCATAATCAAAACGCTGTACACCCAAGTAATCTTTTAAGTTAGTTTGAGTTACACTTACTTTACGTAAACGCTTGTTTAAAGCCAATTGTTTAACAACCTTACGGCAAATTTTAGCAATTTCTCTTTCTAAGCTTCGGACACCAGCTTCACGAGTGTAATAGCGAATAATGCCAATTACAGCTGAATCATCAATATCAATTTCATTTGCTTTTAGGCCATTATTAGCAATCTGTTTAGCGATTAAATGTTGTTTAGCAATGTTCAATTTTTCGTCTTCGGTATAACCAGATAGCCGAATAACTTCCATTCTATCAAGTAGTGGTGCTGGAATATTCATTGAATTAGCTGTCGCAACAAACATTACATCAGATAAATCATAATCCACTTCTAAATAATGGTCATTAAATGCATTATTTTGTTCAGGATCCAGAACTTCCAATAATGCCGATGCAGGATCACCACGCATATCAGAAGCCATCTTGTCAATTTCATCTAATAAAAATAGCGGGTTTTTTACACCAACCTTTACCATACGCTGAATTAATTTACCTGGCATTGAACCAATGTAGGTTCTTCGGTGTCCTCGTATTTCGGCTTCATCACGCACACCACCTAAAGCCATACGAACATATTGTCTTCCCGTAGCTTTAGCAATAGATTGACCTAATGATGTTTTACCAACACCTGGCGGCCCGACTAAGCATAAAATTGGGCCTTTAACTTTATTTACTCGACTTTGTACGGCCAAATACTCTAAAATTCGGTCTTTTACGCGATCCAACCCATAATGATCTTTATCTAAAACTTTTTGTGCAGAATTGATATCTTTTTTTACTTTACTGCGTTTATTCCAAGGAACTTGTAACATCCAATCAATATATCCGCGAACAACAGTTGCTTCGGCAGACATAGCGGGCATCATCTTAAGCTTATTAAGCTCAGATAGTGTTTTTTCCTTTGCCTCTTTTGGCATTTTTGCTTTAGTAATTTTTGAGTTTAGCTCTTCAAATTCATCAGGTTTATTATCTATATCACCTAGCTCTTTATGAATAGCTTTGATCTGTTCATTTAGATAATATTCCTTTTGCGCTTTTTCCATTTGTTGTTTGACGCGTTGACGGATGTTTTTTTCAACTTGCAACAAGTCAATTTCTGATTCCATTAATGAAATAAGCAACTCGAAACGTTTTTCTAAATCAGCAGTAACTAAAATCTCTTGTTTTTGTTCAACTTTTATATATAAGGTAGCAGCTATGGAATCTGCCAATTGAGATGATTCTTTAATTAAATGAATAGAATCAACAACCTCTTGAGTGACTTTTTTATTAAGTTTCGCATAATCATCAAAATTTGATAATAAGACTCTTATCATCGCTTGACTAATACTATCTGCTTTTTTAGGTTCTTTTAGTGGCTTAATATTTGCGATTAAAAAATCTTCTTCTTTTCGCTCAATAATATCAACAATTTTAGCTCGCGCGACACCCTCAACCAGAACTTTAACTGTACCGTCAGGTAATTGAAGTAATTGTAAAACATTGGCTATAGTACCAACTTCATACAAATCCTCTACATCAGGTTCATCTTGTGAAGGATATTTTTGTGTTACAAGAAAAACTTGTTTATCCATCTCCATTGCACTTTCCAAACAACGGATTGATTTATTACGACCAACGAAGAGAGGAATTACCATATGTGGAAATACAACAACATCACGCAATGGTAAAATAGGCATAATCATTTGTTTAGTTTGTTTTGTCTTCATTTTATTCTCTCGGTAGTACAAACTTATCTGTCTTATATTGGGGTGATTTTAAGATATTCAAGCTTATCCTGTTTTAAATACGTAGTACAATAAATGTACATACGTATTTCATTTTTTACATAAATGCTACTTACCAATTTGAATAGGATAATTGCTTATCTATTATGCAGATAGTTCTGTATCTTCACGAAAAATCAATTTAGGTGATTGCAAATGATTTACCGTATCTTTCTCAATAAGTACTTTTTTGACGTTTTGCATTGATGGTAAATCATACATTGTATCTAACAGTATATTTTCGACAATTGAACGTAATCCTCGAGCACCTGTTTTACGTTTCATCGCTTTAATTGCAATGGCATCTAAAGCTTCTTTAGTAAATTCCAGTTCTACACCATCCAATTCTAATAACGCATTAAACTGCTTGGTCAAAGCATTTTTGGGTTCAGTTAGGATATTAACTAAAGCATCTTTATCTAGCTCTGATAACGTTCCAATAACAGGTAATCTACCAATAAATTCAGGTATAAGACCAAATTTGACCAAATCTTCAGCCTCAATTTGAGCTAATAACTCAGATTCTGTCGCTTTATTTTTAGTGCTTTTTACATCAGCACCGAAACCAATACCTGTATTGGTTGACACCCTATTTTCAATAACTTTATCTAATCCACTAAATGCGCCTCCACAAATAAAGAGGATTTTAGAAGTATCAACTTGTAAAAACTCTTGTTGAGGATGCTTACGTCCGCCTTTAGGAGGAACAGATGCAACAGTACCTTCAATAATCTTTAATAAGGCCTGCTGAACTCCTTCACCAGAAACATCTCGCGTGATAGATGGATTATCTGATTTTCTAGAAATCTTATCAATTTCATCAACATAAATAATCCCTCGTTGCGCTTTTTCTACATCATAATCACAACTTTGTAATAATTTCTGAATAATATTTTCTACATCTTCACCAACATATCCAGCCTCAGTCAATGTAGTTGCATCAGCCATGGCAAAAGGGACATCAAGAAAACGCGCTAATGTTTCAGCTAATAATGTTTTACCACTACCCGTAGGACCAATTAATAAAATATTACTTTTACCTAATTCAACATCACTACGGTTAGAATAGCTACGTAAACGTTTATAATGATTATAAACTGCAACTGATAATACTTTTTTAGCCCGCTCCTGACCAATAACATATTCATCAAGGTGAGCTCGTATTTCATGCGGTGTCGGTAATGGTTTACTAATAAATTCTTCATGTGAAAGAAAACTTTTCGTTTCTTCTTTTAGAATATCATTACATAGTCCAATACATTCATTACAAATATAAATAGATGATGGCCCAGCAATTAGCTTACGGACTTCATGTTCACTTTTGCCACAAAAAGTACAATAGAGTAATTTTTCTGAGTTTTCTTTATCCACTTTCTTTACCTATTTATTATTAAGAGCGTTTACTGTATATGGCGTCAACTAATCCATATTCAACTGCTTTTTCTGCTGACATAAAGTTATCACGATCTGTATCTTTTTCAATTACACTAATATCCTGACCAGTATGCATTGATAAAATATTATTTAATCGGCTTTTAACCTGTAATATTTCTTGAGCATGAATTTGAATATCTGACGCTTGTCCTTGAAAACCACCTAATGGTTGATGGATCATGACGCGTGCATTAGGCAGGCAAAAACGTTTACCTTTAGTACCAGCAGTTAAAAGTAATGAGCCCATTGAACACGCTTGTCCAAGACAAATAGTACTAACATCTGGTCGAATAAATTGCATCGTGTCATAAATAGCCATACCAGCAGTCACTACGCCACCAGGAGAATTGATATATAAATGGATATCTTTTTCAGGATTTTCAGCTTCAAGAAAAAGCATCTGAGCAATAATCAAATTTGCCATATTGTCTTCAACTTGCCCAGTTAAAAATATAATTCTTTCTTTTAATAATCGTGAGTAAATATCATAAGCTCTCTCGCCACGAGAACTTTGCTCAACAACCATTGGAATCACACTCATGTATGGTTCTAAAGGCATTTTCATCTCCTAATTAAACAAAATAGCCCAAACAATTGATCCTTATTTGGGCTTATGATAAATTTTAATTAATTAAAGTGACAAGCTGCTTATTAAGCAACTTGTTGATTCATTAATTCTGAGAATGAACAAGTCTTATCTGTTATTTTTGCGCTAGCTAATAATAAATCAACTACTTGATCTTCTAGTGCAACAGAACGGATATTATCCATTGCTTTCTTATCTTTACGATAATAATCAACCACTTCTTTAGGATCTTCATAAGCAGTCGCTATTTCATCAATTAAAGATTGTACTTTTGCTTCGTCAGCCTTTAACTTGTTACTTTCAATAATTTCGCTAAATAGTAGTCCTACTAACACACGGCGTTTTGCTTCTGCTTCGAATAACTCTTTAGGTAAATCCATTGATTGTTTAACATTACCACCAAAACGAGTTAACGCTTGTTGACGTAAGACATCAATTTCGCGATCAATTAAAGCAGATGGAACTTCAATATCATTATTTTTTACTAAACCATCAATGACTTGTGTTTTGATTTTATTGCGAATTGTTGCATTAAGTTCACGTTGCATATTTTTACGTACTTCTGCTCGTAAACTTTCAACTGTGCCATCTGCAATACCAAATCTTTTCACTACTTCTTCAGTTAGTTCTGGTAACTCAAGCTCTTCAACTTTTTTAAGTGAAGCTGAAAATACTGCTGGTTTACCTTTTAAATTCTCAGCATGATAATCTTCTGGGAATGTAACATTAATATCAAATTCATCTCCAGCTTTGTGACCGATGATTGAATCTTCAAAACCAGGGATCATTCGACCTTGTCCTAATACAAGTGCAAAATCATCAGCTTTACCGCCTTCAAATTCAGCGCCATCGACTTTACCTAAAAAGTCAAGTGTGACACGGTTTTGTTCTTTTGCTGTCTTTTTAACTGCTTTCCAAGTACCTTGTTGTTTACGTAAGGTTTCAATCATTGTTTCCACATCAGCATCAACAACTTCAGCTACTGGTTTTTCAACTTCAATTTTATCTAAATCTTTGATTTTAATTTCAGGATAAACTTCAAATTCAACAGTGAAAGTATAATCTTCACCATTTTTATATTCAGTTGGAATATATGTTGGCGCACCAGCTGGATTTAATTTTTCTTGGATAATTGCATCGATGAAATTACGTTGCATCAAATCACTTAAAGCGTCTTGTAAAATAGAAGCACCATAGCGTTGTTCAACAATTTTTAAAGGTACTTTTCCTTTACGGAAACCATCAATACGAACTTTCTTTGCTGTATTGATAAGTTCTTTATCAACTGCTTTGGTAATATCTTCTGATTTAATTGTAATTGATAAACGACGGCCTAAACCTTCTGTTGTTTCTACCGAAACTTGCATCTTTATACCTCGGAATTATTGAATATATTTGCTCATAATTATAAATTGATTAATTGAGCTAATTAAATTTATAAAATAGGGAAGCATTATACCGACCGTAATCGTCTACGTCGAGACATTTAATAGCTTCTTCTCAAGTGCTTTCAAACGTTTATTCATTTCATCAATATGTAAAACTAATGAAGCTGTTTTACGCCATACTTTATTTTGTTGTAATGGAATACCCGATGAATATACACCCGGCTCAGTAATTGGTCTCATAACCATACCCATTCCAGTCACAGTTACTTGATCACAAATTTCCATATGGCCGTTAATAACACTCGCACCACCAATTAGGCAATGGCGTCCAATCTTTAAACTACCAGCCATAATAACACCACCAGCAACAGCAGTATGATCGCCAATAACATCGTTGTGCGCAATTTGACATTGATTATCAATAATGACGCCATTACCGATGACAGTATCATCTAAAGCACCACGATCGATTGTTGTTGATGAGCCAATTTCAACGTTATTACCAATTACTACCCGGCCAAGCTGAGGGATTTTTATCCATTTACCTTTATCATTTGCATAACCAAATCCATCTGCACCTATTACTGTTCCTGATTGGATCAAACAGTTTTCACCAATAATACAGTTATGGTAGATAGATACATTAGACCATATTTTTGTGCCTGCACCGATTTGAGTATCTTTCCCAATAAAACAGCCAGCACCAATACAACAGTTATCACCAAGATTTACACCACTTTCTATAACAGCATTTGGACCAATTGAGACATTTTGTCCAAGCTTAGCAGTAGAATCAATTACCGCAGATTGCGCGATTCCTTTAGCTGGTAACGGTGTCGTATCTAAAAGTTGTGCTAATTTTGCATAAGTAAGATAAGGATCTTTAACAATCAAAGCAGCCCCATTCCAATATTTAAGGCTATCTTCTGTCATAACAACTGCTGAAGCGTTACAAGTTAATAAATTGTTTTGGAATTTTTTATCCGACAAAAAAGTGATTTGACCTTTTGTGGCACTTTTCATTGATGCTATACCGGTGATAGTTAATTCACCATCACCATGTAATGTAGCATCAAGTTTGTCAGCTAATTGCTCTAAACGAAAAGCAAACATTATTTTTTAACCTTCTCCAAAACTTTGTCAGTAATATCAACAGCGTCTGAAGCATATAAAACCGTATCGACTCTTAAAATAAGATCATATTTTTCTTCAGCAACGATGGTTTTGACTGCTTCTTGAATTTTAGTTAGTAATTTACCAGCTTCTTTTGTTTCGCTTTCACGATATTCATTTGCGAAAGCTGTGGCTTTATTCTGAAAATCTGCAATAGTTTTATTTAACTTAGTTTTTTCAGAAGATGACAAAGTTAGTCCTTCTTTCTTTAAACGTGCAGCAGCTGCATCAGCAATTTTTTCTTCTTTTTCTAATGCTTTTGCTCTTGCTTCAAATTTTTGGTTCAATTCTTTACCGATCGCTTCTCGTTCTGGCATACGATCCATTACGGATTTAATATCGATAACACCAATTTTAGTTTCAGCGTTTGCAAAGCCTGTAAAAAGTAGAGCAATACTGATGCCAATAACAGATATAATTTTTTTCACTTTATTCACCTATGTGTATTTTAGTTATTAACAACATGGCATTACCATGTTGAACCTATATTAAATTGGAACTGCTGAGCTGAATCACCCTTATATTTCTTTAACGGCTGTGCATAAGAAAATACCAGTGGCCCTAATGGCGACATCCATTGAACAGCAAGACCAGCAGACATTCTAATATCAGATGGGGAACTATAATCTGGAATATTTTTGCCTTTTAGATCCCATTCGGTATCCCAAACCGTTCCTGCATCAAAAAATACTGATGTTCTAATACTATCTGCATACTTTTCACTTGCAAATGGTGTGGGGACTATTAGCTCCGTACTTCCGAATGCTAACGCATTACCACCTATTGCATCTTTAGAACTAGTACATTGAGCTGTATCACCTAAGGTTTTACATCCGGGTGTATTAAAGTATACTGCTTTAGGGCCGACAGTATTTGTTTTAAAGCCACGCAATACAGTTGAGCCACCTGCATAGAAATTCTCATAGAATGGTAATTCTTTTCCGCCAAATCCACCACCATAACCTAATCGTCCACGAGCTAAAAATACCCATTTATGGTCGTTATCAATTGGATAATAATAAGAAGCATCACTAACCATTTTATAGAATCTATTGTCAAATACTGGCGCTGTCGCTTTCAAACTAGCGGTAAGTTTTAACCCATCTGTTGGAAAATAGCCGCGATTTAACGAGTTATATGTCCAATAGGCGTTCAATAACAAATCATTGGTGTCATATGAATAAGACTTATCTTTATTTGTCATATTTTCACCCATTGATTCAAAATAGCGCCACATATTATACTGAGGTTTCATATCAGTTAATTTATGATTAGCGTATTCTGTGCCAAAACGAACAAAGTTATTTTCACTAATCGGGAAGCCGAGGTCTAAATTAGCCCCCCAAGTTTTACTTGAATACTCAGATTCATCATCATCACTATCAGTTTTATAAGTATTGTAGTAAACGCTACCACCTAAACTAACACCATCAACAGTAAAATAAGGATTAACAATCGAAACAGATGCACTTTTATCACTACTGGTTGTATTAATATCAAATGAAACGCTATTCCCCGTTCCTAACCAGTTATCTTGAGAAATTCCGGCATTAAAACTTATACCACTGTCTGTGCCAATACCCACGCCAAATTTAATACTACCCGTATTACGTTCAGCTACTTTATAAATAATATCAACTTGATCATCAATGCCAGGAACTCGTTCAGTATTCGCTTCAACGCTTTCAAAGAACCCTAATCGATTTAGACGTTCTTTACCTAGTTCAACCAAACCATTACTCAACCATGAGCCTTCCATTTGACGAAGCTCACGACGAACCACACTTTCACTTGTAATTGTATTGCCGACAATTTTAATATTGCGTACGTAAAAACGTTGCCCTACATCAACTAATACTACCAATTTAACAGTATGTGATGAGTCATCCATTTCAGGCTGAATAGCTACTTGAGGATAAGCATAGCCAAAATTAGCCAGCAATCGCTTAATATTATCCTCAATATCAGTTATTTTTTTACCATTATAAAGTTCACCTACAGTAAGCTTTTCTTTGGCTAATTTTTGTATTGCCTCTTCATGCCCAGCAAAGTTACCTTTAAAATCAAAATCGGCTAACTTATATTGTTCACCTTCATGAATATTAATAGTAACATAAATCCCTTTTTTATCTGGCGTTAAGCTAACTTGTGTAGACTCAATATTAAATCGAGCATAACCTCGATTTAAGTAAAAACTTTGCAACTCATCTAAGTCCGATGCCAATTTTTGCTTTTGATATTTGCGATCACCAAGCATATTCCACCAAGGCACATCATCACGTAATGAAAAACGTGAAATAAGCTCTTCAGATGAAAAAGCTTTTGCACCCACGATATTGATTTGATCTATTAAAGCAGATTTACCTTCAGCAATAACTAATTTTAAATCAACGCGATTTCGGGATAGTGGTGTTACGACGGCTTTGATTTGAGCATTATATTTACCAACACTATAGTAAAAATCTTCTAGACCTTTCTCGATTCCTGAAAGCATTGTACGATCTAATGCATCGCCTTCACGAATACCGGTACTATCTAAATTCTTTTTCAACATGTCGTCTTTGACAGATTTGTTACCAGAAAAGGTAATACTTGCTATAGTTGGGCGTTCTTGGACATGGATAATTAATCTATCGCCATCACGAGAAACAGTAATATCATCAAAATTACCGCTGGCGTAAAGTGATTTGATAATGCGACCTAAATCAGATTCATTTACATAGTCACCGACTTGAACAGGCATTTCAAGCATCGCAGCACCGATTGTAACTCGTTGCAAACCTTCAAACTTGATGTCCCTAACCACAAAATCATCAACACAAAATGCATTGGAACTATATACTGCTGTGCTACTAAACAGCAAAGATGCTATAAGTAATTTATTTATTTTCATCGTATATATTTATAACCTCATCCCATTACAATCGTAAAATATCATTAAATAGTGCAATTCCCATTATTACCATTAATAAAACAAATCCGATACGAAAAAAACGCTCTTGTGCTTTATTTGATAAGGCATTTCCTTTTATTTTCTCAAAAAATAAAAAAAGCAACTGCCCGCCATCTAACATAGGTAATGGAACAAGATTGATAACTCCTAAACTTATACTAATAAAGGCTAGAAAATATAAGTAAGGAGTAAATCCATAACTTGCTGTTTGCCCTGCGCTTTTTGCTATTGTAATTGGTCCTGATAAATGTTTTAGACCAATCACTCCTGTTACTAATTGATAAAGAGAACGAACCGTTAACTTGGTTGTTAACATTGTTTGTTTCATCGCTTTATCAAATCCATTAAAAAAATCATATTGTTTAATTACTGCATCAGATGTCGGATAGAAACCTGCAACACCTTCTCCATTTCTATTTCTTGTTGGCTCAAGTGTAAGATCGATGTCTTTATTGTTCCTACTTACCTTCAGTTTTAAAATTCCAGCCTTTTTTATAGTATCAGTAAAATCATTCCAATTTTGATAAAGGTGATCATTATAACTAAGTATTTTATCACCTACTTTTAAACCAGCTTGAGCCGCTGCTGAATCGGGTACAATTTTACTCACAATTGGATAAATTTCCAATTGTTTAGGTATAAATCCAAATGCTGCGATTGAAGATTCCTTTTCAATATCAAAATACCAATTACTAATATTAACATCTCGACTAACTTCTTGTTGATCAATATCAGTACTATAGGTAACCTTAATATTGCTTTTACCTAAAGCAGAAATCAATGCTGCATTTACGTCATTCCAAGAGTCTATTTTAGCATTATCAATCATTCTTAACTCTGCACCTGCTGGCATATTTATAGATGCAGCTGGAGTTGAAGGTATAATACTTTTTATTCTAACAGGATAATCAACCACACCCGTCAAAAAAATAACCCAATAAATAATTAAAGCTAAAACAAAATTGGCAAATGGTCCTGCAAAAATAATTGCAGCCCGTTGCAAAATACTTTTTTTATCAAAAGCGCGTTGTTCTAAATTAGGGGATAATTCACTCGTTCTGCTATCGAGCATTCTAACATATCCGCCAAGTGGAATCATAGCGATAACTAATTCAGTTCCATTTGAAAACCTATGCGACCATATTTTTTTTCCAAACCCGATTGAAAAACACTCTACATGTACTTTACATAGCCGAGCAACCAAAAAATGCCCAAACTCATGAACAGTAACTAATATACTGATAGTAATAATAAATAACAACAGTGACCAAAGCAAAATCAGTAACCCTTTAGAATAAATGCAAAGATAATATAGTAAATACAGGAACTGCCGCGGTTAAACTATCAATACGATCTAAAATACCACCATGCCCTGGGATAAGATTTCCACTATCTTTAATTCCTGCTTCACGCTTAAACATGCTTTCAGTCAGGTCACCTAATACCGAAGCCAAAACAGCCAATAGAGAGCTAAATAAAAATTGAGTAAAATTAATATTAAAATAACCAGTTAAGTAAGCGATCACACAAACTAAAATTGCTAAACTGACACCACCGATAAAACCTTCTACCGTCTTTCCTGGTGAGACTTTAACAGCCAACTTCCGTTTACCAATCGCTCTTCCAGCAAAATAAGCACCGGTATCGGTTGCCCATACTAACACAAATACATAGAGCAACCAAATAGCCCCCGTATAACTATTAACACCGTAATTAATAGTCCGTAATTCAAGCATTCCTATAAAAAAAGGTACTAAGGTAAAAAAAGCAAACAACAGCTTAATTAATGGTGATTTAGACCAGTATTTTGCTGAGTTAGGATAACCTACAACTAGTAACAAAGCGGTTAACCACCAAATAACTGATAAGCAAATTATTAAAGCAAATAACTTACTTTTTAGTGTTGACTCAATTGGTATGAAGTAAAGCAAAACTATTGAAAAAACAATTAAAAACAAAAGAACTGTTTTCTCGGTTCTTTCTGCTAAAAAATTACGCCATTCCCATGCTGCTAATGCACAAACAGCAATGATTAAATAAGAAAATATCGATAAAGGTGCAAAAAATAGTGCAATAATAACAAGGGGAATAAGTACGATGGCTGTTAAAATACGCTGGATTAGCATGAAAGGTCCTCATTTAGAACGCCACCAAAACGCCGTTCTCTAGTGTTAAAAATATTTATCGCTTCATCAAATGATGCCTGATTGAAATCAGGCCACAATGTGTCAGTAAAATACAATTCTGCGTATGCACATTGCCATAATAAAAAATTACTAATTCGGTATTCGCCACCGGTGCGAATAACTAAATCAACTTCAGGTAAATCATTCATACAAATAATCGAGCCAAAATATTCCTCATTGATATCCTGTGGCGTTATTTTACCATCTAATGCTTGTGAAGCTATTTTTTTAGCTGATTCAACAATATCCCAACGACCACCATAATTAGCTGCAATATTCAAGGTAAGGCCAGTATTATTTTTGGTTAAAAGCTGAGCATCAATAATAAGATTTTGAAGATTTTGATTAAATTTTGATATATCACCAATGATATTTAATCGAACATTATTTTTATTTAAATTTTTAATTTCGCGATTTAACGCATAAATAAACAGTGAAATTAAAGCAGTAACTTCATTAGCTGGACGTTTCCAATTTTCACTACTAAAAGCATATAAAGTAAGCACTTTTACATCTAATTTTGCTGCATATGTGACAATTTTACGCACCGCTTTTAAACCAGCTCGATGGCCTTTAGCACGTAATTGATTTCTTTGCTTAGCCCATCGACCATTACCATCCATAATAATCGCCACATGATTGGGAATATATTGTGTCATGTATAATCTCGTTATATATCTATCATATTAATGATAATTTCGATAAATCAACGGGTGCCATAAACAACTATCGTCTTACCATGTGCTGAAATTAGGTGTTGATCTTCAAGCATTTTTAAAATTCTTCCAACGGTTTCACGTGAACAACCGACAATTTGCCCAATCTCTTGGCGGGTTATTTTTATTTGCATACCATCTGGGTGAGTCATCGCATCAGGCTGTTTAGTTAAGTTTAATAGTGTTTGTGCAATTCGGCCGGCGACATCTAAGAAAGCTAGATTACTGACTTTTTCTGATGTAACTTGTAACCGGCTTGCCATTTGACTAGCTAATCGCATTAATATATCTGGGTTAACTTGCACTAGCTGTTTAAATTTTTTATAGGATATTTCGGCCACTTCACAACTTGTTTTCGCTTTAACCCAAGCACTACGTTCTGTACCTTCTTCAAAAAGACCTAATTCACCTAAGAATTGATTTTGGTTTAAATACGACAAAATCATTTCATTACCTTCATCATCTTTAATCAATACCGCTACAGATCCTTTTAAAATATAATAGAGAGTTTCGGCTTTTTCACCTTGATGAATAAGGGTACTTTTAGCTGGATATTTATGAATATGGCAATGAGATAAAAACCATTCCAATGTTGTATCTGATTGCTGTTTACCAATCATTATTCCTTCCTCTCTATTCAAATTACTACAGTAACACTATAACAAAGTTACAGAATAAATCATATACTCACTAAAATGATTTTAATCATTACTTAATAAATTTAATATCTAATGTTTCATGTAATTCAGACCAAAAAATTACAGCCGAGCCATTAATTAAATGAAGTTTTACATCATTCACTTTATCTTCTAGTGATTTTTCTTCCTCCCCATAATCAGTCCCTTCACGTAAAACAAAGTATTCTATTAGATTGTTTAATGTAGTTGAATCAAGAGATTGCCAAGGAATTATCATAATTATATTTGCTAAGTTAACTTACATTAATTTATTTTAACAAGTTAATTGTAAGAAGTGCATACGGAATATTAAATAAAAAAACCACTCAGTTGAGTGGTTTTAATTAGTTTCATTAAATAATGATTAGTTTGCAGTAACTTTAAGTTTGTAGCCTTGAAGACCTGCTTTAGTGCCCATTGAATATTTTGAGTTATGTTTAACTGTAGCAGAAATATCTCCTAATTCAATTGTTCCATAGCCATGAGTATTATCTCTACCTAATCCAACGTTAATTGCAGCAGCAGGAGCTGCATCTCCCGCATAAGTACCATCTAGATGCCATGTAAAGCTATAAGCTGAAGATTTATTCATATCAGGAGTAGATCCAGTAAAATTAGGGGCATTCGAAACAGCACCGCCTGAATTATTCAACCATACAATAGCTGCCAATTTATCACCATACATTGGAGTTGAAGCTTCATCGGTATTTCCTGTAGTAGCAAGGTTAACTGCTAAATCTACAGAACCGTCAGCCTTATACTTGAAGATACCCAAAGCAGTAGCCCCTGGAAGTTCGACAGGACCAACTGGGTTATCTGGATCAGGATCACCTGGACCTTCGTCGCCCGTACCTGGATCGTTTGGTTTAGTATCATCTTTCTTAGGAGGATTAGCAGTAGACCAAATATCAGCAACACTTAACCATTTACCATGGTCTGGACTACCAAATTCCGTTCTTTCTTCAAGTTGGAAACCAATTTGTTCAGCCCCTGCCATTGAATTACTAATTTGGAAAGAAATATGACCTTTTTCACCATCAGCTTCATACGCTATAGCGGTATCAGTGATATCTGTTACTTGTTGCCAAGCACCATTAACACGATCCAATTTCATCCAAACTGTTAATGTACCTGCTACTTTCCTTGCTGATGTTGGATCTTGATCCCCATCACTATCTTTTAAATTATAAAAAATGTGGATGTAATCACCAACTTTAGCTTTTTCACCACTACCAATAGCAGTTGTACCAGTAGCATTATTTGAGATACGAACTGTCATAGTATGAGCTGCTGTTCCAGCTTGAGACCACATCACAGGAGCACTACCTTGAACTGCGTTTGTTGTAGTTACAGGACTTATTGCATAAGCACTACTTGCAGCATAACCTGCTAAAAACAAGCTTAATGCAATTTTTTTTATTGCTAATTTTTTCATGTTTAACTTCCTATTTTCTCTAATAAATTAACATGTTATATTTATATGAATACACCATTTTTTGGTGTTGCCTTTTAAATCACCTTCGATAATTCGAAGATGATTAAAATTTTTCTCTAATTAACTGAAACTTGTAATTTAAATCCTTGATCTCCAGCACATGCTACTGGTGATGCTGCTACCTGATTAAGATTTATATACCCTGGAGCTCCAGCCACAGCAGGAATGCTTGTACCTGTTGTTGCATAACTAGTCATGTTCGTTCTGATAGTGTAAGGTGCATTCGGCCCCATACTTACGTTAAACCAAGGACCATAAGGATTATCAACATAACTCGGTAATGTTGTCATTGCACTTCCAGGACAAGCTAAGCTATTTGAACCAACAAGTGACCATATAACAAATGGATTGGTAATTTCCACAGTTTCAGTATCATCAACGTAAGCTTTTACGGTATATTCAGTACCTACGTACCATCCAGTAATACCTGGTTCAAAATCAAGTACGTTTCCATTTTGTCTAGCAACTAAAGTTCCATCATTACGATAGACTTTAATGTAACCAGCTCTACCACCACCAAAATTAACCGAAGCTTTGTTGAAAGACTGACCATAACCATCTAATTTGATAGAAAAATCAACTGCTCCATCAAAGTTTGAAGCAACATCGATGGTGTAAGTATCACCAATAGCTGTTATACCCGCTGCGGTAGAAGCATTTGCTGAAATGTTATCGTTCATTTTAACTTTTTCAAAAGATTTAACAATGACACAACGTTCTGATGTAGGACAACTTCTTACAGTTCCGGAAGTACCATCAATTAAATTGACTTTTGTACCATTACTGGTTGCGGTCCACAAATCAACTACTGATGATTTGAATGTATTGCCTACCTTAGACATCAATGATTGGTCACTAAAACCATCATAACCATCCCCAAAGCTTCCACTTCCAGTAGGCGTTCCAGGGGTAACCAAACTTGCTAATAGCGTTATTGAAGTCGTACCATCAGCAACAGCTTGTACAGACGTTGTTGGATTTCTTAACATGTCAATCGCCCAAACACCTACTTTACGAATATTTAAATTAGGTAGAACTTCGAATGAAACTGAATTAGATGTTGCTGAATTTCCTTTACTATCAGTAACCGTTACTGCCAGGTTATACACACCATTAGTACTAATTGGCAATCTATTCCCATTTCGGTCTATGTAACTAGGTGCAACAATCTTCCAATTCTTAACATCAGCAGGAGGTGTTAACCATGAAGAGCTAGTACACACTCCCACAGCAGAACATAAGAAACCACCACCATTATCAATATCTTGCATATTGCCGGACCAAGCTAAACTTGATATACCTTTGGCGTTATGAACGCCTATAACTAGATCATGAGTAGTACCTTCAAGTAATTGAAGAGAATCTAAACCTAAATCAACAGTCATTTTCTTTTCTTTATATTCAAGAACAATATAGTTATTACGATCAACTAAATCATACCGACTGCCTTTTAAAGAGCGTGCCGCTTGAACCATATCCGGATCTAGCTGATCTTTTAACGGTGTACCAATACGATAATTCATGGTTAATTCAGCGCTTGTAACTTTTTTGTTATCTTGTCCACGCTTATGCTGAGCTTTAACGGTAAATAAAGGCACTGGGGTATAATCCAATCCAACAGTGATCGCTCTTGGATCTTTTTGTAAATTATCCTTACCAAATAAAGCAACCTTATCACCGTAGTATTGTTCATACATAAGTGATCCGCCTAAATGAGGATATTGAGGTAAATAGCCCTGAAAGCGAATGTCAAAACCTCTAGCTGCTCGTTCTAAATAGTCATCAAAGTCTCTTGATTCTTTCCAATCAGATAATGGATGATAATAGTTAGCAGCAAACTTCATATAATCAGTCCAGGCTTCAGCTCCCAGACCTAAACGATTATGTGAACGTTGGAAATCATGATCAAGAAAGGCGTTATATCCTAATAACCATTTATTATCAGCTACATCCCAACGTTGACCGATACCAAAGTTACCAATATGACGATTATGCTCGTATTCTTGGAATGATAACTGACTAAAAATCAGCGTGCTGTCCGTATCAATCAATGGGCTAAATAACTTAACATTAATATTATTGAATTCACCCTTATCGCTTAAATCAAACTGTAATTGAGCAGTACCAAAACGCCCTAAAAAATTTTGAGCAGCGCTACGAAGGGGATCTACTACTTGTGAATGAATACCATTACGGACATAATTTTCAGCATAATCTTTACCTTTGTTTTTCAAATGTCCAGAGATACCGCCATTATCTGCTGAAGTTATATTTTTCCAATCTTGAGTTGCAAGTGTTTGCAAGGTAGTAGCTACTTGGCTCGATAGTGCATCTTTGTCTTTATTTACATCGTAATTATCATCAGAGCCTAGCGAAGGTAAATTTGAGTATTTATCTTTCTTATTATTTTTATTTATTGCCGGTAATAAAGGAGAATTTTCAGGTAAAACTAATCGTTCATCGACTTCAACCATATCTTTTTTATCGAAACGACCTGCATTCATAGCACGTAATTCAGAAATTGAAATATTGCTTAATAACGCAATTTGGTACAAACTACGTTTTTGATTATTAATCATTTCTCGAGCTTTAGTACCATTTTTTAATTCAATGATTTTATTGCTATCAACCACATTCGACGGTTGCTGAGTATCAACAGCATAAGCATAATTCCAACTTAACGTAGCCATTACAAATGCTGAGATAACTCTTAAATTAAGATTCTTTCTCACCGTAATCATTCCTTATATTTCACCAACTTTAAAAAGGCATCGTTTTTATTTACGTTGCTATACTGTTATTAAAGTTGCTATTATTTAATATGTTGTTTTCATTATGCGACTTTTATACTAGATATTATTCGCGTCAAAATTAAAACTTCTTTACAAAACAGCTGTATTTGAAAAGATTTTATTACATAATTGTAATTTATAAAACTGTTTTATAACTTTTTTTGACATCTTTTTGTAAAGACTATTTTTTTGATTATTAATCAAACGGTTAGTTAATTATATTTTTGTATAAAACTTACGACTTTTATTAATTAATCAACTTAATATTACTTTTTAGTAATAGAAATTAAACAACAGAATAATATTTTAATTGTAAAATAGGGAGGCTAATTTATGGGGTGCAAATAAGCTTGAACTATTCACTTCAAGCTTATTTATGACTTTAGGTTATATTTTAGAAAATTAAATGACTAGTATTGACCTTCATTATAAATTTCAAGATTTTCAGATTCTGGTGTGATTGATTTATTTTCAGCTCTGTGATGTCCTAGCGTATCAAAATAATTATCATCAATTCCTTCAGTAACATATTTTCCATCAAAAACAGAACATTCTAGATGATGAATATTAGGATTTTGCTCTTTAATACAATCAATTAAATCCGAAAGATCTTGAAATATTAATTTATCTGCTCCAATTTCTTTGGCAATTTGACCAACAGAGCGGTTATAAGCTATAAGTTCACTAGCAACTGGCATATCAATACCATAAACATTAGGATGTCTAATTTCAGGCGCTGCCGAAGCAAGATAAACTTTTTTAGCACCAACTGAACGCACCATCTCAAGTATTTTTTCCGATGTCGTTCCTCGAACAATGGAATCATCAACTAGAAGAACATTCTTACCTTCAAATTCAATACGATTAGCATTTAGCTTTCTTCTTACTGAAAGTTTTCGTTCCGCTTGACCTGGCATGATAAAAGTACGTCCAACATAACGGTTTTTAACAAATCCTTGTCGATAGGGTTTATTCAGAATTCTGGCAATTTCAAGCGCGGCATCACATGATGTTTCAGGAATAGGAATTACTACATCAATATCAATGTCTTTCCATTCTCTAGCAATTTTTTGACCTAGTTTCTGCCCCATTAATATACGGGATTGATATACTGAAACACCATTCATCAATGAGTCAGGGCGGGCAAAATAAACATATTCAAAAATACATGGATAATATTGAGGATTATTTGCACACTGTTTTGAATAAAGTTGTCCATCTTGAGTAATATAGATAGCTTCACCAGGTTCAACATCACGCATAAATTCAAAATCGAGAATATCTAAAGCAACACTTTCCGATGCAACCATATATTCTATCTTTTGATTATCAAGCACTTTTTTACCTATCACCAAAGGACGAATACCATATGGGTCACGAAATGCGACTAATCCATGTCCAATAATCATTGCAACACATGCATAAGCACCTTTAATGATTTGATGTACCCGATTGATAGCGGTAAAAATATTTTCTGCAGTTAATGGATACGTAGGGAATTTATCAAGTTCGCTAGCAAAAATATTAAGTAATACTTCTGAATCAGAACTTGTATTAATGTGGCGTCTTGCTAATTCAAATACTTTATTTCTTAATTGGTCGGTATTAGTTAAATTACCATTGTGTGCAAGTGCAATACCATAAGGTGAATTGACATAAAATGGTTGCGCTTCTGAAGGGCTTGAGCTGCCCGCAGTGGGATAGCGAATATGCCCTATTCCTAAATTACCTTGTAAACGCAACATATGATGTTCTTGAAATACATCTTTAACTAAACCATTTGCTTTACGTAAGCGAAAACGATTTTGCTCGTCGATAGTTACAATCCCCGCAGCATCTTGTCCTCGATGCTGCAAAACAGTTAAAGCGTCATAAATAGATTGATTAACTGTACTGCATCCTACAATACCAACAACACCACACATACAATGATTACCTCAAAGTTATTGAACTAAAAATGAAGACGACTGCTGTATAAAATCAAAAAACCAACGAATAATAAAATGAAAATGCGGAATTAGCTGCGATTGCTCCCACTCAGGAGATTGGGATAACGGTGTGAAAGTATCGACAAAAAAGAGCACTGCCGCCACAACTAAAATCCCCCTTAATACACCAAAACAAATACCTAATACGCGATCTGTACCTGATAGTCCTGTTTTTTGAACCAATTGCCCAATAATATAAGAAACAATAGCACACACAATTAGTGTAGCAATAAATAAAATAGCGATAGCTACAGCAATACGAATTACATCACTATCAAAATAAGTTAAGTAACTAGTAATATGCATGTAAAAACGACTTGCTATAAAAAAAGCCAGAACCCAACTTATTAGGGATAACGCTTCTTTAACAAAACCTCTAATAATACTAATTAGTGCAGATAAAATAATCACACCAATAATCGTATAATCAACCCAATTCATCATAATAACTCACAATTTTATATTAATATTTTTATTTAATGTTTGTACTCATTAAAGAGTAAAATAATTTTTAATTTGTAACAATAACACCTTTTAATTTTGTTAAATTGTTTAGGTTACTAAGCAACTGCTCTGCTTGCTCTTTTTTTGCATAAGGACCGACCTGTAATTTTATTAATTGATTAGGTCCTGGATTACTTGGAATGATTCTAACGTCATAATTGTTTAGCCTTAATAATGCCACTAATTCCTCAATTTTTTTCTTATTTTTCAATGCGCCAAGTTGAATCATGTAGGGCTTATCTGTTTGTTCAGAAATAGATGAAGCATCGCTATTATCATTATCAGGTGATGCTAAAGAGCTAGTATATTGATCAGAATCAGGTGTATAAGATTGTTCAAATCCTGAATCACCATTAATAGTTGACTCATTTTGTGATGTAATCACTTGATTTTGTTCATTTACTACTTCTGGTTGTAAAATAGGAATTGTAGGCGTATGTAAATTAGATTTATCTGTTATGATATTAGGTGCAATTATAGCAATAGTTAGCAATAATGTAGCAAAACCAACTAGTTGATTCCTAATTTTATTTGAAGTAGTTTTCTCTTGATTAGTATCCATGATTACATTTGCCTAATTTATCTAAAACGGCAGATACAGTATAAAATGAACCACAGACGACAATAATATCATCTTCTTTTGAATCTTGCATGGCCTTTTGATATGCATTATCAACTGATTCAAACGTAGTTATATTTTCTACTTTATTATCTTGCAAATACTGCTTTAATACCTCAGCATTACATCCACGCTCACCGTAAAGTGAAGCACAATACCATTGATCAGCATTTAATAAAGATAGAGTGCTTTTAATATCTTTATCTTTCAACATACCAATGACAAACCTAATCTTACCAATAGTAGGTTGTTTCTTTACCAATAACTTAATTTGGTTAGCTAAATAGTTAGCAGCATGAGGATTATGTGCAACATCAACAATTACAATTGGTGATGTCTGTATTATTTGAAATCTTCCAACTAAATTTGTTTTTTCAAGACCCTCGATTATTTGATTCTGGTCAATTGAAAGCGAAGAATAAGTTAGTGCTGCTATTGCAGTAGCAGCATTAGCTAAAGGCACATTGGGAATAGGCAATTGATCATACTGTTTTAACGGTGAAATGAATTGCCATAATGAATCATCAATTTGTTGATATGACCAATCTTTATTAACTACATAAATAGGACAATTCACCGTTTTAGAAACATCTATAATAGATGATGGTATCTCTGGCTCACCAACTATAGCAATACTATTGGGTTTAAAAATACCTGCTTTTTCTCGACCAATACTTTCTCGAGTATTGCCTAAATATTCTACATGGTCGATACCGATTGTAGTAATAATTGCTATATCAGCATCAATAATATTGGTGGCATCAAGTCTTCCACCTAAGCCTACTTCTAGAATAACTACATCCAATTGAGCCTGTTTAAATTGATATAATGCAGCTAACGTTGCATATTCAAAATAAGTTAAGGAAATATTTCCTCTCGCTTTTTCAATTTCAACAAAGGCATCAACTGTGTCTTGCTCTTTTAACTCTTGATTATTTATTCTAACCCTTTCAGTAAAACGCACTAAATGAGGAGAGCTGTAAACTCCAACATGCTTATTTGCAGCAAGTAATATCATCTCAAGCGTGCGGCAAGTCGTTCCTTTGCCATTAGTCCCTGCCACCGTAAAAATATAAGGGGCTGGCTGCAAAAGATCTAGACGCTCTGCAACTGTTCTAACACGCTCAAGTCCTAAATCAATGGTCGTTGGATGTAATTGTTCCAAATAAGTAAGCCATGTTTCAAGATTAGACATGGCATCAGGAATTTCAGGTCGCATGATTAATTAAATAGTCTCATCATTAACGATAGAATCAAAAGGAACTGGGAGTTTCATTAATTTAGCTAACAGACCTGCAATTTTAGGGCGCATATCACGACGATCAATAATCATATCAATTGCACCTTTTTCTAATAAGAACTCGCTACGTTGGAATCCTTCTGGCAGTGTTTCACGAACTGTTTGTTGAATTACTCGAGGCCCCGCAAAACCAATTAACGCTTTAGGTTCAGCAATATTAATATCACCTAGCATCGCTAGACTAGCAGATACACCACCCATTGTTGGATCGGTCATCACAGAAATATAGGGTAAACCTTCATCTTGCATTTTTGCTAAGATGGCACTCGTTTTTGCCATTTGCATTAATGAAAATAATGCTTCTTGCATTCGGGCACCACCACTGGTAGAAAAACAGATTAGTGGGCATTTATCTTCAATTGCCTGTTCTGCAGCTCGCGTAAATAAAGCTCCGACAACAGACGACATTGAACCACCAATAAAAGCAAATTCAAAGCAGGCAACAACGACTGGAATGCCCAGTAATGTGCCTTTCATTACTACCATCGCTTCTTTTTCATGCGTTTCTTTTTGAGCGACAGTTAAACGATCTTTATATTTTTTGGTATCTTTAAACCTCAAAATATCTTTAGGAGCAAGTTCTGAACCAATCTCTACATCAGAACCTTCATCTAAAAAACGATATAAGCGAACTCGGGCAGGAATATGCATGTGATGATCGCATTTTGGGCAAACTTCTAAATTACGATCAAGTTCAGCTTGATAGATAACCTGCTCACAATTACTACATTTGGTCCAAACACCACCTGGAATATTTGCCTTTTTATGATCTGACGATATATTATTTTTACTCAGAATTTTTTCAATCCAGCTCATTATGATTCTCTCATTTGGTACTCTTTTCAATTAACGACACATTGTATAATACTTTGCAATAATTCTTAATAGTTGTTTTTATTTTTATCGCAATTAGAAGGAAAATCGATAAATTTATCGACAATTTTATAAAAATATTATTATTTCATACTTCAAAAAATTTGATTTAAAACAAAACTCAGCAAGCTTGATTGATATTTAAATTTAACATTTTTCAATAAAAGTATATTTAGTATGACCTTAAAAAATTATTGGTATATAATTAACTCAGAATCGTTTTCCATTTTTTAGAAATAAGGGGTTATAGATGGACAAGGAAAAATCAGCCGCACCATCATTTCAAGATGTACTTGAATATATTCGTTTATCACGTCGTTTAAATAAATTAAAACGTGAAATTTCAGATAACGAGAAAAAAATTCGTGATAACCAAAAACGTGTGCTATTACTTGAAAATTTAAGTGATTACATTAAACCTGATATGACTTACGAAGAACTTCAAGCTATTATTGCTAATATGAAGAGTGATTATGATGATCGTGTTGATGATTATATAATCAAGAATGCTGAAATTTCTAAAGAAAGACGTGAAATCAGCAAAAAAATGCGTAGTTACCGTTCTAATTAATGTTTTTATGTATAACAACGCCCTTTTTCTTAATAGGGCGTTATTACTTTATTTTTAAACAATTAACCGCCAGCAAATTTGACTTTAAAACCTTTATCTTCTAATAATGATTTTAATAGTTCACGTTTGTCGCCTTGAATTTCAATTTTCCCGTCTTTAACTGAACCACCGCAACCACAACGCTTTTTCAGCTCAGCTGCTAATTGCATCAACTGAGAATCCTCTAAATCGAATCCCTCGATAACACAAACTCCTTTACCTTTACGCCCTGATGTCTGGCGTGAAATACGAATAAAACCATCGCCTTTAATACGAGGTTTAGCAGCCTGCTTTGGCGTAATTCGACCATGTTCAGTTGAATAAACAATAGCGTTATCAGACATAATTATTAACTCTTTGATAAATCTAGTGTTGTTAAAATAGCATGTAATGCTTTGGTTGGGTCTTCCGCTTGAGTAATAGGACGCCCAATAACTAAATAATCTGAACCAGCAGCTTGTGCGCGTTGAGGTGTCATAATACGGCGTTGATCATCAGGTGTTGATCCTGCTGGACGAATTCCTGGAGTAACTAATTTAAAATCACTTCCTAGTCTAGTTCTAAAACTTTGTACTTCTTTAGCAGAACATACAACTCCATCGAGTCCGCAATTCTTTGCCAGTAATGCCAGCTTTGTTGCTTGCTCTAATGGTGAAACGTTAATACCTATTTCTTTAAGATCAGAAGACTCCATACTCGTTAATACAGTCACTGCGATTAACATTGGTGCATCCTTACCGTATGAATAAAGCGCATCTTTTGCAGCTTCCATCATACGAGCGCCACCACTAGCGTGAACATTTGTCATCCAAACACCTAAATCGGCAGCTGCAGCTACTGCTTTAGCAACAGTGTTAGGAATATCATGGAATTTAAGATCCAAAAAGATATCAAATCCTTTTTGTTTTATTTGCCTAATAAAGTCAGGACCTGCATGAGTAAATAATTCTTTGCCTATTTTAAGACGACAATCTTTTGGATCAACTTGGTCTATAAAGTTCCATGCTGACTTAGTATCTGAAAAATCAACAGCAACAATGATTGGAGATGACATAACTTATTTGTTCCTTTTTAATTATATATTCTATCTTTTCTTCTTAATAAACTCATTAAAACCTTTATAGAAAATTTTAGCACTTTCTTTGTAGCCTTGTAAGGTTTGATGTACTAAATCTGGTCGAGTCAGTCCACGTTTTTGCCAAACTTTAACTGAACCAGCTCCCCCCATAGCTGCTTGCCAATTCCAATATAGTGTCCTTTCAGATTTAGCTACTTGCTTTTGAATACTCATAATTGCTGAAAATGATTTAGGGATCTTATTTTCATTAACCATTGTATCTGGTGGTGTCATCAATAAAATGGCTGCATTAGGTAATGCTCTACGAATTTGGCGAATATTATTCACTAAGTTTTTGCGGTAATCATTAACATCTAAAGTTTCATCAAAACTTTCATTTGTTCCGTATTCAAGAATAACTAAATCACTTTTTGAAGCAGATAATTCTTTCAACCAACTTGAACCCCATTTTTGCCATATGCTCTGTTTAGCGCCATTAGTTGCAATTGAAGATACAATAACCCCTGATTTTTTTGAGCGATTTAACCAAATTCCTCCAATTTCAACATCACGGCTTCCTTTAATCGTAAAAGGGTTTTTAGTCACAAATGACACCGTTTGCCAAATACTACTTTTGGGTAAATAACTTATATTTATTTTTTTACCGTCAGCATCATAAATACTCAATAAATTAGGGGTATTCTTCAATGCTTTGAAGGTTAATTTTACTTGCCAATTTTTGTTATCTAAACTTTTTGGTATTATTTGTATAGTGGCTGAATCGTTAGTCGCTTTTGCAATAAATCCACCCATTGGAAAATCTACGTCACTTACTGTACGGCTACTTATTACACGCCAATCTTTTACTTTCCAACCAACTGCTGTATGGTTTTGACCTTTAATGGCAACAGGTGTAACCCAACCAATTCCGGCATCACCATATTTTTGTTGCATTAATGTTCGAAACTCACCAGTAAAAAAATCTGCTGCTGAATGCGAATCTCCAAATTGTGTAATATTAACGACTTGGTTAACATTTCTATTTCTAGCTAAGGAATTTAAACGTTGAGCAAATTGCTTTGCATTTGGGTCACCAAAATCAACAACAGTAGATTGTGCACCAGTTTTACTTTCTGCTACACTGCATCCTACTGAAACAGTGATAGTCACTATAGTAATAATATACTTTAAAAGTTTAATCACTATCGTCATCCTCTAATTGTTTAAAAATGATTTTATCCATAATTGCTTTAGCTAAAATTTTTTGGCCTATAGGTGTAAAATGGATTCCATCATCAACTCTAACTTTTATTTTATCTTTATTAGATTCAATAAAACTATTAAATGTTTCATAAGTACAACCTAATAATTGGTTGGTTGTTAAAAAGTGTTGTTGTCTCTTTTCTACTTCAGATTGATACAGCGTATTTAAATAAACCATCCCTAAATTTAGTTGCGGTTTGCGCATACAAGGAGCAGCCAGCCAAAGCACTTGAACATTATGTTCACTAGCACTATTTAAAATTGTGGCGATACGTAAACGGTATTGTTCTTCCCACAACTCAGATTTAAATTTAACGTATTTAGCATAACCTTTTACAGGAAAGTCCCAAGGATCATTAGGTCCTAAAAAAACAACAAGTAACTTGATAGAAGGATCGGCAATTAAATTATCATTGATTGTTTTTGGCCAATTGAAAGCCTTTGGATAAGCGAGTCCAGTACTTTGTTTGCTTAGATTCACACTTTCTATTTTATATTGTTTAAATAACATTTTTTTAACATATGGTGCAACGCCTTGCATCAAAGAGTCGCCAACAAACAATACTTTGTCATTTTGAGTTAATACAATCGGTAAGGGCTCATGAATTAATGGAATATTTTGAATTTTAGGTGCTTCATCTTTAGCTTCGGTATCTATCTGTTCAGTTGCTGGCGTTCCATCAAACCTAGTTTTGCTTAATTTAGTATTTTCTTGCTTAATTGATATTGGTTGAACATGAATTTTTTGCCTTTTTTTATCTTTTTTAATATTAACCATTTCGGATGGTGAAATAACTAACACATTTGTTACTGGTTGGTTTAAATGTGACTCATCATCAATGGATCTAATGACATTATTTTCATCAATAACTACATCTTTCGAATATTCTTCTACTCGGCCATCAGAATCGTCTAGATCCATTTTTTGGGTCATACTTCCTGAATTAAAGAGATCATGATGATACGTTTGTTGCCAATAAATTAATACCGATTTGTGATAAATTGCTATTAATGCTATTGCGGTAATCAATAGCATAATAAAAACATATTTAGGTGAAAGTGATTCTTTTTGAGTTATTGCAGCTTCTGATACTTTAGTCTTAGCATTATGCTTTCTTGATTGCTCATGTAAGCCATTTTCGAACAAATCAATTTGTTGCCTATTTTTTTGAGGCCTATTTCTTCGTCTATTTTTTGATAATGTTTTTTTATATTTCATTTTTATTATTCATCATAATCAAAAATTAGCATAAATAAAATTTGGCACTCCAGATGGTGCAAAATAGATAGTTAGCCATAATATAAATATAAAAATGATAGGCAAATAAATCCTATTTATTTTGCTAAGTTGTAAAGAGCACCAATCAGGAATATTTTTAAATAATGGGTATAACAAAAATATGACACATATACTTAGAAATACCTCAATATAATGTGACTCAATTAAAAAGTTATGACCTAGAGCCGTCAAATAATCTAATGCGTCAGGTAAGCTTACACAATAAAAAAATAACCAAGTAAAACAGATATAATGCCAAGTAATTAATCTAGCAATAATTGGGGAACGTTGAGTAATCCAGCTTCTTCCCATATAACAATCTAATATATTAAGAACAATAATCCCCAAACCATGACATCCACCCCAAATAACAAAATTAATCCCAGCTCCATGCCATAAACCTGACAATAACATAGCTGACATAACATTAATTTGAGTGCGAATAAAACCACGACGATTGCCACCAAGAGGGATATAAATATAATCGCGGATCCAATGAGATAAACTAATATGCCAACGTTCCCAAAATTCGCGGACATTACAGGCTAAATAAGGAAAGTTGAAGTTGATAGGAAGTCGAAAACCTAATAATAAAGCAATACCTGTAACAAGGTCGGTATAACCAGAAAAATTCAGGTAAATTTGTATAGCATAACCGTATAAGCCTACCAATAAATCAAGAGTACTGTATTCTAATGGATTTGAAAAAATCGGAGTTATCCAGTTTTCGCTAATTAATCCACCTAAACAATAAACTTTTATCACGGACAGAATAATTAACGTAAATGCCCGAAAGGGTTCTAAAATCTCTCTAGGTTGACTAACCACAATTTGTGGAATAAATGTTTTTGCTCGATTAATTGGACCCGCAATTATACAAGGAAAAAAGGATAAAAATAAGGCAAAATCCCAGAATTTAGCAACAGGTAATTCTTTCTTTTTTATCGAAACTAAATAGCTTACCGAGTGGAACGTATAAAAGGAGATGCCTATTGGAATAAAAATGGTTATTGCTGGCAATAATATAGATAAATTTAGATAGTTAAGCAATGACTGTAATTCATATCGAAAAAAATCAAAATATTTGAACAATGCTAAATTGATTATTGCGGCACTTAATCCTAAAACCAGCCATATTTTTGCGTGTTGTTTAGACGTTGCAATCATTATTGAAAAGAAATATATCACGCAAGTGTAGCTAAAAAGGATAACAGCAAATTGAACACTATAACTAGCAACAACAAGGTAACTTGAAATCAAAAGTAAATTATTTTGGAATTTTGGTAATAATCTAAAAGCCCAATATATAGCAAAGAGAACTACAAAAATTAGACCAAACTCAATTGATAAATAACTCACTGCAATCCTTTCATATGTAAATCTACTATTGACCTAAAATTTTATTATTCTATAAAGTCTATTTCTGATACCCAATTAATTGTGATTGAGCAAGAACATTATAGACAATCAACTCCCTATTTAACCCATTTATCGATAACAAGTTTTTTGCCTTTAACCACAGTTGATAAAGCGAAATAATTTCATCATTACTTTTTGTGGCAAGTAGCCTAACTAACGGAACCTGATCACGATTCACAATATATCGACCAACTTTCTGTTTAGCTTTTAACGCATCACCTAGCAATGCACAAAACCAAGTGATACGCTCAAAAAATTCCTCATGATTAAATGTCTTTGCTAATTGCCAAAAATTGTTTTGTGGCAAGACATTTAACAAGTTTTCACAAAATAATTTTCGTTGTTGCCAATTTTCGGGTTGCAACAGAAGAGCTGCATTTAGTGGCGCATTTTCACTCAATAACAGAGCAGTGGCAAGCTCATTATCACTGTATAAATCATTATGTATCTTTTTTAACCAATTAATAGATTCTTCTATTTTGGGTATTTTTAAAAAATAACAAAAACAACGGCTATGAATTGTAGGTAAAAATTGACTATTATGGTTATCACTTAAAATAAAATAGGTATTTTCTGGAGGTTCTTCTAACGTTTTAAGCAATGCATTTGCAGCGGCTTCTGTCATAAAAGCAGCATGTCTAATCCAGATGACCTTATTACCGCCCTGTTGGGATTTTTCATAGATTTTTGTAGAAATATTCCGTATTTGATCAATACCAATCGATTGTTTTCCCTGTTCATTTGTTATTTGGTAATAATCAGGATGATGTTGAGATAAAAATAACTGACAACTATGACATTTACCGCATGGTTCCAACTGTTTTGAAGATTGACAGAGTAATCGATTAGCTATTAAGTTGATTAATTCTTCTTCGCCACTACCTTGAATATAATTGATTAACAAAGCATGATGAGCACGATGATTAACAATCGTTTCTGCTAACTGTTCAAAAGGTAATTTAAGCCATGGATATTCGTTGAAAATCATAAAATCGAAACCTAATTTGTTAACCATGAATTTAATGTTGTTTCAATTTGAGCTGTCACTTCTGTAATTGATTTTGATGCATCAATAGTAATGATAGTGTTATCATTTTCAGCTAACTCTAAATAACGCTGACGAATTCGCTCAAAAAAAGGTAGTGATTGTTGTTCAATACGATCAAGTTGCCCTCGAGATCTGGCCCTCATCAATCCAAGTTCTGGTGAAATATCTAAATACAACGTTAAGTCTGGTTTAAAATTACCTAAAACCTGAGAGTGTAGTGTTTCGATAAAAACTCTGTCTAACTCTCGTCCGCCACCTTGATAAGCTTGAGTAGATAAATCATGTCGATCACCAATGACCCATTTCCCCATTTTCAGTGCAGGCTTAATCACGTTATCAACTAATTGAATACGCGCAGCATATAACATAAGTAATTCAGCTTTATCAGTTAATGGCTCATTATCTAAACCATTTTTAATAATATTACGCAATGCTTCAGCAATCGGTGTACCACCCGGTTCACGAGTAAATTGCAAATCGCAAATATGATGTTGATTCAAAACACGCGCAACAGTATGTATGGCTGTCGTTTTACCGGCGCCTTCCAAACCTTCGATGACAATAAATTTGCCTGTCATACTTATTTCCTAAACTAATTAAGCTGATGAACGAGTAAACATTGCGCTATTGTACGCTATTTTTACCAATTATTTTAGTTCGTATCGTAAATACCTTGTTAATAGTTATCAAATATGAGTACTTTTTAATATACCGACATAGTAGAACATCCTGTTTACTTATTAGCGATTCGTTTATAAGATCGAAATAAATCAAAATAAAAATAGTTTGATGTTGTTCATTAATAGGAAAATCATTGAGTATATGAACTTTGTATTTATCGCCTTCTAAAAAAGCGATATCGATTGGTATTTTTCACTCACTTATCATTTGTTTAGTAAACAATTCATAGTATTATGAATTAGTATTTAACACTGTGTTGCTAGAGAAAATAAAGTTTTTAGATTATAAAATCATTAGGCGGATTTCCAACCATACCTGAACAAGAATATAAAACAAAATTAATCCGGAATGCCAAAGAATGAAAAAAATACTCCTACTATTAGTTGCATTTATGTCAATAGTAACATTAACCAGTTGCAACAAAACACCCTTAGAAAAAGTAGCCGAATATATAGAACAAAATCACCCTAAAATTATAAAACTCTCTGATTATACTAATTTTAAATGGGATGAAGCATGGTTAATCTATGGAAATGTTGGTGTAAGTTATTTAAACTTCATGAGAGATCAAAATATTAATGTGGAAAGAATAGATGATACCATCAAAATGTGGAAGGAATTTTCAAATACTATAGTGTACATATATAATAAAAAAGTTGTTTATTACGAATTCCCTCCGGATAATAGGGATGGCGAGATTTTTGGTTTTGCCGAGCCATTTTCACTTTTAGATTTTAATTTAGAAAGAGGACAAATTATAGTTCTTTCAAGTAATAATTCTGAGTGTGAAGTAAAAGGCAAAACATTAATCCCCATTAAGCCAATTAAGATCTATGAAAATATGGATAAAAAACTGAAATAAACTGCTAACAAATTGTTTTAAACAATTTAGAGGTTAAACAAAAAGATATAGCTTGGTTTAAGACCATACCTAAAGCAAAAGAATATTAAGAAATAAAAAATGAATAAAATAATAATACTATCAGTAATAACATTCATATCAATAGTAACATTAACCAGTTGCAACAGTGAAAGACCTTTAGAAAAAGCATTAAAAGATATAGAAGAAAATCACCCTCAAACTATAACCTTATCTGATTATACTAATTTTAAATGGGATGAAGCATGGTTAATCTATGGCAATATTAGCGGACGTTATATTACATTAATGCGGGAACAAAATATTAATGTTAAGAAAGTAGAATTTTCTGATAAAAATCCTGATTTTGGAAAATATCAAGAGCATTCTGATGCTGTAGTGTATGTATATAATAAAAAAGTAGTTTATTACGAATTCCCTCCGGATAACAGGGACAGGGAATTTTCTCCTTTAGGTTTTGTAGAGCCATTTCCACTTTTAGAGTTTAACTTAGAAAGAGGTCAGATAATAGTTGTTTCCAGTAATAATTCTGAGTTTGAAGTAAAAGGCAAAACATTAATCCCCATTAAGCCAATTAAGATCTATGAAAACATGGATAAAAAATTGAAATGATCCCTAATGCATTAACAATTCTAGATATTCTGAAAATTTCAAATTCTATAATTTTTATAAATTGAGTTTTTATGATATAGATAATAGTTTATCCCTGTGCATACAGGGAACTCTAAATAAAGCGCTGTTTTCTCGTAGCCTAGCGCGGTTTATCCCTGTGTATACAGGGAACTCAATTAGAGATGAAGTCGCAAGTATGGAACATCCGGTTTATCCCTGTGTATACAGGGAACTCTTAGTTCGCATAATCTGCCGTTATGCTAAATTCGGTTTATCCCTGTGTATACAGGGAACTCTTTTGTTGCGTTACAGAGTGTTACTAAATCATCGGTTTATCCCTGTGTATACAGGGAACTCTTTTGTCAACTCGGCATCATCGATTAAAAGTGCGGTTTATCCCTGTGTATACAGGGAACTCGAAAATTGACATTAATATCTTTCTGGACGCCGTCGGTTTATCCCTGTGTATACAGGGAACTCCATTGAATCAACAGAATCAGAGAAATCTAACGCGGTTTATCCCTGTGTATACAGGGAACTCGCAATCATCCGTTTTCATCGCCATTCCCTTACCGGTTTATCCCTGTGTATACAGGGAACTCTAGTGTTATTGGGAGCAGAGTCCAGAGGCAAACGGTTTATCCCTGTGTATACAGGGAACTCGTCAGCAAAAGATAATCCCAGCTCCCTGCCTGCGGTTTATCCCTGTGTATACAGGGAACTCGCGGCTTGCGTAGGGGCTTGCGGACTTTTGCACGGTTTATCCCTGTGTATACAGGGAACTCTATCATCAAATGAAAAATCAAAGTACCCAAGCCGGTTTATCCCTGTGTATACAGGGAACTCTAAGTCGCCCTCCATCTCGTTAAAGACAATATCCGGTTTATCCCTGTGTATACAGGGAACTCTACTGTTTTGGATTTTGTTACTATTTTGGTAACGGTTTATCCCTGTGTATACAGGGAACTCGGTACTACTTTGTAGACCATAGTTTCTTTCGCCGGTTTATCCCTGTGTATACAGGGAACTCGGTGTACCTTTTAATTTTTTCATTTTTCTTTCCGGTTTATCCCTGTGTATACAGGGAACTCTTGTAATAATCCCAATTCACAGGAATTGTAAGCGGTTTATCCCTGTGTATACAGGGAACTCTCTAAACGTATCTATTTGTTTTATTTAAACTTATAGCGACCATAAAATTCTACCAGATTTTTTGAATTTTTAAAGAACTTTAACTTATTGATTTTCAATAGGTAAAAAAGAGACCAATCTGAGTCCATCGAGTTCTACCGGCACTCTTCTGTTGGTACCATAAGTTTGGAAGTCAAATCCAGATTCAGTATTGGTTGCCCAAGCAAGTACAACATTACCTTCTTCAGCAAGCTCGATGATTTGTTGCCAAATCATCTCCCTTACCGGTCTGGAAATATCGCCTATGTAAACACCGGCTCTGATTTCTAATAACCATATAGCTAAGCGTCCTCTTAATCTAGGTGGTACATTTTCTGTAACGACAACACTCATACTCATGATTAATGGCTCCTAAAGCCACTATCGGCAAGTGATTGTGGTTCTGGTATCGCAGGTGGTGGTACATCATCTGGAGGTGGTGGAGGCTCAATCCCTCCAGCGGATAATACCTCTTCAATAAGTGGAATTAATGTCGCTAATGTTTTTTGACTTCTAAAAATTTCACGACAAGCAATACGCACTTCACGATCGGGATCAGCTCTATTTTGGGCAGCAATTTCAAACGCTTTCGGAACTACCGTATCAAATTTTATAATATCAGCAATATCATAAACAAAAGATAGCGGTTTTCCGCTATGCACAAAACCGATAGCAGGCGCATAACCAGCCGCCAAAACTGCTGCTTCAGTAATACCATAGAGACAAGAAGTGGCAGCACTAATACATTGATTGACTGTATCTCCTTTTTGCCAATCTTTAGGATCATATTTACGTCCATGCCACTTAACACGATACTTTTTAGCTAATAATGCATAAGTTGCACGTACACGAGCACCTTCAACTCCTCGTAGTTGTTCAACAGAACGTCGGCTAGGAGCCGGTTCACCAAATCGTAGTTCAAACATCTTTTTAACAACTTTTAAACGAAGTTCATCATCCAAGGCTAATTTGGCTTGATAAAGTAGTTTATCCGATCGAGCACCGCCTGGTTGACCTGACGAATACATTCTGACACCAGCCTCACCCACCCATACTAACAGAGTTCCCACGGTAGCTGCTAATCTAACCGCAGCATGCGATACGCGTGTACCTGGTTCAAGCATAATACAAGCGATAGAGCCAACTGGAATGTGGGTTCTAATGCCTGTTTTATCTATTAATACAAAAGCACCATCTAAAACATCAATTTGTCCATATTGGAGAAAGATCATTGATGTTCTATTTTTTAAAGGAATAGGATTCAGTGGAATATACACCATATTAAATATCCTATTGACAGTGTTTGATTAAAAATAGCCCACAGCCAAACCCTTTGCTTTTACCAATACCTTGATAAAGTGTAGCTAAAAATAGTTTTGGATCAGTAACAGTCAATACTCCCTCAAAATCAACACTACTATAACTAATCGGTTTAAGTTCTGACTTTTTATTAAGCAGATGTTGGTTGTAACTGATAACATTACAGCAAACTGCCGAATGCTCATTTTGTTGTAATGAGAATCCACGTTTTTCACTTTGCTTAATCAACCAATCTATGGCCGCTTGATATTGCTGAGCTTTGATCTCATTAGATGATAAACTCTTCTGTTTAGCCAGATATTTAGCATTCATCATCACATCACAACGTTTCCCTTGTTTCATTACAACAGGATTGGCACGTAATAAAAAACTTAACTTCATACCTGTTGTTAATTGCGGCGCATAAAGTTTTGTGTCAACTTTAAATAACTCATGATTAACCAGTGGTGCAACTTCAGATAAAAGATAAAACTGAGTTTTTTTAGCATTAAGATCTTCATGAAATAAAAAAGAACGTTTATTTTCATCAGGAAACAGCTGCCATAACCATTGATGTATTGCATACTCACCTGCATGAAGTCTTTTTTGTTGCATCACATAAGGAAGCCGTTCAAGTTTTAGCTCCACTTTTGAAAAAAACATCTATTCGCTCCTTTTTAAATGTCCTGCATATTGATGGCGATTGATAAATTGCCAACGCTTCCTGTTAATGGGCTGATCTTGTCGAAGTTGTATTTTCATTACGTCAAAATGAGTTTCTTGATCAGCATGATCCCAATAATATTCGTTAGCATCACTATCAACTAAATACTTTAGGACAGGATCTAATTGGTGGTATTGATGATAATGTTCATTAGCGAAGACAAAAGCATCATTAAGCTCACCTTCATAAATCACCGGCGCTAATGGCAATGACAATGGAGAGTTCTTTCTGCCCACATAAAGTGGAAAGACAGGCGTTAATAATGCCTGCTTTATCTGCTCTACAGAATAAGGGGCGCTTTTTGTTTCGGTAATAATAACTTGATAATAGACATCGTTGTAATATTCACGATGAGTTACCAAATTATTAAAATCTTCCTCATCAACCTTTTTAGAATTTTTGCTTATTGCGGGTGGAAATTGAACAGTATGAAAATCATACAACCAACTTCCTTTAACAATAAAAGGGCGAGAAGCAATAAAATAATGCTGATTGAAAGCATCAATACGATCATCATCACGCCGAATACCTAATGCTGCTGCCAAAAAACCTAATACAGCTGAGCGGGAAGGAATAATATTGCTGTGGCGAACTTCGCCAACAGCTGGTTCCCCCCACGATGTGAACGGTGCATAAATCTGAAAAATAAGATGTTTTATCATCTTGACCGCTCCTTATTTTTGCGCAACAAACGTTAATGCAGCTGCAAGTGTCCCTTCTCCACTTTCAATATTGAGTTTGTAGCGATCATCCGCACATTGACCATAAACTTGATCAAACTTATCCAATTGTTGCTCTAATCGAGTTATGGCATCATTCACCATATCTTGGCTACGGATAGGATTGAAATAAGCAACAGCAAGTGAACGTGGTTGCTGAGTACCTTTTTCAATCAATAAATAAGAGGCATAAGCACGTGATGCAAAGCTATTTTGCATGCCAGTTGGCGCCACTTTTATAGCGGATTCAGTTAATGCTTTTAGTGTCTTTTCAACCAATGCTTCATCACCGTTTAAGTTATCAAGGAGCAAATCACGACTTATACAGATATAAGTATAAAACAGTGCCGACGCAAAACCACGTTCGCCTAAGTGCCCTGAACTCGCATCTTTTTCTTTATCATTTAAATCATCAACAGCAGTAAAAAAATCATCTTCGATAGAAATTGCGCTCACACTTAGCGCATGGGCAACTTGACAAGCAGCTTCAATGCTAAATTCTGTTTTACCCGCTAACATACGACCAAATAGAGCAATATCAATACTGCTATTTTCTTGACGAGTTTTAATTAATTTATTCAATTCGTCTTGGGTTGGCTCTCTTTTCTGATTAATTAATAGTGCAACTAGTCTTTCTATTTCCTGTTGTTCATTATTACTAATATGAATAAGTTGATCCATATCGAAGTTTATTTTTGCTTCTTCGGATTTTTTTTCCTTTTTTTCTGTTTTTTTATCAGTTTCATCATCTGAATTTTCTTTTTTATTTTTTTGAAAGTGTTCCCTTATTTTTATTGCACATGATTTAGCTAGCTCTTCTGATACTTCATTTTCTTTCATATGGTTATAAACCCATTCAGTAATAAATTTACGAGAACGAACACCTATATTTTCAGTTAGTGACTCAGTAAAAAAGTCTGATTTTCTCCAAGCACGCTTCAAACTTTGAGAAGAAATTCGTAAACGTTCACTATTTCCCATTTTAGCTGTTTTCGGACGACCTAAATCATCACGATTTAAATTTGAAGGTGCATAAGCAGTTAATAAATGTAATTGTAAAAATGTACTCATAATAGTTATTCCTTAATTGATTTTTCGGTCAAATAGTAATCCATTGCCCAACGAACAGAATTACGTTTAAATGGTTCCATATTATTTAATAAATTTTTTTGACGATTATTTTTCTCTTTAACCCATAAAAAGATACTATCAGCAAGTGAAAAGAGATTTACCCCACCATCACCACGCAATTTGACAGCACGAATTAAACGCCGGCAAAACTCTTCTTCTGTATCACTTGCAAGAAGTTGGTTAAAGCGCAAAGAAGACATGATGTTTCGTTCATTTTTTTTATTTTTCTCACTTAATTGAGATGCAAAAGAAGCATTTTCATTATTAGCTTTAACAAAAACGGCAACAGCAACAAAAATTGCAAGTGCTTGATGATGATTATCTGAAGCTTTTAGAAAGCTTTTTTCTTCAAATAACTGATTAGCTAACAACCAATAACCTTCTTTGAGCATTACTCCATTAGGTAAAAATGATCTTTTCAGCTCTGCTCGTAACTTTAAACCATTGTATGCTTTACCAAAGAAAAAACATTCTTGAACCTGCAACTTAGAAAACCATTTAATAATGATTGCTTTGTGATCATCATTAAGAATGAGTGTTTTTTTTATAAGATATTTTGACACGTTATTCCCCTTATACGTAATCAAAGTTATTTGCTAATTTTTAACTTTCTATTTTTCAATTTATAAAATTTATTGATTAAATTTTCTCTACCACTAATTTCTTTGCAAACTGCTTGATTAGTTTTTTTATCTTTTGAAAAATTAAAAGACTGGTCAGGATCACCAAAAGCAGCTTTATCATAAACTTGGATAAGATAATGTAATAATGTGTTTGCCCACTCTGCTAACAATGATTGCCGACCACTGGAATTATCTTTCTGTATAATTAATTGTTTTACAAACTGATAAAATGGCAATTCTGTTTCTTTCCAAAAGGCAACATCAATTAAAGTCGACTCCTTATTGATTGCCGTCATCGCTTTACGCAAAATCGGCAAGGTATCTTTACTGAGTGCTAATGCTTGTGCAATTATCTCTTTTAAATCACTGTTAGGATCCGCCAAATCGGGGTAGACAGGGAATGTGTGTTCATACCAACAACGAGCTTTCATATTGTCAAAATCGTAACCAAAACACCATAAATGATAGTATTGTTTATCTTTAAAGTTTCGATCAAGATGAGTGGTAACCACTCTAGCCGAATGCATATCATCATTGGCACTCACCATACCTAACCAATCCCGATAAATTAATCCGCCAGGTTGTCCTTTAATGGCAAGTTGATCGCCTGTCTTTTTATTTGTGCGATAGGGAGTTAGTGGATGTTGCCAATGTTGATATTGAATCCCATAATTTTTGGTTTGATATTGGGTAATTAGTTGTGTTGAATCTTCACCACAAATGCCACATTGTCCTTGCTCAGTTTGGTGAAAATCTAACTCAATACGCCGAGGCATTCCCCAAAAAGCTTGACAGAAATTAGCTTGCTCGGGAAATAAACTTAAATTTTTTGGCTTTTCACTGGTTTTCGTTGGGGCTAACCAAGGAAAGACTGATGCATCAAACTGCTGCGGTCTTTCTTCATCATCTAAGGGAATCACATTTAACCACAATTTTTTCCATAAAGGAGTAGGTTTATTCAGTTCAGGCATGATTAAAGTCGTGATAGGCCCTCCACCACGCAAACTCACTCGATGTCCTTGACCACCCGATGGGGCATTAGTTTGCAAAGTGAATAGCGCCATGACAGCACAGTGTGGGCACATCACTTTGACAAAACCACGCTTAACAAAGTGATCGGTGTTTTTTTTCAATGCATTCTCACCCGGAGCGTCAATTAATAAATTCGTTATAGGTATTTTCTTACCTTCCAATTCAGCAAAATCTTGCATAAAGGAAGGTTTAGTTGCACCAAATTGCATGGCAGTTCTGACTTGTTCAAACGCTTGCGTTAGTTGCTGTAATGAAAAACCATTATTCCAATATTTTCGCCACTCTGAATTATCTTCGGGCGATAGTGTGGTTTGCAATAAACCAATAAGAAACTGGTAAGCCGCACCTTGAAAATCGGGTCTTAAATAAGCTAAATCTGAAATTGTTTCATCAACCAGCTGACTAGGTTGAATTTTACTAAGATGACCATCGAAATGAACAACCGGTATCCATTTTTCGTCTAATAAAGATAAAGAGAACAAAATTTAATCCTTTTTTATATTATTTATCATTTAACTATACCGATTATCTGTTTAACGGTAAATTATTAATTTACAAAAATGCTTTCTTGATTTTTTTATCTTAAATCTTAATTTACATTAAACCCAACGCACTTTCTGCCTAGTGTTGATAAGTAAAAAAACGATATCATTCGTGACTTTAATTTGACGATATTAATCAGTTAGTGTTTATAATATTCAGATGAACATTGATCGCTTAAAAGATTAATTACGTGATAATCCTACCTCCATTGAGAATGTTATGATTAAAAAGAATAATGATAATTACCAATCAAATACTAAGTTAATTAATACTAACAATCAGCCTGAACATATTAATTTATCAAAAAAACAGGCGCGATTTTTTTCAATTGTTAATAAATTAACCCCTTTTTCCATGATTTGGGTAAGCTTAATATTGATGTATGGGGTTATTTGTATGTACACAAACGCAATGGGGCAAGACGAGTTTTATCGTTTTATCTTTTTCTTGCAAAAGCCTTTAGTTGTTGTCATCAATTCTATTGCTTTATTACTTGCTTTATTTCATTCAATTAATTGGTTTAGATTAATACCGAAAGTTATTTTTAAGCAAGATTCGCATAAAAAGGGTAAAGTATATTTACTTATTATTGTTTTTTGGTGTGTAACACTTTTACTTTCATATTACTTACTATTATTGATTATTAAATAAGTGGTGTTTGATTAATGAAAAAACAAGAAAATCAACCAATACGCTCTGATTCAACAGTGGCAAAAGGACTATTTGCTTTAGGTGGACTTTGGGCAGCTATTTTTGCTCCCGTGGTATTGGGTATCATTGCATTTATTATCCCTTTTGGTGATGCAATAACGCGTTCATCAATTCTTAAATTAGCCAACACCGAATTAGGCAAATTATTTTTATGCTTAATGATTTCGCTACCAATTTGGTGTGGATTACAACAGATTCTAACTTTGCTTCATCATTTCAACATACATCCAAAACGAGAAAAGCTACTAACTTTCTGTTTAGCATTCGCATGGACTGCTCATGCAATTTATATTTTATTTGTCAGAGCCTAAAGCTACTTTGATATTAATTTATTGGCGCTATCGATTACTTTTGATAACGCCATTTAAATTTGATTAATAATAGGTAATTTGTCGAACAATATTAGTCTGTTTGTTTTTTCTATTTTGTTTAGACTGACTTGCACTAAGCCAATCATTTTTTTCATTAAAAGTTAAGAAATCGGTTATATAATTTGTTGTATCTTTACCCACCATTGAATAAGCTGAATGAATGGCAATTAATCGGTTAATTTCATCAAATTGGTAAGAAAAATTACTTTCATTTTGGGTTTTATTGCTATATTGCGCTGACACTTTTGCTAATTGATGATTTTGGTAAGTAACTGAATATACCGAAGCACCTTTTTGAACAGTTCCAACTACATCTCCATTAGCATTCAACTCTTTTAGCTGCCATTGAACATTTTTATTAACTAAACAATTGTTATTATCAAACTGATAATTGTCATTCTCAATAAATGTAAAATCAGGAGCCTTCTTTATTTGTTCCGACGCAATAATACGGCCTTTTTCATCTGTTTTGAATTGAATCGTACTATTAGTTTTATCTTCAATATCTTGAATAACATTTTGCCAACCAAATTCTGTTTTTTGTAGATGCTCAGAATAAAGTTTTTCATTTTTATCAGAATAAAGGTCGTAATGACTTTCAGTAATTAAGCCATTGGAATCATAATTTAAACTATGTTTCGCAATTGAACGGATCGCACCTGTATCTGATGTGATTGTTGAAGTTCTAACTTCTTGTTTTATACCTTTAGCTTTAGAATCAATAAAATCTAATATTTTGAAGATATAATTATTTGCCTCAACTTTATTTTGCTCAAGATCATCAGAACACGTTAATGCCATGACATTTATTGAGACAAATGATACACATGAAGCAGTTAAAAATCGGAATACTCGTTTGTTCATAATTAACCTGTTGAATCTTTTAATAAATTAAATTTTCAATTATGGTTTATACCTAAGCCTTATAAATTTATTTTTTGCGCATTAACAATGCATCTTCCCAATTGACCTTTTTTTCTTCTTCACCATCATGCTTTTCAACCTTTTCTATATTTTCTTCTGTTTCAGCTTTCTGCGTTTTTTCCAGAATATCAGCATGAATTAGGATTTTAGTTGCTTTTCTAGGTGGTTTATCTAAAAATGAAAGCAAATCTTTCGTATAGTCAGTTTCAGGCGTATAGAAGATTTGTTCACGAGAGCCTTGTTCAATAATTTTTCCCTCTTTCATCACAACAATTTGGTGGCAGAAAGAATAAACTAAGGCAAGATCATGACTAATAAATAGATAACTAAGGTGGTGTTTTTCTTGCAATGATTTAAGCAAATTAATTATTTGCTTTTGAATAGTATGATCTAATGAAGAAGTTGGCTCATCTAAAATCAATAATTCTGGTTGTAAGATTAAAGCTCTAGCAATGGCAATTCGTTGTCGTTGTCCGCCAGAAAATTCATTAGGGTAACGAAAACGCATTTCAGGCTCTAATCCAACTTCTTGCATAATATCAATCACGGCTTGTTCACGCTCTGTTTTACTCAATTTCTTATGAGTAATTAAGCCTTCACTAATAATTTGTTCAACGTTTAAGCGCGGATTAAGTGAAGAGTATGGGTCTTGAAATACCACTTGGATTCGGCTGCGAAATGGTAATAATTTTTTAGCGGATAAATTCTGTATAGGATGGCTATCGAATAAAATATCACCTTGTGATTGAATTAAACGCAAAATAGCTAGTGCAGTAGTACTTTTACCTGATCCTGACTCGCCAACTATACCTACAGTTTCACCTTGGTGCACCGTGAAGCCAATGTTATCAACAATTTTCTTCTTTTTACTACTAAATAATCGTTTTTGTGCGATGACTTCAACATTCAGATGATTAATACTGAGCAATATACCCGGTGTATCAGGTAAAGGAACGGGTTCACCACTAGGTTGTGAATTTAATAATGTTTGGGTATATTCTTGTTGAGGGCGTAAGAAGATGCGTTGTTTATTATTGAATTCAACAATTTGCCCATTTTGCATTACTGCCACTTTATCTGCCAGTTTTTTAACAATCCCCAAATTATGTGAAATAAATAGCATACTCATATTAAGTTCTTTTTTAAGTTCTTTGAGTAAATCAATAATTTGTGCTTGAACTGAAATATCTAAGGCTGTAGTTGGTTCATCGGCTATTAGTAATTTAGGATGCGTTAAAATTGCCATTGCAATCATGATCCGTTGTCTTTCACCGCCAGACAATTGATGTGGATAAGCAGAAAGTTTAGTTTTAGGCTCTTTGATTCCAACACGATCTAAATATTGTAAAATCTCCCCCCGAGCAACATTACGTCGCATACCACGATGTAATGATAGTACTTCGTAAAGTTGTTTTTCCACTGTATGTAATGGATTAAGTGATACCATTGGTTCTTGGAATATCATACTTATTTCATTACCACGAATTTTACGTAACTCTTTTTCAGGCGCATGTAATAACGATTTATCCTCAAAAATAATATCGCCAGATGGATAGATCACCTGCTCTTTGGGTAACAATTTTAAGATCGATAGTGCAGTCACACTTTTACCAGAACCAGATTCACCAACTAATGCAACCGTTTCTTGTTCGCCGATATCAAAGCTAATATTTTCGACAATTTGACTTTGCAAGTCTTGACCAGTTTTAAAAGCAATACTTAAATCAACAATCGATAATAAAGGAGAACTCATTTATATACTCCTTTGGTTGGATCAAATGCATCTCTAATTCCTTCACCAATAAAAATTAAAAGTGACAATAATATAGAAATAACTAAAAAAGAACTAATACCGAGCCATGGTGCTTGTAAATTGTTTTTACCTTGTAGAAGTAATCGACCTAAGGATGGTGAATCAATGGGCAAACCAAAACCTAAAAAATCCAATGCAGTTAAAGTCGAAATTGAACCACAAAGAATAAATGGTAAATATGTTAATGTCGCAACCATCGCGTTGGGCAACATATGTCGAAACATAATTTTACGATCACTCACTCCCATTGCTTTGGCAGCTCGAATATAATCAAAGTTACGAGTACGTAAAAACTCGGCTCGCACAATACCAACTAAAGCCATCCATCCAAATAATACTGTAATAGCTAATAACCACCAAAAATTAAGTGGTAAGATACTTGCAAGTAGAATAATTACAAATAATTCTGGTAATCCGCTCCAAATTTCAATGAATCGTTGTCCCAATAGGTCGACTTTTCCGCCATAATAACCTTGGATTGCACCGATAAGTACACCAATAATGGAAGTGAAGAAAGTTAAAAATACCGCAAAAAACATCGATATTCTAAATCCGTATAAAATATTGGCTAATACATCAAATCCAGCATCAGTTGTGCCTAGCAAATGCGTTTTAGATGGTGGTGTTGGAAATGTGCTAGCTGTATCATGAATTACAGTATTATAGGTATATCGGAATGGAGGCCAAAATATCCAACCATCTGATTCAATCTTATTTTGTACTGCGGGATCTAAATAATTAGTTTGCGTTTGAAACTGCCCACCAAACTCTGTTTCCGGATAAAAATGAAATATTGGCGAGTAATAGTTATTTTGATACTTTATGAAAATGGGGCGATCATTAAATATAAAATCAGAAAATAGACTTATTATAAATAATATTGAAAATAGCCATAACGAATAATACCCACGTCGATTGCGTTTAAATCGTTGCCAACGTAGCTGATTAATTGAATAGTGCATAGTCATCAGTTGCGAGCCTCAAAGTCAATACGTGGATCAATTAACATATAAGTTAAATCTGACAAAAGTTTAGTGAGTAGGCCAATTAATGTAAATATATATAATGAGCCAAAAATAACAGGATAATCTCGTTGAATAATTGCCTCATACCCTAATAAACCTAATCCTTTAAGTGAAAATATCGCTTCAATAAGTACAGAGCTAGTAAATAAAATTCCGACAAATGAGGTTGGAAAACCCGATACGATAAGTAAGGTTGCATTGCGGAAAACATGTTTATACATAATTTGCCTTTCACTCAAACCTTTAGCTCTAGCAGTCACAACATATTGTTTGCGAATTTCATCTAAGAATGAGTTCTTAGTTAGCATAGTTAATGTTGCAAAACCACTAACCACCATAGCAATAGTTGGTAAGCAAATATGCCAACAATAATCTTTGACTTTGCCCCAAAAATCTAATTGTTCAAAATTATTTGAGATTAATCCTCGAAGCGGGAAAATATCCCAATAACTCCCCCCAGCAAAAAGGACTATTAGCAACACGGCTAATAAAAAAGCGGGTATTGCATAACCAATAATGATTAAAGTACTTGTCCAAAAATCAAATATTGAACCATCTTTAACAGCTTTACGAATCCCTAATGGAATTGAGATTAAATAAATGATTAATGTACTCCATAACCCCAATGAAATAGAAACAGGTAAACTTTTTGCAATTAAACTTAGCACTGATTCACTTTTGAAAAAGCTGTTACCAAAATCAAACTGAATAAATTGTTTCAATGTATTAATGTAGCGTTCCCAGATCGGTTTATCAAAACCATATTGCTTTTCAATCATTGCCACAATTTCAGGATCAAGACCTCGCCCGCCCTGATAATTTGATTGTTTTTTTTCTTCTTTTAATATCTTTGGGCTAGTTTCACTGCCTGGTAACAAGGTTTGTCCTGCTTCTGGTCCATTTTCAATCATAGACAATCCTTGATCAACAGGACCGCCGGGTGCGATTTGCACGATAAAAAAGTTGATCGTCAAAATGATTAGCAATGTTGGAATAATTAGCAATAATCGACGGATAAAATAATTCAGCATATTAGTGTTCTCTATTCTTTGATAAGCTAGCTGCTTTATCTTCATCATACCACCAGCTATCAATTCCTATTGCATAAGTTGGTTGTTGGGTTGGCTGGCCAAATTTATTCCAATATGCATAAAAAGTTTTACTGTTATACCACATTGGAATCATCGGATATTCTTGCGTCAAAATTCGATCTAACGCTCGCCCAAGAGGAATTAATTCCTCCTTGTTCCCAACATTTTTAATTATTTCATTAATAATTGAATCAATTGCCTGATTATGTAGGCCTGAACCATTATATGTAGAGTTTAAATATTCGGTTCCCCAAAAAATCATTAAACTTGAAGATGGATAATCTATCGAACTATAATTACGTGGCATCATATCATAATCACGTTCACGCATTCTGCGATTGATCTGCGCGTAATCAAGTGAGATTATATTCATTTTAATACCTAAACGAGCTAAATTTTGCTGGAAAGGAATGGCATATTTGATGTCATCACCTAGATAAGTTAACAACTCAAATTCAAAAGGTTGTTGGGTTTTAAGATTAATTAATTTACCGTCTTTAATGATCCAACCTGCTTCTTCCAATAATTTAGCAGCTGTTAATAAGTTATTGCGATTAAAACCTTGCCCATCACTTTTAGGAATAGTATAAGCTTCATCAAACGCTTGTTCAGGAATAATATCTTTATAAGGAGTTAACCATTTAAGCTCAAGTTCACTCGGTTTACCTTTAGCGGCATAAATAGTATTTTCAAAAAAGCTAGATGGTCTTTTATAACTATCATAATAAAATGCATGATTTAACCATTCAAAATCAAAAGCTAAGGTAATCGCTTTTCGAATTTTTATATCTTTAAAAAAATCTTTCTGCAAATTAAACGCTAACCATTTAGTATCTACTGCTGTTTCAACGATTTTTTCTTTTTTAATGATATCCTTTGAATCAAAGTATTTTCCTTGATATTGAGTAAACCAATTTTTCGGTTGCCCTTCACCTCGAAAATCATACTCCCCAGCTTTAAAAGCCTCTAAAGCTATACTCGTATCCATATAATAATCGATACGTTTTTCATCAAAATTATTTAGACCTCTATTTACTGGTAAATCTTTTGCCCAATAATCAGGATTTCGCTTATAAACGACATACTGTCCCATTTTATAATCACTAATATAATAAGGTCCGCTACCAATCGGAGGAGCACTTACTGGCTCGGAAAAATTACGATCTTTCCAATAATGTTCAGGAATAACATGCATATTACCAACAAAGGATAGTAATTTTTCACGGTCGGCTTCAGGTAAGTCGACACGAACGCGATAATCGTCTATGGCTTTAACATTTATCCCTTTGTTGTAAACCCGATATTGTGAAACACCTTCAGTCATAAATTTTTGAAAAGTAAATTCCACATCATGTGCGGTTATTGGCTTACCATCTTGAAAACGCGCATTAGGATTAATTTCTACCTCTGCCCAGCGATAACTATCTGAATAAGTGATTGAGGTGGCAATTAGTGGATAAAAACTCGAAATATCATCAGCTGTGGCGGTAAATAGAGAATCATATAAGGATCCTGAATAATGTTCAGGTGCGCCACGGCTTGCGAAACGATTAAAATTATCAAAAGTACCTATTTCATACAATTTAATAATTCCACCTTTAGGAGCATTGGGATTGACATAGTTAAGATGTTCAAAATTTTCAGGGTATTTAGGTTCACCTAACAATGAAAATATAGTTTTGTGATAAATATGTTCATTAGGTTGAGAAGGCTCAACATTATCAATTGATTCTATAGTCTCAGTTGAGGAATTAACCTCTTCTACCGTCTCGGTTTGCAACGTGAGATTTGAGCCTTCGGCATAAGCAGTCATTGAACAAAGGAATAATCCACTCAAACAGCTTGAGATGAATAACCTCTTAATAATTTTTTTTCTTTGACTAATCATCCTAATTTAGTTCCTGTTTTATCTTCAACCTATCAATATGAGATTTTACTTTAATTGAAAATTTTGAATTATCTAAAATACTTAAAATAATACATAGTAAGTTAGCTATTTTGCCAAACTTCAATCAAATGAGCAAAACCTAATTAATAAACTTAATAGCTAATATTAATTATCCCATTAATATTTATCGATATTTGTTTAAGATATATCCTGTTATCGTTAACCGAATATTTTTAGTAGGCAAATGTGATAGCCAATTAAAAAAAGTTGAGGAACGGGGTTTTTGAGTATAAAAATTTAGCAATTTAGCCAATATTCTTTTATTATTCTAATATTAATGGTGATACTCAGCTTCACATTTCAAACAATTGGCTGATAAAAATAGGGATATCCTTTTTAATGTGCGAATCATTTTATCAATATTGGGGAAAGTGCCAACCAGTCGATCAATCAAGTGATTATCATCTTTTACCTTACCACAATTTAGATGTCGCCGCTTGTGGATACCATATTGTCAAAAATAATTATTTTAATTCTACTGAATTATTTGAGCAGATTGGTTTTTCTCCCAACGAAATAGAAAAAGCGGCTCTTTGGTTTGCTTATTTTTTAGCTTGGCATGATATTGGTAAATTTGCGAATGGATTCCAAGCTTTATTTAAACACAATCATCCGCAGCTTGTCAGCGTCGATCCATCTAAAAGCTATAGTTCCAGACATGATTCGCTTGGTTTTTGGTTATGGAATAACTCACTTAAACACCAACCAAACGTTAAGCTTGAACAACATAGTGAAGACATTGATGAATTATATGACACATGGCTGCTTATTATGACGGGACATCATGGCAAGCCACCAGAACGAGAAGCTTATGGTAATTTATCATTTAATGAACAAGATAAACAAGCGGCTTTAGACTATATTATCGCACTGAATCAATTGTTTATTGTCGATAGCAATCTAGCACACCATGCTTGCCATTTTTTTGATATAAATTATCATAAAAAATTAAAACAAATAAGTTGGTTAATTGCGGGTTTGACCGTAATCAGTGATTGGCTGGGTTCAAATGAACAATTTTTTCCGTTTTGTTCACAGCCCATGCCTCTTGATGAATATTGGCACAATCATGCGATGTTGAAAGCAGAAAAAGCCATTGCCACTTTACCAACAGCATCGCCAATCACCCCTTTTAATGATATTAAAAATTTGTTTCCTTTCATTGAAAAACCAACACCACTACAGCAACAAGCATTAACCTGCCAACTTTCTGATAATGGCGCAGAACTTTTTATTATGGAAGATGTGACTGGTGCAGGAAAAACGGAAGCGTCAATGATTTTAGCACATCGGCTTATGACAGCTAAAAAAGCACAGGGTATCTATATCGGCTTACCAACACAAGCAACAGCTAATGCTATTTATCAGCGCACTGCTCAAGTCTACGAACAATTATATCAAGCTGATAGCCATCCTTCGCTGGTACTAGCTCATGGCTCTAGCTATATGAATCCGCATTTTACTCAAACAATTTTAAATCACGATGAAATTAGCCAGCAAGAATACCCCAAGGGTGAACAATCAGTGAGTGGAGAATGTAATGAATGGTTTGTTGATACTCGAAAAAAATCGTTATTAGCTGAAGTAGGAGTTGGCACGTTAGATCAAGCGTTAATGGCAATTATGCCTTTCAAACATCAATCGTTACGTTTATTAGGTTTACGCCATAAATTACTGATATTAGACGAAGTTCATGCTTATGACAGTTACATGGTAAAATTACTCGAAAACTTATTACATTACCATGCGTTACAAGGTGGCAGTGCTATTATTTTGACAGCAACATTACCTTTTTTTCTGCGTCAAAAACTACTCGATGCCTTTTATAAAGGCTTAACTGGTAATAAACAAGCTTTAAAATTAGAACAGTCATTACCTTTTCCACTCATGACACAGCTTAATCATAACGGCTTAGTTGAACAAGCGATTGAAACCCGATCAGAAGTTAAACGCCAAGTAAACATAGACTGGATAAACAATATTGAAGCCGGTATAGACAAAATCAGCAAAGCTATACAACAAGGTAAAATTATTTGTTGGATCAAAAACAGTGTACAAGATGCAATTAGTCTATATCAACAAATTCAACTCAACTTACAACTGGATCATACACAAATCCTACTTTTTCATAGCCGTTTTGCGTATTGTGACCGTTTGGACATTGAAGAAAAAACATTACAATGGGCTGGAAAAACATCGAATCATCAAATTCGTGCAGGAAAAGTCATTATAGCAACACAAGTGATTGAACAATCCTTGGATCTTGATTTTGATGAAATGATCAGCGATATTGCCCCGATAGATTTATTGATACAACGAGCTGGACGTTTACAACGACATGTTCGCGATAAACAGGGTAATATCAAACCATATGATGAAAAAAATCAATCGTTAGATGAACGCCATCCCCCTACCCTAATTGTGCTTGCTCCAAATTGGCAAGCTGAACCAAACGCGAATTGGCTTGACGAACCAGCCTTTCGAAATACCAGTTATGTTTACGCTAATCCGGCTCATTTATGGTATACCCAAAAGACACTATCCGAGCAAGGTTGCATTAAAATGCCGGATGATGCAAGGCAATTAATCGAATCCGTTTATGAACAAGATTTTGAACCACCAGCAGGATTACAAAAAGGTTATTATGGTGCTGAAGGGTCTAATTTAAGTAAATCGTCAATTGCCAATCAAAGCGTATTAAATTTGAATGCAGGTTATAAACGTGATCCAAAAATGGGATGGAATAACGAAGTCGAAGTGGCGACTCGTTTATCAGAAGATAGCGTTGATATCTATTTAGCTTATCAACAAAATGAAAAAATTATTCCTTACTGTAGTAATAGCGAATATGCTTGGGAGCAAAGTCGAATTTCGCTAAGACGTGCAAAATGGGAAAAAATCAAAAATCAGATTCCTCAACTTGATCAAACAAGTTTAGAAAAACTCCGACAACAAATACATAGACCGAACGCTATTATTGTTTTAATTGATACAGAAAAAGAATCTTCTTTTTATTCTCAAGAATTGGGTTTTTATTTGAATTGAATTAGTTTGATTTAATTTAAAAGTAAACACTTTTAAATTGGAATGTGTTGAATAAAATTTATCAAAAATTAATAACTTAAATCAATTTTTTATAAAATTAACTTATTTCTTTATACATAGAGATGAACCGCAATAGGGCTGGAAATTAAAGACTGTCTTTAGTGTTCTCTATATACATAGGGATAAATAAAATAGCCACATATTAGTGACCGCAAATTAATCACATTGATTGACCAAAGCCAAAATATTTTGGATTGCGGTTTTTGCCTGATGGCTGTTTTTCCAACATGATGATCCGGTTAATAAGGCACCTTTATTCAGTATTTCATCTAAAGTAGTATTACGCAACTTTTCAAATGAATCGAATCCCATCTGTTGTAATCTTTCTATGATTTTATCGCCAACGTATTTTAGTTCTAAAAGGTGTTTCTTTTCTTGTTCTGAAAAAGCCATACAGTTCCTTATCTTTTTGGGAATAAATGTTATGATTTTACTGATTTGAATTTAATTTTTTCCATTTTCTAATTTTAGCTCTAAAGGATTTAAATGGTGCAACAGAATTAATGTGGATAAATCGTGCAACAGTCCATGCTGAAGGAAAAGGTTTAGTCCAATTACGCGTGTCTTTTATAAAAAGTGTACTATCATCTAATGAGTTAATCCAATTATTCCAGATAACAAGTTTCTCATTAAATAATTTAATCAGTTCTTGTAATGAATAATCCTGATAAATCTTATAAAAGTGTTGATATAATGTGCCTAACTGATTCCATTTGTAGCCTTCTGCTGGTAATGTTGGGGTTTGTCCAGCAAGTTCAAGATCATCCCAAGACTTAACAAGATCCAACCATCCTAACTGATAAGCAATCATTTGACTTGGAGTTCGATCTACTCCATCTATTAACTTATCTTTATCTAGTTCGGATAATTCGCTGAATTCATCAATAAATAGCTTAGCAGTTTTATTTATCTCATCCAATAGATGCTGTTTGTTTTCATAATTCATCTTATTTATTTGCCTTATTAAAATGTTTCATTTCTTCATTGATAAAATATTTAACTAAGTTAGCATACAATTGTTTAATCACTTCACCATCAAGTCCCAACTCATTAGCCCAAAGCATACGTTGCTCTAACATACTGTTAAAACGAGCTTGAGCCTGCACATCAGTGACATTTTTTTTGAATTGACTTGCAGCTTTAACATACTCGAACCGAGCGGCTAATAATTGAATTACAAAATGATCTATTCTGTCGATTTCAGCTCGAATATCATTCATATCACGACATTCATTAGCTAATATTTTTGAATGGTATTGAATCATATAGAGTACTCAATAGTTAATAGTTTAGCTATCTTAGCACTAGATATATGTATCTGAAAGAATTTGATTTAAGAAATAGGGAATTGGTGGAGCCAAGGGGGATCGAACCCCTGACCTCAACGCTGCCAGCGTTGCGCTCTCCCAGCTGAGCTATGGCCCCTAAATAGGTAAAACTGTGGCTAATAATATGCAACTAGTTAAAAGGTGTCAAATAGTTTGGTATTATTCGCTTAAAAAACAGTCTAATAATGCTCTGTCAAACTATGACAGAGCTTAGGTAGTTAACGAATAATTGCGTTTTGATCTGCACCTTCAACTTCAACTTTTGGTGGCATAAAGTGCTCACGTTTAACACCCAATTTAAGTGACATATATGCGGCCACATAGATCGATGATATCGTGCCTAACACAATCCCTACGCCTAATGTTTCAGAAAAACCTTTTAACATTGAACCGCCAAATATATACAAAATAATAACAACAGCTAAGGTTGTACCTGATGTCATTAAGGTTCGATGTAATGTTTGAGTTAGTGAGATGTTGATCACATCGTATGGCGACGCACGTCGAATTTTTCTAAAATTCTCACGAATTCGGTCAAATACAACGATGGTATCATTAAGTGAATAACCAATGATAGATAACATCGCTGCGATAATAGTCAAATCTAACTCTCGATTAAATAACGATAAATATCCTGCGGTTATTACAACGTCATGCGCTAATGCGACAACAGCACCTGTACCAAATCGCCATTCAAATCGAAACGCAATGTAGATTAAAATACAGATTAAAGCAGCACAAATCGCTAATATTCCATCTTGAGCTAATTCAGTACCAACTGTTGGGCCAACGAATTCAATTCGTTTAATTTCCGCATTACTATCAATATTTTTATGCACTAAATTTGAAATTTTCATACCTAATGCATTATCAATCGTTGATGATACACTACCTTCACTTTGGTTGGCAGTTGGTAGTCGAATAATGATATCTTTACTGCTACCATAATATTGAACGATTGGTTCATGATAGCCCTCATCACGTAAACTGTTACGTAGGTCATCAAGGTTTATAGCTTTAGTAACGGTTAACTCAACAGTTGTCCCACCAGTAAAATCTTGTCCAAGATTAAATCCTTTAACAAAAATTACTACAAATGACGCCACAACTAATATCATTGAGATGGCAAAAGCAATAAAACCAAATTTTAAAAAGTCGAGGACTCTGCGGCCATGATTTAGCTCTCTAACATCATGATTTTCTTTTTTATCAACAATCACAATAAACCTCTAAATTGATAACTTATCAACACGACGACCACCATAAATAAGATTGGCCAATGCTCGAGTCCCTACGATCGAGGTAAACATCGATGTTACAATACCGATACCTAATGTAATAGCGAAGCCTTTAATTGAGCCAGTACCAACTGCATAAAGAATAACCGCAGTAATCAGTGTGGTGATGTTGGCATCAAAAATACTACTCCAAGCGCCCGCATAACCTTCGCTAATTGCGTGTTGAACACCTCGTCCGTTACTTAGTTCTTCTTTTATTCGCTCGTTAATCAATACATTAGCATCGACTGCCATACCTACGGTTAAAACTATTCCGGCAATACCTGGCATACTCAATGTCGCACCTGGTAATAATGACATGGTACCAACAATCAAAATTAAGTTCGCTACCAGTGCAAGACTTGCAAATACTCCAAATAGGCGATAAACCACCAACATAAATATGACAGAAATTAATAATCCCCAAACACAAGATTCTAAGCCTTGTGTGATATTTTCTTGCCCCATTGAAGGACCTACTGTTCGTTCTTCAATTATTTGAATCGGAGCAATCAACGCACCGGCTCTAAGTAATAATGATAAATTCTTAGCTTCATCAATACTACTTATGCCTGTTACTTGGAATCGGTCACTAAAAATACCTTGGATAGTTGCGACATTGATGACTCTCTCTTGTTTTTCAAGAATAGGTTTATCATTTTCATCACGTTTTCCAGTATCTTTATACTCGACAAAAAGTGTTGCCATTGCTTTTTTCAGATTTTTTTGCGTGAAACCAAGCATGGTTTTACCACCAGCACTATCAAGAGTGATAGAAACCTCTGGTTGGCTATATTCGTTTACTCTAAATAAAGAATCGGTAATATGATCACCTGTTAATACTACACGTTTATAAAGTAAAACTGGTCGGCCGTTTTCCATATATTTTATTTCAGAACCATATGGAACACGCATATTGCCGTTTAAAATTGCAGCTAAGTCAATTGAGCTATCATCATTCACTTGCCTAAATTCAAGGGTAGCTGTCGCACCTAAAATGCGTTTAGCCAATGCAGTATCTTGGATACCTGGTAATTCAACCACAATACGATCTGAGCCTTGGCGTTGAACAATTGGTTCAGCCACACCTAACTGATTAACTCGATTACGTAAAATGGTAGTATTTTGTTGAACTGCATCATTTTTCGCTTGTTGCAGTCTCTGTTGACTAACACTAATGACAATGCTGTTTTCATCTTGTGAAGTTAACTCATAATCTTGTAATCCATTGATCTTAGTAATAGCTTTATTTCGATCTTCAACATTATCAAATTGCATTGTTATTTGTTGATTAGGATTTTTGCTGATTGTTTTATATACAAGATTGTTTTTATTAAACTCTGCTTTTAAATTTTCAATCGACTGGTCTGTCAATTTACTTAATGCAGTAGTCATATCTACTTCCATTAAGAAATGAACACCGCCGCGCAAATCGAGGCCTAATTTCATTGGCTCTGCGCCAATCACAGCTAACCACGATGGTGTTGCTGGTGCTAGATTTAGCGCAACAGTATAATCTTCACCTAATTCTTGTGATATTAATTCTTTAGCTTTAAGCTGAGTATCATTATCACTTAATCGAATTAAAATAGATTTATTTTCATATACGAGTGATTTAGGTTCAATTTTGTTTTTCACCAAAAGTTGCTTAACTTTATCTTGCATAGCAACATTAATTTCGGTACCGTTTGAACCTGAAATTTGTATAGCAGGATCTTCACCATAAATATTTGGAAGCGCATAAAGCAGGCCGACGCAAATTACGACGACCAACATAATGTACTTCCACAAAGGATAGCGATTTAGCACGACATTTTCTCTTGTGGAATTAGATAATTAATACAATGAAATTTATTATAATGATTTCATTGTTCCTTTTGGTAAAACAGATGTGATAAAGTCACGTTTGATAACAACTTCTGTTGTATCATTTAACTCTAACGCAATATAGCCATTGTCGTTAACTTTTGAAACTCGACCAATAAGTCCACCATTAGTTAATACTTCATCACCTTTAGAAATTGATGCCATTAACTCACGATGCGCTTTAGCGCGTTTTTGTTGTGGGCGCATAATCATAAAATAGAAAAATAACCCGAATACCACTAACATAATTGGCATTAAATAATCAGCACCAGGCTGAGCGCCATCGGCTGCATATGCATTAGAAATAAAAAAGTCCATATCGGTCCTCTTAATTTTTACAAAAATATTAAAGTTCAGAATTATAACACAATAAATATGTCGATAATTAACTATTTCTTGTCAATGTCTTTTTAATCAATCTCAAGAAAGTAACAAAAATAATTAAGTCGTTAAATATTGAGCCATACTAACTAAGTTAACTAACCATTTTGGATAGACACCACATACAATCGTTAAAACTGCTGCAAGAACAATTAGCAATTCGCTCATTTTTATATCTTGCCATTTTAATCTGATGTTCGAATTCAGCTGTTCATCATTAGATGGTTTGATATAAAGGTTGAGAATAAGTCTTGCATAAAAATAAAGTCCTAGTGTGCTACCAATAACCACTGCCGCAATTAACCACCATAATTCAGCCGTTACACCCAACAATATTAGAAGGAAACGCCCAACAAAACCAGCTGTCAGTGGAGCACCGGCTAAAGAGAGTAAACCTATACCCATTGCTAATGCTAAAACAGGACGACGCCAGAATAATCCTGAAAGATCGACTTCGTTTTCATGATCCTGTAACTCGTTGGAATGTGATTCTAAACTGATCACGCCCAAAATACAGATATTGGCAAGAATGTAACCAATCAAATATACACCAATGGTTTCTAAGGCCAATACTTGATATTGCACCGCAATTAAAGCAAGTAATAAATAACCAAAGTGAGCTACGGATGAATAAGCTAATAAACGCTTTAAGCTACTTTGCATTAAAGCAGATAAATTACCCCATAGTATTGAACAAAAAGCCATAATCACCAAAATAATACGAATTGTTTCATTATTAACAATTGGCGCAAGTAAAAATAATCTGGCAATAGCACAAAATACTGCCACTTTTCCTACTGTTGATAATAATAATGCTACTACAGTCGGCGCACCTTGATAAACGTCAGGCAACCAAAGTTGAAAAGGTACCAGTGAAAGCTTAAAACCAATTCCCACTAATATTAAACAAATGCCAATTAATAATAATGTACTTTGATAATTCATGGTTGAAAGCTGGTAACTTAAACCACTAAATGTAAGCTCTCCAGTTGTTGCATAGTAGAAGGCTATTCCCATTAACAAAAATGAACTAGCTATTGCAGATAGAATCATATATTTGATCGCAGCTTCTAACGCATGTGTTTGTATATATTGATAACCGATCAATCCAATAAATGGTATCGAAAGTAATTCTAAGCCTAGGAAGAATGACATTAAATGACTTGCATAAACTAAAGTTACGCCGCCTAATGCCATAAGTAATAAAATTACATAGAATAAACCATGTACGACCAGTTCTTGTACAAACCATTGATAAGCGAGTGAAGCAACTACAATAGAAATAATCAAAATCAAACTGGTATAAAGTAATCCATAGCCATCACAGGTAAATAACGCTGTAACTTGATGAGCACGCCATTTATTATCAGTATTATCATCAGCTTGTGTAGTATCAATAACATTCTGAGGTGGGCCTACAAAATCTTGTTGAACCATAGGTTCAGAGTTCTGGTCATTTTGAGGGGATGATGTTTCCGTTGGAACTTCATCAACGGCTATAGTTTGCTCACTTGATAAATCAGTATCAGTTGAACCTTGTGAAGTAGGTACAGATATTTGCATATTGTCACTACTAATATCAGTTATTGCGGGTGTGTTATGAGAAATTTTAAAGCCTAGAATTGATGAACAAATTAAAGCGCATATCAACCCTGATATAGCTAAAATAGCGCATTTTTTAGTTCCTACTTTAAAAACAAAAAGCGCTATGAGCAAAACAATTATGGCAAAGCTCAATATGAATATTGGCAATAAAGCTATCATAAATTTTTACTCTCCCACTTGTTCTGCTGTTATATACTGCTGTGTTTGGTTGACAGTAGAATAAGATATATCTAACACCATCTTAGGGTACAACCCGATAAAAATTAGAACAATCAACACACTAGATAATAATAAAATATCTTTTTTACTTAAAAAGTGTTTGGTTACATCTACTTTATCAACTACTCCATAAAAAATAGGTTGCATACGAATAATTAAGGAAATTGACAGTAACAGCAACCCAATTACCAACAAAATTGTATAATATGAATAAGAGGTATAACTACCTAATAACATCATATAATTACCAACAAAATTAGCTGTACCTGGTATGCCTAATACAGCTAACATAAAAAATAAAGTAAAAGAGGACAGATATCTCACTTGCTCTTTTAATCCAATAAATTGGTTTATATTCCGAGTTAAATAGCATTCAGCCAATAATCCGCTAATCATAAACATGCCAACGATAGCTAGGTTTATGGCTATCATTTGAATAACAACGCCTTGAAATGCTATTACAGATCCACTATAAATAATTGTAGTAACAAATCCCATTAACGCGATATGGATATAAGCAATTAATTTTTTTATATCTGTTTGGTTAAATGCTAGTAAAGCAGCATAAAAAACAGTAAACATAGCTAGTATTGAAATAACAGGCATAATGGCCAAAGACGCGTTTGGAAAAAGGGGAATTACAAAACGTAATAAACCAAATGTTGCCGTATTAAGTAATAAACCACTTATCATCATTGAACCACTTGTTGAAGATTCAATATGTGCTTCAATAAACCAATTGTGAAAAGGAACTAAAGGAATACGAATAAGGAAGGCTGCTAGAAATCCTAACATTAATAAAAATTCAGTATTACTTGAAATTGGTGTTTTAGTTAAAATTTGATAGTCAAAAGTCCATTGACCGGTTAAATTCCAATTAATTAGTGCTAATGAAACAATAGATATTAGCATTAATAAACTACTTATTTGTGTGTAGATTAAAAATTTATTAGCACCATTGAAGCGTTGTGAATTTAAATCTCTCCTTCCCCACAATGAAATTAAGAAATAAATCGGAATAGCTACCGCTTCCCAGAAGAAAAACATCAAAAACAGATCAGTAATGACAAATAACATCATAATGGCTGATGTCATAAATAATACACATAAGTAAAATAGCCCAAGGTTATTTAGGTTTTCTTTGCTAGAATAAATAATAACTAGTAGTACAATGAAAAGTGTCGAAGTAATTACTACCAACGATAGACCATCCAATAGAAGATGAAAATGGATACCAAGTAATGGGATCCAGTCATAAATAACCTCTTTACTCCAACTTGTATCTGGTTCTACATTTATTGCATTCGCCCATAAAACTATGGCTAATATTAATGTGATTAATATAGTCGTGAAAGCAACCATAATTGGTAAACGTTGCCAACGCAATTGTACATCAGTTGATACTACGATTCTTTGTAAGAATACTTGACATAACCAACCAATGAATCCGCCAATTACAGGTAAGAAGACAAGCCATAACAACATGAAAGTTCACACCTTTATTAAATAAAAATCAATAACATTAATATAATAATGCTACCTATGACCATTGAAACCATATACCATCGTATCTGTCCATTTTCTAGGCTAACAATATATGAGTTTATTTTTTTAATTCCCCACATTATCCAGTTGTCCCATATCGCTAATGGATCCTTTTTCAGGAAATCCGCTAAATAGATATAAGGTTTTACGAAGATATTATTCAAGACAAAATCAAATCGCCAATTGCTTTTACATAATCTTCCTAAAAATTTGACCATCGGAGTATTAAGTATTTCATGAACCTCACTATTAAGATGCCCATAAAGAATATAAGCAATAACTAAACTCAATAAAGTCACTGCACTTAATAATATCCGAAATGGTAACTGTTCCTGAGTATCAAGATGGGCTATTGGAATTATTCCTTGTATTGGCAATGGGAAATAAATAAATAATGCAGTAGTAAATATTAACAATATAAAAATTGGAAAATAATTTATCGTTTTAATTTTTATAATATAATCCATTTTATGGGTATGATGGAAAACTAAAAAGATTATGCGCCAAATGCCCAAACTTGATAATAAAACACCTAATAAACCTATGGTGCCAGCCATCAAGCTATCTTGTGCCATTAATCTCCAAATAATATCGCCTTTAATATAAAAAGATGCAGAAATATAAGGGAATGCACTAAGTGAAAGCATTATAATTAAAAAAATAGCATATAATATTGGGTTAGATTTTAATAAACCACCAATTTTGCTAATGTCTCTTTCACCTTGGCATTGTTTTAATAAAATTGCTGAAGCTAGTATTAATAATGTACTGGTTACAGAATAATTTATCAAACAATTTAATGATAAATTCCAACTTTGAGTTGAAAAGGCAAAAAATAGGTAACTAATTTGAGCTAAATTAATATAGGTTATAATTCGTTTTATATCATTTTGAACCAAAGCAATACTACTAGCAAATATAATAGTTAAAGATGCAAATAAAAGCATTATATAAAGTGTATCACTAGACATCATAAACAAATTGCTTAATCTTAAAACAAGATAAACTCCGGCCAATATGACTGTTGAAGACTGTAATAAAGCAACAGCTGGCATTGGTGCTAATGTGGTTTCTGTGAACCATGTATGCATTGGAAAAAGAGCCGATTTACTCATAGCGCCAAGGAACAACATAATGGTGATCCAAAAGATAATATCTGAATCGATAGCTAAATCGTTATGTGCTTTAAATAAAATCTCGCTGATTTTTAATGTTTCTACTGTTTGATAAAGTAAAAATATACCAATAATTAGAAATATGTCGGTTAAATGCATCATAACAAAAGCTTTAACTGCAGCATAACCATTACGAGCCTGTTTGTAATAAATACCAATAAGTAAGTAAGTGCTTATACTCACACCTTCCCAACCGAGTAGCATCACAAACAAATTATCAACAAGCACAACTGTTAACATGCTAGTTATGAGTAAATTACTATATGCATAGAAAGTATAAATATCTTCCCGTGATTTTAGATAACTGGCAGCAAAGATAGAGATCAATAAACCAAAGAAAGAAATTAGCACTAAAAAAGTTAGCGATAACCCATCCAAAGTTAAGGAAATCGGAACTTCAAAATCACCGACAGAAAACCAAGTCCATAGATTTCTTGTATAAACGAGTGTCATATCTGGGACGGTATTGGTAGAAAAATCAATACATGAAAATATTGTTATTAAACCAACAATAGATATAGTACTAATTCCGATTAACTTAACATTAATGGATTGTATTTGTCGCCCAAAACAAACCTGTATTAGAAAAGATAGTAATGGAACAATGATAGTTAAATAAAGTAAATTCATCCTTTCATTTCGCTCAATGAATCAATATTAAAGTTTTTACGTCGATAAATTAATTTAACAAGTAAAGCAAGCCCGACACATATTTGAGTTAAGACAGTAATTACAGCTAAGATAGCTAAAACCCCACCATCTGATTGCTGCCAATAACTACTCGCGACAAACAAAGCTGCTATTGCTCCATTATTCATGATAATAAGGCTTAATAATAAAAAATAGAGATTTCGTCTAATCATTACACCTAACAGCCCGATTACAAACAAGATAGAAGCAAAAATTAGCCCATGCATAAGTGGTATCACGTTATTTCTCCGAAAACATTCGATGCATAAAATGATAAGATATAACTACTGCACCTAATAACAAAAATGCAGCTAACTCCGTCATCAAAATATAAGCATATATTGACATTTGGTGCATTAATTCATGTGTTTCTTTAAGTTGTGAATAGTCAGTGCTTACTACACCATATATAAGAATAACTAACAATATGAATGCCAAAACTAATGGTCCCAACCAAATCTTAGGACTAATGCCATGTTTATTATTTTCAACATTATCATTACGAATTTTAAGCTTTAAAGAAACACCCCAAAAAAGGATTATGCCACCGCAAATAAAAAAGAGGATATATAAAGCAGCTGAAATATATGTTTGTAACAGAATAAATATTAATGCTGATGCAAAAAGTGAAATAGCGAGATATAAAATTGCCTTCTCTACTCTTCTACAAAAAATCACTTTTAAACTAGCAATAATAGCTATTATCGATGCAATATAAAAAACAACGATCATTAGATAATCCAATATTTATTCATAATGATATTAGTATATACCCAATCGACGACAATATACAGTTTACTAACGTTTCGTTAATACAAAAAATTCTTTCTAAATAATTTATTATCTTTATATAGTCTCCAGAATGTTATTTTTACCAAATATAATAAAAACGATGGAAATAATAAAAACTATAAGATTTTATTATTTAAATTCAATACAACATTGTTATAAAGTATATATCCTGAGCAATTAACTTATATTTATACCTTTTTCTTTAATTTTGGTCATACAGCTTAAAGGCTCTTAGGCAAAATATAAACAAAGTAGAGAATAGAATGAATAGCCAATACTCATCAATGCGAAGCAACGTCAATATGCTAGGTACATTATTGGGCGATGCAATAAAACGAGCAACAGGGAATGAAACTTTCGATTTGGTCGAAAAAATAAGGCAGTTATCAAAATCAGCTCAACAAGGTAACAAACAAGCACATAATGAATTACTAAAATTGATTGAAAATCTTAATGATCAAGATTTACTCCATGTTGCACGTGCATTTAATCAATTTTTAAACTTAGTTAATACTGCTGCTGAGTATTATGGAATTTCACCGCATGGGGAAGCATCGAGCAGCCCTAAAAAAATGACCGAATTATTTAAAACACTTAAAAATTTAAATTTCGCGCCTAAAATAATTGAACAAGCTATTGATAATTTATCTATTGAGTTAGTGCTTACTGCACATCCAACTGAAATCAATCGCCGAACAATGATTAATACTTATACCGCTATTAATAATTGTTTGTCACAACTTGATCATAACGATTTAGCGGATTATGAAAGAGAACGTATCATGCGTCGCCTTAAACAACTTGTTTGCCAAGCATGGTACACCGACGAAATTCGTAAAAAACGCCCTACTCCTCTTGATGAAGCTAAATGGGGATTCTCTGTAATTGAAGATAGTTTATGGGAAGGCGTCCCATTATTCTTACGAGAGTTTAATGACCAATTAGTTGATGCATTCAATGCTGAACTATCTGTTGAACATGTTCCAGTGAAATTTACCTCTTGGATGGGAGGAGATCGAGACGGCAACCCAAATGTAACAGCTAAAGTTACAGGAAGGGTGATGTTGCAAGCTAGATTAAAAGCAATTGAACTATTTTTAGCTGATATTCAAATTTTAGTTCGCGAATTATCAATGACTGAATGTAGCCAATCAGTCATTGATTTATTAGATGAACAAAATAAAACAGCATCAGAGCCTTATCGGGCTGTAATGAAACAGTTACGTTCACGTTTAACTAAAACCCATAGCTACATAGTTGCATTATTAAATAATGAACAAGTTTTAGAACCTAATGATCTTTTAATAAAGAATGAACAATTATGGACACCACTTTATACATGTTATGAATCATTAATTGAAAACGGAATGTCAACTATTGCTCATGGCCCACTATTAGATACATTAAGACGTATTAAAAGTTTTGGATTGCAATTAGTTAGATTAGATATACGTCAAGATAGTTCAGTACATACTGAAGCGTTAGACGCCTTAACTAAAGAGTTAAACTTAGGCAGCTATGCTTCATGGTCAGAAGAAGAAAAACAAGAATTTTTATTAACCGAATTACAATCTAATCGACCATTACTACCCTATAATTGGCAACCAGATGAAATGGTTAAAGAAGTATTAGACACTTGCCGTGTTATCAAAAAAGCAGGTGAAGAATCGATTGCGTCTTATGTTATTTCGATGGCAAAAGCACCTTCTGATGTCCTAGCTGTTTACTTACTTTTAAAAATTGTTGATTGCCAAAAAAATATTCCTGTTGCACCTTTGTTTGAAACCTTAGAAGATTTAAATAATGCAAAATCTGTTATGCAAAAGCTTTTAGATATTCCTTGGTATCGAGAAAAAATCAATGGCAAGCAGATGGTTATGATTGGCTATTCTGATTCAGCAAAAGATGCAGGAACTCTCGCAGCATCATGGGCACAATATCGTTCACAAGAAGAATTAGTTAATTTATTTGAACAATATAATGTTAACTTGGTGTTATTTCATGGTCGTGGAGGTTCAATCGGACGGGGAGGCGCTCCAGCTCATGCTGCTTTACTGTCACAACCACCAGGATCATTAAAAGGTGGCTTACGTGTTACAGAACAAGGGGAGATGATTCGATTCAAACTTGGTTTACCTGAAGTTGCACTTAGTAGCTTAATGCTTTATGCATCAGCTATTTTACAAGCTAATTTATTACCACCGCCTGAACCGAAGCAAGTCTGGCGTGATATTATGGATGAAATGTCTGATTATTCATGCCAATGTTATCGTAGCTACATAAGAGAAAAAGCTGAATTTGTTGATTATTTTAGATCAGTTACACCAGAAACCGAACTCGGAAGATTACCTCTAGGCTCTCGACCACAAAAACGACGTACCGGTGGAGGAATAGAAAGTTTACGAGCAATTCCGTGGATTTTTGCTTGGACTCAAAATCGCCTAATGGTTCCATCATGGCTAGGTGCAGGAAGCGCACTTAGGCAAGTTATCAATGAGGGCAAAAAAGAACAACTTAAAGATATGTATCATAATTGGCCATTTTTTAATGCCCGCTTAGGTATGTTGGAAATGGTTTACGCTAAAGCGGCGCCGAATATTCATGAGTACTATGAACAAAGGCTAGTTTCTCCTACATTATGGCCATTAGGAGAGGAGTTAAGAAATTTATTAACCGAAGATATTAATACCGTATTAACGATTACTGATGATATTAGCTTGATGGCAGACTTACCTTGGATTGCGGAGTCTGTTGCATTACGTAATACATATATTGAACCACTTAATTTATTACAAGCAGAATTATTAAGTCGTTCCCGTAAAAATGACAACGAAAATACTATAGTTGAACAGGGATTAATGATTACCATTTCTGGTATTGCGGCAGGAATGCGAAATTCAGGATAAGAAAAAAGGGCTTATTCGCCCTTTTTATTTTTTTTAGCTATCTCTTCTAAATAAGCCTTAGCGTCGGTATCCCCTTGCTCACTAGCTTTAGTAAACCAATAAACTGCTAGGTTATTATTTTGTTTAACGCCTTCACCTTCTAGATATTTAATACCTAAATTATATTGCGCATCAACACTTCCTTGCTTGGCTGCTTTGGTATACCAATCTATTGCTTTTTGTTCATCTTTAGGAACACCCCCGCCAACATCATACATAACCGCTATATTATATTGTGCATCAGCGTTACCACCTTCAGCAGCTTGAGTAAACCAATATGCGGCTTGAGTGTTATCTGGTCTTGTTCCTGTTCCGGTTGCATACATAATGCCTAAATTGTACATTGCTAGTACATAACCGCGTTCGGCAGCTTGAGTATAAAAATAAAGGGCAGCAACATTATCCTGAGTTAAACCGTCACCAGTTTGGGACATTAATCCTAAATAGTAGTGTGCTTCTGGATTGTTATCTTTTGCGGCTTTACTGAACCAATCAGCCGCTACCAGACGATCTTTATCAACGCCATCACCCGCAAAGTACATAATGCCTAAATTTAAATAAGCATCATAAATACCTTGATCGCCAGCTTGGGTAAAATAATCAATTGCGGTAGACGTTTTTTTTTCTACGCCTTCACCATTTTTATACATCAAAGCTAAATTATATTTAGCTAAAGCATAATTTTGATCGGCAGCCAATTTAAACAATTTGAATGCCTCAGATAAATTAGCTTTAGTCCCTAAACCATTTTGGTACATATAAGCTAAATTATTTTGAGCTTTAGCTAAACCTTGATCAGCGGCTTTCTTAAACCAGAAAAAAGCCTTTAGATCATTAACCTCAACCCCTAAACCCTGCTTATAAATTGTTCCTAGCGTATATTGTGATTGCATATCACCCTTTTCAGCAGCAATTAGCAACGAAGGAATTAATGAACTAGGGTCACTTACTTTTAACTCAGTATCCGATTGTGTTTTAGCTTCGCTTGCAACTGCTCCACAAAAGATAGATAACACCAAAGCCAATATAATTTGAAGTTTTTTCATAATTTTTTAAATGTCATAATATTAGCAATAATTATACATAATTGATTAAAAGGGGAATAGTTTTGTTTTTTTAAATATACTTTTTTTTATTATTTAATTGAAAGTTAAAGTTATTCAAATATTGTAAATATTATTAAATCGCTTAATCGGACTCATTATAAAAAATATAATTAATTATTTAACAAAAGCTATCACAATCCAAGTTTGTCCCAAATTTCATCAATATGAGCGACTACTTTAGCATCTTTAGTAATAATTTTACCCCACTCACGATTAGTTTCACCAGGCCACTTGTTAGTTGCATCAAGTCCCATTTTAGAACCTAAACCGGAAATAGGTGAAGCAAAATCCAGATAATCAATTGGCGTATTATCAACAAATGTTGTATCTCGATGTGGATCCATTCTTGTCGAAATAGCCCACATAACATCTTTCCAATCTCTAGCATTAATATCGTCATCACAAACAATAATAAATTTAGTATACATAAATTGTCTTAAATAAGACCATACACCCATCATCACTCTTTTAGCATGTCCCGGGTATTGTTTTTTGATTGTCACAATGGCAATACGATAAGAGCAACCTTCAGGAGGTAGATAAAAATCAACAATTTCAGGAAATTGTTTCTGTAATATCGGGATAAATACTTCATTTAATGCTAATCCCATTACAGCCGGCTCATCTGGAGGTCTACCCGTATATGTAGAATGATAAATTGCATCTTTACGTCTGGTTAAATGTGTAACTGTAAAGACAGCAAATTTTTCTACTTCATTGTAATAACCAGTATGGTCACCATAAGGACCTTCAACAGCTTGCTCATGGGGATCAATATAACCTTCTAAAATAATTTCGGCGGTTGCAGGAACTTCTAACTCATTTGATAATGATTTGACCACTTCTGTTCGGCTATTACGCAATAATCCAGCAAAAGCATATTCTGATAAGGTATCTGGTACTGGTGTTACTGCACTTAATATTGTTGCAGGATCAGCCCCAATAGCTACACTAATAGGAAATTTTTCATTTGGATAAGATTGTTGCCATTCAGCAAAATCAAGTGCCCCACCTCGATGTGACAACCAACGCATGATTAATTTATTTTTACCTAGTAGCTGTAATCGGTAAACACCTACATTTTGACGATCTTTATGTGGTCCTTTAGTTATAGTTAGTCCCCAAGTTACAAGTGGAGCTACATCATCTGGCCAACAATGCATAATAGGCAATTGAGTTAAATCGACCTCATCATTTTTAAATATTAATTCCTGACAAGGCGCTGAGGAACGCCGTTTTACCGGCATATTTAGAACTTGTTTATATTTAGGTAATATATTAAAAAATTGTCGAATACCTTTGGGTGGCTCTGGTTCTCGCAAAAAAGCTAGTAATTCACCAATTTCTCTTAATTCTGTAGTCTTTTCTCGCCCCATTGCCATAGCAACTCGTTTAGCTGTTCCAAAAAGATTGCAAAGTACAGGAATGTCATAGCCAATTGGGTTTTCAAATAATAGAGCTGGTCCCTGAGAGCGTAAAACTCTATCAGCTATCTCGGTCATTTCAAGATAAGGGTTAATTGGATAAGTAATGCGTTTTAATTCACCTTGCTGCTCAAAGTAATCTAAAAAATCACGAAAATTAGACAACGACATTATTACTCCTTTTAACTCTCGCTATTAAAATACTAATTGATGAAGATTAACTAATCTTCATCAAAGTTCTCACTATATATGGGAAGTTGTTTTGTTTGATTACATTCAACGATTTTAGGTAATAATGCTTCAAATTGTTTTTGGTCAACTTCAATAAGTTCGTTTTTATCAACTTGATAAAATAGATAAAATTCTGATTTATCATCAGTTTGTATCGATGCTAACCAATAATTACGATCTTCACTATTTTCATTTGTAAAAATTTTAATAATGCTATTTTCTCTTTTTTCAGGTTGATTATGTAACTTGTAATCAATAATTTTTTCAGCAATTTGTGAATCATATTCATCAAAAATTAAAGCTTCTTCTTTAGTTACTTTGCATTTTTTTATATTTATTTCTGCATGACTGATAGATATTACAAAAAACAAGCTGAATAACGAAATAACATAATGGCTAAGTTTCATTTTGGATCTCTTGTATTAATTTTTATCAATTGAGCCAATTTTACTAATAGCCTCACAATTATTTGGCGATATAGTAAGATTGGCTGCACTATTTATAGTTAACCATTGATAAGATAAATGTTCAGTAAGCAATGGCGTTATTTCATCATTAAGAGCTAAATAAAACCAATGTTCTTTATTTATCTTTACTTCTGGTGCGTACCGATATCTAAACTGAGGAAAAATTTCAAACTCAACCGTATGTTTTGCATCAATTAATTTAAGATTTTCTTCGCTAATATCTATACCGGTTTCTTCAAAAACTTCACGAATTGCCGTATCTCTAGGTAATTCATTATCTTCCATACTACCTGTAACTGATTGCCAAAAATTAGGATCATCCTTACGTTGCAACATAAGAACACGCAAAGTCCGTTTACAATAAATAACAACTAATACTGACTCAGGGTTCTTATATTTTTGCATATAAATATCGCTATTTTTTGCTCACTTCTATACCTAATTCCATTAAAGCTGTAGGATTTGCAGGACTAGGCGCATCAGTTAATAAACATGTTGCTGCTGTCGTTTTCGGGAAGGCAATAACATCTCGAATATTATCTGTTCCAGTTAACAGCATAGTTAATCTATCTAGGCCAAATGCTAAACCCGCATGAGGTGGCGTACCATATTTTAATGCATCAAGTAAAAAGCCGAACTTTTCACGCTGATCATGTTCATCAATTCCTAAAATAGAAAAGACAGCCTGCTGCATTTCACTGCGATGAATACGTACAGAACCACCGCCAACTTCATAACCATTGATTACCATATCATATGCATTAGCTACTGCATTTTCAGGATTGCTAATTAATTGCTCTGGGGTAAAATCTTTTGGTGATGTAAATGGATGATGCATTGCACTTAAGCCTTCGTCAGTTTCCTCAAACATAGGGAAATCAACAACCCAAAGTACCGCCCACTTACTCTCATCGGTAATACCTAAATCTTTACCAACTTTCAAACGCAATGCACCTAATGCATCACTCACTACTTTATAACTATCCGCACCAAATAATAAAATATCACCATCTTTAGCATTGGCACGATTAAGTAATGCTTCCATTTGAGGTTCATTAAAAAATTTAGCTACTGGGCTTTGCACACCTTCAAGGCCTTTACTACGATCATTAACTTTGATCCAAGCCATACCTTTAGCACCATAAACTGAGATAAATTGCGTATAATCATCTAATTGTTTACGTGTTAGTTCGGCTCCATTTGGAACGCATAATAAAGCCACTCTTCCTTTAGGATCATTTGCTGGTGTTGAAAATACTTTAAAATCGATATCTTTAACCAAATCCGCCACATCAATAATTTCAAGCGGATTACGTAAATCAGGTTTATCACTCCCATAACGACGCATTGCCTCAGCAAAAGTCATAATTGGGAATTTGCCTAAATCAACATTTTTAACATGCAACCAAAGTTCACGTATCATTTTTTCCATGATTTCGCGCACTTGTTCAGCTGTCATAAACGAGGTTTCAACATCTATTTGTGTAAATTCTGGTTGGCGATCGGCTCGTAAATCTTCATCACGAAAACATTTAACAATTTGATAATAACGATCAAATCCAGACATCATCAGTAACTGTTTAAACAGTTGTGGAGATTGAGGAAGCGCATAAAACTCACCATTATGAACTCGACTTGGAACAAGATAATCTCGAGCACCTTCTGGTGTTGCTTTGGTTAACATTGGTGTTTCGATATCTAAAAAACCATGCTCATTCATAAATGAACGGACAAATGCCGTAATTTTTGCGCGAGTTTTAAATATAGTCGCCATTTCTGGACGGCGTAAATCTATATAGCGGTATTTTAAACGCTGTTCTTCACTATTATTTTGGTTGAAATCAAGCGGTAAAACATCACTACGATTAAAAATCACAAGCTCAGTCGCCAGTATTTCAACCTCACCAGTTACCATATCTTTATTAATTTGGCCCTCTGGTCGTGCTCTTACTTTTCCTTTAATTTGAATACAAAATTCATTACGTAATTCGCCAGCTAATTGATATGCTTGTTGATAATCAGGATCAAAAAAAACTTGCACAATTCCTTCACGATCACGCATATCAATAAAAATCATCCCACCTAAATCTCGGCGTTTATTGACCCATCCACATAGTGTGACTTCTTGATTAATATAACTTGCGTTTAGCTGTCCGCAATAAATTGTTCTCATTAAAAATATCCTGTGTACAGTTGTCAAAAATAATAATTATTATAGAGCAATTTATCAGGGTATAAAGACTATGTTTGAAAATAATCACTATTTAATTTATTTATACTCGATTTATTATAATAATTTTACTTTATACATTTTTTTACAAACTATTTTAAATTCAATTAGATAATAAATATAAAATCGTTTTATCTTGATAAGCTTTTAAAATGATTTATTTAAGAGCTTGTCTTATCAGATATTTATTACTAAGCTTTAGTATTATTTGGATATTACTCATATGATATGAAAGCTTTAATTTCAATTGACTATACTAATGATTTCATCGCTGACGATGGCGCTTTGACTACAGGTTCTGCTGGGCAACAAATTGAGTCAGAAATATTAAATTTAACTAAATCATTCATCCAAAATAATCAATTTATCGTTTTTGCAATTGATTCTCATGACCCTTCGGATAAATATCATCCAGAAAATAAACTCTTTCCCCCTCACAATATTATTGGAACTTTTGGGCAACAGTTATTTGGTAATTTACATCCTCTTTATCAAAAACATCAGAATTCAGATAATATTTATTGGATGAATAAACGACACTACTCGGCATTTTGTGGTACGGATCTCGATCTACGCTTACGCGAAAGACATATTACTGAAATCCATTTAGTTGGTGTCTGCACAGATATTTGCATATTACACACAGCGATTGATGCCTATAATTTAGGCTACAAATTGATTATTCATCAAAATGCAGTTGCTAGCTTTGATCCAATCGGACATCAATGGGCTTTAAAACACTTTCAAAACACTTTAGGGGCAACCGTAATATAAAATATAGATAAAAATTAAAATAAGGAGCAGGAATGGAAGTTTTACGAGACTATAAATTGCATATAATTGCACTGTTAGTAGTAATTATTTGCGAACTAATCGGTAAACAATCAATATGGATTATCGCCGTTTATCCAATGTTATATGCAATGATCTTCGGCGGTGTAATCAGCCTACCAAAGCTAAAAATATTAACTAATAAAAATATGCAGCATGCCAGTTTAGTGATGATGGTTACATTAATATTACTTATTGCAAAGCTTGGTGTAGCTGTAGGTCCTAAAATTGACATGATTTTAAACGATGCCAAGTTAGCCCTAATTTTTCAAGAATTAGGCCATTTCGCAGGAACAATTTTACTAGGATTACCATTAGCTATGTTATTAGGTATGAAAAGAGAGGCAGTTGGTGCAACCTACTCTGTTGCTCGCGAACCTAATATAGCTATTGTTGCAGATAAATATGGGCTAGATTCACCTGAAGGACGAGGTGTTATGGCTATGTATGTATGTGGGACTCTTTATGGTGCAATTTGGATGAGTATCCTTGCAAGCATAATAGCACAATTGAATATTCTTCACCCTTATGCTTTAGCAATGGGAGCTGGAGTAGGTAGTGGGAGCATGATGGCTGCTTCATTGGCACCGATAAGTGATTTATATCCTGACTTATCAGAAAATATCAATGCTTATGCAACAACAGCGAACTTAATGTCTGGTATTGTAGGCATATATATTTATACACTATTTTCTTTGCCTTTCGCTTCTTTCATGTATAACACTTTAGCTCGCCTTCGTCGCAATAAATAAGGAATCGAATATGAAAATTTTAGAAACAATTTTTGTACTTATTTTAGTAGCCGTTATTATGGCAGCAGGTAACACTGTAGGATATAAAATTGATTTTATGCTATCGCTTCAAGCATTAGCTGTGTTAGTTGTCATTTCTATTGCAGGATTATTAATAAGTAAATTACCTGTATTAAATAAACTTCCTGTAATTCTATGGGTATCCGTTGTTGCTGCTATTGTATCAGCACCGATATTCCCATATCATCAAGAAGTGGTTGCAATTACAGATCAAGTCTCATTACTTGCTGTTTGTACACCAGTACTTGCTTATGCGGGACTAGCGATTGGTAAAGATCTTGCGCTATTTAAAAATATATCTTGGCGTATCATTCCCGTATCTTTAGCTGTTTTTTCTGGTACGTTTATTTTTGCTGCCCTAATTGCTCAAATAACTTTACATTGGGAAGGCGTTATCTAATTTGGATAAGGATTTTATTTATGACTAAAGAAGAACTAAAGAAAAAAGTCTGCGATGCAATTGCAAATCGAAAAGCAGATATCAAGTCGATTGCTGAAGCAATTTGGTCAGAGCCTGAACTTGGTTACAAAGAACATAAAACAGCTAAAAAAGTAGAAGACGCTTTAGAGAAATTAGGTGTTCCATTTAAAAATAAATTAGCCTTAACTGGTGTTAAAGGTCGATTAAAAGGTGGGAAAGGAAGTAAATATAGCATTGCCATTATTGGCGAGCTCGATGCAATTATTTGTGCCGACCACCCTGCCGCAGACGAAACTTCAGGAGCGGCTCACTGTTGTGGACATAATGCGCAAATCGCTAATATGATGGCTGTCACTATGGGGCTAATTGACTCAGGTGCAATGCAATTTTTAGCCGGGGATGTGGTACCATTTGCTGTCCCTGCAGAAGAATATGTTGAAATTACCTATCGAAACCGATTAATTGAAGAAGGCAAAATCAAATACATTGGCGGAAAACCAGAATTGATTTCACGAGGTGATTTTGATGATGTTGATATGGCATTACAAATACATTTAACAAGCGTCCCAAATGAACGTCAGGATGGTTTTATTGAAATCTCAACCACAAGTAATGGTTTTATCGGAAAATTAATTAAGTATAAGGGAGAGGCAGCTCATGCGGCAGCAGCCCCTCATGCTGGCGTAAATGCTTTAAATGCAGCTATGATGGGGATGATGGGTGTTCATGCTATTCGCGAAACCTTTCAAGAAAAAGATTATATTCGCTTCCATCCAATTATTACCCAAGGTGGTGACTTAGTAAATGTTGTACCAAGCGATGTAAGAATGGAAAGCTATGTACGAGCAGGTAATGTTCCTGCAATGATTGATGCGAATGAAAGAATCAATCAAGCATTAAAAGCTGGTGCAATGGCTGTTGGTGCAACTTGTGAAATTAAAGATTTACCAGGCTACCTGCCATTACATAATAACCCAACACTTAATGACCTTTTAAAGCAAAATGCTGAAAATTTAATTGGTGAAGAAAACGTTTCAATCGCACCACATATGACTGGAAGTACAGATACTGGCGACCTATCTCATATTATGCCAGTAAGTCACCCTTGGATTGGTTCGGTTAGAGGTATTTTACATGGAAAAGACTATACCGTATTTGATGAAGATATGGCCTATATTCGCCCTGCTCAAATGATGGCTTGTACCATTATTGACTTGCTCTATGATGATGCGAAACCAGCCGAAACATTAATGGCGAATTACAAACCGTTAATGTCTAAGGAAGAATATTTAAAATTCCTATCGGGTTTTGACAAATAAAGTTAAAAACTTGGCACAATCTTGTGCCAAGTTTTTGTTATACTATCCACTTCATCATCAACCTTTATAACTTCATATGTTAACGCTTACCGACCAAGAATTGTTTCGTTATGACAGGCAAATAGCTTTGCATGGTTTTGATATTGATAATCAGCAAGTTTTAAAAAACAGTACAGTTTTAATTATTGGATTAGGCGGGTTAGGTTGTGCTGCATCCCTCTATTTAGCTGCATCTGGCATAGGCAAAGTGACTTTAATTGATTTTGATACCATATCCGAATCAAATTTGAATCGACAAATTTTATACACGCCAAAATCCATAAATCAATATAAGGTTGATATAGCTAAGCAAAAATTAAGCCAAATCAATCCAAATATGATTATTGACACCATTAATCAGAAGCTGGTTGATAATGAATTAATGACAGTAATCAAACAGCATGATATCGTCATTGATTGCACTGATAATTTAACGAGTCGTGAACAAATTAATCGTTGCTGTTTTCAAGAAAAAAAACCTTTAGTTTCAGGAGCTGCAATTCGAATGGAAGGTTTACTGACTGTATTTAATTATGAAGATGATCAACCATGTTATCATTGCTTAAGTCAATTATTTGGTCAAAACCAGCTTACTTGTATTGAAACAGGCATAATGGCGCCATTAGTCGGTATGTTTGGTTCAATTCAAGCACTAGAGTCCATCAAAGTACTTACCAAGTATGGGAAACCTCTAGTTGGGAGAGTATTGATGGTTGATGGCATGACGATGGAGTTTAACCAAGTTACATTTGCTAAACAAAGTAATTGTATTATTTGTGGAAATCAACATACTACACAGGCCATAAAATGCAAATAAATCGAATTATTTTAGCACCAATGGAGGGAGTGCTTGATTATCATGTTCGAGAAATATTAACTGAAATTAATAAGTTTGATTATTGTGTAACTGAATTTGTAAGAGTGACCAACCATAAATTATCTAATCGAACTTTCTTCCGACTATGCCCAGAACTTCATAATGATGGCAAAACAATATCAGGAACGCCTGTACGTATTCAGCTACTGGGACAATCACCAGAATGGATAGCAGAAAATGCCGTTAAAGCTATCGAGTTAGGCTCTTATGGTGTAGATATTAATTTTGGCTGTCCGGCTAAAACAGTAGTAGGCAACCATGGTGGTGCTTATTTATTACAATATCCGAATCAGATATATAACATTGTGAATCAAGTTAGAACAGCAATAGGTTCTAATCCCGTATTATCAGTTAAAATTCGATTAGGATGGGAAGATAAATCCCGCTGTTACGAAATTGCAAAAGCAATTGAAAATGCAGGAGCAAATGAAATTGTCATTCATGGTAGAACAAAAATAGATGGATATAAAGCTGATAAAATTGATTGGTCAACAATTGGAAAGATAAAACAAAAACTAACCATTCCAGTTATTGCTAATGGCGAAATTTTTTCTATTGAAGATGCCTACAACTGCATAAAACATAGCCAAACAAATGACATCATGCTTGGCCGTGGGATACTAAATATTCCTAATTTAGCTAATAAAATTCGTTATAAACATTCATCATTAATCTGGCAAGAAGTCATAAAAATACTACTTAGTTATGCGATGACGGCTATTGACGATGTAAAGCCACTTTATCATTCTGCTCGAATTAAACAATGGTTAGCTTATTTAAAACAGCATTATCCAGAAGCATCGGTATTACTGCCTGAAATAAGACAATTAAAATCACAAATTGAAATCTGTGATTTTTTGAAAACTAAATTAAATAATTAATTCGATTCGTTTTGACTCTTTTTAAAATTTGTCATACCGAAATAATATTTAGTTATTTTATTAAGAATTAGAGAAATCAATAAAACAATCAATAATACTAAAAATAATTTATTAATATGGTTAAATATTGTACCAAACGAATCAATATAGTATTTGGTTGGATTGTTATAAATAATGGTAAAGGTAATATAAACAACGGCTAAAATTAAAATATTTGATATTGATACACTTTTAAAAAGTTTTATATATAGAACTTTATCAGAAAAAATATGGAACCATCGTTTACTCAATACAAGACCCAATAATAAGGCACTCAGATAAATAGTAGTAAAAAAATTAGAAACATCAAATTTATCTAAAAGAGGTTGAAAAAGAAGGATAAAACCTTTAATCAATATAAAGCAACTAAAAATAGAGAAAAGAATAAAGTGAATTTTAGAGGAATTTTTTTTAGTCCAAATAAATTCATTTTGATCTTTAACAAAATAAACTCTAGAAAAATCAATTAAATAATACAAAAGCAAGGCTTCAAGTGAATAACGAATAATAGCAAATGCTAAACTATATAATATTGAATAAAGGTAATAATTTTGGGGTTTAACGTCTGTATTAATTGCAATGAAAGATGCAACAATTGAATAAATCAACATTAAAATAATTAGCAAAGTTATATTAGCTTTATTAACAATGTGAATACGGAAAGAATAAAAAAATATCGCTAAAAGACCAAAAACCCATAATGCTTCTATAAAACTCTTTTCAAAAATAAATCGAAATAAAAAATTTGAATCAAAAAGTAAATACCAAAACAAATTATTTGGAATTGAAGCATTTTGTTGCCAATATAAAAAAGATATATTCAAAAATATGCTAAATAAAAAATAAACTAAACATCCTGTTAACGGCAATTTAAAAAAAGATACTTTTTGCATTTAACTTCCTTATTATCAAAACCACAACTTATTCAATTCTTTTAATAAAATGTTTTATTTTAAAGCCCATCAAAACCAACGAGCCAAAATAGATACAAATACCAACAATAACTAGCAGGAATAAATATCCAACTCTTGTTAGCATTGAGCCTGTAGACCAATCGGGTAATAACTGAGCTCCAAACCACAACGCTACTGACATCAATAAAACAGCAATAATAACCTTGATTAAAAATCGATACCAACCTGGTTGTGGTTGGTAGAGTTTCTTCTTACGAAGTTGCCAAAACAATAAACCAGCATTAAAACATGCTGCAAGTCCAATTGATAATGAAAGGCCTGCATGTTGTAAAGGTCCAATAAAAGCCAGATTCATCAATTGCGTTAAAATAAGGGTTATTATTGCAATTTTCACCGGTGTTTTAATATCTTGTCTGGAATAAAATGCGGGGGCTAATACTTTAATCAAAATTAATCCAAGCAAACCAATTGAATAAGCGACTAATGCGCGTTGAGTCATCAAAGTATCATTTAAGGTAAATTGACCATACTCGAAAAGAGTTGATATTAATGGTTTAGAAATAACACCTAATGCCACAGTACTTGGCAAAGCTAATAAAAAGCAGAGGCGAAGCCCCCAATCTAACAACTCTGAATATTGTTTGTGGTCACCTTTGGCAAAACTTTTGGCTAAAGATGGTAACAAAATAGTTCCTAATGCAACACCTAGTACACCTGCAGGAAATTCCATTAATCTATCAGCATAATACATCCATGAAACAGAACCTGAAATCAAAAATGATGCAAATATTGTATTAATAATTAATGATATTTGACCGACTGATACACCTAAGATAGCGGGTCCCATCTGCTTTAACACTCGCCAAACACCGCTATCTTTAAAACTAATACGAGGCAAAACCAACATACCAATCTTTTTCAAATAAGGTAGCTGGTATAGCAATTGTAAAATTCCCCCTACCACAACAGAAACAGCTAACGCAAGCACTGGTGGATTAAAATAAGGGGTTAAGAATAAGGTAAAAGCAATCATGCTAATATTTAACAATGTTGGCACAAATGCAGGTACAGAAAAACGATTCCAAGTATTAAGTATAGCACCCACTAATGATGCAAGTGAGATAAAAAAGATATAAGGAAAAGTAATTCTCAGCATAATTGTTGCAAGTTCAAATTTATCTGATGATTCTTGCATAAAACCTGGTGCAGTTATCATTATAATAAATGGTGCAGTTACAACACCAATTAAAGTAACGATAGCTAATACCAGTGTTAATAAACCTGCGATATAAGCCACAAAAGTACGTGAAGCCTCAATGCCTTGCTGATTTTTATATTCAGCTAAAATCGGTACAAAAGCTTGGGAAAAAGCCCCTTCAGCAAAAATTCGTCGAAGTAAATTGGGCAGTTTAAAAGCAACAAAAAATGCATCCGTAGCCATTCCCGCTCCAAAAAAACGGGCAATAATAGCATCACGAACAAACCCCAAAACGCGTGAAACCATTGTCATTGAGCTAACTGTAGCTAAAGATTTTAAAAGATTCATATACGATTTATGTACCAAGTACATAGTCAAAAACGATTAATGAAGCATAGTCTACAAACTATTGTTCTAAATCACCATGATTTTTTAATAAACAGCCATTTTAATATCACCGTCAGAATGATACTGACGGTATATGTATCAACGATCTTTCAAAGGAATAAAAGGCATAAGTTCGCCAATGTTTTTATAGGCAGGACGTATAATTCGACGATCATCAAAATTAAGTTCTTCAATGCGATGAGCACACCATCCAACAATTCGCGACATAGCAAATAATGGCGTGTAAACTTCTTTTGGTAACCCAATCATGTCATAAACAAAACCTGAATAAAAATCGACATTAGCACAGACTTGCTTTTTAGTTCTGGCATTTTTACGATTAACTATTGCATGAATCGCACGTTCCTCAAGTAAGTTTAGAAAGTTAAATTCTTTTTCTCGGCCTTTTTCTTGAGCAAGTTTATGGGCCATCTCTTTTAGCAACATGGCTCTTGGGTCTGATACAGTATAAACCGCATGGCCAATACCATAAATTAACCCTTTTCGATCAAACACTTCTTTATCTAAAATACGTTGTAGATATGCATCAATTTCATCTGCATCAGTCCAATTTTTAATCTCTTCGGCAAGATGTTTAAGCATTTTTCCTACCTGCAAATTAGCCCCACCATGCAATGGACCTTTCAATGATCCTATACCTGCAGCAATAGATGAGTAAGTATCGGTACCCGTAGAACTCGTTACGCGAACGGTAAAAGTTGAATTATTCCCGCCACCATGTTCAGCATGAATAATCATGGCTAAATCAAGTACTCTTACATCAAGTTCTGTGTATCGACCGGATCCTTTCATCATATAGAGAAAATTTTCTGCAATTGAAAAATCTTCGTGTGGATGGCGGATATGCAGTGATTTACCTTTAGCACTATGACTTAACATATTGTAAGCATAAGCAATAATTGCTGGGAATTTAGCAATTAAATCGATGGATTGACGCACTAAATTATCACGTGAGGTATCATCAGGTTCAGGATCATAAGTATACATTTCAAGAACAGTTCTAGCCAAAATGTTCATCACATCATGGCCTTCAAGTTCCATTATGGCAATCTTAGTTTGTTTTTCTAACGCCATCGACTCACAGAGTAAACGTGAAAAATCTCGTAATTCTTCTTTATCGGGTAAGTAACCAGATAATAATAAATAGATAGTTTCTTCAAACCCTGTTCGTCGCTCTTGTTGAGCATTATGAACCAGCTCTTCAATATCAATTCCTCGGTATAATAATTTACCGGCAATTGGTTTTAGTGAACCATCTTCTAAGCGTTCATAGCCTAATACATCACCAATTTTGGTTAATCCAACTAATACACCAGTATGATCTGCATTACGTAATCCACGTTTTACATTAAATTGTTCGAATAACTGCGATTCAATTTTACTAGTATTTTTAATGGTTTCCGATAATTTATAAACCAAGAACTTTTCTTTCATTAACCATCCCCTTTGAATTATAAATTATCGATAACTGCTTGAGTAAATTCAGTTGTTGATAATGATTGTCCATTTTGCATAAAGCGTGCTAAATCAGTTGTTGCTTTACCTAATTGAAACAAACTTTCCATCGCATTAGTGATTAATTGTCCTACTTCATGCCAACCTAAGTATTCAAACATCATCACTCCTGACAATATAAGTGATGATGGATTGGCTTGATTTTGACCTGCTATATCAGGTGCAGTACCATGTGTTGCTTCAAATATAGCATGTCCGGTTAAATAATTAATATTAGCACCTGGCGCAATACCAATACCACCAACCATGGCAGCCAGCTGATCCGATACATAATCACCATTGAGATTTAATGTTGCAACAACCGAATAGTCCTCAGGTTTTAATAATGTATTTTGTAAAAATGCATCACAAATAACATCTTTAATAATTAATTTAGAGTTTGCTTTAGCGGTTTGTAATGCTTGTTCTGCTGCTGCTTTACTTTGGGCCTTCTGAATTTTTGCATATTGATTCATGGTGAAAACTGCGTCAGCAAATTCTCTTTCCGCAAGTTCATAACCCCATTGCTTAAATCCACCTTCGGTAAATTTCATAATATTACCTTTATGAACTAGGGTCACAGACGGTAATTTATGTTGTAACGCATACTTGATTGCTGAGCGTATTAGGCGTTCAGATCCCTCAATTGAGACAGGTTTCACACCAAAAGCTGAGGTTTTAGGGAACCTAACTTTAGTTACTTTCATTTGTTCAGATAAAAAATGATAAAACTTTTCAGCATCATCAGAACCTTGTTGCCATTCAATACCGGCGTATATATCTTCGGTATTTTCACGAAAAATGGTCATGTTTACTTTTTCAGGATGCTTTATTGGTGATTCAACACCTTTGAACCAACGGACAGGGCGCAAACAAACATAAAGATCTAATTCTTGTCGCAATGCAACATTTAGTGAGCGAATCCCTCCGCCAACAGGTGTCATTAATGGTCCTTTGATACCGATAAGATAATTTTTGAAGGCAATCATGGTCTCTTCAGGTAGCCATGATCCATTTAAATTAAACGACTTCTCACCAGCAAGTACTTCTTTCCATTGAATACTACGCTTACCTTGATAAGCTTTTTCAACTGCTTTATCAAAAATAGCTCGAGCAGCGTGCCAAATCTCTTTACCCACACCATCACCTTCGATAAAAGGAATCGTTGGATGATTTGGGACAAGTAATTGTCCATTTTCAATTGAAACTCGCTGATTCATATTGTCTATTCCTCTTATTTTACTTAACTTCTTCTTTTAACTTATTCAATGCACTACCTGCCTTGAACCATTCAATTTGTGCTTGATTGTAAGTGTGCGAAACGGCGAAAGACTCTTTGCTACCATCACGATGATGAAGGGTTAATGTTAGATTTTTTCCCGGAGCAAAATTACTGAGTCCTGTAATGCTAATTTGATCATCTTCACGAATTTTGTCATAGTCATCTTTATTGACAAAGGTTAAAGCAAGCATACCTTGTTTTTTTAGATTGGTTTCATGAATACGAGCAAACGATTTAACTACGATGGCTTTAACATTTAAAAAACGTGGTTCCATTGCAGCATGTTCTCTTGATGAACCTTCACCATAATTCTCTTCAGCAACAACTATTGACCCGATTCCTTGTGATTTTAATTTACGCGCTAATGCTGGTACTTCAACATAATCTCCCGTTTGTGCATCCAAAACACAGTTCGTTTTTTGATTAAAGGCATTAACCGCACCTATTAGCATATTATTTGAAATATTATCTAGATGACCACGAAATTTTAGCCACTTTCCAGCCATTGAAATATGGTCTGTAGTACATTTACCAGTTGCTTTAATCAATAGTGGTTGCGAAATAATATCTTTGCCATCCCAAGGAGTGAAAGGTAAAAGCTGTTGTAGTCGATCTGAATGAGGATCGATACGAACTTCAACTGCACTACCATCAGCTATTGGCCCAATATACCCAGCATCATCAACCGCAAATCCTTGTTTTGGCAACTCATCACCGAGTGGCTCAGGAAGTTTCACTTTTTCACCTTTAACATTAATGAGATGGTCAGTAAGTGGGTTAAAGCTTAATTTACCTGCAATTGATAATGCCACTACAATTTCTGGGGAACAAACAAACGCATAAGTGTTTGGGCTACCATCATTACGTTTAGCAAAATTACGATTGAACGAGGTGACAATCGAATTTTTGTGTTCATCGGCAACTTCATCACGACGCCATTGCCCAATGCAAGGGCCACATGCGTTAGCCATAATAGCAGCACCTGCTTGCTCAAAACGACTTAAAATGCCATCACGTTTAGACGTATATTTAACTTGCTCTGAGCCAGGATTGATAATTAATTTTGCATTTACTTTTAAGCCTAATTTATTAGCACTATCAATCACTGAAGCTGCGCGCATCATATCTTCATAAGAAGAGTTAGTACATGATCCAATAAGTCCAACTTCCATATTGTCTGGATAATCGTGTTCTTTAACGGCAGAAGCAAGCTCTGAAATAGGATAAGCTAAGTCAGGTGTGAATGGACCATTCACATAAGGCTCTAAGGTCGATAAATTAATTTCAATAACTTGGTCATAATAATTTTCAGGTTGCTTTAAAATTTCTTTATCAGGATTGAAACAATCTACCAATGTATCAGCTAAATCCACTACTTCTTGACGACCAGTCATGGCAAGATAATCAGCAGATTTTTTACTGTAAGGGAAGATTGAGGTTGTTGCGCCAACTTCAGCTCCCATATTACAAATTGTTGCTTTACCAGTAGCTGATAACGACTCAGTACCTTCGCCAAAATATTCAATAATTGAATTAGTACCACCTTTAACGGTTAAAATACCAGCTAGTTTTAAAATGACATCTTTTGGTGATGACCAGCCAGATAATTTTCCAATCAGCTTTACACCAATAATTTTTGGCATTTTTAGTTCCCACGGCATACCCGCCATCACGTCAACAGCATCAGCGCCACCGACACCAATGGCAATCATGGATAGGCCACCTGCATTAGGGGTATGCGAATCGGTACCGATCATCATACCACCAGGAAAGGCATAATTTTCAAGCACTACTTGGTGAATGATTCCTGCATCAGGCTTCCAAAACCCGATGCCATATTTGTTCGAAACATCACGTAAAAATTGATAAACTTCATGGTTATTACTTTCAGCAATGATGAGATCATCATGGGCATTTTTATAAGCTTGAATAAGGTGATCACAATGGACTGTTGAAGGTACCGCAACTCGTTTACGACCAGAATTCATTAATTGTAATAGTGCCATTTGTGCCGTTGCATCTTGCATAGCGACACGATCTGGGGAAAAATTTACATAATCTTCCCCTCTTTTATAAGCTTTAAGCTCTTCACCTTCAGCAAGATGGGCATAAAGGATTTTTTCCGTCAAGGTTAATGGTTTTCCAATTTTCTGGCGAATAAGATCAATTTTTTGCGGGTAATGTTGATAAATATCTTTTATTAAATCAATATCGAAAACCATAATTAAGCTCCCATTGCTTATATTATAATATCCTTTAGAGCCTTACTCACAATCAGGATGATTGAATATTTATTCTTTTTTTATGATTAAATATTCAGACAATATAGCATTATTTTTGTTTTATGCAATCTTGCAGCAATACTTATTGTTAACTTTGATTAAAAACAATAAATTTAGATGTCATCGTTAACAGGAATTCTATACTAGCGAAATATTAAATATTATGCACATTAAAGAAAATTCAAAATTAGTAAATCCCATAAGTAAAAATAATGTAAAAAAAGTTGAGGAACGGGGTTTTTTAAGTCATTAAAATTGCGCCAACGCATTGTTTACTTACATTATTAAACTATGTTACATTGTTTTCCCGAATAATATTTACACTTTTTTTCATGAATCAAATAAAAAATACGTCACCATTAAAAACTGGTGGATTTTTAAATACAATAGAACGAATTGGAAACAAAATTCCTGATGTTACAACTCTTTTCTTTTATGCATTAATAATTTGTCTGGTTGCTTCATTATTACTTTCTTTTGTCAGCTTTAATTATATTAATCCAGTAACGCAAGAAAAACTGGCAGTAGTGAATATGTTAGCACCAAACCAATTAGTTACCTTTTTTACAAAACTTGTATCAAATTTTGTCTCATTTCCACCTCTTGGAATTACCATTGTAGCTACATTGGGTATTGGTATTGCTGAAAGCAGTGGCTATATTCATGTTCTGCTCAAAAAGTTATTAGCTATCACACCTAAAAAACTGGTTACTCCATCAGTTATTTTTGTCAGTATGGTTTGTCATATCGCGTCAGACTCTGCTTATGTAATTTTAATGCCTGTGTCAGCAATGATGTTCTATGCGACAGGGCGTCACCCATTAGCGGGGATTGCTGCTGCATTTGCAGGATTAGCTGGAGGTTTTAGTTCAAGCTATACCCCTTCAATTATTGATCCAATAATGCAAGGCTTTACACAAAGCGCCGCTCAAATTATTGACCCGACATATCAAGTCAATGTTCTTTGTAATTACTTTTTAAGTTTTGGTGGTACTTTCTTTGTATTGATAGCCTGCTGGTTTGTTACAGATAAGATTGTTGAGCCTCGCTTAAATGCCACGATGCCTTTAAACAATGATATTCAATTAGATAACATTGCTGATTCTCCTGAGATTTCACCAATTGAAAATAAAGCATTTAAAATTGCATCAGCTGTTTTTTTAATTATTGCTGTCGGCTTAGTATTGGTTTTATTACCAGAAGATTCTTTATTACGCGCACCCGACGGTAGTATGACGAGTAACAAAGCACCAATCATGCAAATTATTGTGCCGTTGTTATTTGTATTTTTTGCAATACCAGGCTTAATTCATGGCTTTATCACTGGCGCATTTAAATCATCGCGAGATATCGTCAAATCAATGGAAAATATTACTAAGTCACTTATTCCATTTATTGTTTTTGCTTTCTTTTGTGCGCAATTTTTATATGTATTTTCAAACTCACAAATTGGTACCTTAATTGCTATTGGTGGAGCCGAGTTTTTAAAAGCATTACATTTGCCATCAGTTGTCACTATTTTTGGCGTAATAATTCTAACTAGTCTGCTTAATGTGTTAATCACTTCAGCCTCTTCCAAATGGGCTATTTTAGCGCCGATTTTTGTTCCGATGCTTATGTCTGTGGGGATCTCGCCAGAATTAACCCAAGCAGCTTATCGTATCAGTTCAGCAGTTAATGTTAGCACGCCTATGTTTGCTTTTTATCCTTTGATCATTGCTTATTGTCAGCAGTATTGTAAAAACACTGGTGTGGGTACTTTAAGTTCGATGATGATCCCATATACGGCTGCTCTCTTAATTGCTTTGACAATAAATTTATTACTGTTTTGGTTTTTAGGTCTTCCTATCGGTTTTGATAGTGGTTATGTCTATCCTCCAATAACTAGTTAATCGCAGATAAGGATTTTAATCATGAATATTACCGAACAATTAGTTAAACGATTTTTACGTTATGTAAGTATTCCAAGCCAAAGCAAAGCTGGCTCGGCAGTTGTGCCCTCTACTCCAGGACAAACTAATTTAGCAAAACAACTTGAACAAGAGTTAATTGATTTGAAGTTACAAGATGTTCACCTTGATGAACATAGTATTGTGACAGCCAAATTAACCGGTAACCAACCTAATGCGCCAAAAATTGGCTTTGTTGCGCATCTTGATACTGTAGATGTCGCACTGTCAGAGAAGATTAATCCACAAAGGGTGACTTTTACTGGTGAAGATATCTTATTAAATAAAGACAAAGATATTTGGTTTAAGGTGGCAGAACATCCAGAGTTGAAAAAGTATCTCAATGAAGAGCTGCTCGTTACAGATGGTACCAGTGTTTTAGGCGCTGATAATAAAGCAGCAATTGCAGTTGTCATGACCATGTTAGATCAGTTGCAACAGCAAAATTGCCTACATGGTGATATTTATGTTGCTTTCGTACCAGATGAAGAAGTTGGGTTAAATGGCGCCAAAAAACTGGATCTGCAACGTTTTAAACCTGATTTTGCTTATACCATTGACTGCTGTGAATTGGGTGAAGTCGTTTATGAAACATTCAATGCTGGCTCGGTTACGTTTGAAATTGAGGGTGTATCTGCTCATCCTATGTCAGCAAAAAATGTCTTAATCAATCCAATTCGCATAGCGAATGATATTATTAACTGTTTTGATAGCTTTGAAACACCTGAACATACCGAAGGTAAAGAAGGATATTTTTGGTTTAATGATATTATTGGTAACCAAAGCACAACTACATTAAAAATGAGCATTCGTGATTTTGATTTAACTCGATATAACGCTCGTAAAACTTACATTCAAGATGTGGTTAGTTTTATCAGTCGTAAATATCCTAAAGCAAAAATTGAATGTCAAATTACTGATATCTATAGCAATATTGCTAATTATTTAGGTGATGATCGTCGTTGTATTGATTTGATTTACCAATCATTTGAATTATTGGGTATTAAACCAAATACTATCGCCATGCGTGGAGGAACAGATGGTTCAGCACTATCAGCAAGAGGACTCACCACGCCAAACTATTTTACTGGCGCACATAACTTCCATTCTTGTTTTGAGTTTTTACCATTATCATCATTCTTGAAATCATTCGAAGTCACGATGAAAATTATTGAACTAGCGGCGAAAGTTTAAAAATAATCAACAAGAGGGAATACCATTCCCTCTTAAAAATACTTATCGAATATTATAATTTATAACTTGCAGTTAATAAAAATGCGCGAGGAGTGCCTGGCATACTACTTGAGCGCCAATATTTTTTACCCAATAAATTGGTTAATGCTAAGGTTAGATCAACAGATCGTGTTTGATAACCGATTGCGGCATTCCATGTTCCATATCCAGGGCGTTTAACGAGGTTTTTATCATCATTATACATTGAACCTTTATAATCAAATCCCACTTCCGTGAACCAATCTTCATGTGGAAGGTAGCGAACACTTAGATAGCCACTATGTTTAGCTGTATTAGATAGGTATTTTCCTTGGTTAGCTGGTGTTTTTTTATCTTTATGCACTTTAGCTTGTTGATAACCAATACCGCTATTGATATACCAATTTTTACTTAATTGTCCAATAGCACTCAACTCTATTCCCTGACTGCGATCACTGCCTCTAACTTGCCAATTATAAGGATCATTGACCGAGTCAGGTTGATACCTAACATTATAAAGTTCAAGATCATAGAGTGCGATTTGAGTAGAGAGCTTATCATTAAACCAATCACTTTTGACACCGATTTCATACTGACGTGAATACTGAGGCTTATCATCATAAACAGTTTTAGAATCTGTAGCTATGGTTATTAAACCTCTACCACCATAAGGTGCAAAGTTTTTACTATACGAAGCATAAAAACTTTGAGACGCAATCGGTTGCCAAATTAAACCAATACGTGGACTTAAAGTGTGACCATCATATGACCGATTTTGATGATTCAATTTGTTATCTGAAGCAAATTCATAATTATCATAACGTAATCCTGCAAGTAATTTCCATTGTTCTGTAAAGCTGATGAGATCCTGCCAATATAACCCTCTAGAAGTAGCTTTATGATTAGTTTTGGTATTCAATGTTGTGAAGTGAGGCTTTTTAGAGCGCCAATGAGGATGATAAGGATCCACAGCTTCAGGATATTGGCTAGCTAAAGCTAATCGTGGTTCCCTTTTTTCAATGTTATATTCAACTCCGATTAACATATCATGGGCAATACTTGCAGTATTAAATTTACCGGCTAAATCAAGGGTATTACTGTAGGTTTTGTTCGAAGTTTCTTGCCAAGCTCGACGGAATTTTAATTTACCTTTGTAATTACACGGCTTACCATTGTTTAATTTCCCATTCCAATCACAATAATTACCAGCATAAAGATGATCGAAATTTTGGTCAGCTTTACGATACATATTTGTTAATTTAATAGACCAATGATGATCAAATTCATATCCCATCACCGAACGTAACGAATTAAAATTATCTTTCACATAATCATCTGGGTGAGCATAGGCCGTTTTGATTGAAACACCTCTTGGTAAATCATAATAAGCCGGCGCCCTATCTGGTTTACGCCATAATTTATCATTTGTATATTGTACTAACCAATTAAATCCGTTTAGATTATCATACAAAACGCTTGGCGAAACCATTGTATCTCGTTGTTTAATGCCTTTACGAAAACCTTTATCTGATTGGTGATCTATAGTCATTCGTACGGCAAGTTCATCACTTAAAACATGGTTAACATCTATCATTCCACCATATTTATCCCAAGATCCACCTCGTAAACTCAAGGTAGACGGTGAATCAAAATTTGCCTGCTTACTGATCATATTTATGATTCCACCACCTGAACCTCGACCATAAAGTACCGAAGCAGGTCCCTTTAAAATTTCAATTCGCTCTATATTAGCTGTACTTTGTCTAACTTGTCCGCTAGCACGGACACCATCTCGGTAAATATCGCCGGAACTGGCAGAAAACCCTCTAATTTTGATACCTTCATCTCGCATATCATAAGTTGCATCGACTCCGGGTAATTTATTGACAATGACACTGAGATCATTTTGTCCATAAATTTTCTGTTGTTCAAGGTTAATCGAATTAATGGTTTGAGGAATATCCTTTATTTCAAAGGTTTGTTTAGTTGCAGTTGATGATAGTTTTATGCGCTGATCATTATTATCCTTAGCGACTACCTTCATAGTTTCAATATCATCATTAACTTTATCTTGGGCGTAAGCTATAAAAGTAAATAAGCCCAGAGTACATGGGAAGACTAATTGATTAACTAATTTCATTATTTTTCCTATTGTTTGATTAATTTTAAAACAACAGTTTTTAATGATAATGATTGTTATTTACGATTACAACTTTTTTCTATCTTGACGGCTTTCAATATAAACCTTAAATCATATTTTTATAAAAATATAAATTTGATTTGAAAGTCTCTAAGTCAATTAGTGGATGATATGGTAATATTTTGATTATTTGATTTTTTTTGAATTATCTTCTAATAACTAACAGTGGATTTTATTAAAATAGATTTTTAATCAGATCACCAACCGACAAGTTTAGTACGTCTAGTTTGTTTGGAAGATAAATTCATTATGTAAGAGGAAGTGGTGGGTCGTGAGCGATTCGAACGCTCGACAAACGGATTAAAAGTCCGCTGCTCTACCGACTGAGCTAACAACCCATTTTGATAGAATTACTTTCTGCTTTATTACTTATCGCTTCAAGCAATTTCGGGTTGCTATAATACTTATAATTATAAGGCGGTGCAACCCTTTTATTGCTATTTTTATTCAATAGCTGGTTATTTATACACTTTATTATAACGATGCTATTTTTTTATTTGCTAGATCAACTGTCTTTTTATCTTTAGGGTATTTATTTACGACTTGTTGAAATACAGTTTTGGCATTCTTTTTATCACCTTTATCAAGTAAAATTAAACCCACTTTGTAAAGGCTATCTGCTGCTTTTGGAGAAGATGGAAAATCTTTTACTACTGTTGCATAATAAAATGATGCATTATCTTTTTTTCCTTTTTTATAACAAAGTTGACCAAGCCAATAATTGACATTTGCACGGTAACTTGTCTTTGGGTAGGCTTTTAGATAATTTTGAAAGGCTATAATTACGTCATCACTCTGTTTGTCATCATTAATATATTGCATGACGTAATTATAATCCGCTTTATCATCACCTGAAGTAGACCATCCAGATAAACCTGAAGATGATGATGGCGATGCCCCAGCATCAGTGCTTGATGTTGAATCAGAACTGTCACCTTGGGCTTCATCATTTGAATTTGATGAGAATCCTGTCCCATTAGTCATTTGCTGTAATATCATTTTTTGGCGTTCAATTGTTTGATTAAGTTGATGCTTAGTTTCTTCCAATTGACCACGAAGTGTATCTACATCTGATTGTAGATCATTAATTTTTTGTTGATTTTGAATTATCAACTGTCCTTGCGCTTGTATTGTTCTATCCACATCAGAACTACCAGCAGCACAACCATATCCAGCAAATAATAAAAATAAGGACAATGTGAGTATTTTTTTATACATATTATATAAACTCGACGTGAACTTAAACATAAAAAACGGCTGATAAATCAGCCGTCATAAGATGGGATTAATATCCAGCGTAAGTAATTACTGCACGACGGTTTTTAGCATAAGCTGCTTCGTTGTGACCTAATACTGCTGGTTTTTCTTTACCATAAGAAACGATTGAAAGTTGTTCACCAGAAACACCATTACTTTGTAAGTAAGATTTAACTGCTCCTGCACGACGTTCACCTAACGCGATATTGTATTCTGGAGTACCACGTTCATCGGCATGACCTTCAATAACAACATTTAAGAATGAATTTGCACGCATGAAGATAGAATGTGCATTTAATAATGTTGAATATTCTGATTTAACATTGTATTTATCATAATCAAAATAAACTGTATTGATTTGTTGTAATTTTTGTAATTGAGCTAGAGCTTCTTTAGATAAAGAACCGTTACCTGCTTTGCTGCTGCTGTTTGAAGAACATGCTGTCACAGCAATTAATGGTAAAGCAACTGCAGCTACCTTAAGAAATTTAGAAAATTGCATTGAATTAACTCCTTTGTGTTTAAATAAATTATTATTGATATTTTGTATACTTCTAACCAACTTCAAAGTAACACCTGTTACCAACTAGAAAGATTAGAAGTATATATTATAACGACCTTAACATTTACACAATTTTAATAATTATAATATTGCTTAAAATTTAGTCGTTCCTCATAAATAAGGTGACCAAGATGGGAATTTTACTTGTCCATCAGTCGCTGGTAACCTTGCTTTAAAATTACCATCAGTTGAAACAAGATTTAAAATGGTACCTAAACCTTGCGATGAACTGTAGATAATCATAGTGCCATTTGGAGCAATACTCGGGGTTTCATCTAAAAACGTATCAGTTAATCGTTGATAAGTATTCGTTTCTAGATCATATCGAGTAATATGTTGCTCACCATTATTAGTAGAAATTACAGCAATAAATTTACCATCTGGAGATACGCGAGCATTTTGATTCTGGGTATTATCCCAAGTTATACGTTGTGATGCTCCACTATTAATGTTAATTGAATAAAGTTGAGGACGCCCAGCCTGATCAGAAGTATAGACAATTGTTTCATTATCAGGCATCCATGAAGGTTCAGTGTCATTACTACGCCCAGAAGTAATTTGAGTGATTTTTTTACTTCTTAAATTCATCATATATAAATTTAAGCTACCACCTTTTGATAAGGCAAAAGCTAATTTGCTACCATCTGGTGAAAATGCTGGTGCACCATTATGCTGTGGAAAAGATGCAATAGTTTCAACTGCACCACTATCTAATGTTTTTAACACTAATGCAGAACGACCACTTTCAAAAGTTACATAGGCTATTTTTTTGCCATCAGGTGACCATGTTGGTGACATTAATGGTTCTTTTGAACGGTGTACGGTGACTTGATCAAATCCGTCATAGTCAGAAACACGTAATTCATGTGTGTAAGGACCCTTACTATTTTTAACGACGTAGGCAATACGTGTTCTAAAAGCACCCTTGATACCAGTTAACGCTTCAAAGATTTCATCACTTGCAGTATGGGCTGCATAACGTAACCAACGTTGTTCAATAGGAAATTGATTTTCAACTAAGACAGCTCCAGGACGTTCAACAGTATCAACTAATTGATAGGTGATAAGATATTTTCCTGATGCATCAGGTTGGATTGTACCGACTACAACGGCAGAAATACCAATATTGCTCCAAACACTAGGATTGACTTCAGAAGCGGTAGTTGGTTTTTGCGGCATTGCTGCTACATCAATTGGATTAAATTTACCACTATTACGTAAATCAGAAGCAATAATATTATCCACAACTTGTGGAGGTTCACCGCTACCTGTCCATTTAAATGGTATGACCGCAATTGGTTTAGCAGAACTTACGCCATCAGTGATTATAATTCTAACTTCAGCAGTAGCTATCATTGTATATAAAAAAACAAAACAAGCTATCAAAAAGCGAGAAGCAAATTTGATCATCTTAAATTCCTTAATCAAAAAGAAATATATTTAAGTTAAAATAAGTATAACAACCGTATTTAAATACAAAAAGATAAAACCTTTTAACAATTAACAAAATGTTATTAAATGGTATCACTCTTTACAAAATATAAATATCAGCGTGAAAGATAGCCGAAATTGCGTAACAAGTCCATAGCTATTTGAGTAAAAAAGATTTTTCTATATAAATTATTTATTATTCTTATATTCGCAATTACTGTCGCTTATTTACTATACTATGCTGATTTGGGTGGAGTTAAAAGTAGTCGCCAAAGATTTTTATTTAAATTAAATATAATCAGGCTAAAGATATTAAAGAATGATCAATAAGAATAAATTTTAAAATTTGCTATTTTTGGCATTTTTCGCAATAGAACGTATTGCGTTGGCCTATTCGATGAGACTTTATGTCAGATTTACAAATTAAACACTTTTCGCCTTCTCTACCATATACTTGGAGCTTTTGTACAAAATAACCAGGTTTACCATCAGATTGAACAAAGTCTTTAAGTGTAGTGCCACCTTGTTCTATAGATTTGGTGAGCACTTTTTTAATTGCTGTGACTAATCGTTCAAATTCTTCTAAAGTTAAACTGTTTACTTTCCGGTGCGGATTAATTTTTGCCATAAATAATGATTCTGAAGCATAAATATTACCAACACCGACCACAATATGGTTGTCCATAATCCAGCTTTTTATAGGAATATTTCGATTAGTCGCTTTTTCGAAAAGATAGTTTGCTGAAAACTCCTCGCTTAGAGGTTCTAATCCTAAATGCTTCAATTGTTTAAGATCATCAATAGAATTAGTCCAAAGCCATGACCCAAAACGCCTTGGGTCGGTATAACGTAATGTCACACCATTTTCTAATACCAAATCAACATGATCATGTTTATCTGGTTTTTGGTTTGATTTTACTATGCGTAAGCTACCAGACATACCTAAATGAATAACAATCCAATTTTGCGTCAACTGTAATAATAAATATTTAGCACGTCTTTTAATATCTATGATTATTTGGCCTTGAGCATCAGAAATAGCCTCATCAATAGGCCAACGAAGCTTGGGTTGTCGAACAACAACTTGCTTGATAATTTGGCCTTTTAAATAAGGTAGAATACCACGCCGACTAGTTTCTACTTCTGGTAATTCAGGCATTTAATAATCTCATTTAATTATTGAACATGTCAGTAACCCAGCTAGGAGCCGATTGATTTGTCTCAGTTTGAGAACTGACAGCACATAAACTTTGCGGATTGACCGTCCATGCAGGTAGAGTCCTTACTCCTCCTCCATCGCATTGCCATTGGCCACTACTATCAATAGGTACCATAAAGATATTTTGTGGTACTGAAAGTTGTAATTTTTTCGGTGGATTATTTTGTAAGTATTCACTATATATTTTTAATGCACCTGTAGCGCCTGTTAATTTCATAGGTGAATGATCATCAAGCCCTATCCAAATGACTGCAACATTTTTTCCATCAATACCAGTAAACCAACTATCACGCGAATCATTACTTGTTCCAGTCTTGGCAGCTAAATTGAATGATCCATATTTAGCTTTCAATGAACGTGATGTTCCTGATTCAACGACTTGTTGCATAGCGTAAGTGGTTAAATAAGCCGATTGCTGAGAAACCGCTTGAATTTGTTGCGGGTAATTTTGATAAACAAGTTCACCTTTATCAGTTAATACATACCGTAGTATTGTGAGCGGTGCACGTTGGCCATTATTGGAAATAGTTTGGAACATTTGTGCTGTTTCTAATGGTGTTAACTCTAGAGCACCTAATAAGCGAGAAGGCAAATTAGGGATACGATCTTCAGGTACCCCCAATGCTTGTAAAGTCGTTTTAGTTGCGTCTAAACCTAATGACATACCTAAGTTAACTGTAGGTACATTAAGTGAAAGAGCTAATGCATCAATTAACATCACTTTATCGCGAAACTTTCGATCAAAATTCTTCGGTTGCCAATAACCGCCGTTATCAAGTTTGATTGATAATGGGTTGTCATTTAACCAAGTATTAAGCTGATAACGTTCTGGCTGACCTAATGCAGTTAAGTAGGTTGACGGTTTTGCCAGTGAACCAATTGCTCGTCTAGTTAACCACGCTCTGTTATAACCAGGGTAACGTGGCTCAGCGCTACCAATAATAGAACGGATTTCACCTGTCTCACGGCTCACAATAACCATTGCTGTTTGTAATTCTTTATTAGTCGATTTACGTAATGTTTCTATTTCATCCGTAACCGATTGTTCTGCTGCAGCCTGAGCAACTGGATCGAATGTGGTGAAAATTTTCATTCCTGACAGGTGGTCTGCTTTATCACCCAACTGTTTTCTCAGCTCACTACGGACAACTTGCATAAATGCTGGTTGCGGTGATATCACTCCACCTTTTGGTAAAACTGAAAGTGGGCGTTGGCTAAGTAAATTATATAATTCCTCATCAATAATTCCTTGTTGCTCAGCAAGTTTTAATACAACATTACGACGTTCAATTACTTGTTGCGGTTGAGTCCAAGGATTATAATACGAAGCACCTTTTACCATACCTACTAATACAGCTTGCTGGTCTAATGTCAATTCATTAACTGGGCGACCAAAATAGTAGAGGCTTGCTAATGGGAAACCATGAATTTCTTCACTACCAGCTTGACCTAAATAGACTTCATTTAAGTAAAGTTCTAAGATACGTTCTTTACTATATCGAGCATCTAAAATGATAGCCATATAGGCTTCACGTATTTTACGACTGATACTTCTCTCATTAGTTAAAAAGAGGTTTTTAACCGTTTGTTGTGTTAGTGTGCTTCCACCTTCAGTTCGGCCTGTTGTTAAATTAACATATATGGCTCGACCAATAGAATATAAACTTACACCATGGTGGTCATAAAAACGTTTATCTTCAGTTGCAACTAAGGTTTTTATTAACGAGTCAGAAAATTCTCTTAAAGGCACAAAAAGCCGTTGTTCACCATTTGGGGAATGCATCATCGTTATTAATTTAGGATCAATCTTAAGTAAGCCAAAATCACGACCTGTGTCTAAATTAGATATGCGATCTATCCTGTTTTCAAAGAAAGTAATTTTGACACGAAAAGCTTTTTCTTCACCATTAGGAAATGTAAATGGACGACGGTAAATTTCAACAGCACCATTTTGAACAATAAATTCGCCTGGTCGAGTTGCTTTACTATCTTGCTGACGATATTGTGCACCTTTTAGCAAAGTAACAACATCACTAAGACTATAATCACTATCTGGTTCAAGGTCGACTATCTGTCCATAGACAGCCGCAGGTAATTCCCAAACATTACCATCTATACGTTCTTTAATTTGTTGATCTAAATAAATCCCATAAACGACAGTTACAGCAACAAAGATAAGACATAATTTGAAAAGCAACGACCAAAGTCGACGCCACAATGATTTCTTATTTTTTTTTGAAGCTTTTTTAGTCGATTTCTTTTTAGTTGGTCTGTTCAAACTGCACCCAATATTAAGATTAAATAAAATTAACTTATAATAACATAACTTTTTAATGAAGCATTGAGCTTCTTATCAATAAGATATTTTAGTTTAAATAATATAGTTAAATATAGAAAATCAATTAAAAACTAAGTTGTGGCTGAATATTTTTAACTTTTTCTATAAATGCTTTTTTAGACTTACCGGTTAAACCTTCATTAATCGGTAAACTTGCTGTTAATGGATTAACAGGTTTATTATTGATATGTAATTCAAAATGCAAATGTGGTCCAGTAGAACGCCCTGTATTACCAGATAAACCAATTTTGTCACCCTGTTTAACTTGTTGGCCTGGTTTCACTAAAATTTTGTCTAAATGCATGTATGCCGTCATATATTGCCTACCATGGCGTATAGCGACATAGTTACCTGCTGAGCCACTGTATTTCGCAATAACAACTTCTCCATTTCCTACAGATAATACTGGCGTTCCTCTAGATACTGCAAAATCAACACCATTATGTGGTGTAACAACTCCTGTAACTGGATGTAACCGACGCGGATTAAAACCTGATGATACGCGAGCTTTTTTAGCTAAAGGATATCGGAAAAAACTTTGAGATAAACTACCTGCATTAATATCATAGTATTTACCATCATCAGCTAGAATCGCATAATAATCTTTAGACCCATTTTTAATGCGAACACCAAGTAATTTACTATTTGATAAACGATTTCCATGCATTTCACGAGATAAGTATACCACGAATTTATCGCCTACTTTTAAACGTCGAAAATCCAAACGCCACTGCAATGCACGTGTAATAATTCCAATCTCATTACTCGTTAAACCAGCTTTACGCGCATCAGCTACAAAACTGGATTTCAGCTCACCTTTAATAACATTATTTTGTGAGACACCTTCTACTGTTTCAGTACTTTCTATAAATTGATTACCTGACTTTTCAAAAATTCGAACATTATTAGTTGATATTGTCCAGTTAAAAGTCAGCAAATTATGATTATCATCGGTCGTCCAACTAACCTGCTGACCAATTCTCAAATTGGCTAGTTGTTTATACTTACCTGTTAACTGTGCAATATCATTTTTATTTACATTATAACGATTCAAAATATCGTGTAATGTATCACCACGTGATATGGTATATTGCACTGTGTTATCTTTTTCTTCAGCAAGATCATCTAATTCGTCTTTAGCTATATCATCTTCAGGAACATCAGACGACTCTGTAACATTGTCAGTTTTAGACTTATCACTAAGCATATCAATTCGCCCATCGCCAATAACAACTGAAGACGAAGGCGTATCTGTAACTGTAGTTTGAGCTTGAGAATTTAGAGGGACGTACACTGTGCGATCTAAATTTAAAGGTCGCCACAATATAGTTACAAAAATAACAACAACAAGGGCTCCTAATACTGAAAAATAGGGAATTTTGAATTTATTTTTTGCAATATTAGGGGATTTAATCTGCTGTGCCAAAATTAACCTTAACTATCTTATAATCTAAACTATTTTTTATCTAAACAATCCAACAGCTCCTGAGTTAATGTTAATAAAAAGTGTGAATAGGCACCTTTTTCGACAATGATACCTGTCCCTAATGGATTTAATTCACCAATTTTAACATTTGTACCATTTACTAACTTCTTTATAACTGCAGGGCTAAACTGTGGCTCTCTAAAAACACAGACTGCTTGATGTTCCGCTAGCTTTTTTTGAATTGCATAGACAGTTTGAACGCCAGGCTGTACTGCTGGGTTTATGGTAAAACTTCCTAGATTTTTTAATCCGAACTGTGATTCAAAGTACCCATATGCATCATGAAACACAAAATACCCTCTATTTTGTACGCTAATTAGTTTTTTTGCAATGTTTTGTTCTGTTTCTGATAGATTTGTAATGAATTCGTTCAGATTTGCATCAAGCAACTGCACTTTATTAGGATACAGTTCTATAAGCTTATCATGGATTGATTTTGCAATAATTTTAGCAATTTTTGGCGAAAGCCATATATGTTCATCATATTCACCATGATGATGGTCATTATCGTTATGAGGTATTTCATCATCGTGATGATTCGTTCTAAGCAAACTCTTAATTTCGGAAACATCCATTAATTCTATCTGCTTTTGTTCATCAACATTTTTTAAAACAGTTGGCATAAAAACTTCCATATCTTCACCAACCCAAATTATTAAATCAGCATTCTTAATTTTAGCCAAATCGGAGGGTTTCAATGAATAAGTATGAGGAGATGCGCCATCCGGCAATAGTATATCTGTATTTGTTACGCCTGATGCAATTGCTTCAGTAATAAAACCTATCGGCCTTACTGAGGAAATTACAGTGGCATTAACATTATTTGTTAATCCAATAACGATTAGCGTAAGTTGTGTAAGAAAACGTAGAACTTGTCTGATGTTTTTAGTTAAATTTTTCACTTTGTCATCCAATATTTATAAAATATGATGGAATAAAACCACATTATCGTTATAATATAACATAACATATTGATCGGCAAGGACTATCGATATCATGACACAATTAATGGCTCTAAATAATATTTCGGTTAAAATAAATCAACAAAAAATATTATATGATGTTTCATTGACGATTAACTTAAGCCAAATTATTACGATTCTAGGTCCAAATGGTGCAGGAAAATCAACACTCGTCAAAGTTATTTTAGGATTAATTTCACCTACAACAGGCACCATTGAACGTGCTTCTGATTTGACTATCGGTTATGTCCCTCAATCAATAAATTTGAATCCAACTTTACCTATAACCGTCAAACGGTTTATGCAGCTAAATAAACAATTAAGTTATGATGATATCATCCAAACATTATCTTTAGTAAAAGCTCAATATCTGATTGATCGATCTATGCATCAATTATCAGGCGGGGAGTTACAGCGAGTACTACTTGCTCAAGCATTAGCAAAACGCCCAAAACTACTTATTTTAGATGAGCCTACACAAGGTGTAGATGTAAATGGACAAGTGCTATTGTATGATTTAATTATTAATGCTAAAACGAAGTTTAGTTGTGGTGTTGTAATGGTTTCACATGATTTACATTTAGTTATGGCAAAAACAGATGAAGTAATTTGTTTAAACCATCATATCTGTTGTTCAGGAACACCAGCTAGTGTCTCAAACGATCCAGAATTTGTTTCTTTATTTGGACCTCACGGCGCATCACAAATCGCTTTATATAAGCACCATCACAATAATGATTGTTGCCAGCATCACAATGATCATAATCGAAAAATTATATTACCTGATTCAAGAGGAACAAAATAATGATTGAGTTACTCTTACCCTCTTTACTTGCAGGTTTATGCTTATCGTGTTTAACAGGTCCATTGGGTACATTTGTTGTTTGGCGAAGAATGTCTTATTTTGGAGATACGTTATCCCATGCAGCATTATTAGGGGTTGCCTTTGGCTTCCTTTTTGATATCAATCTATTCTATGCCATCGTTCTAATGACACTGATATTAGCTATCGGGCTGTTATGGTTAGAATCTCAAAAACAACTACCTGTTGATACATTACTGGGTATTTTAGCTCATAGCGCTCTTTCACTTGGTTTAGTTGTGATAAGTTTAATGAATAGTATACGCATTGATTTGATGGGTTATCTATTTGGTGATCTTTTATCTATAACAATGTTTGATGTTTATCAGATTTTAATTTGTGTATTAATAATTGGAATTCTGTTGATATGGCGTTGGAATCAATTTTTATTTATCACTGTTAGTGAGGAACTAGCATTTAGCCATGGCATTAATGTACCACTAACAAAATTTATGCTTACAATACTTTTAGCATTAACAATTGGTATTGCTATGAAATTTGTTGGAGCTTTAATTATTACTGCACTATTAATCATTCCTGCTGCTACAGCAAAATATTATGCTAAAAACCCAGAATCAATGGCATTTTTTGCAATATTAATTGGGATGCTATCTATTTTGTGTGGGGTTCTGTTTTCATTAATTTATGATACTCCAACAGGTCCTTCTGTTGTATTAAGTAATACTTGTTTATTTTTTATATCATTATTTATTTCTAAATTCTTTTTAAGAACTAAAAATTAAAATATCAGTAAAATTAGAAAATTTATTGCGAGGGAACACGCATTTTTAGTTATCTGTTTGTTCACATTATTTAATTACTAATAAAGTGCTAAAAATCAGAAACTAATGAAGACAAAACTATGTCTCTCGCAATTATTTATACAAGAGCCTCTATTGGAATACAAGCACCTCAAATTAATGTTGAAGTACATATTAGTAATGGATTACCAGGTTTCGTTCTGGTTGGTCTTCCAGAAGCAACGGTTAAAGAATCTAAAGACCGAGTTAGAAGCGCTATTATTAATAGTGGCTTTACATTTCCAGCAAAAAAGATAACTGTTAATTTATCTCCAGCAGATCTTCCTAAAGAAGGTAGTCGCTTTGATTTGCCTATAGCTATCGCTATTCTTGCAGCAACCGAACAAATACCTAACGATAATCTAGCTAAATATGAATTTTTAGGTGAACTAGCCTTATCTGGGGAGATTAAGGCAGTAAAAGGTGCTATTCCTGCTGCTATATCATCTAAAAAAAATAATCGTACATTGATTATTTCTAGAGAAAATCAATCTGAAATATCATTAATCCATCATAATAATACGTTAATTACCCATAATTTATTAGAACTATGCCAATATCTATACAATGAAATTAATTTGCCTACTGTTGAATACAGAGAATACAAAGATGATGATGAGCAAATAATTAACCTACAAGATATAATTGGTCAAGAACATGCTAAAAGAGCCTTAGAAATTGCCGCTGCAGGTGGACATAATCTATTGTTAATTGGTCCACCAGGGACCGGTAAAACTATGCTAGCCACTCGGTTAACTTCATTATTACCATCATTATCAGATGATGAAGCACTTGAAAGTGCAGCAATCACCAGTCTTGTTAGCGCTAATGGTTCGATTCAAAATTGGCGTAAAAGGCCATTTAGAGCCCCGCATCATAGTGCATCAGCAGCAGCTTTAGTTGGTGGCGGCTCAATACCTAAACCAGGAGAAATTTCATTAGCCCATAATGGAGTGTTATTTTTAGATGAATTACCAGAATTTAACCGTAAAGTATTAGATGCCTTAAGAGAACCCATTGAGTCGGGAGAAATTGTTATATCTAGGGCAAATGCAAAAATAAAATTTCCAGCAAAGTTTCAACTCATTGCCGCCATGAACCCTAGCCCTACGGGTCATTATCATGGAACCCATAATAGGACAACACCACAACAAATTATACGTTACTTAAATCGACTTTCTGGTCCATTTTTAGATCGTTTTGATATATCAATTGAAGTACCATTACTACCTAAAGGTACACTAAGTCAAAAAGTTAGTGTAACTGAACCAACTGATAAAGTGAAAAAAAGAGTTATGGATGCTAGAAAAATTCAAATGATAAGAAATAAAAAGTTAAATAGTCAATTATCACCAAAAGAAATTCAAATTCATTGTTTGTTAACTGATGAAGATAATGAGTACTTAGAACAGGCTTTAATTAAATTAGGGCTTTCTGCTCGAGCTTGGCATAGAATATTAAAAGTATCTCGGACTATCGCCGACTTAGATTGTTCAAAGAACATAGAACGAAAACATATTTCAGAAGCACTGAGTTATCGTTCTATGGATAGATTATTAATTCAGATGCACAAAAATATTGGCTAATAAATTAATCATCACTATCGACAAAGTCATCACTCACGTCAACTTGAGGTTTTCCACCTGATAACGTGTGAAAACGTTTTGGTTTGTTAATTTTAGAAAGGTACTTTATCCATGTTTTTTCATAATCTGTAACTGGTTCCTTTTTCCCTTTACAAACTGCAACAAAAGATTTCTCTTCTGATGTAGTTGGCTTTTTAGTTTCTGCATCGAGATCTCTAAAAGCACAACCATATTTTTCTAAGATCTGTGCTTCTTTGATAGTAAAATCGCCATGACGAGAAAATCCTCTTGGATAATTCTTATTATCAAAAAAACGTTGTTGACTTACAAAACTTTCAGCCATGTTATATCCTCTAGATTATAAAAGTTGTTGGGCGGGAATTATAATTGACAAAGTTAATCTGTAAACAAAATTTTTTTATTTATATAAATAAAATTGAATAAATGACTAAAATTAGAACAAATCTATTATTTTTATGGCAGGGGCGGAGAGTCTCGAACTCCCAACACCCGGTTTTGGAGACCGGTGCTCTACCAATTGAACTACGCCCCTAGATAAGGTGGCGGAACGGACGGGGCTCGAACCCGCGACCCCCTGCGTGACAGGCAGGTATTCTAACCAACTGAACTACCGCTCCACCGTATTTTTTGGTGTGTTTATAAATTAAAAGTCTGGCGGCACCCTACTCTCACATGGGTAATACCCACACTACCATCGGCACTACGGCGTTTCACTTCTGAGTTCGGCA